>JARRCM010000047.1 GCA_029982205.1 Thermosediminibacterales bacterium
TCATTTTTCATCACCTGTCTTTTTGGTTTTATTCATCCAGTTCCGACGGTAGACCTCCACACCCTGTTCTTCGATTCTTTGGCGCAAATTTTCATCCAAAGGACCGTTCATGTCTATTTGGCTATTTCCAATGTCTTGCTATAATCGCTTTATACATCCCTATCCCTACAAAAGCTCCTACACTATCAATCATGACATCAGCCACCTGTGTGCCTCTACCCGGCAGAAACAGCTGATGCACTTCATCGCTCACTGCATAAAGAATGCAAAACACGATAGAAAAGATGAATGCCTTACGGCCCCTCATGCCGCTTATTCTCAGTGTATTCATCATCAATATTCCTAGCACAAAATAAACCCCAAAATGAGCGAATTTCCGCACTATATGATTAAACTTTGATACCAGATCTGCTGCAGTAGTGCTTTCAATATCTAGTGGAACTAACCAACCTACATTTTCTATAATAACTTCCGTCATCTTTTTACTAAGCCCATCAGACTCTTATTATCTACTCCTCTTTCGTTAATGCAGCTTCATCAAAAGCAGCACCCATCATATCTTTTCCCTTCAAAGTTATATGCATACATGGCTTGTTCTGAGGAACAACTTATAGATACCATTAAAAAGTATATCCGAAATCAGAGAAAAAAGCCCAATTCATCTCCAACTAGATCAAAGATTTAGAGGGAGTTTTCTCAGAAGAAAGTGATAATAATGTATGGATAATACGGATGATATAGACAAAAACAAGGTAGGCAACGCCTACCTGTTAACAATTATTTGTCTCCAAAATATCTCTTAAGCAATCCCTGGAAAGCTGCACCATGACGTGCTTCATCTTTACACATTTCATGAACAGTATCATGAATCGCATCATAATTTAAATGTTTTGCTTTTGTTGCTAAATCCTTTTTACCTTTACAAGCCCCGAACTACCGCACCAGCTGCTTCTTCAGACTTTCGGTTACTTCCTGAAGCTGCTCTTCACTCGGAATATATCGAATAGATACTTTATTTAAAAGTTCAAAACCCGCTTCTTTTAACACCTCTTCAATCTGACCTACGCTTTGGCCGCTCCAGCCAAAAGAACCAAAAGCCATCCCAATCCTCTTTTTTGGAGCAAGGCCCTTTAAATAGGTAAGAAATGAAGCTACTGTAGGAAGCATGTTATTATTAAGAGTCGGCGACCCTAGACAAATATATCTGGCTTTAAGCACATGTGTCATGATATCAGAAATATGGTTTGTTTTAAGGTTCATCATTTTGGTACTGATACCTTTATCATCAAATGCCTTTTGAATAGCATAGGCAATACGTTCTGTCGAGTTCCACATGGTATCATAAACAATCACTGCCATGTCTTCTGTCTCGTTTGCTGCCCACTTTTCATACTCTTTAACAATCTTTGGAACATATGAACGCCAAATCAATCCATGGCTTGGAGCAATAATCTCTATATCCAGTCCTGTTAATGCTTCTAATGCCTTATGCACCTGGCTGCCGTATGGAAGCACAATATTAGCATAGTACTTGCCTGCCTCTTCCAACATAATATCAAAAGGAAATTCATCATCAAAACATTCTGATGAAGCTATGTGCTGCCCAAAAGCATCGTTGGAAAACAGTATTTTATCTTCTTTCAGGTAGCTTACCATATTATCCGGCCAATGCACCATAGGAGTATGTACAAATGTCAGTGACCTTTTACCTAAATCCAACCTGTCTCCAGTCTTCATCACTGCAAAATCCCAGTTATCCGCTTTATAATGAGCTTTAAGTCCCCTTTCTCCATTCGGGGAGGTTATAATTCTCGCGTTTTTAGCTGCCTCTATTAAACGGGGAAGACCTCCTGAATGGTCCATTTCTACATGATTAGACACTATATAGTCAATTTTAGAAGGGTCAACTACTGCTGAGATTCGTGACAGCATCTCGTCAAAAAAAGAAGACTTTACTGTATCAACAAGAGTTATTTTTTCATCTATTATTAAATATGCATTATAAGTAGTACCTTTTTGGGTAAGGTATCCGTGAAAATTCCGAATATTCCAATCGACTGCTCCAACCCAGTATATATTGTCCGTTATTTTAACAGGTTTCATCCCAACACCCCAAATCGTCCAGATTATTATTCCAAAGCTTCAAACTGGTCCTTTGCCACACCACAAACAGGGCATACCCAATCCTCCGGCAAATCTTCAAAAACTGTTCCCGGTGCAATACCCGATTCATCATCACCATGTTCAGGATTATATATATATCCACAAACCATACATTTATATTTTTTCATGATAATCTTATCCCCTTATCATATTATTTCCGTCAGTTTTTTCCGTAATAAAGCATACAAAAGTTAATCCAGACACAATTCAATGTTTTTTTGCTTTTACTCCTTACTCTTCCACAATCCATGCAAATTGCAGTAAGCCCTTACTTCCACAGTTTCTCCTTTTTGAATCCGGAACTGCCCTTCAGGCTTTTCCCCCGCTTTTAATTCTTTTCTTAATACATAATCTTTTGTCAAAACCTCAATAAAGGCTATATAATGGTTTTCCTCCATTGGATGTTCAATACTGCCCACTTTTACTTTTATTTCCCCGCCAGAATTTTCAACTATCGGCACGTGTTTTTCCTTTCCAGCATCTTCTGTATAGGCTTCCAGTTTTTTCATTGATTTGCCACAGCAAACAAGTGCCGGAACTCCAGCATAAACAACTTCGACAACATTACCGCAGACATCACATTTATATAACTCTCTAAGTCTAATCATAAAACCACCTCCCTAAAACGATAATACTTATTTATTTTGCAAACATTTCCAAATTCCTTTTTTTACTTTTTTATTATTTCAAAACTTACAGAATTTCTCTTATTTTTGGCCCGGCGCCTGTTTTCAAAACAAACTCTATCTCAATCGAGGTTCTGTAAGATGTATCCCCCCCTAAGGGTTGCAAACAAATGTTTGTAATTGAACATATATAATTTAATTAATTAAACTTTGTCCGATATCTTAATTTTAATTCACAAATCGCACAATATGTAGTATAATATAATAAAGATTGTTCATAATATGTTTTAAAGGAGGTGCCCTTATGCTGCAAGTAACTGCTACCGAGTTTAAAAAAAACTTAGGCAAATATCTGGCAATAGTAAACAAAGAGGATATTATTATCACCCGTAACGGAATTCCAGTAGCTCAGGTTACAATCCCTAAAGACGACAAGGTGAGTTTAGTAAACCAACTTGTCGGTATCATCCCTGATGATGGTTACACAATGGAGGACGCACGAAGGGAGCGACTGATGAAACATGAAGATAGTGATTGATAACAATGTCATTTTAGATGTACTTCAAAACAGGGAGCCCTTTGTTCAGTTTTCCTCCAAAGTTTTACGTTTAGTCGAAACAAAGCAGATAAAAGGCTATGTCATAGCCAATTCCATTACTGACATCCACTACGTCTTAAACCGTTCTCTGAAAGATAAGGAAAAAGTATATACAGCCATGGATATCCTTTTGCAGCTTATCGATATTATTGATGTCACAGCAAAAGATATAAGAAATGCCTTTCATCCGGACGTCCGTGATTTTGAGGATGAGTTAATCTGTGTTTGTGCAAAGCGTGCAAATATCGATTATATCATCACACGAAACACCAAAGACTTTACAAACTTACCTGTACCGGCCATTACTCCGGAGGATTTCTTAACAAAGTTTTTTGAGCATCTTTAAGATATTCCCAATTGGTTTCGGTTAATTGTCGTGCCTGGCACCTTATATAAGAAAAAAAGCGTCGTTTAATTTTTTTCTTACCTTCCTTGCTGTTCTCGGCATATTTGGTTTATTTCTTTCCTTTTTCATAAATAACTTTCCCAACTCTATCAATATGTTCCTTATTATATTAACACCATTCGGATGTTTTTATTTTATTTGGCCCGCTTGAGTTCACGGATCTGTGCTTCACTTTCCAGAGAACGCAACGAAAGAACCTCTAAAACCCGCTCCTGCCTGTGTTGGCTATCTAGAACAGTGTTAAGAATTTTGGCATTTTCTTTCTGGTTTTCAGATATTTTGGCCTGTTCGTCTGCGAGGCGTGCGACATTGCTTTTAAGTTCAACTACATCGCTTCTGAGGTCGTCTACATCTCGCTTGAGGTGGGTTATATCGCCCTGCAGGTAATTGGCTTTTTCCTCTAAACGAGTAACCCCCGCACCGGTAATATCAGCCCTGTGTTCCAGTGCGCGTAGAAGCTGGCCGTGTTCCTGCAGGGTTGATTTGATACCGGCAATCTCTAACTTGATGTCTTTAATTTCTGACTTCATGTCCTGCTGTTCGGATTTCATTTCCTGTTGAACTGACTTGATTCCAGCAATCTCCGATTTCATCTCATGTATTTCAGTTAGAATCTGGTTTAGAATTTCTTTCAAATTCCTCACTCCCTCCTGGTAATATAATAATTAATAATTCCCATAAGCTGATTTCTTTTTTTTCGAGGTATCAGACTTAACCGGTCATTTTTTTATTTCTACAATTTTTTTAAAATCCCTTTTGCTTATCTTAAATCTATCCAGGTTTTAATGTAAGCTGACTTTAAACAGGTCTCTGAAAAAAGAAACTTTTATTTCAGCTTAAATGCCTTTCTTATCATTTTTGCGGCTTGAACAAAAGCGTTTTCGTCTTTGTCTGTTTCCGGAAGGTTTAATACCGTTTGACGCAACCGTTCAAGCACTTCATCATACATAACCAGTTTTATCGGTAGACCCTGCTTTAAAGCCGATTCTACTGTTTCTGTTACCCTGATATTGGCAGGTATGAAACACCATATTTCATATAATGGAGTTATCGGAGCCTTTCTTCGAATCCCCCACAGTTTACAATAGTTTTCAATCGCCTCTACTCTTCTTTTTACTCGCCTGACAAGGGTTTTGGGTTTTGCCTGCTCATCGAAATGATATAACGTAGAAAAGTCCATGCCGTAAACCATATCTTTACTGTAAGCTACTGCCACAAAAGGTGTTCGAGTAAAATACTCGTCATCAATATCAACAGAACATTTCTTTATGTATTTGTAGTATGCAACTATAAAACCCCGTTCTATATCAGCCTTTAGTTTTCGGGGAACACGCATTTTTTTCACTCCCTTCAACTCTACTGTAAACATCAAAAAACTACCCTTCTCCCTGTTTATATTCTCCTTTTTATGCAATTTTCCTTTATAAAATGCGATTTAAAACACTAAACCCGGATACTAATATCCGGGTTTGTCATACTTCTCGATTGTCGAAAACTCAAAATAATTATACCCGCATCAATTACCGTTTTTAAGCTTTCTCATCAAAAGGACTCCGGCACCGCCGGCGCCAATTAAACTATAAGAAGTAATTCCCACCGTAACAGCATACACAATAGCCAGAAGCTCATCTATACTTCATACCGCCAAATCTTTTTATACAAACCAAACGCAAAACAACTCAAAACACAAAAATTATCGTAAAGTACAAAGCTACATCGATATAACCGTATTCTCCTTGCTCTAACCCCCGCTACAATCATCCCCAAACAACTAATACATACCAATTTCTTTCTTATTTCAACATATTTATCAAAAATCCTCCTGACGTCTCAACCAAATCCCAGCAATCGCCCAGGGCAATCGCATCCATTATATTACATATAATATTAAGGTTTTCAGCACTATGATCTTTTCTTACTCTGCTTTCATCCTCTCTAAAAGCAATGTCCGATATCACTATACATCAATATTCATCTATATCAACCTCTTATTTAATTTCTTTAATAATTATAAAGCCCTTCAAACCCTTCAAAGAACTGCTCATTTAAAGAATTTTCCCTATATAACCACAAGGGCAAGTAGCCCTTGGGAGTCTCACCCAAAGGCTCTCTCAGAACCGGACGTGAACCTCTCAGCTCATCCGGCTCCCATTATTCAGTCGTTTTGCTCTGGCTTTACTGTTATTTAGCTTCTTATATTTTCTTCTAACCCATTTTTGTAAGGCTTTGTTGATGTGTTTGAGCACTGGGACTAATTCAGATTTGCAGAATCTACCATAGTAGTTTATCCATCCCCTTATCTTGGGATTTAATAGACTTGCCAAGTCACTAATCTCTTGATTCGTTCGAAACTGAAGTTTCATATTTCTCACATTTTGTTTTATTGCTTTGCTTGCTTTCCTGCTTATTCCTGGTGTGAAGCTTACGAAAAACTCTCCGTATCTGTTCTTGGCATGTCTTGACCTAAAGGTATATCCTAGAAAGTCAAACTTTTCATGAGTATGGCTCCCTTTTCTGTTATCATCTTTGCAGTACACTATTCGGGTTTTGTCAGGATGTATTTCTAGTCCTATTTCTTCAAATCTTGTTTTTAATGCTTCTAGTAAGTTTTCTGCTTCTTCTAGAGTCTTACAGTGTACTACTCCATCATCTGCATATCTTGCCCATGGGTTGTTAGGATAGTTTCTCTTCATCCATTTATCAAATGCATAATGCATAAATAGATTTGCAAGTACCGGACTGATGACACCACCTTGGGGTGTTCCAGAGTTTCTTTCTATCTTGGTTCCATCTGATTTTTGAAATGGAGCCTTTAACCATCTCTTTATATATAGAATTTCCCATTTTTCTTTTGTATGTTTCTGTACTGCTTTCATTAGGAGTTCGTGGTCTATATTGTCAAATAGGCCTTTAATATCAAACTCTAGTATCCAGTCATATTTCCAACATCTCTGTCTAGTGATTCCTACAGCATCTATTGCAGACTTGTTCGGCCTATATCCATAAGAGTCTTCCAGGAAGTAGGGCTCTACTTTCGGTTCAAAATGTAGTTTTACTACCATTTGCGCTATTCTGTCCGCTACCGTTGGTATTCCTAGTACTCTTTTTCCTCCATTTTTCTTAGGTATTTCTACTGCTTTAACTGGTGGTGGAAAGTATGTTCCTGAAGACATTCTATTCCATATCTTGTATAGGTTGTTTTTAAGATCCTTCTCAAATTCTTCTAAACTCACTTCATCTATACCTGCGGCACCTTTATTTGCCTTTACTTTTTCATAGGCTTTTTGCACTATATGTTTCGATATTTTAAACGACTTTGTTTTGTTCATTAGTTCCTCCCATTTTGTGGTTGACTGATTTCCAAAACTGAATAATACAGACCCTTCGCTCCATTCTCATTACAAGAACTTCTTCACTACTACAGTCTGTTCCGTCCCTATACTCTGCATCCGTATTTCACTCTTATGGGGTTTTCCCACTTGTAGTTTTTCCGTTAGCATCAGAGTCGTAGGTTCCCACGTTCCCTATAAAAGCCTGAATCATGTTCATGCCACCTCTATGCCGGTCACCATATAGTCAGTAATCAGGTATCCTCTATACTTATCCTAGAATGACGGTCAGATTCTAGTTTTGATGACATCATTCCACGTTTCGACACTTGTACGGTGGTTTGCTTTTACTCATCTCCATGATTCTCACCTGACAAAATTCACATTTTTGCCTTTTCCTTAACGCTCACCACCATGGCTTTTGACCACAGCAGCTTAAGGTGGTTTGAAGCCTCTACCTGAATAGC
>JARRCM010000048.1 GCA_029982205.1 Thermosediminibacterales bacterium
TTATAATTAAGCAATTATATTTAGTCTATACATATAATCGGTTGTAATCGTTGTAAAATAAGGGTTTATTGAATTTGCTTAGTAAAGTCACGCTAGAGTACGAATATTCCTCTAAATTATTAGAACGGACAAGAAGGTTATTTAAATGGTTCAAAGCAAAATTGCAATCAAAAACAGAATAAATGAATTCATTAACAAGCTCCAGCAATATGTAACAGTAAGTAAAGTAATACTTTATGGCTCTTGGGTTAATGGAAATCCAAATGAATTTAGTGATATTGATTTAGCCGTCTTTTCTCCTGATTTTGGTAAAAATAAACTTAAAGAATTACAACTACTTTCTAAAGTGGCCTGGAAAGTTGATGAATCCATAGAAGCAATTCCCTATTCTTCAAATCAATTAGATAATGCAGATCCAACAAATTTTGTCTATGAAATTTTAAAAACCGGCGAAACAATTTATGATAGAGCTATAAAGCAGTGAACTATACTTTGATACTAACCACTTTTTATGTAAAATATTTTATCAATAATAAGTTTCTATTTTTTTAATATATCCAACCATACCTCCGCATACTTGTAGTCCTAAAATACCTCAAAATAGTCGATAAAGCCGGCATTTCTTTGTTTTCCCTTATTTCCCTATTTGTAAGAATATACCCAAGTCTCCTGTATTCTGCAATCAATATACTTTTTATTTCTTTCTTTGTATATTTGTTTTTCCCCTATGGCATTCGGGCATTCCTGCCAGTCTTCTGAGGTTGTTCATGCTCCCAAACCTCATAATATCGTTCCAACGCATACCGAATTTTCGCTTATGTGTCGAGGATCAGGAAGGTATGGGTTTTTATAAAAATCGGATACTGAAGGTGTACGGCTGTGTTTTTTATAAAAGTCCAGTATAACTTTTTTTAGATGTTCTTTTGACAATCCTATTTCTTTTAAAGGTGCCAGCCCTGCTGTTTTAAGAGCTTTGTTCCACGACCCAAAACGTTCTATATAAACCCACGATCCCGGGCTTCTAATCTCGCGTTTTTTTGGCGTTCTTCCAAGTTTTCTAGCAGTATCTTTAAGATTTTCAATAAGTTCCTGATCTGTATATTTATATCTTCCCATAGAATCTACTACAAGGATTATCAATGGCATTTTTTTATTTGGGGTTTGCACCTGTTTTTAGTTTTCTTGAATCAGCCTGCAGATATTTCCCAATAGAAAAGAGTTTTGCTTCACAGAAAACCTTGTTGAACATCTAAATGATTTAAAAGTCCTGCTATTAATAATATATCCTTGAATATGAGTGCTGCAAGATTATCAAGTTCTGGATCAACTTATGGAAAAAACCTCCTCTCATGCCAATAATTCTAATACAATTGACAGTTAACCTCAAGAAATTCTTATAATAAATATTTTTCTATAAAATTATTGGGTTTGTAAAATTTGGGCTGGTAAAGGTTCGATACAGTGTTTCGTTGAAGGAAAAATATATTTCACCAAACGGGTGAATGCTTGAAAATCTATGAAAGTATGGCTTTGCAAGTGTTATCAGTGTTTTTTGGTTTTGTTATCACGGATTCAGGATAAATTTAAAATTTCATTTCTTATCAGTTGTGTTACCGTCTTTTACATCAGCTCATACGAGCATCCTATCAGATGTTACGCTTAATCCATATAAAAATTGTTTTAAATCAGTATTGATTTGCTGTATCTATATGTTATGTTAAGATTGCCTTCTCCTTTGAAATCACCATATACAGAAACTGAAGTGGTATCATTCTGTAAAATCTTCACAGGTATCTTCTCATAACTTATAGCATGTATCGCAAGTCTTGAAAATACTTTCTGAGGACCGGCCAGTGCCCCTGCCAGGTGATAGTCAGTTAAATCCTCGGGTTTAACTCCTTTGCCGAACAGATTCTCTGTATTCATATCCTCATAAAATTCATTTACCATGTTTATGTCAATGGTGATTTTCTCAATTTGTTTGTCATAACTCCCTGCTAAAACATTCTCTAATAAACAATACTGGAGCTACGAGAAATACAAAACCTACTTCAAAACAGGTCCATGCTAAGAACAGACCAAATAAGTATTTTTCAAAGAAAATCCCCTTTAAAATAAATATTTGCCCGATGGAGTATATGAAACAATGCAGCGATGAAATTTAGAACCCTGTTCCTGAGATGCTCATTTGCATTTCTCGTCATAATCACCTTCTATTTGTTTTCGTTTCCAGGAGTCCCCAAATTATCATTACAACACCCAGAGCCATAAATATCCAAATAACAATTCTCGTTCCTATGAAGATTTGTACGCTCTCCGGATGTGCATAGAACGGAGGTGCCGAAAAGCTTCCTCCCCCTTCAAGCATTGTACCCTTAGCAATGTTAAATACTGCGAAAAAGAAGTGATGCAACCACTCATTGGCTACCTCTGCCAACAAACTCAGACCTGCCAAAATACTTCCAGCAATTGTTTTCATTTTTATCCCCTCTCCTTAAATGAATCTTCTGATGGTATTGTCATAGTTCTCAATTGCCCGTCTTCTATCCAATTAATCTGAATTGTTTTATCTACTAATGCCTTTGGTATGGTCAATTCCCTTAAATACTCGGTATCAAATTCTACAGATGCTGCTCCCTTTGGAAGCAAATCCACTCCTTCTACTACCGTTTTTCTAACCACTTTGTCGTGTGCGGTGTCTGTAAATATCACGCTTACAGATACGTTTTTTGCAATTTTATCTCCAATATTACTGATTGTTCCGTGGAACTTCACGCTTTCCATTCCAAAGCGGTTTTCTGCTGCTCCTTGTGTACTAACAGCATGGTAAACAATATGCACTCCAGTTTCTTGCCTGACCCTTAAATAAGTAAGTGAGACAACTATCAACGCAACTACTATACAAACTACCAAAATGCCATAATATATTTTCTTGTTTCCCATCCTTCATCTCCTTTCATAAATTAATTATGATTCTAGTGTAGAAACTAAGTTTTAAACAGCATCTATCTGACCTTTGAAAATTTCACAAGGAATAATATGGGAATTATTCTAGACTTGGGAAGTTACATCAGCTATAATTACCTCGAATATTTGTGGCCTGTTACAGCATGTATTTTGCAAACCTTTTGAAGTTCTGGATCAATACCTCATAACCTACTGTTATACTGCATTTTATAAGACCTTTAACTTTGAGTTTGCTAAGACCATGCCCCCGTTTTAATGCAGAGTTGATGCCTTCTATGCCTGCTCTCATGCTGGTGTTTTCCTTACGGTTACGTTCGGCTTTCTTTCGCTGTTGTGCTGACCGTATAGATTTTATGCTTATGCGGACTACATAACTCTTTTTGTTATTATGTTGGTGAATTCATCAATTTCGTATTGTTTATAATATTTTTTATTTCTTTAAATAATTCTTCACTTATTTTAGCTTTTGCAAAAAATACTTTTTTTCCATCTTCATAAAGAATAGGTATAACTATATGTTGATCTTTCTGCAAAATCATATAACGGTAATATTGCTTTTCTACATTTCCACTTAATCCTTTTTCTTTATCGTCCACTAAGTCAAAAGAACACATCATTGTTTTGCTCGGCCTATAATCTTTTTCTTTAACCACCTTTGCCTTAAGTTTTTTAATTTCAATAAAAATTTCTTTTATGACTTTCTCATTAGTTATTTTTTTTCGATTATCAAGAATTTCCTTTTGTAATTTGGTTAAACGTTCTAATTCTTCTTCATCTTTTTTTGTTAAATTTCCCGTTGTTTTAAATCTGTCAAAAATAATTTTTTGTTGTTTTGATAATTCTTCAAGTCGTTTAATTGTTTCTGGAGTGTTAATCATTAATTGCTCAGGAATTTTTATAAAATCTAGAACAATTTCATCATTTTGATCACTTACCTTATTGAATTTTTGTTTTTTAGTATCTTCTTTTACTATAAGATGGCCGCATCCTACACATAAAGATAAAAATGTAAAAACCAAAATAAATAAAATAATTTTTTTGATCATAATAAGGTCTCCTTATACATTTTTGTTAATTGTTCAGCTTGATATTAACTATTTACCTTTAAAACATCTTCTCCATGGCATTGTTTTACAGAATCACCGGGTAACTCCTTCGTGGCTTTTCTACAGCTTTTTTATTTACCGCTGTCTAATCATTATGTTCTCATTTTTTATCCTGTTCTTTTTGAGCCTCATAAATTGATTAACCAGCAGCCAATATTTAATTTTACAATCTTTTTTGTTCGCTCGATTCCTTCCTAGAAATCAAGGTCGCTCTCTTTACAGCATCTCTGCCGTACCTTTCCCGGATTTCATCTATAACTTTGCTCAACTGTCTTTCTTTCTTTTCTATAGAAGAAAACAAGGATACCTGTTCGTATGATCCTTTATCAAGATTGGAGACCTGTACACCTACTAGCCTCCAGGGCGGCTTGCCGCAGTTGGAAAGGAAAAGCTCACGCGCTATCCTGTAAATTGTCCCGTCGGCGTCCACGGCTTCTTCCAGCGTCCGCGACCTGGTAATGGTCCTAAAGTCGCCGAATCTTATTTTTATCGTAACTGTCCGCCCCATAAGTTTTTTCCTGCGCAATCGGTAACCGACCTGTTCTGTTAATTTCAAAAGGGTAGTCAGGGCTTTTTCTCTATCATACACGTCTTTGGGAAATGTGGTTTCTTCACCTATAGATTTTGGTTCTTGTTCCGTCTCGATTTCCCGTGTATCTATTCCATTGGCAAATTCGTGGAGCGACTCCCCGACGCTGCCCAGCATCTTGATTATTCTGTTTTTTGGAAACTTTGCCAGCTGCCCGATGGTTTTTATGCCGGCCTGTTTTAGTTTTTTTTCAGTGTGCGGCCCAACGCCCGGCAGTTCCTTCACAGGAAGACGCCAGATCTCTTTAGGAACGTCTTCCGGCCTCAGCATCTTTATTCCGTCCGGCTTGGCCAGTTCGCAAGCCATTTTGGCCAGGAGTTTGTTGACAGATACACCAGCGGAAATCGGCAGGCCCAATTCCTGTTTTACTGTCTTTCTGATCTTCCGGGCCGTTTCAAAGCCTTTTTCGGCTGGCAGGGCAAGGTACGCTTCATCAATTGATACTTTTTCTATCTGTGCCGTAAAACGCTCGTAAATTGCAAATACCTCGGCCGATACGCAGCGGTAACGCTCTATATCAACCGGAAGGAAAACGGCATCAGGACACAGTTTTTCAGCCCGGCTTATGGGCATGCCTGAGTGCACACCGTATTTTCTAGCCTCGTATGAGCACGCGGCTACCACGCCGCGCTGGTCTGGTCGGCCGCCGACAATGACCGGTTTTTCCCGGTACTCCGGGTGGTCGCGCTGTTCCACGGAGGCAAAAAAGGCGTCGAGGTCGCATAAAAGAATTTCATGCCCTTTTATGGCAGACAAATACGCTTACCCCCTTTTGAGCATAGAGCTCTTCATTGGTTTTGGTTCCAAATCCCCTATCGGCACTTACTTCTCCTTTATCTGACACAACATTATTTTAAATTGTCATAAGCAATTTCCTGCATTTTTACCATTTCTTTAAACTCTATGGCATCGACAACAACTACCGGTCTTTTTTGTTTTTTTGCTTTTGTTGAAGCAAGACTGGCCATATTAATCAGGTTTTTCACAATATAACTGCTGTTTTCATTGAAGTTGCGTATTCCTGACCGGCGGCCTCCAGCTACGCCAGCTGAAATAGTAACTTTTATTTTAGTTGGCCATTTCTCATTGGCAAAGGCATTAACCATCTGCAGGGCAAGTTTTTCGGCATCTTCCAGGGGTCTTGTAGTAACAACAGCAAATTCATCCCCGGCATAGCGGCATAAAGTATCTCGATTTTTATCGAC
>JARRCM010000003.1 GCA_029982205.1 Thermosediminibacterales bacterium
TTTAATAAGCTAACAAAGTCTACACTACAAAACGGGTTTTTGGAGTATAAACCCAGTAAAATCAAGGCTTTTGCGGAGTTTTATGGTTGAACTTCGGTTGAAAAAAACAACCCGGGAGTTTTTATTGAATTAAGAAAACTTAATTGGGAATACGGACCTTTTGAACTTGATGCAGCAGTGGCTGAAAAAACTTATCCTGATATTGCACCTGTTGGAACTAATTGTTCTTATATACGAAAGGGTTTACTGGAACCTGTCGAACAGTTTTTAAGCGAAGATGAAATTAAAGACTATTATAAAGGAGCAATTGAAGCTGTAACATATAATGGAAGCATATGGGGATTTCCCTGGTTTATGACTACATATGCCTTGTTTTTGAATATGGATATTTTTGAAGAAAGAAATGTAAAACCCCCGGAAGACGGTATCTGGACATGGGAGGAGTTTGTTGCGAAATTACAGGAGTTGACATATGATAGTAATGGTGATGGAAAAAAAGATGTCTTTGGATTTCATTCTTTTATAAAAGAAGGATATTACAACACATGGGGCATAATTACATCAGATGAAGCGAAACTCTTTAGCGATGACCTTTCTGAATTTACTTTCACAAGCGATGAAGCAATATCGGGTCTCCAAAAATTGGTTGACCTAGCGCAGAAATATAATGTGACTCCACCTGAGTTCGGAAAACAGGGTCCAAAAGAAGCATGGACCGCTTTTGTAGAAAACAAAAACATAGCGGTGTTTCCTGCAGGGTCATGGGCTGTTAATGTGTTGAGACAGAGAGAAAAAGAAGGAAAGGGATTCAAGTTTGATGTTGCGGGATTCCCCTTAGGAAAACTGGGAATGCCAAATATTATACACCCTGAGTTCGGAGCATATGGGATCTTTAAAGAGGACGAAGAGGCAAAAAAACGCGTATGTATCAGCTTTTTGAAATTCATAACAGCACCAGAAGAACAGAGAAAACTTAAAGATTATGGAGTGTTTCCTGTAAGAAAATCTGTGGGGAATATATACCTTGATGACAGTTATATGATTAGAATTCAAGAAAACTTGAATTATACATCACCACCTCCCTGCCATCCCAACTGGCTAAAAATTGAACCAATAATACAAAATCAAATAAGAGAAGCCGTTACAGGCAAAAAATCTCCAAAGCAAGCCTTAGAAGATGCAAAATCCAGTATAATATCCTTTTTGAATACTAATTAAAATTGTTGCAAAAAATATTGTTGGCCTTTCTTGCCTGTTTTTTAAAAAATTTAACTCAAGAAGGAAAACAGAAAGTAAAAGGAGAATAATTAAAAAAGAAAAGTATATTTAACTGGTACTGATACAAAGCGGGTGATGAAGGGATGAAAAGATAGTGATAATTAATAAACATAAACTGTTTCGTGAATTTGCAGAGAAAATTGATGAAAGCAGGGTTTTATTAGATGAACCCATGAAAGATCACACATCTTTCCGGATCGGAGGTCCCGCTGATATATTGGTAATTCCTAAAAACCTTGAGGAGCTAAAGCATGCACTCAATGTTTGCCGCCGTATAGAATTAATTCCATATGTTATTGGAAACGGTTCAAACCTGCTAGTATTGGATAAAGGGATTCGTGGAGTTGTTATAAAAATTGCATCTAATTTTAGTTCAATTAAAATTTTTGATGATAAAATTAGAGCACATGCTGGTGTACTCCTTGCTGCTATATCAAAAAAGGCCATGGAAGCAAATCTTTCAGGGATGGAGTTTGCAGGAGGCATTCCTGGAAGCCTAGGAGGAGCCATCTATATGAATGCTGGAGCTTATGGCGGTGAGATGAAAGATGTGGTGGAAGAAGTAAAAGTCATGGATTATTCTGGAAACATAAAGGTGTTGTCAAAAAAAGAAATGAATTTTGGATACAGACATAGCAGGATTCAGGAAGAAGACTTCTTAATAATACTTGAAGCGCTCTTAAAGCTTCAAAAGGGAGACTATAACACCATAAAACAAAGAATGGATGAACTGGCTCAGCGCCGTAAGTTGAAACAACCTCTTTGTTTACCAAGTGCAGGCAGTACTTTTAAAAGACCGGATGGTTTTTATGCAGGAAAACTAATTGAAGAACTAGGCCTTAAAGGTTATAGGGTGGGAGATGCTCAGGTCTCGGAATTACATGCAGGATTTATAGTTAATGTAGGTAATGCCACTGCAAAAGACGTGCTTGAGCTGATAAAACAGATTCAGCAGAAGGCAAAAGAGAGATACAATGTTGATTTAGAACCTGAAGTGAAAATTTTAGGAGAATATTAGGCCAGGGTTAACCTTGGCTTTTAATTTTTCATTTGACGGACTTTATTAAGAGATGTTATAATAATAAAACTTGATATGGGAGTAGATGGGCACTGGTGTGTTCCATGGACTTCAAATCCATTGGGGCGCAGCGATCCTGCGCTCGGTGGGTTCGATTCCCACATGCTCCCGCCAAATGAATATCAGGGTTTACGGATATCCGTAAACCCTTTTTTATGTTATCCATTCTCGTTCAAAACTTTGTTTCCATAAATAAATTCTATTACTTCCTTGATGTTTAATTTTTCATTTATGGTTATTATAGACTTTTGAGTTATTATTTAAGTTTTATTTCATTTTCTATAAAAGAAGGATTAAATTACGAAGCAGAAGCCCATAATAAATATATAGATGATAGTATTAAAAAAAACATCCTTCGGGGTTAGTAAAGGAGAAGGAAAGGATGATTAATAAATATGCTTGGTTTGATTCTCACTTTCATAGCTTTAGTTATATTAGTATTTTTGGCTTCTAATAAATTTTTCAAGATTAAAACTAATCAATTAGAAATCAAAGATGTTTTACTAAATCCTGAGGAACTGGAATACCATGCAAAAGAAATTTCGAAGGTTCATACCGTATCAGGAAAAAAAACTTCGGCAAAATTTCTTTTATCAAGGCTAAACAGCAACTTTAGATTAATTTCATCGGTTTATAAAAGTTTAATTAACGATGCCAAAAAGAAAAAAAATTTATCTCCTGCTTCTGAATGGTTACTAGATAACTTTTATAAAATTGAAGAGCAGGTAAAAGTAATAAGACAAAACCTTAGAAACGATAATTTATTAGAGCTTAATATTTTAAACAGTGGTTTTCTTAAAGGCTATCCCAGAGTTTATGCAGTTGCTCTGGAACTGGTTTCTCATACAGATGGCAGGTTGGATGAAAATGTATTGATTAATTTTATCAAATCATATCAAACTCAAAGCATACTTTCTATTGCAGAAGTATGGGCTTTGTCTCTTATGATTAGAATGGCTCTTATAGAAAACATAAGGAATATTTGTGAAAAAATATATGAGACTCAAGTTGAATGGGAAAAAGTTGACAAATTAAGCAGTAAAGACCCTGATGAACTATTGAATTTGATAAAAGAGAATATAGAAAAAACAGATAGAGTAAATCCTTCGTATGTTGAATATCTTTTAAGGAAACTTAGAAGGGAAGAAGTTGAATCATCAGAAATTATTTCATGCCTTGAAAAAAAATTACTTGAATTTAATACTACCATTGAAAAAGTAATTAATGAAGAGCATAAAGAACAAGCGGCAAGGAAAATATCAATAGAAAATGCTATAACAAGTCTAAATGTTGTTTCAACAATAGATTGGAATGACATATTTGAATCATTGTGTTTTGTGAATAAGATTTTGAGAGAGGATCCTCTAAAAATCTATTCTAAAATGGATTTTGAATCCAGGGATTATTATAGAAAACAAATAGAGAAAATTGCCAAGCAATACAGGGTTTCAGAAATAAATGTTGCACGAAAAGCAATAGAATGTGCCCAAAAGGCTTCAGGCAACGGTTTTCAAGACAAATCAAAACATGTGGGCTATTATATAATTGACAAAGGCAGAAGAGAACTATTAACTGAACTTGGTTACAAAGGGAAAGATTATTTCCATAATTATCCCACATATTTTTACCTGGCACCTGTTTTTGTTTTAACAGCTTTAATATGTTCGTTTTTTATTGCTTATTCATATTTATATTCAGGTGAAAGAAATATTTTCCTCAGTATCCTAGTGGGAATTGTTGTGCTTATACCAGCTAGTGATATTTCAGTTACTACAGTTAACTGGATTTTTACTCACATGTTTCCACCGGCATTTCTGCCAAAGCTTGAGTATAGGAATGGTATACCCGAAGATGCTTCTACAATGGTTGCAATACCAACATTGCTGCCAAATGAAAAAAAGGTCAAAGAGCTTATTGATCAAATAGAAGTATGTTATTTGGCAAACAGGGAAAAAAATTTATATTTTGCCCTTGTGGGAGACTATAAAGATGCGCAGACTAAAAATGTTTCAATTGACGAAAAAATAAATAAAGCAGCAATTGAAGGAATAAAAAAATTAAATAAAAAATACGCTGAAAATCAGGATATTTTTTATTACTTTCACAGACATAGACAATACTGTGAAAAACAAGGCAAATGGATGGGTTGGGAGAGAAAGAGAGGTGCATTAATAGAACTTAACCAATTATTAACTGGTTCAAAAGAAACTTCTTATTCCATAATTTCAGGTGATATATCAAATCTAAAGGATTTAAAATATGTTATCACCCTTGATGCAGATACAAATCTTCCATTTGATACGGCCAAAAAACTTATCGGGGCGATATCCCATCCTTTAAATAAAGCTGTTTTAGATGAAGACAAAGGGATTGTAACAGAAGGATATGGTTTGATACAACCCAGAATAGGTGTTGATATTGAAAGTGCAAATAAATCTTTGTTCACAAGGATCTTTGCTGGCCAGGGAGGAATAGATCCGTATACAGCAGCAATTTCAGATGTATATCAGGACCTGTTTGGTGAAGGAATCTTTACAGGAAAAGGAATTTATGACCTGCATATTTTTAATAAGGTATTAAAAGATGCAATTCCTGATAATTCAGTACTTAGCCATGACTTGTTAGAAGGCAGTTATGTTAGAGCTGGTCTTGCAACAGATATTGAGCTGATTGATGGTTATCCCTCAAAATACAGTTCATATATAATGAGGCTTCATAGATGGGTAAGAGGGGACTGGCAGCTTATTAAATGGTTATCTTCAAGAATAAAAAACAGGAAGGGTCAGTCAATAAAGAACCCCCTTTCTGCTTTGTCAAAATGGAAGATATTTGATAACCTGAGAAGAAGTCTGGTATCTATAAGCATAATGTTGCTTTTTTTCTTCGGTTTAACAGTTTTTCCGGGTAATGTCTTTGTATGGCTGGGATTTGCCTTTCTGGCAATTTGTTTTCCGCTAATTACGGGATTTGCTGATTATATAGTATTAAAATCCTATAAAATAAGGGAAAAACTTAATGGAAACCTTATATGTGGGCTTAAAGCAACATTGTATCAAGCTGTGCTTTTGTTTGTGTTTTTGCCTTATCAAGCTTTTATGATGACTGATGCTATATTTAGAACCCTTTATAGAGTATATATATCAAAAAGGAATTTGCTTGAATGGGTGACAGCAGCGGATGTAGAAAAAAACTTGAAAAATGATTTGAAAAGTTATTTTAAAAGAATGAAGGCTGCAATGTTAATAGCTGTGGCAACCTTTATGTTTGTTTTTTTTATAAAACCTGTTAATTTGATATATACACTACCTCTTGCGGCGATATGGGTATTTTCACCATTAATAGCATATTATGTGAGCAAGGATGAAGATAAAACTTTAGAAATGTTGAATGAAGAAGATATAACCGAATTGAGGAGGATTGCAAGGAAGACATGGGCGTTTTATGAAGACTTTGCGGGAGCAAAAGAGAATTACCTTCCACCTGATAACTTTCAGGAGAATCCTCCAAACGGAATTACTCACAGGACATCACCTACTAACATAGGCTTTTTGCTTATTTCTACTCTTGCAGCAAGGGATTTAGGGTATCTTTCGACAACTCAAATGTTTGAAAGAATAGAAAAAACCGTATCTACTATTGAAAAAATGGAGACATGGAAAGGTCATTTGTTTAACTGGTATGATACCCGAACCCTTGAGGTTTTAAGGCCTTTTTTTGTGTCAAGTGTAGACAGCGGAAACTTCATCGGATATTTAATAACCTTAAAACAAGGTATATTGGAATATTTGGAAAAACCCATTTTTGATATAAACCTTGTTAAAGGTCTTAAGGATACTATCCTTTTAATTGAAAAAGAAAGTATTTCTGATATAAGTGATTTAGACAAATTAATAGAAAGAGGCAGCCCAACATTAAGTGATTGGAAAAATTTAATCAATACATTGTCTTCAAAAGAATATGGAGAATCAGTTTGGGAAAAAAAGTTAGTTGATATGATATGTTGGTTAAAAAACGAAATTGATAAAATTTTTCTAGATGTTGATATTGAAAAACACCCGGAATTTCTAAATAACGATGTTTACATTAAATTAAAAATCATTATGGAAAATATAAAAAGTGATATTTCTTTAGTAGATTTAAAATATACCTACGAAAAAATGATGATAGAAATCGATAATATTTTAAAAATTGTTAAAGATAAAGAGGAAGAATCAAGATATCTGTTATCACTTAGAAATGATTTGAAAATATTAAAGAAAAACGTTGAATCAATTATAAACAGCTTTAAGGATTTGATTCATAGAATAGACAAGCTTATAAAAGATACTGATTTTACACCTTTATATGACCATAAAAGACATCTTTTTTCTATTGGATATAATGTAGAAGATGAAAAACTTATTAACTCATATTATGATTTATTTGCTTCTGAAGCAAGAATAGTAAGTTATATAGCAATAACCAGAAGAGAAGTGCCAAAAAAACACTGGGATAAATTGGGTAGGGCTTTAACGATAAGTGAGGGGTATAGGAGCCTTGTTTCATGGGCAGGAACAATGTTTGAGTATCTGATGCCTGCTTTGGTAATGAGAAACTACAAAAATACTCTGTTAGATGAAACTTACTATACAGTTATTAAGGCTCAAATGAGATATGGTGATAAAAGGAATGTGCCATGGGGGACTTCAGAATCAGGATACTATGCTTTTGACATGATGTTAAATTATCAATATAAGGCTTTTGGCGTACCGGATCTAGGGCTCAAGAGGGGTCTTATTGAAGATATGGTGGTATCTCCATATTCAACTGTTTTAGCACTGCCGTTTGAACCCAAAAAGGCAATGGAAAATATAAAAAGACTAGTATCTGATGGTATAGAGGGAAACTACGGTTTCTATGAAGCGGTAGACTATACTCCTGAGAGGTTGCCTGCAGGAAAAAGAAGAGCATTAGTGCAAAGCTTCATGGCACATCATCAAGGGATGATTTTAATATCCTTAAACAATTATTTAAATGAAAACATTATGCAAAAAAGGTTTCATTCTGATCCGTTTATAAAAGCAGGGGAAACACTGCTTCAGGAAAAAGTGCCTTTGAAGGCAATTATTACAAAGGAATATAAAGAAGATGTTGAACCCTTAGAAGAAATAGAAAAGGAAGATATTAAAGTTGTTAGAAAGTTTGGCATCCCAGATTCTTCGATTCCAAATTGTCATCTAATCTCAAACGGCAGATATTCTGTTATGATTACAAATGGAGGTAGTGGATACAGTAAAAAAGAGGACATTCAAATTACAAGATGGAGGGAAGATTCTCTAACAGGGAGGTATGGTACGTTCATTTTCTTGAGAAATCTAAGTTCAAATACCGTCTGGTCAGCAACATATGACCCTATTCATAAAGAACCGGACGGTTATAAAGCTGTATTTTCACTGCATAAAGCAAAATTCATGAGAACAGATGATAATATTGATACACATACTGAAATTGTTGTTTCTCCAGAGGATGATGTTGAAATCAGAAAAGTTACTTTAACAAATCATGGTAATAAAGCTGCTGTAATTGAATTGACAAGCTATTTAGAAATTGTTATTTCCTCACATGCAGCAGATATTGCTCATCCTGCTTTTAATAATCTGTTTGTAAGGACTGAGGTAATACCAGAGTGTGACAGCCTCATAGCTTCAAGAAGGCCCAGAGATCAAAAACAGGCAACCGTTTGGTCTTTTCATACCATAACAGTTGAAGGAGAAACAGTGGGGAACCTTCAATATGAAACAAATAGGTGCAATTTTATTGGAAGAGGAAGGAATATATCAAATCCTGCAGCCCTTACTCAGCCGCTTACTAATACTACCGGAATTGTACTTGATCCAATTATGAGTTTGAGAAGAAGGGCCAAAGTAGAACCTGGAGAAAAAGTAACAATATCTTATATAACTGGAATTGCTTCAAGCAGAGATGAGACATTGGAGTTATCTAAAAAATATTATGATGGTTCTTCAATACATCGCGCATTTGAACTGGCACTTACCAGAAGTCAGGTAGAGACTGTGTATCTAAATTTAAAAACAGATGAAATCGAAACTTATCAGGATTTGATATCACATATACTTTTCTTAAGCCCTCTTAGAAGAAAGAATAAAGAACTTTTAAAAAGGAACACAAAAGGGCAGACTGGGCTATGGCCTTATGGTATATCAGGGGATTTGCCTATAGTGTTAATAAGCATTAAACATGCAAACGGAATTGATAGAGTTCGGGAACTCCTTAAGGCTCACGAGTACTGGAAAACAAAGGGTCTTCTCGTTGATTTAGTTATATTAAATGAGGACGAAAGCAGTTACTTACAACCTTTACAGGAGCTTCTTAAAGAAATCGTGTTTACAAATTATGGGAAATATTTTCAGGACAGCCCAGGAGGGGTATATATAAGAAACGCAAGTGTTATGCCTGAAGAAGATATAATATTGCTTTATACAGCAGCAAGGATAGTCCTATGTGCAGAGGCTGGGCCAATAAGTTCCCAGATTAATCTTAAAGATGAGCAGAGATTTTCGAAAGTTAAAGAGTTTAAAAGAAATAATATTGAATATATTGGTAAGGATGAGCCCCTCGAGCTTGATTTTTTTAACGGATACGGTGGTTTCTATGATGGTGGTAAAGAATATGTTATTAGACTTAAAGAAGATATGTGTACTCCTGCTCCATGGATAAATGTTGTTTCGAATGAAAGCTTTGGTTTTCAGGTTTCCGAAAGCGGCTCAGGTTTTACTTGGGCTGAAAACAGCAGGGAAAACAAACTGACGCCATGGTCTAATGATCCGGTATCAGACCCTCCTGGTGAGGTCATTTATTTGAGGGATGAAGAAGACGGAAGTTTATGGTCAGTTACTCCCCTTCCAATAAGGGAAAAAGAAAGCTATACAATAAAACATGGATTTGGCTATACGATATTCCAGCATAACAGCCATGGGATTGAACAGGAATTAACTATGTTTGTTCCAAAAGATGATCCTGTAAAAATCAACTTGATTTCTTTAAAGAATAATTCCGGAGTAAAAAGAAGGCTGACCTTAACTTATTATATGAGGCCTGTGATGGGTGTTACTGATCAGTTTACACAACAGTATGTTACAACTGAGTTTGAACAAACCACAGGCACGTTCTTGATAAAAAACTCATATAATTCTGATTTTCCCGGTCGCATAGCTTTTATTGCCTCATCAGAAGATATAAAGAGCTATACAGGGGATAGATATGAATTTATTGGTCGAAATAGGGACTTAAGATCTCCTGAAGCTTTAAAACGTGAATTTCTTTCGAATACAACAGGTGCAGGATTAGATCCATGTGCTTCAATACAAATCGAAATTGAGTTAACTCCAGGTCAGAAAAAAGAACTTACTTTTTTGTTAGGCCAGACTAAAAAGCCAAGAGAAATTCATCAAATTGTTGATAAATATATAAAGTTAAAAAATTGTAAAAAAGCTTTGGAAGAAATTAAGGAACACTGGAAGAAAATATTAGAAACTGTACAGGTTAAAACTCCTGATTTAACCATGGATTTAATGATAAATAATTGGCTGCTTTATCAAACTATTTCCTGCAGGCTTTGGGCAAGGTCAGCCTTTTATCAATCCGGAGGTGCTTTTGGCTTTAGGGATCAATTACAAGATGCAATGAATTCAATTAACGCTCTTCCTGACGCTACAAGAAAACAAATTCTGCTCCACTCCGCTCATCAATTTGTTGAAGGGGATGTACAGCATTGGTGGCATCCGGGAGCCGGTGATAAAGGTATAAGAACGAAGTTTTCTGATGATTTGTTATGGCTTCCCCTTGCGGTTTCTGAGTATGTATATAATACAGGGGATTATGAGATTCTTAATGAAAAAGTAAATTATCTTGAAGATAAACCATTAGGAGAAGATGAAGATGAAAGGTATGGAACCCCACGGATATCAGATGAAAAAGGCCCTGTATACGACCACTGTATAAGAGCAATTGAAAGGTCACTTAAGTTTGGAGAACATGGAATTCCTCTTATGGGAAGCGGAGACTGGAATGATGGGATGAACAATGTAGGAAATAAGGGTAAAGGTGAGAGCATCTGGCTTGGTTGGTTTATATATGCTATCTTAAAACGGTTTGCTCCAATTTGTAAAAAAATGAATGAGTTAGAAAGAGCAGAGCGCTATATTGAAACTGCTAATAGAATTGCTGAGGCGATTGAAACAAATGCATGGGATGGTAGTTGGTATAAAAGAGCATATTTTGATGATGGAACACCTTTAGGTTCCGCGGAAAACACTGAATGTACAATAGATTCTCTTGCCCAATCCTGGGCAGTAATCTCAAAAGCTGGGAGAAGTGACAGAATAAAAGAAGCAATGAAATCTGTTGAGCAGTACCTTGTTAAAAGGGAAGAGGGGTTGATACTTCTCTTTACTCCGCCATTTGATGAGAGCGAATTGAATCCAGGATATATAAAAGGTTATGTTCCGGGAGTAAGAGAAAACGGCGGTCAATATACACATGCAGCAACCTGGGTTATAGCTGCTTTTGCCATGATGGGTGATGGAGATAAGGCATGGGAGCTTTACCACCTTATAAACCCAATAAATCATACAAGATCAACAATAGAATGTGCCAAATATAAAGTAGAGCCTTATGTTATGGCAGCAGATGTATATGCTGTAAATCCTCATGTTGGAAGAGGTGGGTGGACATGGTATACAGGAGCCGCTGGCTGGATGTATAAAGTTGGTATAGAGTACATCTTAGGTCTCAAAAAAAATGGTGAAAAATTAATAATCGACCCCTGTATTCCTAAAAATTGGCCTGAATACTTGATTAAATATAGATATAAAAATACTCGTTACAATATAAAAATCAAAAATCCAGAGGGGGTAAACAGACATGTAAAAGAAATGAATTTAGATGGCAAATTATTAGAAGAGAAATATATATCATTGATTAATGATAGTAAAGACCATGATGTAGAAGTGATTTTGGGTTAAATATTAAACTCACCCTTTAAAGTGACTAACTCTTTCTTTAAGGGTGAGTTCTTTTATTATTGTTGCTGTTTTTTTGGCTGCTGTTGTTGATACATAGGATTATTTTTTTCAAGGTAACTCAGCCTTAAGTTTAATGAATTGATATGCCGCTGCATATCTTGGCTCATTTCCTGAAACATCTTTTTAACAGTTTCATCTTGAGTGCTCTCAGCGAAAGTGGCATATGTTCCCAGAAGGAGTTGTGCTGTAGCAACAGTTTTTTGTAAGTCGCTTTGTATTGTCATATTATTACCTCCTTGAATTATCCTTTTGGATGGAATATTATCGCAGTTAGAAAACCAAAAACAATGGCTGCAGTAATTCCTGTGCTTGTAAGTTCGAACATTCCAGTAAGCACACCTATAACCCCATGTTTTTGGGCTTCACTTATAGCTCCTTTGACAAGAGTATTTCCAAAGCTGGATATGGGCATTGTGGCTCCTGCCCCGGCAAAATCAACTAGTGAATCATATATACCGAATCCTCCTAATATACCACCTAAAACAGTAAGCCCTGCTAAAACATGGCCTGGAGTAAAACGAGTAAGGTCTAAAACAAGTTGGGCTGCCATACAAATGAGGCCACCTACTAAAAAAGAGAACAAATAAATTTTAGCTTCCAATTATAAACACTCCTTTAAATCATTTCAATACTAACAGAATGAGCAATTGAGGGTATATTTTCGCCCTGCTGGCAGGAAATAGGGCTGTGTAATGCCCCGGTTGCAGTTAATAACAACCTTTTATACGTTCCGTCTAAAAGCTTTTTATACAGATAACCATATGTTACAACAGCTGAGGAAGCACAACCACTTGCTCCTGCATGAACATCCTGTTTTTCTAAATCATAAAGCATCAGACCACAATCCTTAAAATTTTTTGAAAGATCAAATCCTCCCTGGCTTATAGCAAGTTCAATTGCTAACTGATGTCCAAATTTACCAAGGTCTCCGGATACTATAAGGTCATAATACTCTGGCCCCCTGCCTGTATCAGCAAAATGTTGAACTAAAGTAGAAGCAGCAGCAGGTGCCATTGCCGCACCAAGATTTAAAGGGTCTTTACAGGCAAGATCTTCTACTTTTCCTATTGTTACATGGGTGATTTTAGGCCCATTTCCTTCCTTTGACACTATAGCAGCCCCGGCTCCTGTTACGGTTCTCTGAGAGAACGGCTTTTTGTGGCTGCCGTACTCTGTAGGATATCTATACTGTCTTTCTGCTGATGAATTGTGGCTTGAAGTTGCAACTAATATGTTTGAAGCACATCCACTTTCAATGATCATTGATGCTATCGCCAATCCTTCTGCCGAAGTTGAACAAGCACCATAAAGGCCCAAGAATGGGATAGTAAGCTCTAAAGCTGAAAAACCTGAAGTAATGATTTGATTCAAAAGGTCTCCTGCTAAAAACAGGTCAATTTCCTGAGGGGTTTTTCCTGCCTTTGTCAATGCTGTGAAGCAGGCATTAAGCATCATTTCCTTTTCAGCTTTTTCAAAACTCAGTTCACCAGCTAAGTTGTCTGTGTAAATATGATCAAAGTATTCCTTTAAAGGCCCTTTTCCCTCAAAAGGCCCAACTACAGTTGCCGTATTAATAATGGCCGGTTGGGTGTCAATAACAAAGGTCTGTTTACCAACTTTTTTTCCCAATATATATCTCTCCCTCATAGTTATCATTTAATAATCATCAATAAATAAATATGGCATAAATTAATCCTATAAAAAATGCTGTTACCACTCCGAAAGTTATGACTGATCCTGCTAACATAAACATCTTACTTCCAACTCCTAAAACCAAACCTTCCCGTTTGAACTCCAGTGCAGATGAAACAACGGAATTGGCAAATCCGGTAACCGGGACGGCGAGACCGGCGCCAGCGTATTTTGCTAAATTGTCAAAAACTCCCAATCCAGTTAAAAGTGCACCTATAAAAATCATAGTAGCAACAGCCGGGTTTCCTGCTTCAGCAGAAGAAAGGCCTAATAACATTTTATATAAGTCAGTAATGAACTGGCCGATTACACAAACAATACCTCCTGTTATGAAAGCAAGAATAGCATTTCGAAAAAGTGTAGGTCTGGGTTGTAGCTTTCTGACTTTTTCTTGATACCTTTTCTGCGTTGTTGTTAAGGGTTTTTTCTTAGGAGCTCGCGCCATGTTATCACCTCTTTATCTTTTTAATCTTGGTTAAGTTTATTTTTGACTTTTAGTTAAGACTTTATACTTGTTATATAATTGTTATAAAAAAACCCGGTAAGCCGGGTTTTTTTATTTTAAAGCACCTTCTATCCAGTTCATAATAGTATCTTTTTGATTTGCATCGCTTTTCTGCCAGATAGCTTCAAAAAGAATTCCCAGCCCAGGTAAAGCATTTTCTTCTCTAGTATTGATGGCATCCTGAATAAATTCACGAATGTTTTCTTTAGACTCACCCTTCAACCCTGAAAGTATTACCTGACGAATGTCCATTTGTGGCATTTTAAAAGCCTCCTTTAAAAATAATTACTAAATGTAGGATACCCATTAATATGATTGATTATTATTTTTTTTTAAACTCAAACGGTGGCAGAGGCTCTGTTAAGTCATAATGTCCAACAGATTCAATTTTTCTGCCTTTCGATTGAAATTATTTTAAGCGAAGAGGTTTCACCTGACAAAATCTTAATCTTACTTTTGGGAATTTCAAATTGTTTAGAAAGATATTTTATGATTTCTTTATTTGCTTTACCCTTTTCTGGTGCTGATTTAACATTAAGTTTTAAGGTTCCATCATCAAGTTGATTTGTGAACTCAGTTTTTGGCATTTTTGTAGAAACTTTGATTTTTAGAGTAACCTTACCAGAAGTATCGAGTTTGTGTTGATATTTTTTGATTAAGTCTTTAAGCATAAAAAATCACTCCAGGTTTTTTGCTTTATTATATCACAACAAAAATGTTTTGAATAAATTGTTTGATATAGCGAATAAATTATGAGTTTGGAGAATAGAAAATGTAATAACCGAATGTTTGGTGGATTAAACTTAATTTTGTAAAAGGGGAGGAAAAGGCATGCACGAAAAACCAATAATACAAAACATTCTTGAAATAGTTAAGGAAAATGCAAGAAAAGAAGGGATTAACAGAGTTACAAAATTAAAAGTAAAGGTCGGAGAAAACAGCAGTATAAAAACCGATGTTTTAAGATCTGTTTTCGAAAGTTTATCATATGGAACTCCTGTGCAGGGTGCACAGCTGGAAATTGAGAAGGTTAAAGGAAGGCTTGATTTGGTTTTGGAAAGTTTTGAATGATTTAAGGTTCAGGGATTTTTTCCTCAAGGAATACTTTCAAAAACAACTCCATTTGAGTATCCATTACTATAACTTCAACTTTTAAAAGATAATCTTTTCCTTCAATCGTTAGTTTTCTATCATTTACAATATTGTAAATCAGAAGCGGGTCTATTTTATCTATCTCTTCACCAATAAGGTCTTTTAAGAGTTCAGCAACCTTTTGCTTTATTTTAATTTTAACATGACTATTGTTGTTTTGAGTATCTGGAAATACTATAATTTCTTTTACATGGCGTTTCCATCGTTCGGCAAGGCTTTTTTCGAGTTTTTCCAGCCTTGTTTCTTGTTCACTTATTTTAAAAAGCATGGATTCCCTTTCAAGATATAGGGAATCTATTTTTTTTGCAATGAAAAGATTTAATCCTGCAGCCCCCAGTATAATTCCAAACAAAAATGCAGAAATAAAAGGAAAAACTTTTTTCATTATTTTGACGCCCCTCTAAAAGACATGATTATCCAATAACCAATGTGAGAACCAAAGAAGGCTCCAATAATAACTATAAAATGCCTGAGCAATGTCCCTATTTGCCCTCCTAAAATACCAGATTCGATTATTCGAATTGTAGGGAATGTGCCACCTATGGCTACAACCAATGCCCATATACGTACATCTTTAGCAAGGTTTTCCATAGTTTCCAGCGGAGAGCCAAAAGTTAAGAGACTTCCTAATGAACCAATGATTGAAGCGCCAAGGACAACTCCTAAGGCTGTAAAAAAAGGTAGAAGAAGCTCTTTTAAAATTTTTATTGTCATATGTCTTACACCCCATTAGAATTTTATTCAGCATATATGTTTAATATGTTGAATTAAAAATGGTTATTTTTGTTTTTGCTTGTTACACTAATAAGATTTTACGTAGAATAAAAACTTTAACACAAACGGATACTGATGATAAAATAAACATATAATATGACGGTTGGCTATAAAATTGTTTTGAGGGGTGTTTTTATGTTTAAGTTATCAAAACAGCAGGAAGAAAGAGCATACGAGCTACATAAAAAATCTTTAGTATTCGATGCACATTGTGATACTGTGTTGGATGTTTATTATAAAAACCGAAAAATTGGTAAACGTTCAGAAGAAGGCCATGTTGATCTGCCACGTCTAAAAAAAGGAGGAATCAATGCACAAATTTTTGCTTTGTTTATAAAACCACAATTTAAGCCATATGGTGCACTTAGGGAAACATTAAGATTGTATAACACTTTATACAATGAGGTGGAGAATAATCGAGATGTTATTGAATTCGCTTATAGTGTTGAAGATATAAAACAAAATTTTAGAGAATCTAAGATTTCCGCAGTTGTAAGTGTTGAAGGCGGAGAAGCCCTGGAGGGGGACATAGATGTACTTTCGGTGTTATACCGGTTAGGTATAAGATGTATAACCCTTACCTGGAATCAAAGGAATCAAATAGGAGATGGTGTAGATGAAACAAGAACTGGCGGGGGATTAACAGAATTCGGCATCGAGGTAGTCAAGGAAATGAATCGCCTCGGGATGATGATAGATGTTTCTCACCTATCAGAGGCAGGTTTTTGGGATGTTATTGAAACAAGCAACAAACCAATAATTGCTTCACACTCTAATGCCCGTAAACTGTGTGATCATCCAAGAAACCTGTATGACGAACAAATTAAGGCTTTAGCTGATAATGGAGGGGTTATTGGTGTGTCTTTTGCTACACCCTGTCTTCAAAAAGAAAAAAACCTAGAAGATTTTTTAGACCATATTGATTATATTTCTCAACTTGTAGGCATAGACCATATAGGCCTTGGTATGGACTTCGACGGGATAGATTATTGCCCGCGGGGGGTCGGGTCTGTAGAAAAAGCCCCCAATATAACAAGGGGACTTGTGTATAGGGGCTATACCGATGAACAGGTTCAAAAAATCCTGGGATTAAATTTTTTGAGGGTATTTAATGAGATTGTGGGGTAATATCTATCTCAACTGCTTTTCCGATGATTTTTTGGACATCTGCTATAAGTGTAAGAAAACGTGCTTCAGCCGTTAAGAATTCTCGAATTAATTGGTTGTAGTTTATAACTTGGAACAGGTTTTCAAGCTGTTTGGATTTTTCTTCCACCGGCTGGCCGGCAAGCTGGGCAGCTTGAACCTCTAATTGTTTTTTTCGGAAGTCTTCCAGCATCTCTAAAGCTTTTGGATCTTGTTTGATTTTTTCATGAGCTTTTTTGTATTCCTTATACTCTTTAGAATCAGCCAGAGCCCGTGCCAGTTCATGGGCTTTGTCATGAACAAGCATTTTCTCACCTCCTGAATTATCATAATACCTCATTAATAAACTTAATTACGTCCTTGAGTTTTCCTCTGTAATCATACTTAAAATCTTTACCGTTGCGATTTATCAGAAAATCCTCCACTAGAAATGTTTTAATACCCAGTTTACCTGCTACGAGGTCTTCTTCGACATCGTTTCCAAACATTATACACTCAGAAGGTTTCTTTCCGGCAATTTGAAGGATTTCTTCATAATATTCCAGGTTAGGTTTACAGAAGTGCATGTTTTCATATGCTGTAATAAGTGTTAAATCAATGTCCAAAGCTTCTATCCAGTTCAGCCGCTCCTTTATTGCCGACATTGGAAAAACCGGGTTCGTGGCAATAATAATATCATAGCCCTTTTCTTTGGCAATAGGAAGAACTCTTTTGTTTTCATCGGTTATATTTACATATTTTTTAAGTTCTTTAAATTTATTGTTATAAAAATCATCAAATATCGGCATAAGTTCATTTTGAGAATATGGAACCCTTGAGAAGAAATCCTCTATGAAGACATCTTTGTTGGTTTTTTGGGGGTCTTTGTTTTTTATCATGGCATATGTAGAATTCATGATCTCTTTGGCAAGAGTTTGAGGAGGAATAAAATGTGCTAAATGAGGAACTAAAGTTTGCATATATTTTTCTATAAAATCATCGGTATCAATTGGAAGAAGAGTTCCATCAAGATCAAACAAAAGGGTTGTGATCAATGGAGAATCCTCCTTTATTCTTTAATATTTCTACAGGTATGATAACACCTTTTTTTATTATAAACAAGTCTTTAATAACTTCTTTTTTGTATCAAACAGCCTTTATATCAAATACTATTCAAAAAAAGATTTTGAAAGGGGCAATATAAATGGAAATATTTGCAGATTACCATACACACACTCGATACAGCCATGGGAAAGGGTCTATTGAAGATAATATAAAGGCGGGTATCAAAAAAAATCTAGAAGAAATAGCGATTTCCGACCACGGCCCTGCCAATTTGGGAATTGGTGTAAAACCGATATTTTTCAAGAAAATGAGAACGGAGATTAATAATCTTCAAAAAAAATATGATAAAATAAAAATAAAACTTGGTGTTGAGGCAAACATCATAAGTGTCGATGGGAAACTTGATGTTTCAGTTAAAGATTTAAGAGATTTAGATATTGTTCTGGCAGGTCTTCATGTTATGGTAAAACCTGCCAGTTTGCAAGATGGATACAATCTTTTGTTAAAAAATCAGCTTGGTAAAATATATACTCCTATGGCAAGAAAAGCGCGTAACATCAATACAAAAGCACTGGTGGAGGCAATCTATAAATATCCCATTGATATAATTGCTCATCCTGGTTTGAGGCTCTCAATAGATACCAGAGAGCTGGCAAAAGCTGCAGCAAAAACAGGAACGGCTTTAGAAATCAATTCATCACATGGTTACTTAACAGTGGATTTCGCCAGGACTGCAGCTAAAGAAGGGGTTGATTTTGCTATAGGAAGTGATGCCCATTCACCTGAGGATGTTGGGAATCTGCAATCTGGAATACGGGTTGCGGAAAAAGCAGGTATTCCTGCTGAAAGGGTGATAAACGCCAGGGAGTATAGCAAGAGGTGAGAAATTTGGGAAAGAATGACATAAAATTTGTTATAATAACTGGTCTTTCAGGCGCCGGCAAAACTCAAGCCATCAGATGTTTTGAAGACATGGGCTATTTTTGTATCGACAACATGCCTCCAAATCTTATTCCTAAATTTGCGGATTTATGTTCACAAACCAGCGGACAGATAAATAAAGTTGCCTTAGTTATTGATATAAGGGGTGGAGGTTTTTTCGATGCCCTTTTCGAGAGTTTGAAGATACTTGTAGAAATCGGGTTTAGTTATGAAATTCTTTTTCTTGAAGCATCAGATGATGTTTTGATTAAAAGGTTTAAAGAAACCAGGCGCAGGCATCCGATGTTACAGGAAGGAAGGATAATTGACGGTATTAAGGTTGAAAGGCAAAAACTCGAAAAAATCAAAGCAAAATCCGATCATATTATAGATACAACTAATCTTACTCCCTCTCAACTGAAACAAGAAATAATAAAAAGGGTGATTAAGGGAAAGAAGCTTGAAAAGATTATAATAACAATACTATCTTTCGGCTTTAAACACGGTATTCCCCTTGATGCCGATCTTGTATTTGATGTTCGTTTTCTTCCAAATCCATATTATATAGAAGAACTTAAGACAGCATCAGGTCAGGATGAAAAAGTTTACGAATATGTACTTAAATGGCCGATTGCTCAAATTTTTTTAGAAAAACTTTTAGATCTGCTGGAGTTTTTAATACCCCATTATATACAAGAAGGCAAAACACATCTTGTGATAGGTATAGGATGTACAGGTGGTAGGCACCGGTCGGTGGCAATAGCACGCAGATTAACTCAGCTTCTTCAACAAAAAAGCCTTAGTGCTATTGTAGAACACCGGGATATTTACCAGGATGTAAAGGGGGAAGTTACCCCGTGAAGTTGTTTAAGTGGTTTTGTGTTGGATTGAACATTAAACGGTGGATTTTTTTAACCGTTTTAGGCATACTTTTGTTAAGTTTGGGCATTTCAATGATAATAGGGTTTCAGGTCGTTAGAAGCCTGGAATATGTTTTTTTTGACATGCTTTTCAGCCATACGGGAAACATGTTACAAAAATTTTTGGGTTTGTTTTTTCTTATAGCTGGAAGTTGTTTTGCAGCATATGGAGTCAAAAAAACTATTCGGTCAATTATAGCAAACTTTTTATCTATAAACGAAGAAAAACTTTTAGAAGTAATATTTGATAAACAGCATCTTCAAAAAGGGCCTAAAATTGTAGCAATAGGAGGGGGAACCGGGCTTTCGGTTTTGCTCAGGGGATTAAAAGAATACACCAGCAATCTAACCGCAATTGTTACGGTAACTGATGATGGTGGAAGTTCCGGTATTTTAAGAGGAGAATTAGGTATACTTCCTCCCGGTGATATACGTAATTGTCTTATTGCTTTAGCGGATACTGAACCGTTAATGGAAAAACTGTTTCAATATCGATTCAAGACAGGCAGTTTAAAAGGACACAGTTTTGGTAATTTATTTTTAGCTGCTATGACAGAAGTGTCAGGGGATTTTCAGAAATCTATCAAGCAATTCAGTAAAGTGTTAGCAGTAAAGGGCCAGGTTTTACCTATAACCCTGTCTCAGGCGGTACTTTTTGCGGTTAATAAAAATGGAGAGATAGTAAAAGGGGAATCAAAAATCCCCGAAGGGGGGCCTATAGAAAAAGTTTTTTTAGAACCGGATGACTGCAGACCATTACCTGAAGTTATCGAGGCTATAAAAAATGCAGATGCCATTATTTTGGGCCCGGGTAGTCTTTATACAAGTATTATCCCTAATCTGCTGGTTAAAGGTGTTGTAGAAGCCATTTCAGAATCCCCTGCAGTCAAAATATATGTAACAAATGTGATGACCCAGGCGGGAGAAACGAAAGGCTACACTGCTTCCCAACATGTAAAAACACTTCTTAAATATGGAAATTATAAATTGATTGATTATGTTATAGTAAATACTGAAGATGTTCCCGAAGAGCTTCTGGAAAAGTATAAAGAAGAAGGTGCTGAACCTGTAAAACCCGATATTGAAAATATAGAAGCACTTGGAGTAAAGGTGATAAGTGATAAAATTATAAACAAAACGAATTTTGTCAGGCATGATTCAAAACACCTCGCAAGGCTTATAATAAAACTTCTTGCCCAAAAAAGTTATGAAGGGGATAGATTAAAACTGCTTGATTTATACTATTTAGGAGAGAGGTTTAAAGATTCAGAGCATAAAAAAGATATGAAGTTTTAATATCAGAGGTGAGGTTATGTCTTTTTCATTGAAAACTAAAAACGAAATGTCTAGAATATTAGTAGACAAGGATTGCTGTCAGACAGCAGAACTTGCAGCTTTAATAAGAGTGGGTGGGAGTATCGAGATAAAACCAGAAGGAAAAATTGGATTGAAATTTTCTACCGAAAATGCTCAGGTAGCCCGTAAGGTTTTTATATTAATTAAAAAACAATTTAATTTAAATACAGAGCTTCTGGTGAGGCGAAAACGAAGGCTGAAGAAAAACAATAACTATCTTGTGATTGTTCCGCCTGAAAATGGTGCTCAAATACTTCTTAGAGAACTTAATATAGTTCATGAAAGCCGGGATGAAGGTATTCACTTACACTATGGGATTAACGAAAAAATCATAGAGAACTTTTGTTGTAAAAAAGCTTATATACGAGGGGCTTTTTTGAGCGGTGGTTATATAAGCGATCCTGAAAAAAACTATCATTTAGAAATTGTTTTGCAGAACGAAAAAACTGCCGAAGACCTTTCTAGTTTGATTAATACTTTTGATTTAAACTCTAAAGTTCTAAAACGAAAAGATTCTTATGTGGTTTATCTTAAAGAAGGTGAACAAATAGTAAAACTCTTAAACATAATGGGCGCACATACGGCGCTGTTAAACCTTGAAAATGTTAGAATTTTTAAAGATATGAGAAATAAAGTTAATAGATTAGTAAACTGTGAAACCGCAAACTTGGGTAAAACAATAGAAGCATCATTACGGCAAACGGAAAATATACTTTATATAAAAAACTGCATTGGATTGAAACATCTTTCTCCACCATTAAAGGAAATAGCAGAACTCCGGTTAAATTTTCCGGATGCAAATTTAAGAGAACTGGGAAAAATGATTGATCCGCCTATTGGTAAGTCAGGAGTTAATCATAGATTAAGAAAACTTGAAAGTATTGCAAAAGAACTTAAGAAAAAAAGAGGAGATTTATAATTAAAGGGTAATTAATTACCCTTTAATTATTTAAAAACTTTTATCTTACTTAAACGTTTTTAAAGTTTCGAGCAGGACTTTTATAAGTTTAAAGATAAGAAAAGAAGGAAAGACTTGAATTTTATAGAATAAAAATTTAGCGGTTGTATTTAGGAAGGTGTGGTAATGAATGACTAAACACGAGCAGATAATAAATTTCATAAAGAAACTTAAGATTGGTACAAAGATTTCTGTTAGACAGATAGCTCAGGAACTAGGAGTGAGTGAGGGTACGGCATACAGAGCTATTAAAGAAGCAGAAACTTTAGGATATGTAAACACAATTCCCCGTGTAGGAACTGTAAGAATAGAAAAAATGGAAAAAAGAGAAATTGAGAAATTGACATTTGCAGAGGTCGTTAACATAGTTGATGGTGTGATATTAGGCGGGCGTTCGGGTCTTCATAAAACATTAAATAAGTTTTTGATAGGAGCAATGGAAATAAATGAAATGAAAAGTTACATTGAACCAGGAAGCCTTTTGATAGTGGGTAATCGAATTAATGCTCATGAAGAGGCTTTGAAAAATGGGGCCGCAGTTCTCATTTCTGGAGGTTTTGAATCAAATGATAAAGTCATACAGCTGGCAAATCAATTAGAACTCCCGGTGATATCGTCATCCTATGATACTTTTACAATAGCCACATTAATAAACAAGGCTATTTTTAAAAGACTTGTCAAGAAAGATATAATATTGGCAGAAGATATAATGGTTAAAGAACCACTCTGCCTTAAACACAATTCAACTGTTAGAGATTGGAAAAAACTTTTTAATAAAACAAAACACAGTCGTTTTCCAGTAATTGATGATGAAAAAAAGGTCTTAGGTATAGTAACGGCAACAGACGTAACCAACAAGGAAGACAGCACACCTATTGTGAAAGTAATGACGAAAAATCCTATTACGATTACAGAAAAAGCCTCTATAGCATATGCAGCTCATATCATGGTTTGGGAAGGTATAGAGATATTACCTGTTATAAGAAATATGAAGCTGATAGGAGTTATTACCCGAAAGGATGTAATAAAAGCATTTCAACAGATGCAGAATCAACCACATGTTGGTGAAACCCTTGATGATCTGGTAACAAGTCATTTTTCAGAAGAGAACCTGCCGAATGGTATTAAGCTTTATGGAACTGCTACTTCATCTATGCTTAACCATTTAGGCATGGCAAGCTGTGGGGCTTTAGTCACTTTAGTGACTTCAGCGGGTTTTTCTGCAATACGTAAATTGAAACATATGGATACTGTTACAGACAGTTTTGTTGTTTTTTTTACGAAACCTTTACAACTGGAAGATTATATTGAAGTGAAGGCACAAATCATTGATATTGGTCGCAAATCTGGGAAGGTGGATATTGAAGTTTACAGTAAAGGCCAAATAGTGGCAAAGGGCCTTATGTCAACAAAAGTATTTAAAAAGTGAGGTAAGTTAAATGGCAACATTTACACATTTACATGTCCACACAGAATACAGCCTCCTGGACGGCACAGCTCGAATTAAAGACCTGGTATTAAAGGCCAAAACTCTAGGCATGGACAGCTTAGCGATTACAGATCACGGGGTTATGTATGGCGTTGTTGATTTTTATAAAGCATGCAAAAAACATAATATTAAACCTATTCTCGGCTGTGAAGTTTATGTTTCTAAACGATCTAGAAAAGACCGGGTTCCAAATATCGATGATACTTTTTATCATTTAGTTTTACTTGCAAAAAACTCTAAAGGCTATAAAAATTTGATGAAGCTTTGCAGTCTTGGTTTTACTGAAGGGTTTTATTATAAACCCAGAATTGACGTTGAACTTTTGGAAAAATATTCAAAAGGCTTGATATCATTAAGCGGCTGTATGGCGGGCAAGATACCGACTTTATTATTAGAAGGCAATTATGAAGAGGCAAAATCTACAGCACTTAGATATAATGAGATTTTTGGCCAGGGAAACTTTTATCTTGAATTACAGGACCATGGCATACATGAACAGAAAGTTGTTAATCAACAGCTAATAAGGCTTCATAACGAAACAGGCATTCCTCTTGTGGCCACAAATGATGTACATTATTTGAACAAACAAGATAACCAGGCGCATGATATCCTTTTATGTATTCAAACAGGCAAAACGGTTGATGATGAAGACCGTCTGAAATTTCCAACCCAGGAGTTTTATTTAAAAAGTCAAAAAGAAATGGAGCAGCTTTTTTCATATATACCTGAAGCGTTGGAAAATACTGAGAGAATTGCTCGAATGTGTGATATAGAATTGGATTTTGGCAATTTACACCTGCCTCAATATACGTTAGAAAGTGGGTACGATGAAAACACTTATCTTGAAAAACTATGTTGGGAAGGAGCCCAAAAACGTTACAACAAGATTACTTCAAAAATAGAGAACAGATTGAAGTATGAACTGCAGATAATTAAACAAATGGGATTTTCTAGCTATTTTTTGATAGTATGGGATTTTGTGAAATATGCAAGGGAAAAAGGGATAATGGTAGGCCCCGGGAGGGGTTCGGCTGCAGGGAGTCTTGTGGCTTACTGTTTGTTTATAACAAATATTGATCCTCTTAAACATAACCTTTTGTTTGAAAGGTTTTTAAACCCTGATAGGGTTAGCATGCCTGATATAGATATTGACTTTTGTTATGAACGGCGTCAGGAGGTTATAGATTATGTAACACGGCATTATGGAAGTGAAAGGGTTGCCCAGATTATTACGTTTGGTACAATGGCAGCCAGGGCGGTTATAAGGGATGTAGGCCGTGCTCTAAATATGAGCTATGCCGAAGTGGATGCTATCGCAAAGATGATTCCTTTCGAACCTGGAATGACAATAGACAGGGCGCTTCAAATAAATCCGGATTTAAAAAAAAGATATGAACAGGATGAAAGGATTCAAAAACTAATTGATACATCACGAGCTTTAGAGGGGCTTCCAAGGCATGCATCTACACATGCCGCTGGTGTAGTTATTTCTAAAGAACCTTTAACTGAATATGTTCCATTACAAAAGACGTCTGATGGTATTATAACAACTCAGTTTTCAATGACTTTACTGGAAGAGTTAGGGCTTTTAAAGATGGACTTTTTGGGGCTTAGAACCCTTACTGTCATTCGTGATACTTTAGAAATAGTTAAACATACCCGTGGATTAGAAATTGACATCAACAGTGTAGCGCTTGATATACCAGAGGTATACCATTTGTTGGCCAAAGGAGATACTATAGGGGTTTTTCAACTGGAAAGCAGTGGAATGCAGAATTTGTTGAGGGAATTAAAACCATCGGTATTTGAAGATATTGTGGCAGTGGTGGGTCTTTATAGGCCAGGCCCTTTGGGAAGCGGGGCTGCAGAAGATTTCATATTAAGTAAGCATGGGAAAAAACCAATTAAGTACTTACACCCAAAACTTGAACCAATATTAAAAGAAACCTATGGAGTTATATTGTATCAAGAACAGGCAATGCGGATAGCCCAAGAATTGGCTGGTTTTTCTCTTGCTCAGGCCGATATTCTCAGGAAGGCTATGGGCAAGAAAAAACAGGATGTAATGGAAACACAGAGGCAGTCTTTTATAAAAGGATGTGAAGAAAACGGTATTGACAGGAAAATAGCTGTAGAAATATTTGATATGATTGCTTATTTTGCGGGATATGGTTTTAACAAGGCTCATTCTGCAGCATATGCTTTGATTGCATATCAAACTGCATACCTGAAGGTTCATTATCCTGCAGAGTTTATGGCAGCACTCTTAACAAGTGTAATGGATAACAGTGACAAAGTTGCAATATACATAAAAGAGTGCAGAAGACTTGGAATAAAGGTTCTCCCGCCAGATATAAACGAAAGTCTTGAAAATTTTACAGTTGTTGATAGAAACATCAGGTTTGGTCTGGCAGCAGTTAAAAATGTTGGCAGAAACGCAGTAAGGTCAATAATATCTGCCAGAAAATCAGGTGGAAATTTCGTGTCATTAACTGATTTTCTTGAAAGAGTTGATTTAGGAGAAGTCAACAAAAAAGCTGTTGAAAGTTTGATAAAAGGTGGTGCTTTTGATTCTCTGGGAGTATTTAGGTCTCAATTATTAGCTGTTTATGAAAATGTTTGTGACAGTATAAGCAGCAGTATGAAACATAATCTTAATGGTCAGATTTCGCTGTTCAGCTTTATGTCAGAAAAAGAGAAAAACGATATTAAGAAGGATGACTTGCCAGATATTCCTGAATTTACTCAAAAAGAGCTTTTGGCGATGGAAAAAGAGATGCTGGGTTTGTATATAAGTGGCCATCCTCTTGAGGAGTATTCTAAACAGCTGAAAAATTTAACCACGATTTCAACTTCTGTCTTAACCTCTCAAAACTCAACATCTTTTGATAACAAACCCTGCATTATAGGTGGTATTATAATTGACTTTACCACAAAGACTACTAAAAACAATAATTTGATGGCTTTTTTAACTCTTGAGGACATGGAAGGATTAGTTGAAGTTTTGGTTTTTCCAAATGTATTTGAAAAATTTAGAGACTTGATTAAGAAAGATAACATTGTGTTGGTTAAAGGAAGGATAAGTTTAAAAGAGGAAGAGGAGGGAAAGATAATATGTGATGAGATAATGCCTTTTGAATCTAAAACAAAAAAAGAATTATATTTAAGGCTTTTAAAAGATCACGATAGTAAAACCCTTGAGTACATTAAAGAAACAGTTTTACAACATCAGGGCAAAATCCCAATTTATTTTTGGCTGTCAGGTGAAGAAAAAGTTGTGGAAGCCGAAAGTTCACTTTGGGTTAACGGAAGCGATGAATTGATAGAACAATTATCTAAAATAATAGGGTGGAACAACATTGTTTTATTAGAAGGATAAGATGTTTAATGTTATAAAAATCCGTGTTACAGAATTTGGCGAAGTTATTTCAGGGAATTTTTAATGGAGTTGGATAAGAAACAAGGAGGCCTGTTTTTTATGTGGACAGTTGTGTATATGGCATCAAACAGGGAAAATGCTGAAAAATTAAAATCGATTCTTTTAAAGGAAGGTCTTTTAGTAAAATTGAGGGAAGTAAATCGATGCGGAAGGAAACAGGCATGTTTTGAGATACTTGTTCCAGAATCTGAAGCTGAAGAAGCCCATACAATTTTAATTGAGCATATCAGCTGCTAAATCTATAAAAAGAATTGGAGGAGTTAAACAAAATGAACACAATAGGAATACTTACAAGCGGTGGAGACGCACCGGGAATGAATGCTGCAATCAGGGCGGTTGTAAGAAAATGTATTTATGATGGCATTAATGTTAAGGGGATTATCCGAGGATTTAACGGCTTGATTTCTGGAGACATAAAGACTATGGATATCGGTTCTGTAGCAGATATTATTCATCGAGGCGGTACCATTCTTCTTACAGCTCGTTCGGAGAAATTTAAAACTGAAGAAGGGCAAAAGAAAGCAGTTGAAAATATAAAAAAACATAAAATAGACGGTTTAGTTATAATTGGTGGTGATGGATCCTTCCGAGGTGCTCAAGTACTCAACCGTTTGGGAATTCCAAGTATTGGGATACCAGCAACTATTGATAATGATATTGCTGGTACTGATTACAGTATAGGTTTTGACACTGCTGTCAACACGGTTATTGATGTAATAAATAAAATAAGAGATACAGCTACATCCCATGAAAGAATAAACGTGATCGAAGTAATGGGAAGAGATTCGGGATTTATTGCTTTAGAAGCAGGATTGGCAGGAGGAGCTGAATCGATTCTGGTACCTGAAGTGAAATTTGATATAAACAAGGTTTGTGATAAAATCATCCGAGGGTATCAAAGAGGAAAACTTCACAGCATAATAATAGTTGCTGAAGGGGCAGCTTCAGGTTTTGGAATAAGTGAAAGTATTAAGACAATTACGGGATTTGAAACTAGAGTTACCGTTTTAGGGCATATTCAAAGGGGGGGGAATCCCACAGCTTTGGATAGAGTTTTGGCAAGCCGTATGGGGAGCAAGGCAGTGGAACTTTTGGAAAACGGGGAAGAAAACAAAATGGTAGGTGTTATAGGCCGGCAAATTGTTGTAAACGATCTTTCAGAAATTCTAGTTCAGAAAAAAGAATTTAACTACGACATTTATAAACTTGCTGAAGTATTATCAATTTAATGAGGTGGGTTGATATGCGTAGAACAAAAATAGTTGCAACCATTGGGCCTGCATGTGAAAAAGTCGAGATATTAAAAAAACTCATTGCTGCTGGTATGAATGTAGCAAGGTTTAATTTTTCCCATGGAACCCATGAAGAACATAAAAAAAGGTTTGAAAACCTAAAAATCGCCTCAGCAGAAATGAAAGTTCCAGTAGCTTTGCTTTTAGATACTAAAGGGCCTGAAATCAGGATAGGGAGTTTCAAGGAAGGCAAAATATTTTTAGATGAAGGGGATATATTTACACTTACAACAGAAGAAGTTGAAGGAACTAAAGAAAGGGTATCGATAACATATAAAAATTTACCTCAAGAAGTAAACATAAATTCAATAATTCTTTTGGATGATGGATTAATAGAACTTAAGGTTATAGAAAAAAACGAAAAAGAAATTAAGTGTAAAGTAGTGAACGGCGGTGAACTTAAAAGTAAAAAAGGTGTAAATGTGCCCGGAGTTTCAGTAAACCTGCCAGCAGTAACTGATCAAGACAAAAGAGATATACTTTTTGGAATAGAAATGGGAATAGATTTTATAGCCGCATCTTTTGTAAGAAAAGCGGCGGATGTTCTTGAAATCAGAAAAATTCTCGAGGAACAAAACAGCGAAAACATTGAAATAATTGCTAAAATAGAAAGCAGGGAAGCAATTAATAATATAGATGAGATTATAAAAGTATCTGACGGTATAATGGTAGCAAGAGGTGACTTAGGCGTAGAAATCCCCCCTGAAGAAGTTCCTATTGTCCAAAAGCAGTTAATAAAAAAATGCAACCTTGCAGGCAAACCGGTAATAACTGCAACTCAAATGCTGGAATCCATGATTAATAATCCCAGAGCTACTAGAGCAGAAGCCAGCGATGTTGCTAATGCAATTTTTGACGGTAGTGACGCTGTGATGCTTTCGGGTGAAACCGCCGCAGGAAAATACCCTGTGGAGTCGGTGAAGTTTATGTCAAGCATAGCTAAAAGGGCTGAAGCTGCCCTTACCTATGAAAAAAGAGACGTTAACCGTTATAGAACTGCAAAGACCATAACAGATGCAATTAGTCATGCTACAGTGACAACAGCCCTTGATCTTGGGGCTGCAGCCATAATAACTGCAACAAAATCCGGCTACACGGCTCGCATGGTATCAAAATACAGACCTACGGCGCCCATTATAGCCGTAACCCCTGATGACAGAGTTGTTAAAAAGCTTTGTTTGATATGGGGTGTTTACCCGTTAAAGGTATATCATAGTGAAACTACTGATGAAATGATTGAAAGATCAGTAATAAGTGCACTTGAATCAAATCTGATAAAAAAAGGAGATCTCGTAGTAATTACTGCAGGCATCCCTGTTGGCGTAATAGGTACAACCAACATGATAAAAGTACATATAGTTGGTGATGTCTTAATCAAAGGAACGGGAGTAGGATTCCGGCCTGTTAGCGGAAAGGTTTGGGTGGCCAGGACTCCCAAAGATGCTGAAAAAATGCCTGATAAGGCAATCCTTGTAACATATTCTACGGATAAAGAGTTTATACCAGTAATGAAAAAAGCTGCAGCAGTGATAACTGTAGAAGGAGGATTGACTTCACATGCGGCAGTGGTGGGTCTTGAATTAGGTATTCCTGTCATAGTAGGAGCAGAAGGGGCAACCCAGAAGCTGTCGACAGGATCTATCGTTACAGTAGATCCTCAACGGGGGCTTGTTTATAAGGGTATTACAAATGTGAAATAAGAATAATGTAACGAAACCGGTCTTAAAAAAATACGATAATAAAAATAAGAAATTAATATTAATTAATCTTGTACTACACTTGACATTAATTACTCTCGATGTTAAAATACTGAATAAATTCAAAACTGCAAGGTTAAACGAGGAAGTGTACCTAGGGTTCCGCCTCCTCTGGATGTTAGGCATTTTAAATGCGGTGTTTTGCAGCTGGAGAAGGGTCTGTGACCGAGCGGTACAACTGAAGGATATACCTTCAGACACCGTGGGTATAAAAAACCCGAGCGGCAAGTTCCTTTACTCTGGAACTACTCTCGGGTGTTGTTGTTTTAAAATAAAATATGGAAAAAGGCAATGAAGGAGAGTTGGGTTTTAAATTTTCAGTTACAGAGAGCCGGATCAGCTGAAAACCGGTACTGAAAAAAAACCTATTGCTCGCTCCAAAGCCGGACTGTCGAACAGATTTAAGTAGGCAGTTTCCGTTTTCTGCGTTAAAGTTTAGGTGTATGATATTATCCATGAATTCATACACCTGCTGAGGTCTGTGCCGTGAGGCATAGATAAAATTGGGTGGTAACGCGAAGACCTTCTCGCCCCATAAGTTGTTCTTGTGGGTGATGAGAAGGTTTATTTATTACTGTAAATAAAAGGGAGTGTTAAAAATGAACGGAGCTCAAGCATTAATTAAATCCCTTGAAAATGAAGGAGTAAAAGTAGTATTTGGATATCCTGGGGGAGCTGTCTTATCTCTTTATGAGGCATTAAAAGCTTCAAACATCAATCATATTCTTACACGTAGCGAACAAGCGGCAGCCCATGCGGCCAGCGGATACTCTAGGGTAACGGGTAAGCCGGGGGTTTGCCTGGCAACTTCAGGACCGGGAGCTACCAATCTAATAACAGGAATTGCCACGGCTTATATGGATTCTATCCCTATTATTGCCATAACTGGTCAGGTATCTACTGAGATGATAGGAAAAGATGTATTCCAGGAAGTAGATATTACAGGTGCTACTGCACCTTTTACTAAACATAACTATCTCGTGAAAAACGTAAAAGACATTCCGAGGATTGTAAAGGAAGCATTCCACATTGCTTCTACCGGCCGCCCGGGACCTGTTTTGATTGATATTCCTAAAGATGTAGCCGCACAAGAATTAGAATTTTATTATCCTAAAACAGTAGAACTAAAAGGATATAAACCAAACTACAACGGTCATCCACTGCAAATCAACCGTGCGGTTGAAGCTATTAAAAGGGCGGAAAGGCCTATTATTTGCTCAGGAGGAGGTGTTATTTCAGGAAATGCCAGCAGTGAAGTTATTAAGCTTGCCGAAACCTGTCAGATTCCGGTTGTAACCACACTTATGGGTATTGGTGGTTTTCCTGGAAACCATGAGTTGTTTTTAGGCTTGGTGGGTGTACACGGCAGCTATAGAGCAAACAAAGCTATATCATCCGCAGACCTCATTATAGCGGTTGGCGCCAGATTTGCAGATAGGGTTACGGGAGGCTCTTCCGATTTTGCCAAAAAAGCAGAAGTTATTCATATAGATATAGACCCTGCGGAGATAGGAAAAAATGTAGAACCAACCATACCGATAGTAGGAGATGTTAAAAATGTTTTGAAAGATATATTAAAAGGAGTTGACAAACAGACCCGGCCCCAGTGGATTGAAGCTGTTAATAAGTTTAACTCGAATGGTTTCAAAGATAAAAACAACGAATATGTTAAACCCCGAGATGTAATTAAAAAGCTTTACCAGCTTACCTGTGGTAAGGCCATAGTATCAACAGAGGTAGGCCAGCATCAGTTATGGACTGCACATTATTATACTTTTTCTAAACCAAGAACTTTTTTAACTTCAGGCGGTCTTGGCACAATGGGTTACGGATTTCCTGCAGCGATAGGTGCTCAAGTGGCTAAGCCTGAAGCAACTGTTATAAACATATCAGGTGATGGGAGTTTTCAGATGAACCTTTCCGAATTAGCAACTGCAATGGAGAACCAGCTGCCGGTAAAAGTGCTGATATTTAATAACAGGTGTTTGGGTATGGTAAGACAACTTCAGGAATTTTATTGTAATAGAAATTATTACGGAGTTAGTTTCAAAAACATACCGGATTTTGTTAAAGTAGCTGAAGGCTTTGGCGCCAAGGGATTTAGAATTACTAAAGACACAGAGATAGAACCGGTTCTCAAAAAAGTGATTGATTCTAAATACCCTTGTGTTGTTGATATTATCATAGCTCCAGAAGAAAATGTTTATCCTATGGTCTTGAATGGTTCGCCAATCAGTGAAATGATAGGAGGTTGATATTATGAGACATACCCTAGCGGTTTTAGTAGAAAACCATCCTGGAGTGCTTTCAAGAGTTTCGGGTCTTTTCAGCCGAAGGGGTTTTAACATCGAGAGTTTAGCTGTTGGTCCTACCGAAAAACCGGATATCTCTAGAATGACTATAGTTGTTGAAGGTGACGATTATGTTATAGAACAGGTTTCCAAACAATTAAATAAACTTGTTGACGTTATTAAAGTAAGTGATATTAGTTCCCAGGCCTCTGTCAGCAGGGAATTGGTTTTGATAAAAGTTGATGCAGACCCTTCAGTAAGGTCGCAAATAATACAAATAGTTGAAATTTTTAGAGCAAATATTGTTGATGTGGGGAAAAACAGCATGATTATAGAACTTACTGGGGACAAAGATAAAGTAACCGCCATGGAAGAACTATTAAAACAATTTGGTATAAAAGAGTTGGTTAGAACCGGTATTGTGGCAATGAACAGAGGTTCATGAAAAAATTTTAGGAGGGCGAAAAATTATGGGAAGGATTTATATCTTTGATACTACATTAAGGGATGGAGAACAGTCTCCAGGTATCAGCTTAAACCTTCAGGAAAAGCTAGAAATTGCAAAACAGCTGGCTGCTCTAAAAGTTGATGTAATCGAGGCAGGTTTTCCCATTGCGTCAAAGGGGGATTTTGAATCAGTAAAACAAATAGCACAAAAAGTTAAAGGTCCTGTAATTGCAGGATTGGCAAGGGCAAACTATAAAGATATAGATACAGTATGGGAAGCGGTGAAGTTTTCTGAACAGCCCAGAATTCATACTTTTATTGCTACTTCAGACATTCACATGAAATATAAGTTAAAAATGACAAAAGATCAAGTTTTGGAGGCTGCATACAGAGCTGTTAAGCATGCTAAAAAGTATACCAAAAACGTCGAATTTTCTGCTGAAGATGCTGTAAGGTCTGACCTGGAATTTCTGTATAGAGTTTTTGAAGAAGCCATAAAAGCTGGGGCAGAGGTTATTAATATTCCGGACACCGTAGGTTATGCAACACCCTGGGAATTTGGAAAACTTATAAAAAATATTAGGGAAAATGTTCCGAATATAGATAAAGCTGTAATCAGTGTCCATTGTCATAATGACCTTGGCCTGGCAGTGGCTAATACTTTGGCCGCTATTAAAAATGGTGCTCAGCAGGTGGAATGCACAATTAACGGTCTTGGAGAAAGGGCGGGCAACGCCGCACTTGAAGAGATTGTCATGGCTTTAGCTACCAGAAAAGATTTCTTTGAACATGAAACAGGGATAGAAACACGCCAAATATATCGGACGAGTAAACTTGTGAGCAGTTTAACAGGTGTTAATCTGCCTCCAAATAAAGCGATTGTGGGTGCAAATGCATTTGCCCATGAATCCGGAATTCATCAACACGGTGTAATAGAAGAAAAATCCACCTATGAAATAATGACACCAGAAACCATCGGTTTAGCCGAGAGCAAACTGGTAATGGGTAAACATTCTGGCAGACATGCTTTTAGGGAAAAACTAAAAGAGCTGGGATATGATTTGGCTGATGAGGACATAAATAAAGCTTTTATACGATTTAAAGAGCTTGCAGATAAAAAGAAAGAAGTTACAGACCTTGATATAGAGGCACTTATAAGTGAACAGGTTATTAAAACCCCTGAAGTTTACGAACTAGAGTATTTGCATATTACCAGCGGTAATAAAATTGTTGCCACTGCAACAGTAAAACTTAAAGTTGGGGATGAGGTTATAGAGGAGGCTGCTTGTGGTGATGGGCCAGTAGATGCATCTTATAAAGCCATAGACAGAGCAGTAAAAGGTCAAACAAAGCTGGTGGAATATGCCATAAAAGCTGTTACAGGTGGAAAAGATGCGCTGGGAGAAGTTGTTGTAAAAATTGAAAGAAACAATAAAGTGTATATCGGTCGGGGTTTGAGCACAGATATTATTGAGGCAAGTGCAAGGGCTTATTTGAATGCTATAAACAAATCTTTTGCCGATACTGAAATTAATGCCGAAGATGTTAAAACAACAGCTGTCTAGAAAACAGATAAGGGGGATGAGAAATGGGAATGACAATAACCCAAAAAATACTTGCAGACCATACCGGGAAAAAATATGTAGAACCAGGGGAATTAATTCTTGCTGATGTAGATATGGTTTTGGGTAATGATATTACTGCTCCAGTAGCCATAAAGGAGTTCTATAAATCTGGATGTAAAAAGGTTTTTGATCGGAAAAAAATAGCGCTGGTGCCTGACCATTTTGCTCCTAATAAAGACATAAAGTCTGCACAGCAGTGCAAAACAGTTCGGGATTTTGCAAGGGAACAAGGAATCGAAAACTATTTCGAAGTAGGAAAAATGGGAATTGAACACGCTCTTTTACCTGAAAAAGGCATGGTAGTGCCCGGAGATCTGGTGATAGGTGCGGATTCTCACACTTGCACATATGGTGCCCTAGGTGCGTTTTCCACAGGGGTAGGAAGCAGTGATATGGCTGCTGCTATGATGATGGGGAAAATATGGTTTAAAGTCCCTGAAACTATAAAATTTATTTTTAACGGTAAGCTGAATCCCTGGGTAACGGGGAAAGACCTGATTTTATATACCATAGGCCAGATAGGCGTAGATGGAGCATTATATAAAGCTATGGAGTTTTCCGGTGAGGCAATTACGTCTCTTTCAATGGATGAAAGATTTTCTATCACAAACATGGCTGTTGAAGCAGGAGCTAAAAGCGGAATAATAGCTCCGGACCAGAAAACAATAAAATACGTTGAGGAGAGGTCAAATAAACCTTATAACATCTATGAAAGTGATGATGATGCAGAATACAGTGAAATCTTTGAGTTTGATTGTTCTCAAATTGAACCCCAGGTAGCACTTCCGCATTTACCAGAAAATACTGTGGGCATCAGCAGCATAGACCATATTCTTATTGATCAGGTGGTTATAGGGTCATGCACCAATGGCAGAATTGAAGATATGAGAGCAGCTGCAAAGATATTGAAAAATCAGAAAGTGCATCCTTATGTTAGACTTATAATAATACCTGCTACTCAAGAAGTATATCTGCAATGTATTAAAGAAGGCATTATAGAAATCTTTATAGAAGCAGGAGCAGTTGTCAGTACTCCAACCTGTGGGCCATGTCTAGGTGGATATATGGGGATTCTTGCAGAGGGTGAAAAGGCACTTGCTACGACAAACAGGAATTTTGTTGGAAGGATGGGTCATCCCAAAAGTGAAGTATACCTTTCAAATCCTGCAGTAGCAGCTGCATCAGCAGTAATGGGTCGAATAGCAAGCCCAGAGGAGGTAATAAAAAATGCTGTTTAAATCAGAAATTATAAAATGTGGAGACAATGTGGATACAGATGTTATAATTCCTGCCAGATATTTAAATTCTTCTGACCCTAAAGAACTGGCTGCTCATGTGTTTGATGATTTAGACCCTAACCTTAAGCAAAAAATAAAAAAAGGGTGTATTCTGGTTGCGGGTAAAAATTTTGGATGTGGCAGTTCAAGAGAACATGCGCCAATAGCGATTAAAGCATCAGGGATTTCCTGTGTTATTGCAGTTTCTTTTGCCAGGATATTTTACAGAAACGCTATTAATATCGGTCTTCCTATTCTGGAGTGTAAGGAAGCCGTAGAAGAGGCCGAAGAAGGAGATGAATTTATAGTTGATTTTGAAACAGGAAAAATACAGAATGTTACTAAAGACCGGTCATATAATGCAGGAGGGTTTCCGCCCTTTATAAAAGAAATCATTACAAAAGGCGGGATTATAAGTTTCGCAGCTGAAAGGATGAAACAAAATGTATAAAATAGCTGTTATTCCCGGTGATGGAATTGGACCGGAGATTACTGAACAAGCAGTAAAAGTTTTGAAAGCTGTTGGCAAACATTTTAACATAGATTTTTCCTTTTTTGAAGCCAGTGCCGGCGGGGCAGCTCTTGATACAAAAGGGGACCCTCTGCCACAAGAAACTATAGAGATTTGTAAAAGCTGTGATTCTATTCTCTTTGGAGCAGTAGGAGGTCACAAATGGGATGACCTTCCTGCGGAAAAACGACCTGAAAATGCCGTGCTCAGGTTAAGAAAGGAACTAGGCCTTTTTGCAAACCTGAGGCCTGCTGTGATTTTTGAATCTCTTGCAGATGCTTCGCCGCTAAAAAAAGAAATTTTAGATAAAGGTTTTGACATCATGGTAATAAGGGAATTAACCGGAGGAATATATTTTGGCAAACCCAGGGGCAGAACTAATATTAATAATGGTTTTAAGGCTATAGATACTATGGAATACACCACTGATGAAATCCAAAGAATAGCTATAGTAGCATTTGAAATTGCTCGAAAGCGGCGCAAAAAAGTAACTGTTGTAGATAAATCCAATGTATTAGAAACCTCTAGGCTCTGGAGAGAAGTGGTAAAGTCAGTTCATAAGAATTATCAGGATGTAGAAATAGATTTTCAGTATGTTGACAATTGTTCTATGCAATTGGTGAAAGCACCTTATCAGTTTGATGTAATATTAACCGGGAATATGTTTGGTGATATTTTGAGTGATGAATCAGCTGCCTTGACAGGTTCAATTGGAATGTTGCCTTCAGCAAGTTTGGGTGATGGCAGTTTGTTTCTTTACGAACCAATTCATGGTTCTGCACCCGACATTGCAGGCCAAAACACAGCAAATCCTATTGCATCGATTCTGTCAGCAGCGCTTATGCTCCGTTACAGCTTCGATTTGCAGTGGGCTGCGGAGGTTATTGAAAACTCTGTTAGAGCGGTTCTTGCCAAGGGTTATCGCACTGCGGACATCATGCACGATGGTTGTATTGAGGTAGGTACATTAGAGATGGGTGAATTAATTTCCCGGGAAATTGAAAACTATAAATAAATTAATTATTTTATATTAAGAAAACTACTTGACAATATTTTGAAAAGTTGTATATAATAAAAATCAAATATTATTTATTATTTAAATAAAAAAGAAAAATTGGTTAATTTCGTTTAAAAGTGATGATGGGAAGAGTAGGTTAACTCAAAAAACAACCACAGAGAGCCGGGTATGGTGAAAAACGGCGTTGTTTGAGTTTTCTGAAGATCATCCCTGAACTGTACAGGTGAATTAAGTAATCTGTACCGGGCCCCCTAGTGGGAATTGGCGACCGTTAAAACCGCCGGGTATCGGGTAGATGTTTGTGTTCTGCCCCGTACCTACAAAGGCTGATTTCGTGAGAAGTCAGTGAACTAGGGTGGTAACGCGAAGACCTTCGCCCCTTTATTACAAAGGGGTTGAAGGTCTTTTTGATTTTTATGCCGGAAATCATTAATTACTGTGCTGAAGGAGGGATTGTTGAAATGAGACTAACCGGAGCGGAGATTTTAATTAAATGTCTTGAAGAACAGGGTGTTGATATTATTTTTGGATATCCTGGAGGAGCTGTGCTGCCGATTTATGATGTGTTATATTTTACACCAACAATTCGTCATGTAAGGACATGTCACGAGCAGGGTGCTGCTCACGCAGCTGATGGTTATGCCAGAGCAACAGGGAAAGTAGGAGTATGCCTTGCTACATCTGGGCCCGGAGCTACAAATCTGGTTACAGGAATCGCTACTGCATATATGGATTCTGTACCTATTGTTGCTATAACAGGACAGGTGCCTCGAAACTTATTAGGCAAAGATTCTTTTCAAGAAGTAGATATTACCGGAATTACAATTCCCATAACAAAACATAATTATCTTGTAAAAGATGTGGAGAAACTGGCTGATACTATAAGGGAAGCATTTTACATTGCTAAAAGTGGAAGACCAGGTCCAGTTTTGATTGACCTTCCTAAAGATGTTATGCTTTCAGAAACAGAATTTTCTCCTTATGACCCGAAAAAACTATCTAAAAGTTTTCCTGATGATACAGCCTTGGATTTAAGAGAGCTGGATTGTGCTGTAAATGCTCTAAATGAATCAAAAAAACCTGTTTTGTATGTAGGTGGAGGAGTAATAAATTCAGGTGCTACAGAACAGGTAGTAGAACTGGCTGAAAAATTTCTGATTCCTGTTACCACAACTTTAATGGGTATAGGCGGCTTTCCGGGAAAACATCCTCTGTATTTGGGCATGTTGGGAATGCACGGAACAGCACCGGCAAATTTTGCCATATCTCATTGTGACCTGTTAATTGCTGTTGGAGCGAGATTTGATGATAGAGCTGTAGGTAAATTCGAGAGTTTTGCTCCGGAAGCAAAGATTATACACATAGACATAGACCCTGCAGAGATTGGTAAAAACATACATGTTGATATTCCTATAGTTGGTGATGTTAAGAAAGTTTTGGAAATTATTAACAGCAGGCTGGAACCTATAAGACAAAGGGAATGGCTTAAACAAGTTGATAAGTGGAAAAAGGATTATCCTTTAAAATACTGTAATAACGGCAAATTGAAACCACAGTATATAATTGAACAGATTTATGAACTGACAGATGGTGATGCTATAATAACAACTGAAGTAGGTCAAAATCAAATGTGGGCTGCTCAGTTTTACCGTTTTAAAAACCCCAGATCTCTAATATCTTCAGGAGGCCTGGGTACGATGGGTTATGGCTTGCCCGCTGCTTTAGGCGCCCAATTGGGTAGGCCTGATAAAAAAGTATTTAATATAGCAGGTGATGGAAGCTTTTTGATGAACTGTCATGAACTTGCTACAGCGGTTAATTATAAACTTCCTATTAATATAATTTTACTAAACAATCAATCCCTCGGGATGGTAAGACAATGGCAGGATATGTTTTTTGGAAAAAGGTTTTCTTCAGTAAATCTTGAAGACTCAACAGATTTCGTGAAATTGGCTGAGGCTTACGGCGCAGTGGGATTGAGAGTAAAGAAAAAAGAAGATGTAAGGCCTATTTTAATGAAAGCCTTAAATATTGAAAAGCCTGTATTAATAGAATGTGTAGTTGACCCTGATGAAAAAGTCTTTCCTATGGTTCCCGCAGGTGGGGCACTGCATGAGATGATAGGCATATAGAAATATTAACCTAAAAATAATAATATATTTAGATAACTCCATATTGACATATAGTTTTCACAATGATAAAGTACAAAAAAATTTATATTCAATTTATATTCAAAGAATAGATACATGCAATGAAGGAGATTACAGCTCAAGACTTAACTTTAGAGAGCCGGAGCAGGTGGAAACCGGTGTTAAACTTGAGTTTGGTGCCACTCCCGAGCTTTACGGCTGAAAGGGTTAAGTAAGCTGTAACGTGTAGGCTGCGTTAAACAGCCGGGTGGTTATACACCTATTAAGGTCAATTACCGTGAGGTATTGATAAACTAGGGTGGTAACGCGAAAGAGACTCTCTCTCGCCCCTATTGCAAATTGATACGGGCTTGAGAGAGTTGTTATTTTTAAATAGACACTTAAGGGGGTGGTTATAAAAATATTAATAAAGTTAGCAAGTCAATGAAAGACCTTAAAATACTAAAAGATTTATAGGGGAATAAGGAGGGCAATATATGAGCATAAAAATTTATATCAATGGAGAATTTTTTTCAAAAGAAGACGCAAAAGTTTCTGTTTTTGACCATGGATTTTTATACGGTGATGGTGTTTTTGAAGGAATAAGGGCATATAATGGAAAAGTGTTTCGATTAGAAGAACATATTGACAGGTTGTATGATGGCGCAAAGACCATTATGTTGAATATAACCCTGTCAAAAGAAGAAATGCAGGAAGCGATTTTGGAAACCTTAAGAAAAAACAACCTTAAAGATGCATATATCAGAGTAGTTGTATCTAGGGGTGAAGGGGATTTAGGTCTTAATCCGTTAAAATGTCCGAAACCTAATATAATTATAATTGCAGATAAGATATCACTTTATCCTCAGGAAATGTATGAAAACGGGTTAAGAGTTATAACGGCGGCAACCCGAAGAAATGTGCCTGAAGGGGTTAATCCCCAGATGAAATCTTTAAATTATCTTAACAACATCCTTGCAAAAATAGAGGCTAATCAAGCAGGTGTTCCTGAAGCGGTTATGTTAAATGTTGATAACTTTGTTGCTGAATGTACGGGAGACAATATTTTTATTGTAAAAAAAGGAAAAGTTATAACTCCACCTGTTCATTCCGGTATTTTGATAGGTGTTACTAGAAATGCCGTGTTAGAACTTGCAGAAAAAATGGGTATGCCGGTTTCTGAAGAAACATTTACAAGGCACCAGCTTTTCACTGCAGATGAGTGTTTCCTTACCGGTACTGCTGCAGAGGTTATTCCAGTGATTGAAGTTGACGGAAGAAAAATTGGAGACGGGAAACCAGGTGAAATTACCAGGAAGTTAATAAAAGCCTTCAGAGAAATGGTTAAAGAAGAAGGTGTCGAAATATATCCTGATGATAATTGAATAATTAATTAAAATAAAAGAGGGAACAATTCCCTCTTTTATTTTAATTACTTGGTTTACATGCGGCTAGACACACTAAATGAGTTTATACCTTAAACTGTTTTACTAATTGATGAAGTTTTTCAGCCATTTCAGAAAGCTGAGTTGTTGATGCATTGATTTCTTCAAGTGTTGCTACCTGTTCTTCAATACCTGCACTAATTTGCTGAGATGCCCCTGCAGTTTCTTCAGTGATTTTTGCAATATCATTTATAGCTTTATTCATCTGTTCGGTAATAGCAGCTTGCTGTTCGGCTGCAGCGGCAGTTTCTTGAATTTGAGTTGAAATTTTGTTTATTGCTTCAACAATTGTATCAATGTTTTTGTTAGTCATTTCGGCTTTTTCAACTCCCATTCTTACACTTGATTCAGATTCTGTCATGGCTTTAACTGCATCTTTTGTTTTTGATTGAATTCCGCTGATCAGTTTTGTGATTTCTGCAGCTGCATTAGCACTTTCTTCAGCAAGTTTTCTTACTTCGTCAGCCACCACTGCAAATCCCCGACCGTGTTCACCTGCCCGGGCTGCTTCGATTGCCGCATTTAAAGCTAAAAGGTTCGTTTGTTCTGCAATATTAGTAATAAACGATACGATTTTTTCGATTTCTGAAGAAGTTTCTTCAAGTTCAGTAATGATTTCTGACATATGTTTTGCAGATACAGACATTTGTTCTACTGCTGATACGATTTCTTTGACGCTCTTTTGACCTTCAATAGCTGCATGGAGTACGTTTCCACTGTCTTTAGCAACTTTTTGACTTGCTTTTGCCACAGATTCGGCACTATCCGATATTTCCTGAACACTGGCAGAAGTTTCTTCAATAGTTGAAGCGTTTTCCTGCATACCAGAAGCTACATTGTTTACAGAAGTGGCGATTTCCTCCATAGATTTATTAGATTCTTCAATAGCAGAAGCCAACTGCTGCACAGAAGCAGCTACACTATCAGCAGACTCTTTAACATTTAAAATAATTCTATGAAGTTTTTCAATGAATGTATTAACCCAATTTGCAAGGTCATGGAACTCATCTTTAGTATTAATTGTTATTCGTTTTGTTAAATCTCCTTCTCCCTGAGCAATATCTTTTATGAGGTTTATGAGATTTTTGATGGATTTTGTCACATTGGAAATTACTGTAACTCCAATCAATAGGGCGATAATAACACCAGTAAAAGCTGAAATTAAAATAATATTTTTGATGTTATTGATCTTATCTTTAGTAGAAGCTTTTGTCGCAAGAAGTTTTTCCGTTGCAAGTTTATCTATGTTATATAAAGTATTTGTCAAAGCAACTAGAGCAGTAGTCATATCTATTCTAATATAACGTTTTAGGTTCTCATCAGTTACTGCCTTCTCTTCATCTAACAGTCCTTCATCAATCTGTTTGAGCAAATTGCTTTTATAAGCAATTATTTCATCTGATGCTTTCTTTAAATTGTTAAATTTTGGAATAAGTTCTTTAGCATATTTAAGCATTTCCTCATCTTTTACTGCCGGGATTCCCAGTTCACTGTCCCCTTGTATTAAAGCCCTGGAGTATCTTTCGAATTTTTTGACTTTTGTCAAATAGACTCCTTTATAAGCTTCAAAATCGTATTGTTCGAGATTATCGTGGCCTCCTCGAATTAGGGCGATTTTTAGAAGTTCCACATGGATTTCATTTATAAGATTTTTTAATTCTGATGTAGCGTCTTTTATTGGAATGCTTTCATTCATAACCATATTTACTTCATTATTTATTTCTTCAAAACCCAAAATTGATAGATAGGAGATTCCTGCTACTAAGAGGGTTAAAATCAAAAAAGAAACGATAAGTTTTGTTTTTATTTTAAAGTTTTTTAAAGGGTTAAAGCTTGTCTTTTTTTTAGATTTCAGTTTTGACTTCATTAAAATTTAACCTCCTTCTTAAATATAAAAATAACAAAAAAGCCGTCTTGAAACTTAGTGAGACGGAAATTTTACCTATGTTTATTTAAAATGGTATTATATACTATATTTGACAGTAATCCATAAATTCCTGCTGATTTTTGCATAAACATGCACAAAAACAGCCTGTTAAAGCTAAAATAATGATATGAAAAATTTTTAAAGGAGGATTTTGTCAATGAAAGGAAGTTCTTCTGAAGATTACTCAGAATATCTTGAAAAAGCTGTTTTGTATCTGTCGAAGGTTAAAAAACTACATGATGACATGGAAAAACGGCGAATTGTTAACGTGAAATTAGATGAAGTCGATAAAAAAAGAAATCGAGTATTAGATACCATAATTGAACTGGCTGAAAGCTTATAGCAATTCATTTAGATGTTTAGCTGCTGTCTGCAAAGATGGCAGCTATGTTTTTGGTTTATAATCTTAAAAAAGAAAAAAGAGAACAGTCTATACTGTTCTCTATAAAATGATTAAAAAACTTTGTTTTTGAATTTGTATGCAGTTACCTTATCAAGAGACTTTTCAAAGCATTAATAAATTTTTCGTTTTGTTCCCTTGTTCCTATTGTAACCCTGATATGATTGGGCAGACCGAAAATTTCACCAGAACGGATTATTATTCCAAGTTTTAAAAGTTCATGAAACAGCTTTGTTGAATCAGTACCGGTATCTACCAAAATGAAGTTTGTTTCAGAATCCACCCACTCTAAGCCAATAGATTCAAACTGTTCGTAAAGGTATTTTTTTTCAGCATTAACAAGCTGGCGGCTTTTTTCTACATGATCCCGGTCTTTAAGACTTTCAACAGCAGCTACTTGAGCAATCATATTGACATTGAAAGGCTCTTTTACTCTGTTAATACATTCTATAAGTTCAGGGTTTGCTATACCATATCCGATTCTTAACCCTGCAAGACCATATATTTTTGAAAAAGTCCTCAGAACAATTACGTTTTTGCCTTCTTTAACATATTTTAAGCTATCAGGATAGTCACTGCTCATAACATATTCATGGTATGCTTCATCTATAACAACGATGACATTTTCCGGTAATTTATTCATGAAGTCATCGAGTTCCTGTTTGGTTACAATGCTTCCTGTCGGGTTGTTTGGGTTACATATAAATACAAGCTTGGTTTTAGGACTGATTTTTTTAAACATTTGTTCTAAATCTAACCGATAATTGTTTAAATCCACTAAGATACATTCAGCTGACATGAGTTTTCCAGCAAAAATATATTCACTGAATGAGGGGTAGCCTGTGATAATTTCATCTCCTTCTTCTAGAAAAGCCTCGGCAATCAATTTGATGATTTCATCCGAACCGTTACCTATTATTAGATTTTCGCGTTTAACGGAAAGTTTTTCCGAAAGTGCTTCTTTTAAATAATAGTTATAACTGTCAGGATAAAAAGACACTTCATGAATAGCTTTACTCATTGATTTTATTGCCAGAGGTGAAGGGCCAAGAGGATTTTCGTTTGAAGCAAGTTTGATGATTTCACTTAAACCTAATTCACGTTTCAATTCATCGATATGTTTACCCGGAATATAAGGTTTAATGTTAAATATACTTTTTCTTGCTAATTTTTCAACAATAGATTTCATAGCGTTTCCTCCCTTTAAAAATTTTTAAAAAGCCAAAAAACCCTCACCCGAAAGGGGGCGAGGGATCGCCAGCTCTCTATCTAAAAAAATATAAAGTTTGAAAATTATTATAATTTATCATAGTATGATTTATTATAACATGCAATTTGGTTTGTTACAATATTAATTTGTTGTGTTTTGAAATTAAAATTATTATAGGGCAAAAGAGGACAAGAGCTATTTTGTTTTTTTTTCATAATTATTGATTATTTCTTTTAGAGCACTTGTGGTAATAGGCGCACCGATGCCACAATCGTCTCTGCCGTTCATTTTACCGGGATCACCAATACCGATTATAATAGGAACCTCAGCATTCTTTAATGTGTCTACCGTGTCTCCGAAAATTTTTCCTTCAATTGGTTCTCCGTATTTATTTACACACTGTTTGACTTTTTTGTTTTCCCGCGTAATGCAATAATCTGGAGTTATTCCGTTAACTCCTTCTGTATTTGATGCCACTGCAACTACACCGATAACTTCGATTTCCTTACTGTTCAATAGTGTTTTCATTACCTGTTCCCCTACCCCTGCATGAGTGTTTCCTCTATCATCAACCATACATACAACAATATCACCACTTGCTTTTTTTATGTTTTTTATCATCTCATCAGCATTGATAGGAGTAGGATTGCCTGCTGATAGTGAAATACATCGAGTTCCTACATTTCTGCTGGCAGTTTCTATCGCTTGCCGGGCTATACTGTCTCCATCCGTAACAATGATGACTTTTTTATTACACATTTGATTCACCTTTTTGTTTTAGTTTAAATATAGGATTTCCTTTTTGATAAAAATTATGAGATGTTATTTGTAATCTAAACAAAAAGCTGATGTGGATAGGTTTTAGTGTTTGCAAATAATTAATAGCCTTTAATAGAAATGATATGAACGATAAGATTATTTTAGAATAACGATAATAATTAATTCAAGGTAAGGATAAATGAGGTAAAACAAACGTTTACATTTCCTAAAATTAGGTATAATCTAAAAATGTATACAGTATTCAAAAAAGGAGATGTATGATTTTTGAAAGCAAAAGATATTATGACAAAACCAGTTATTTCCGTAACTCCTGAAACTACGATAGAAGAGGTTTCTCAAATTTTGTTTGATAACAGGATAAATGGTGTGCCAGTAGTAAACGAAAACAATGAAGTCATTGGAATAGTTACGGGGCGCATAATTATTCGGTCCTATCTTCCAAGTTATCTGGAACTTTTAGAAGAAAACTTTCATTTATTAAATTTGAATTCATTTTTATCAAAATCGGAAATTTCGAAGAAAACTCCAGTTAAACAAATAATGCTAAAACCTTATGTTGTAAATGAAAATATGAACGTAGTAGAGATTGCTGCAATAATGACTACTAGAGGGCTCCGGCAGGTAATCGTAGTGAATGATAAAAACCAGCTTACTGGTATAATAAGTAAAATTGATATTGTTAGAGCTGTTGCCACCAGAGATAAGAAACTTTAATGAAACTTAAACTTCTAAGTTAAACTTTTGATTTTGTAATTTTAATTTTAGGAGATGAACTATAATGATTGCACTTGGCAGTTTTGAGAACGTAGAAATAATATTTCTGTTTATTTTAACTTATTGTTTTATAGTTACAGAAAAAATAAATAGAACAGTTGCGGCTTTTTTGAGTGTTGCATTAATGTTCATGTTAAAATTGATTGATTTTGAATATGCCATTGAATCGATAGATTTTAATACAATTGGTCTTCTTTTAGGGATGATGATAATTGTTGTTATTACAAAAAAATCAGGTTTTTTTCAGTATATAGCTATTAAAGCTGCAAAAATTTCAAGAGGAGAACCGTTGAAAATTTTATTTATTCTATGTATAATTACGGCTGTTTGTTCGGCTTTTCTTGACAATGTAACAACAGTTCTGCTTATCGCTCCTGTAACATTGGTAATCACAGATGTGCTTTCTCTTAATCCAATTTCTTTTTTGATTCCGGAAATATTTGTTTCAAATGTAGGTGGAACTGCAACATTAATTGGTGATCCACCTAATATAATGATTGGTAGTGCAGCTGCTTTGGGGTTTGTTGATTTTTTAAAAAACCTTAGTCCAGCAGCTTTTATTATACTTTTTGTAACCATTTTTGTTTTCAAAATTATTTATGGAAAACAGCTTCAAGTTTCAGAAAAGAATAAGATAAAAATATTAGATCTTGATGAAAGAAAAGCAATTAAAGATAAAACTCTGTTAATAAAATCCCTGACTGTTATTGCTTTAACCATGTTGGGTTTTTTACTGCATCAGAACTTGGAATTGGAATCATCAATGATTGCCTTGATAGGAGCAGCTTTTATGCTTTTAATAAGTGGAGTTAACCCTGAAGAAGTTTTTAGAGAAATAGAGTGGCCCACGATATTTTTCTTTGCTTTCCTTTTTATAATTGTTGGGGCATTAGAAAAAACAGGTGTTTTACAGTTTTTTGCTTATGCTTTGTTAAGCTTGACAAACAACAATATTTTGTTTTTAAGCATTTTTATCTTATGGGGAGGGGCACTTTTTTCGGCTTTTTTAGATAATATACCTTTTGTTGCAACGATGATTCCTTTAATACAAAACATACACACAATTTCCGGAATAAATATAAGTCCTTTGTGGTGGGCTTTGGCGTTAGGGGCCTGTCTGGGAGGAAATGGAACTTTAGTTGGTGCTTCAGCTAATGTTGTAGTAGCTGGTATCCTTGAGAAACATCAGCATAAACTAAGTTTTATGGATTATTTTAAAACAGGATTTCCTTTGATGATTATGACTATTATTATTTCTACAATATATATTTTGATTTTTATATTATAGAAAAGAGGTAGGGATTATGCCATGATTACATTTAAGGAAATATTTTTATATATAGTCATTTTAGTTTTTCTAATTTCCATATTTCAGTTAAGCGATGGGCAGTATGTTGCTGTAAATCCGGGAGTTGAAGCGTATTTAGAAGAAAAAATGTTTCAAGAGAATTTATATTTTTGGGGGATACCCGGTAATATATTAAATTCGGAGAAAATCATACATCTTCCATAGCTACAATTTGTTTTACATTTGGCAAAGTCATGGAATGGCTTATCCCTTTGTGATTGGATGGCATTTAATATTACAATTTTCAGTTTAAGAAAATTTAATAAAAAACCTTGATAAGTTTATTCATTTAAGTTAGCATAGTTTTAAAAGCAGCAAAAAAATTAAGGAGTTGATAAGGGGATGAGTCTTCCTGAAACAAATCTTGCAGAAACTCAATTAAAGAGAAAGAGAAAAGTAAAAATCAAAAGAATATTGATAAACATTTTTGTTTTTATAATTAGTGTTGCTGTATGGTGTTCGGCGGTTTATTACGGTTATACTTATGCCAAAGACTACATTGATACAGCAATAAAGAATGTCCAGCAGCAGAATGCTGTAAACATCCAGCAGTTGAATGAAAGGATAGACCTGATGACTAAGGAAATAAACAATTTGCGTGAAGCAATAGAGAATGCTGACTCTAGTCTGTCTTATTCGACAAAGGTTCAAAAGCGAATCGACGGAAAATTAAAAGAGCTCGATGACCGACTGGAGGAACTCAAAAATAGCCTTGAAGTACTAAAAGAGGCGCCTGGAATTAAGGAGGCAGAAAATGTACAGGATTAATGTTTTTATGGTATTTCTTGTTGCTCCTTTCCTTGCTTTATTTGTGGCAAGTTCGGATTTTACAGAGGCTGCCACTAGATTAAGTTTTTCGACAGCTGTACTTGAAAAGAAGTTAACTCAATTGGATAACCAAATTGATCGGTTGGGCGAGAGTATATTTGAAATAGGTGTTGCAGTTCAATCTCAGAAGGATGTTTTCTCCAATCAGTATGATGACCTTAAAAAACTAACTGAAACAAGCAGTTCCCAAAAAAAATTATCTGATGATATTTATGAGCAAAAAATCCTGAAAATGCTTGGCCCCGCAGTAGCGTCACACATTTCAGACAGGGTAGAAATAAAGATATTTAAGTTGAACGAATTGGGATACAGGGGATTTATAGCTAAAGTAAAGTTGTTTGATCCTGATGTTTTTAAAGTAGTACTTGCTCAAGACACCCTGGGGAAATTAGAAACTACATCTGAAGCTGCTAAGAGAAAGGGTGCTATTCTGGCTATTAATGGTGGAGGATTTTATAAAGAGAGAAGAAACGGTTCAATTTATGCTAAAATGATTGGGAATACAGTTATTGATGGCAAACTTGTAGAACCCTTTAACGGTTACCCGGGAAATCTATTCTTTGCAGGTATTAATAAAAAGGGGCAAGTCATTGGGATTGTGCCACATAAAGAAGAAGATATAACCCGCCTTGACCCTTATCAAGGGGTAAGTTTTGTTCCTGTATTGCTGAAGGATGGGAAAAAGATGGAGATTCCGGATAAATGGAAGGAAACCAATCAACCCAGGACTATCCTTGGCAAGTATGCAAATGATGATCTGATTATGATAGTAATTGATGGACGGCAGAGCAGTTGGAGTATAGGGATAACCCTTGAGCAACTCCAGGATAAACTGCTGCAGCTGGGAGTTAAAGAAGCTTATAATCTTGACGGCGGTGGTTCCAGTACCATGTATTTTAATGGAAAAATTCTAAATAAGCCTTCTGATGGGAAAGAACGTCCTGTTGCTAATAATATAGTAATACTGCCGTAAAAATCAAGAGGTTGAAAATTTTGAGAAAAACATGCCTTAACAATAATAGATAAAAAGCAAAAAGAAATATTGAAAGCCTTTAATATTTAAAAAGCAGATGTTCCTGATTTAGCATAGAGCTTTTATATAAACCTGTAGATAATGGGCTTTATATGGATTTTATGGTTGAATATGAGTTTTATGAAACATTTTTCAAAATCATATAAGATACTTGATTATTAAGGTATAGTGGATAAATTTAGGAGGGCAGCCCGGTTTACGGGCTCTTTTTTTAATTTTAAAAAAGGATTTTTGTATATTTTGTAGAATACTATTTCATAGAAAATGAAAAAGTTTTCATGAAATAGTATTCTGCATTAATGTGTAAGCGGCTTTTATTTAAGAAAATATGAAAATATTTTCATTAAGGAGTAAATACATGGTTACTATCAAAGAAGTTGCAAAAAGGGCAAATACTTCTATTGCTACAGTTTCCAGGGTAATAAACAATTCCTCATACGTTAAAGAAGAGACCAGGCAGAGGGTATTGCAGGCAATTAAAGAGCTTAACTACCAGCCGCTTACCCGCCAGTTGGCAGGAAGGGAAAACCAATTTATAGGATTAGTGGTACCCGATGTTAGCAACCCTTTTTTTGGAAAAATGGCCAGAGGTCTGGCAGATGCTGCTGGTAAATTTGGTTACAGCATCACATTATGTAATATTGACGGGATTTGCAGAGGAGAAGACGATTACCTGTTAGATTTAATTGAAAACAGAGTAGACGGGGTTATATATGCATCCTCTCATAGAATTAGAGAGGTTATAAAAAGAGCCAAACAAAAAAAAATACCTCTCGTTATGCTGGATAGGGAAATTAAATATACTGATATAAATACAGTAACCATAGATAACAACTATGGTGCGTTTTTGGCTACGGAACATTTGATTTCCCTGGGGCATAAAAAAATTGCTTTTATTGGGGGTCCAAAAAATTTTCAAATTTCCGAACAGAGAAGAATAGGTTACGAAAAGGCTTTAGAAAAGTATGGTTTATCTTACGACGAAGAACTTGTATATACCGGTATTTTTACAATGGAAAGTGGATTTAAGGCTGTGAAGCAATTATTAGAAGATAAAAAGAGTTTTTCCGCACTCATAGCTGCTAACGACTTAATGGCTATAGGGGCAATTAATTGCTTGAATCAGCACGGTATTAGTGTACCTGATGATGTTTCAGTTGTTGGGTTTGATGATATTTCAATTGCATCTACAATGGAACCTAAACTTACAACTATAGCATATCCAATTGAGAGAATAAGTGAGAGGTCTTTGGAGTTGTTAATGAAACAAATTTCAAATGAAGATGTCTGTCCAGAAAAAATTACTTTATTTCCTAAACTAATAGTAAGAGGAAGTACCAAGAGCCTAAAAGAGTAAGAAAGAGGGGCTGGAAGTGAAAAAAAACGTATATGTCTATCTGTTGTTGCTACCCGGGTTAATAATTCTTCTGTTATTTTTAGCGGCACCTTTATTTAGTACGGTCTTTCGAACTTTTCAGGGTAATGAAGGGCTGACACTTGCAAAATATATTGCCTTTTTCAAAGACAGTTACAACAGGGGAGTTTATATAAGGACTTTAAAGCTGGCCCTGCTAACTACCTTGATAGCTGTAATTTTAGGTTTTCCTACCTCTTATTACATATCCAGGTTAAGTAGAAGAGCGAGGGGATTATACATCATCTTCGCTGTTTTCCCTTTATTAACAAGTCCTGTTGTGCGTTCCTTCAGTTGGATGGTCATATTAGGAAAAAATGGTATCTTAAATTCGATACTGTTGAAGTTGAATTTAATTGAAGAACCATTAAGATTACTCTATAACGAGTTCTCCATTGTAATAGGACTTGTGTACTTATTTTTACCGTTAATGATAATGTCGTTAGTTGGTGTTATGGAAAATATCGACGAAGACTTGATTGAGGCAGCAGAAAGCTTGGGTGCTACAAGAAGGGAAGTATTTATCAGAGTTATATTTCCCCTGAGTATTCCTGGCCTCATAGTTGGAAGCGTATTGGTGTTTACAGGAAGTATAACTGCCTATACTACTCCCCAGTTACTGGGTGGAAGTAATACAACGGTACTAGCAACTTTGATTTATCAAAATGCCATGTCCTTATTTGACTGGGATACTGCTTCTGTAGTAGCTACCATTATGATATTAACTACCGTTTTTGTTACCTTTTTAATTAACAAACTGTCAAGCAGGTTAAATGCCTAGGGGTGATGTTTTGTGAAGGGAAAAGGAAAATTTTTGGTGTTGTTTGCCTTGCTTGTATATCTTTTTTTGATAATACCTTTAATAATTATTACGGGAGCAGCCTTTGGTACAGATGAATACCTAAGGTTTCCGCCCCAGGGTTTTTCATTAAAATGGCTGGCTAATATTTTTGAAGTTGAGATGTTTGTAAGAACTTTTAAAATCAGCCTGGAAATAGCGGTATTAGGTACAGTACTGGCACTATTAGTTGGTATCCCGGCTGCATACGGACTTAGCCGCTATGATTTTGTGGGGAAAAATTTTTTGCAGGGTTTTTTTCTGTCACCAGTACTGGTGCCCGGAATAGTGTTTGGTTTTTCCTTGCTTAACTTTTTAATAATTAAGTATGAGATGCCGGTTTATACGAGCTTATTGATAGGCCATACGGTTATAATAATGCCTTACATAATAAGAGTGATTTCTTCATCTCTCGAGAATTTTGATTATTCAATTGAAGAAGCTGCTATAAGCCTGGGAGCCAGTAAAGTAAAAACATTTTTTGTAATAGTACTTCCTAATATTACATCCGGAGTTATAGCGGCTTTTATCCTGGCATTTATAAATTCATTCAACAATGTTCCTGTGTCTATTTTTCTTACGGGGCCAGGTATTAGCACTCTACCCATACAAATGATGAGCTATGTGGAATATTATTTTGACCCGACGATTGCTGCTTTGTCAGTAGTGTTGATGGTAATGACTATTATTTTGATGTTCATTATAGAAAAGACGCTGGGGTTGAGCTACTTTGCAAAATAGCGGGGCAGGAGGAAATAATATGGCGTTATTGAGCTTGAAAAATATATCGGTGGCATACGGAAAAAATGTGGTTTTAAAAAACTTAAACCTGGACGTTGAAAAAGGTGAACTAGTTTCACTGTTGGGGCCCAGCGGGTGCGGGAAAACAACCACACTAAGATTGATCGGCGGGTTTGTTGAGGCGAAAAATGGAAGGTTTGTTTTTAACGGAAAGGATTATACCAAAATTCCCGTACATAAAAGAAATTTCGGATTTGTTTTTCAGAACTATGCATTATTCCCGCACCTTACGGTATTTGACAATGTAGCTTTTGGCTTAAAACAGAGAAATATTCCTAAGAATGAAATCAAAAAGAGAGTAATGGAAATTTTGGAAACCGTCGGTTTAAAAGATTATGCCGATAGATCTCCCCGAGAATTATCAGGAGGACAGAAACAGAGGGTGGCACTTGCAAGGGCACTTGTTATACAACCTGATTTGCTTTTACTGGATGAACCACTCAGTAATTTAGATGCCAAGTTAAGGGTTAAGATGCGCCTGGAAATAAGAAAAATTCAGCAGGAATATAATATTACAGCTATATATGTCACCCATGATCAGGAAGAGTGTTTTTCTATTTCCGACAGGGTTGCGGTAATGAATAACGGCGTAATTGAACAGCTTGATACTCCTCAAAAGATATATAATCTGCCCAGAACGGAATTTGTTGCTAACTTTGTCGGTTTTGAGAACTTCATTGAGCTGGAACTTGAAGCAAAAGAAAGAGGAGGCGGTGGCTTTTATAAATTGAAAAATGGTCAGAGATTTAAAGTTACACATTTTAACGGTCGCGAGTATGAGAGGTATGTGAAGGGAGCCATACGCCCCGAAGAAATAGATATCCTTAATGAAGGGGGTGGGAAGGAAACAAATACATTAAAAGGCATAATCGGAATTAGCACATTTCTAGGAAAACATTATCAATATGTGGTGGAAACAGAAGTTGGCAGGCTTTTGGTAAATGGTAGTGCCCATAAGCGTTATGAAAAGGGTGAACGAGTAACTCTATATTTTCCGGAGGATAAAATAGTATTGGTTTAGAAAGGGAGGATAAAATGAAAAGGACGGTAAGGAGCATTATAGTTTTTACCCTGGTCTTAGTATTAGGATTAATGTTGGTGGGATGCGGAACTCAAGGTAAAAATGATACAGAGCTGGATAAAAAATCTGAAGGAAATACAGATGAACCCAAAAAGTTAGTTATTTCCATTTGGGGATATAATGAGGACAAGTTAAGGGAAAACGTGTTTGAGCCGTTTGAAAAAGCAAATAATGTGGAAATAGTGTTAGAAGTAGGGAATAACGCTGACAGACTCAATAAAATTAGAATGAACAAAAATAGTGAAGTCGATTTGATTTTCCTTGCTCATTCTTATGCTATGCAGGGTGTTAAAGAAGGGTTGTTTGAAAAAATAAATAGAGAAAACATTCCCAATATCGATAAAATATACGATATTGCAAAGGCTCCTTTGGGAGAAGATTATGGCCCGGCATATACGATAAATAGAACGGGAATTGTTTATGACGCAGCAGCAGTTGACAAACCCATTAAGTCATGGGCAGATCTCTGGAGGGAAGATCTTAAGAATAGCGTTGCTATACCAGAGATAAATACAACATCTGGTCCTGTCATGGTTATAGCTGCTGCCGATAAAATAGGAGTATCCCTAAAAGATGATTATAGGGCTGCTTTTGAAGAACTTAAGAAAATTAAACCGAACTTGGTAAAAACTTATGCAAGGTCATCTGAGCTTGTCAACATGTTTGCCCAAGGTGAAGTTACGGTAGGAGTGGCAATGGATTTTGCATATGATAGTATTAAAAAAGCTGTACCTACGGCAAGATGGGTTGATCCTGAGGAGGGTTCCTTTGCAAACCTCAATGTTGTAAACGTAGTTAAAGGAACAGACAATAAAGAGCTTGCTGAAAAATTCATTGACTGGCTATTAAGTGAAGAGGTGCAGAAAGCTAATGCTCTCGATAAAATTGATTCACCTGTAAATGTTAATGTAGAACTAACAGAAGAAGAGGCCAGGGGCTTGGCATATGGCAAAGACCTGATAAATAGTTTGCAGCCGGTTGACTGGGGTTATATCAACAGTGTTAAGTCAGAATGGATAGACATTTGGAATAAAGAAATATTGCAGTAATTTTTGTAAAGTATCCCTTTAAAAGGGATACTTTGTTTGCGTGCGTCTGGCACTGGTTTTGTCTATAAGGTAAAAGTCCTGAAAACGTGAAAATATGTTCTGTGTCCTGCACTGTGTAGAGCGAAACAAAGGGGCGGCAGGAATTGATGATAGGAAAATTTGTAGAAGGGGAATCACCATGAAAGTTGATCTCTTGGTAAAAAACGCATATGTGTTCAATTCTTATATAAAAAAGTTTATAAAAGTAGATGTTGCCGTCTTGGGTCAAAAAATCTTTTACATAGGAAATGCGGACAGTTACAATTTCTATGCCGACGAAGTTGTAGATGCAGATAACAAATATATGATACCCGGGTTAATAGATATTCATGTTCACATTGAAAGCTCCATGACTACCCCTTATGCTTTTTCCCATGAACTCATAAAAAACGGAGTAACAACAGTAGTTGCAGAGCCCCATGAAATAGCTAACGTATTTGGCGTTGAAGGAATTAAAGCGATGATAGAAATAGGTAAAGATTGTAACCTGGATATCTACTACGGAATTCCGAGTTCCGTTCCATCTACTTCACAAAAATATGAAACGACAGGAGCCTGTATTGATGTAGAAGATATTGAAGTACTGGTACATGAAAATAATGTTATCTGTTTGGGAGAAGTAATGAATTATTACGATGTGATAAATAGTCCGGGTGCTAAAGTAAATAAAATACTTGAATATTTCAGGAAAAACTATCCTGAAATGCCGATTGAGGGGCACTGCCCGGTGCTAAAGGGGCTGGATTTAGCAAAAGTCGTTTATGACGGAATTGATTCAGACCATACCCATCAGACGGTGGAAGGTTTAAGAGAAAGAATTATGAATGGAGTATTTGTGGAAATCCAGGAAAAATCTATGAGCCAACCGGTTATAGATTTTCTAGTCCAAAATAAGCTGTATGAGCATTTTTGTTTAGTTACGGATGATGTAATGGCGGATATTCTTATTGAAGAAGGACATTTAAATAAGCTCGTAAAAAAAGCGATTAAAATGGGAATGAGTCCTGAAAATGCCGTGTATGTATCCACATTTACACCGGCAAGAAGAATGGGTTTAAAAGACAGGGGAAGTATAGCACCCGGTAAGCTGGCAGATTTTGTCTTACTGGAAGATATTGAGGACTTTAAAATCGTAAAGGTGTATAAAAAGGGTAAAAAGGTGTATGACAGAAAAGAGAAATATGCTTTTACAGAAAAAAGAAAGTTATTCCCGGATCGTTTTTACAGAAGTATAAGGTTACCAAATATAACTGCCGACAAATTTCAAATTAAAGCTCCCATAAAAAGAGGGAGTATAAAATGCAGGCTTATCAAAGTGAATGAGGGGAGTACTTTTACTGAAGAAAAAATATGCGAAGTGAATGTTAAAGATGGCTTTTTAGACTGGGAAAACTCACCACACTGTATTGTGGCAGTCTTTGAGAGATACAACAATACGGGCAATTTTGGGATTGGGCTAATAACCGGGGATATAATCAAAGAAGGTGCGGTTGCCGCTACCTATGCCCATGATCATCATAATCTGATAGTAGTTAGTAAGACCGTAAAGGATGCAGTAAAAGCGGCAAATACAGTTATAGAAAGTCAGGGAGGCTATTGTGCAGTACAAAACGGTGAAATTTTGTCACTTGTAGAGTTACCCGTTGCCGGTATACTGTCGGAAGAGAGCTTGAATTCTATCGGTAAAAAGCTTTCTAGTCTCAGAAGCGCAATGCATAGATTAGGGTACCGGCACTATAATTCAGTGATGTCCTTGAGTACAATCTCACTGCCCGTTAGCCCGTTACTAAAATTAACAGATAAGGGACTTGTTAAACTAGATGAGAAGAGAATTGTAGAATTATTTGTGGAGGAATGATAGTATGCTGTATGATAAAACGCTGCAAAAACATATAAGGTGCAAGGTAGGAGATATAGCTCCTTATGTCCTCATACCTGGGGACCCGGGTAGAGCAAAGAGGATTGCTGAACGGTTTGATGAGGCTGAAAAAATAGCAGAAAACAGGGAATACGTAGTTTATACTGGCTATAAGGATGGAGTAAGGTTAAGCGTTTGTTCTACAGGGATAGGAGGACCATCAGCTGCCATTGCTGTAGAAGAGCTTGCCAATTTAGGTGCGCACACATTTATTAGAGTAGGATCTGCGGGAGCAAGAAGAGAGGACATCCCAATAGGAAGTGTGGTAATTGTTAATGCTGCTGTTCGTGAGGAAGGAACTTCACATGAATATTTACCGAGCATTTATCCTGCGATTGCAGATTTTCATGTTACCCTGGCTTTAAAAGAAGTTGCGGAAGAAAAATTAAAGGATGAAAAGTTTTTTATCGGGGTCAGTTTGACCAGAGATGCCTACTATATGCAGAATAATGAATTAAACAACATCTTACTCAATACTGATGTAGTAGTATCCGAAATGGAATGTGCCACTGTTTTTATTGTCGGTTCTAAAAGAAGACTCCGTGTGGGAGCAATAGTGGGAACTGACTCGAATATTTTACTAAAAAAACAGCTTACACTTGATGAAAAAGAACGGCTATTCTACCAGGCTGAGAAAAAAGTGATAGATATAGCTATAGATGCTCTAGTGAACTTGAGCAAAAAAGAAAATGACAACCCCGCAGTTTAATGCTGCGGGGTTTGTTATGGCATTAATTATTATAAAATTATTAAGGATACGAAAACAAAGATTAAATATGTTTAATGAAGAATAATCCTTCTAAAAGTTGCTATAATAATGATTTGAGTTGGTGCCGAAGGTGGGAGTCGAACCCACACGGGGTGTAAGCCCCACCGGATTTTGAGTCCGGCGCGTCTGCCAATTCCACCACTTCGGCACAAATTAAATGACAATAATAATAATAGCATAGATTAAAACATTTATCAAGTATCCTTGTTTTCCGATTTTTGATTTTTTATATAATTAAATTCTGAAATAATGAGTCTCATGATATTTAATAAAGATTCCAACTGGCGGGTATCGCAGTTTTTTAAAAGAAAAAAGACCTCTTCTTTTAAAACTTCTTCTTTTTTTCTTGTATCATAAGTTTCTTTTGATTCAAGAAGGTAATCAAGACTAGTGTTGAGTGCTTTAGATATTTTCTTGAGAGTTTTTAAAGAAGGTGCTTTATCTCCGCGTTCTACCTGACCTATGTAGCTATAATGTAAGCCAGCCCTTTCCCCTAACTGCTCTTGAGTAAATCCCATTCTCAAACGAATTTCCCTTATTTTTTTCCCTATTTTTTCGAATTCATCCATGTAGTCCATAATTATGAAATCAACTCCTAGAAAAAATGGTGCCAATTTTATGATTAAATGTAAAGAAAAAATACGTATTATTAAATAATACAAAAAATATTCCCAAGTAATAAAACATAAAATGCTATATTTCTTCATAAAAATGTATAGTGACGTTAACCTATGGTAAAAATAGTTTTTAGAATTAAAGGCACGAGGAGGTGATGCTGTGGGAAAAAGCAGGTCAATTTTTTTTGCTGTTTTTTTTCTGATTTTTTTGATTGTCTTTCCTTTGAATAAAGCAGCTGCATCATATATATACGATTCGGAAAGAGATAAATACATACTTTTAAATATTCCTTCTCTCACCCTCAAACTTTTTGAAAATGAAAAATTGATAAGAACTTATCCTGTAGCTGCAGGTAAATCAATTACACAAACGCCAATTGGTGAATTTAAAATAAACAATAAAATAATAAATCCATATTGGTATCCTAAAGGTAAGCCTCCAGTTCCTTTAGGACCTGATAATCCTCTAGGAACAAGATGGTTGGGCCTTCAGGATGGCTACGGAATTCATGGAAACAATAATCCTAATTCAATTGGAACTTTTGTTTCTCTAGGATGTATAAGGCTTTACAATAAAGATATCGAAGAGCTTTTTGATATGGTTAAAATCGGGACAGTAGTGACGGTAACCTATGAAACAATTGAGATTGTAAACAATGAAAACGACAAATACATAGTAGTCTATCCCGATGTATATAACTTGGGTGTAAATAAACCCAAAAAGATTTTATCAGTAATTCACGATTTAAAGATAGATATACCTGAAGAAAAACTCAAAATATTATTAAATTTAGTCGATGAAAAGAAAGTTTTTTTGACTAATGGATATATTATAACACTAAATAACGAACCAATTACTACAGATGTTTTCATCAAAGATGGAGTTGTTTTCGTCGAAAAAGAAGCAATTATGAAATCTTTAGATTTAATGCAAATAAACGAAGATGTTCTGTGTAAAACAATAAATCAAAAGAATTATATATCTCTTAACGACTTGGCAAAATTTATTGAAATAACTTTTAGTATTGATGAAGAAATTGAATTGATTAATATTGACATTAACAGAATAAGATTAAACGGGTATTTTCTAACAGCTTATAAAAAAAATAGTAATAACAAACCTTTAATTCCATTAAGAAGATTGGCAGAAGCCTGTGGTCAAAAAATTGAATGGGATCCTATAGAAAAAAAAGTTAAAGTTAATGAAAAACCTGTTGAGGTTTTTTTAAAGGGCTCAAGTTCGTATATAACAACAGAGAAAGCAAAAGAACTTTTCGGGATTGAAAGTATTCATAACATTAAAGAGAGAACAATTGACCTTTATCACATGAAGGTGATTGTTGATAATAATAAATTTAAAGAGGAAGATTTACTTTTTAAAGCAGGTGAGTTTTTTATTCCTTTAAGGCCTTTAGCACAAAGATTGGGGTATAATGTGTTATGGGATGGAAAACATGTACTCATTGACGAAAAAGTTGTTAAAAGTGAAATTGTCGATGGCAGAGCTTATATAAAAGTTAAAGATATTGGAGAAATATTTAATGTTTATGTGGGTTGGAATCCTAAATCAGGTGAAATAAACGTAATCAGCGGAAAAAGGCGGAATTAACTACCGCCTTTATTTACTTTAAAGGAGGTGTTTTATCAAGTTTAATAGAATATATTTATTTATACAAAAGATTTTGGGTTTTATGGAACTTTATTTACTGAACTTCGTCTATTAATAAAGAAGGTATTTGGAGGGGGGAGAGGCCCTTGAATTTTAATGAACAGCAACTTATAAAAAAATGTCAGGAAGGCAATTTGCAGGCTTTTTCTAAGCTTGTTAAGCTATATGAGAAAAAAGTTTTTAATATTGCTTATAGGATGTTAGGAGATTATGAAGAAGCTGGAGATGTTTCTCAGGAGGTTTTTCTGAGGATATATAAGTCAATAGAAAGTTTTAAAGGAAATTCATCTCTTGCCACTTGGATATATCGTGTAACGACAAATATGTGTATTGATCAATTGCGAAGAAAAAAAGGAAAACAAATCTATTCTTTAGATGAACCAATCGAAACCGATTATGGAAAATTGTATCCTGAGGCACCGGATGCTTCGGATACACCAGAGGAACAAGTTTTAAAAAAAGATGTTCAAAAACTAATAAAAAAAAGCTTAGAAAAACTACCTGAAGAACAAAGGATAGTAATAGTTTTAAGAGATATTCAAGGATTTTCGTATAATGATATAGCAGAGATTACAGGATGTTCCCTAGGAACTGTTAAATCTAGAATCAATCGTGGCCGTAAAGCTTTAAAGGATATTATAGAATCTGATGGGGAACTTTTTGAAAAAGTTAACGTCTAATGAAGTGAAAGGAGGGGGGAAAATGACCTGTAATAAAATACGGGAAAAAATCTCTCTATATATAGATGGTGAGCTTACTGAAACAGAAAGAAAAGAATTTGAAGAACATATAAAACAATGTTCACAATGCCGCATGGAATATAAAAAGATTTTAACAACCATTAATCTGTGTAATGGTTTGCCGCAGGTAGAACCTCCTGAAGATTTTCATGAAAAACTTTTAAAGAAGATTACCGATAAAAACAACAACAAAAAACGATCTGTATTTATCCCAAAAATACCTATAAAAATTGTTGCGGGTATGGCTGCCGTTTTCATAATAGCTTTTTTGTTGGGCACAAGTATAGATTCATTTTTTGATTCGTTTAAAATGGATTCTGCTCCAGTTAAAAATACGGAAATGCTGCAATTTGAATCTGATGGTGATACTGGTTCAGAAAAATATAGTTTGTCAGGTGTTCCTCAAGCAGAAAAAGAAAATTATTTGAAATCTGAACCGCAGAGGAATCTTGAGTTACATGAAAAAACCAAAGAACCGGTTGAATTTCAACAAAAAATAATTAAAAGAGCGAATATAGAAATTGATGTTGAAGAATTTGACAAAACATACTATGAAATAATTCATTTGACTGAACAAGCAGGAGGGTTTATTGAAAATTCAAGAGTATGGAAAACAGGCGCTGTGGATTCTCAGATAAGAAAAGGCAGGTTTACTCTTAGGGTCCCCGAACATAGTTTTACTCCTACAATTGAAACTTTAGAAGCCCTTGGAGAAGTTAAGGCAAAAGAGCTCACAGGGTCAAACATAACGAGAGAATATTTTGATACGGAAGCCAGAGTGAGAAACCTAGAAAAACAGGAACAAAGGCTTTTAGAGATATTAGACAAAGCCAAAACGGTAGATGAAATTTTGAAAGTGGAGAATGAACTCAGCCGTGTAAGGTATCAGATAGAGAGCTTGACAGGTCAGCTCAAAAACTGGGATAGTCTTGTGAGCTATTCTACAATAGGACTTCAAATAAACGAAATAAAAACATCTAAAAAACAAATAAAGTCTACAGATTTTTCAGGGATATGGCAAAAAGCGGTTCAAGGTTTTATTTCAACGATAAATAAAATGCTTGAATTTTTATCATCCATGTTAGTTTTTATGATAACATATTCACCTATATTTGTTATTGTAATAGTTGCTTTAATAGTTATAAGAGCGGCATTCAAACATTATTACAAAAAGTGACAAGTAGGCAGTTTGCCTACTTTTTTTGCTTTAAAGAGGTTTTTTTAACATAATGGTGAAATAATAGTATAAAGGAGTTGATAAAGCAAATGGGAGAGAGATTAATACTAATTGATGGTAACAGTTTGATTCATAGGGCGTTCCATGCACTTCCTCCTCTAAGAAATTCTAAGGGAATGCCTACAAATGCAGTGTATGGTTTTACTAACATGCTTTTAAAACTTTTGGATGAGCAGAAACCTGATTATATAGCTGTAGCTTTTGATAAAAAAGGGCCTACTTTTAGACATGAAGAATTTGACGGGTATAAGGCCCATAGACAGCAGACTCCCGATGAATTGGCCTCCCAGTTTGTTCTGGTTAAACGGGTTTTAGAGGCTTTTAATATAGAAATTTTTGAAATCGAGGGTTTTGAAGCTGATGATGTTTTAGGTACGATAGCAAAAAAAGGAGAAGAACAGGGTTTCGAAGTTGTAATAGTGACAGGTGATAAAGATGCTTTACAGCTAATTTCACCTAATATTAATGTATTACTTACACGTAAAGGCATATCAGAAATGGAACTTTTCGATGAGAAAAAAGTTTTAACCCACTATCAGGTCACGCCAAAACAGATGGTAGATGTTAAAGGCCTTATGGGAGACCCTTCGGATAATATACCTGGTGTTCCAAAAGTCGGCCAAAAGACGGCCATCAAATTAATAAAAGAGTTTTCTTCAATAGAAAACCTTATGGAAAATATCGACAAAATATCAGGCCAAGTTCTTAAAAATAATTTGCTGGTCTACAAAGATCAGGCTTTCCTAAGCAAAAAACTTGCTACGATTATACTTGATGTTCCGATTGAGGTAGATTTTGAAAAATTGAAAACAGCTGATATAAATCAAAATAGTGTCTTAGAGCTTTTTGCCGATCTTGAATTTCATAGTTTGGTTAAAAGATTGAAAACAGATACCCTTAAAAAACATGATGACAACCCAAATTTCATAATGATATCAAGAACAGATTCTACTAATGAAACTTCTATAAAAGAACTTATTGAAAAAATAAAAAAATGTAAAAGAATTGTTTTAGAAGTTGAGGGAAATTTGTTAAATCCTATGAAAACTGATATAATCGGCCTTGCTTTTGGCCTGGAGAATGGCGAAACTTTTTATGTTCCAATTAAGTCTTTAGAACAAATAAAGGTTTTTAAAGGTGTCTTGGAGGATGATACCATAAAAAAAATCGGCCATGATTTGAAATACAGTTATATAACTTTAAAAAGAAATGGAGTGGAGCTTAAAGGTATTGAATTTGATACAATGATTGCTTCTTATCTCCTTGATCCTTCTCGATCCCACCATCAATTGGAGGATATAGCTTTAGAAAAGTTGAATATAAAACTTATGTCACGAGAGGAGTTTTTAGGCAAAGGGAAAAACGCTGTAGATATCAAACAAAAAACACTAGAAGAGCTCAAAAACTACACATGCAGCAGAGTGAATACAATTGCGAAACTTTATAGTGTGCTGTTAAATTTGTTAAACAACAATGATTTGATAAAGTTGTTTACGGAAATAGAGATACCTTTAATAGAACCCCTTGCATCTATGGAGCTGAATGGCTTTAATATAGATGTTGATGAATTAAAGCGGTTGTCAAAAATGTTTGGAGAAAAACTCGAAAATTTGACTGAGCAAATTTATAGACTTGCAGATGCTGAATTTAATATAAATTCCACTAAACAGCTTGGTGAGATTTTGTTTGAAAAACTTGGTCTTCCGGCAATAAAAAAAACAAAAACCGGATATTCTACCAGTGCATCAGTATTGGAAGAGCTCCGAGGTCATCATGATATTATAGATAAAATATTAGAATACAGAACACTTATGAAATTAAAATCTACATACGTAGATGGCTTGATGGCAGTTATAAATCCTGAGACAGGAAAAGTGCATTCAAGTTTTAATCAAACCATTACTTCAACAGGCCGAATAAGCAGCACCGAACCAAACCTACAGAACATACCAACTCGTTTAGAGATCGGCCGTAAAATACGTAAGGTTTTTATTCCTGAAAACAGCAATTTATTAGTTTCAGGTGATTATTCTCAAATTGAATTGAGAGTATTGGCTCATATATCAGGTGATCAAAACTTGATTAATGCTTTTGAAAAAGACCAGGATATTCATACAATAACTGCTTCAGAAGTTTTCAATGTTCCTGTTGAACAGGTTACTTCAACCATGAGAAACAGGGCAAAAGCCGTTAATTTTGGTATTGTGTACGGTATCAGTGATTTTGGCCTTGCTAGAGATTTAAATATAAGTCGTAAAGAAGCTGCAGAATATATTGAAAGCTATTTTAAAAAATATCCTGGAGTTAGAGATTATCTTCGAGAAGTAGTTGCATCAGCCAAAAGAAACGGGTATGTTAAAACTATATTAAACAGGCGGCGATATCTTCCAGAACTTTACAGCAGTAACTTTAACCTGCGTTCTTTTGCAGAACGAACAGCAATGAATACTCCGATTCAGGGAAGTGCTGCTGATATTATTAAAATTGCAATGATAAAAATATATACGGAATTGAAACAAAAAGGCTATAAGACAAAACTGCTTTTGCAAATTCATGATGAACTTGTATTTGATGTTCCTAAGCAGGAGTTGGAAGAAGTAAGTAGACTTATAAAAACAAATATGGAAGGCGCAGTTACCCTTGCTGTTCCATTAAAAGTTGATATGAAAATAGGTTCTAACTGGATGGAGATGAAGAAAGTAAATATATAAGGAGGCTTTAAGGTGTTTGTGATTGGTCTCACTGGAGGGATTGCCACAGGGAAAAGCCTTATTTCTTCTTATTTAAAAGAAAAAGGTGCCAGGATTATAGATGCTGATGTTGTTGCAAGAGAAGTTGTTGAAAAAGGCAAACCTGCATTACAGCAATTGGTTCAGAACTTTGGTAGAGAAATATTAAATAAAGACGGTTCTTTAAATCGAAAAGTTTTAGGTTCTCTGGTTTTCAAAGACACTCAAAAATTAAGTAAGCTAAACAAAATTATACATCCTTTTATTATAGATGAAATCAAGAAAAAAATCATGAAATTGTCGGAAGAAAAATATAACCAAATAGTTGTTTTGGATGCTGCTTTGTTATTAGAGACAGGATTGGAGGAAATCGTTGATGAAGTATGGCTTGTTGTTGTTGATGAAAAAACACAACTACAGCGCCTTTTAAAAAGAGACAGACAATTGAATGTTGAAGAAGCTAAACAGCGAATAAAATCCCAGATGCCGATGAATTTAAAAATGAAAAAAGCTCATCGAATTATAGACAATAACGGTTCCATTAAAAACACCCTAGACCAAGTAGAAAAAATGTGGCAGAATATAATTATCAACAAATCATCAACAAATGATAAAACAATTTAGCAAACAGGAGGAACTGGTTTTGTTTCTTAAGGCAGTAAATAGGATTACCCTAATTTTGTTTATTGTTTTACTAATACTTTTGTCAATTGTTTGGATTACAAATACTGAATGGTTTTTAAAAAAAAGATATCCTTTGAAATATGCGACTCAAATTTTTCACTATTCTGGAGAAAACAGGCTGGATCCCTATTTAGTTGCATCAGTAATCTTAGAAGAAAGCAAATTTAATCCTAGGGCTGTATCATCTAAAGGTGCTATAGGCCTAATGCAAATAATGCCTGATACAGGGAAATGGGTGGCAGAACAGATAAATATAAATAATTATAATTCCGATATGCTTTTTGACCCTGAGACAAACATAAAAATTGGGACATGGCACCTTGCTAATCTAATGGAAGAGTTCAATGGAGAGCTTGTTTTAGTAATGGCTGCATACAATGGGGGCAGCGGGAATGTCAATCAATGGCTGCAAGAAAAAACATATAGCCGCGATGGAAAAACTTTAAAACATATTCCCTTTAAAGAAACAAGAGATTATGTCAAAAAGATTAAAAAAACGTATGAAATATATAAAAAGCTTTACGAAAAAGATTAAAGGCCTATAAAGAAGGTTTTTATAGACAAATGTCGAATAATATTAACTCATATGTCTGTTAATCAACTTGTGTTAACTAAATATATTAGCGAGGAGGTCAATGATGAAAGAACTTAATAAACTGAAAGACGTCCAGGAAATTAAGATAGACCCAAAAAGAAAACTTTTTTCAGCAACCCATGAAGAGATTTCAAGTGGTTATACTACTGATGTTTACTTTCTAAAAACCTTAGATATTTTAGAAAGTCTTGACCTTGCTGATAAAACTGTAACAGCAGAAATATTTCCCAGGAAATCAGGGATTTTTTGTGGTCTAGATGAAGTGTTAAACCTTCTTAAAGACAAAAAAATTGAGCTTTGGTCAATTCCTGAAGGTGAAAGTTTTGAAGCCAAAGATACGGTTATGAGAATTAGAGGACCGTATAAAGAGTTTGCTGTTTTTGAAACTGTTGTTTTAGGAATATTGGCCAGTTCTAGCGGATGGGCAACAGCCGCTTTTAAGTGCCGAGAAGCTGCAGGTGATAAAACTTTTATATGTTTTGGTTCGCGACATGTTCATCCAGCTGTAGCTCCAGTAATGGAAAGAGCGGCGGTGATCGGTGGAGCCAATGGTGCAAGCTGTATTTTAGCAGCAAAACTTCTCAACCAAAATCCGTTGGGTACCGTGCCGCATGCGGCTTTTCTTATTGCCGGTGATACTCTTACCATTGCTGAAGCTTACGATAAAGTAATGCCTCCGGAATCACCCAGAATAATACTTGTGGACACTTTTAAAGATGAAGTAGAAGAAACTATAAGAGTAGCAAGACTTTTAGGCAAAAAGCTGGAAGGCATAAGATTAGATACACCTAGTGAGCGTGGAGGAGTGACACCTGAACTTGTAAGAGAGGTGAGGGCACGACTGGATTTTGAAGGATATAATCATGTGAAAATCTTTGTTTCAGGAGGTTTAGACCCTGAAAGGATTAAGATTTTAAGTGAAAATGGAGCCGATGCTTTTGGAGTGGGAAGCTACATTTCTAGTGCACCCCCTATAGATATGACTCTTGATTTAAAAAAAGTTGAAGATAAACCTGTTGCAAAACGAGGCAGGATTCCAGGTCTTATAGAAAATAAGAAACTCAAAAAATTCAAATAGAATATTAAGATACATAAAATATACTAAGATACATAAAATGTAATGTTTATATGTGGCATAAAGGGGGGCTTAATAAATGTTTAAAAAGAGCCTGATATTATTTGCAGCAGTTCTAGTTGTTTTTATAATTGTTTTAAGCGGTTGTAATAATAAAACAATAAATCAAGAGCCGCCTGTAGCTGAAGAATCTCCTGTAATGGGTGGTAGTATTAATATAGGTTTGACAAGTAAAATTGAGAGTTTAAACCCGTTGATGACACAAAATAAGGAAAATGAAGAATTGATCAACCTAGTTTTTGACGGGTTGGTAAAACCAGATGAGAATTTGTTATTTCAACCAGCGATCGCCAGAAAATGGGAAGTATCAGAAAATGGATTAGATTGGACTTTTTATTTAAGAGATGATGTTTACTGGCATGACGGATTCCATCTAACTTCTCAGGACGTGATTTTTACTTTTGATAAAGTGTTTGCAGAAGGGGAAAACTCAACCTGGAAAGAAAAGATGAGCAATATTGCCAATTATTATGCATTTGATGAAAAAACCATAAAAATAGAGCTATATCAACCAGATGCTTCTTTTTTATCTATAATGACCATTAAAATTTTACCTCAGCATCTTTTGGAAACTGGTGAAGAAAATTCAGGCAAATTAGAGGAAGCTTTTTCACAAAAGCCGGTAGGAACTGGTCCATACAAAATACAGAATTGGGACCATCAAAAAAACATTATAGAATTAACAGCTAACGATAATTATTATCTAAAAAGGCCCTATATTGATAAAATAATTTTTAAAACCTATGAAGACATCGATTCTTTAAGAAATGCTTTTGATTCAGGAGAAATTGATATATTAACTATTGAACCTTCAGACTGGGCGCTTTATCAAGAAAAAGAAAAAGTAGAAATATATGAATATCCTAGGCTTTATTATGATTTTATGGCGTTAAACTTAAGCGGTAAACCTGCGTTTTTTAAAGACATTAATTTGAGAAAAGCTTTGATTTATGGCATTCAGCGTGAGAAGATTCTTCAAGAGGTTTTGCTTGGGAGAGGTTTCACGATAAACAGCCCTATTCCATCGATTTCATGGGCATTTAATCCAAATTTAATAGAATATAGATTTCAACCGGAAAAAGCCGCTGAATTGTTAAAACAATCAGGTTGGAGTGATACTGATAATAATGGTATATTGGATAAGAATGGAATTCAACTCGAATTTGAACTTCTTGTAAATGAAGAAAATCAAAACAGGTATTTAACAGCACTTCAGATCAAAGAAGATTTGAAAAAACTAGGTATAAATGTAAAAATCAGATTAAAACCATGGTTACAGGTAAAAAAACAGATTATGTCTCATAACTTTGAGGCTGCTCTGTTGGGATGGGAATTAAAGCCGGATCCTGATTTGGAATATGCCTTTAGTTCAAAAAAGATTCGAGATGGGTTAAACTTTGTATCTTACAAGAATCCAGAGATTGATAGAATTACTGCAAAAGCTCGTATTACTGTCGATATAAATAAAAGAAAAGCTTTATTGTTTAAGGCTCAAGAGATAATAAATGACGAACTCCCTTATATTTTTCTTTTTACTCACAGCAGATTATTAGCTGCCAATGAAAAAATAAAAGGGATTATACCCAGCCCTAACGGATATTTATGGGGAATAGAAAACTGGTGGATTCCCCAAAAATATCAAAACACTAATGGAAATTCATAGAAAAACAGGTGTTTTTATAAACACAAATGCATGCGACAGATAGGTTGAAACAATTATAAAATTATGCTAAAATATTAAATCCAGAGAATAAAATACTGAGTAAGTCAGATGGTCGCAAACACATGACCTTAAAGGCTGTGTTTGAGGAAAGTCCGAGCTCCATAGGGCAGGATGCTGGGTAACACCCAGTGGGGGCGACCCTAAGGAAAGTGCAACAGAAATATACCGCCCGGCACTTAACTTAAAATCATATATAACAATAATTTTTAATAAAAATATAGAGATGTGGTCTTAAGTTGAGTGCCGGGTAAGGTTGGAAGGGTGAGGTAAGAGCTCACCAGCAGTCAGGCGACTGGCTGGCTATGTAAACCCCATCTGGAGCAAGACCAAATAGGGAGGCATATGTGGTGGCCCGCCACGCTTCCGGGTAAGGTCGCTAGAGGTGTCAGGTAACTGCCACCCAAGATAGATGACCATCCACGACAGAACTCGGCTTATAGACTTACTCAGATGATAAACTAAATAAGGCCAGAGGTTGATTCCTCTGGCTTTCCCTTTGAAAGAATTTGTTTAGCGGGTTATTCTACCCCAGATATAAGCACCAAGGAGCATAGCACCTATTTTGAGGTAGAACATAGATGGTTTTTGTTTTAGGAGATTCATATCCATTTTGATTTTTTTGCCTAAAATATCCATCTTTTGCCCACCTCCTTTCAAAGTTATTAGTATTTTTTCCACGATGTTTTATAATATTCTTGACTGTGAAATCACTAGGGATGGAAAAAATATATTAATTTCAGGTTGAATTTGGAGGAATCAGAAATTGGAATACTGGAAAAAAAACCTGTATACACTTTGGTTTGTTCAAGTATGTGGAATGATGACAATTACATATATTGTGTCTTTTATTCCTCTCTATATATCTAAATTTGGGATAACAGATGTTAAAGAAGCAGCAGTATGGTCAGGCCTACTTTTTAGTTCTACAGCATTGGTTAGTGCTTTGATAGGCCCTTTTTGGGGGACAATAGCAGATCGCTACGGAAGAAAGATTATGGTGGAAAGAGTGGTTTTCAGTAATTTTGTTATTTCAATGCTGCTGCCTTTTGTAGCAAATATATATCAGTTTTTAGGCATAAGAATCGTACAGGGCTTTTTGACAGGAATTACTGCATCATGTTTAGCTCTTGTTACCAGTTTTACCCCTGAAGATAAAATGGGGTTTGCCCTTGGTTTTTTTCAGACGGCTATCATGTTAGGCGCATCTTTAGGCCCTCTTGCCGGTGGATTTTTGGCAGATGTTTTCGGTTACAAATATACTTTTATTATAATGGGTCTTTCAAGTTTCCTTGCCTGGATCCTGGTACATTTTTTTGTAGAGGAAAACTTTACTCCGAATCAATCAACTGAAAAACAAAGCTATATAGAGTCTTTTGCCTTTGTTTTTTCCTTTATGCCGTTATTGGTAATGGCTACAGTGAACTTTCTTATACAATACTCCAATCATGTTATTAGCCCTGTGGTGCCTTTATTGATAAAAGAAATGGGAGTTGATGAACAAATCATAAACACCGTATCAGGCAGCATAATAGCGGTATATGGGATTTTTAGCGCAATTTCTGCAGTTATTTTTGGGATTTTAAGTGACCGTATGGGGCAGAGAAAGGTGCTTTTAATAATGACGTTTTGTTCTTCTATTATTTTATTTGTTACTTTTTTTGTAAAAACTACGCTTCAACTGGCTTTGCTTAGAGCTTTGTTAGGAACATTTATTGGAGGAATGATTCCTACAAGCAATGCGCTTATTGCTTCAATGATTCCGGAGGAACGACGTGGAGCTACCTTTGGTGTTACAACATGTTTTTCTTTAATGGGTAATGTGCTCGGCCCGTTTTCAGGTGGTTTTTTATCATTGTTTATTGGTTTGAAAGGGCTGTTTTTATTTACTGCTATAATAATGTTTGGTGTTTTCTTATGGATCAATAGGATGAGGTTTGATTTTACAAAATGCGAAAAGAGTATTTGAAGAAGAGAGGGAATTAAATTGGAGACAAAGATTCATAAATTTTCAATTGATAACACAAAAATTGTATTGGACGTTAACAGCGGGGCTGTTTTTGTGGTGGATGATTTGATGTTTGATGTGTTGGATTTTTATGATAATACCCCACGTGAACAAATAAAAAATAAGTTAAAAGGCAAATATAAATCTATTGAAATAGATGAAGCTGTAGAAGAACTTGATAAGTTGAAAAGAGACGGTGTGTTGTTTACAGGTTATAATTATAAAGCTGCGGCAGAAAAAATCAGGGCAAGGTCAGAGATGAAAGCTCTCTGTTTAAATATAGCCCATGACTGTAATTTGAGATGTAAATACTGTTTTGCTTCAGATGGAAATTACAAAGGGGAAAAAGGACTTATGCCGCCAGAAGTGGGGAAAAAGGCTGTTGATTTTTTGATTCAGAAATCAGGTGACATAAAAAAACTGGAGATAGACTTTTTTGGCGGGGAGCCTTTACTAAATTTTGAAACGGTAAAAGAGGTAGTAGCTTATGCCAGAAATATTGAATCAAAGTATGAAAAAGAGTTTCATTTTACAATTACGACAAATGCGACACTCCTTGATGATGAAATCATTAACTACCTTCATGAAAACATGGATAACATAGTCTTAAGCCTTGACGGGCGAAGAGAAGTCCATGACAGGATGAGGGTCAGGGCAGATGGTTCAGGCACATATGATACTATAATATCAAATATTAAAAAGGTAGTGGCTTTGAGGGAAAAAGATAAAAAAGACTACTTTGTCAGGGGCACGTTTACAAAACACAATTTGGACTTTTCACAGGATGTTATACATATGGCTGATAATGGATTTGAACAAATATCTATTGAACCTGTTGTAGGAAAAGATATTAAAGAATATATGTTTACTGAGTCTGACCTTCCAGTAATATATAATGAATATGAAAAACTGGCTAAAGAGTACTTAGAAAGAAGAAAAACAGGGAGAAACCCATTCAGGTTTTACCATTTCAACATAGATTTATACAACGGGCCATGCATTTATAAAAGACTTGTTGCCTGTGGTTCGGGTCGAGAATATCTGGCTGTAACACCGAATGGCGATATCTATCCATGCCATCAGTTTGTGGGAAATTCTGAGTTTGTTATAGGGAACGTTTATGATAAAAAATTAAATGATTTTATTATAAACCAGTTTAGGGAAACTGATGTTTATTCAAAACAGGATTGTTCCTCATGCTGGGCAAGGTTTTTCTGTAGTGGCGGATGTAATGCTAACAACTTTAATTTTAACGGGGATATTAAAAAACCTTATGAGTTAAACTGCAAACTTCAAAAGAAAAGAATTGAATGTGCAATATATATAAACATAAAAGAAATAGAAAACAGTACCCTTGAGCGGCTTTAAAGCCGTTCTTTAATTTTTGAAGATGGGTTTTCTTTTTTAAGAAGGGGAAAAAAGGTTATTTATAGAAATAGACTAAATCAATAGGAAGATGAAAACGGAGGTTTTATTATATGGCTTTACGTTTTATATTAGGTAGGGCAGGTACAGGCAAAACTCGATACTGTCTTGAACAAATTATAAAAGAGCTTAAAACATCGGCTGATGGCCCCCGGTTAATTTTTCTTGTCCCTGAACAGGCTACTTTTCAATCAGAAATAGCGCTTGTTTCATCTCCTGAAATCAAAGGTATAATGAGAGCTGAGGTTTTAAGTTTTCGTCGCCTTGCGTATAGAGTCTTACAGGAGGTAGGAGGTTTATCAAGAACACACATTGGAGAACTTGGCAAGAGGATGCTTCTTTATAGATTTTTGGAAAAGCGAAAAAATGAGCTTAGAGTATTTGGATGGGCGGCAAAACAGGTGGGATTTGCTGACAATCTATCAAATCTAATAACAGAATTAAAAACATATAAAATAGCCCCGATTGACTTAGATGAAGCTATGGCCTGGCTTGATAAAGACAACAGTCATGCAAAACTTTTTAATAAATTAAATGACCTTAAACTTATTTACAATGATTTTGAGGAATACCTTTCCAGTAAGTATATTGACCCTGATGATTACTTAAACCTTTTAGCTGAAAAACTTGGAGATTCACTCACTTTTTCAGGAGCCAAAGTTTGGATTGATGGTTTTACGGGTTTTACACCTCAGGAGCTTAATGTTTTGGAGAGTTTAATGAAGGTTTCTGATTGTATAAACATAACATTATGCCTTGATAGTAAGTGTATAGATAACCCCCTTAATGAATTGGATGTTTTTTACAAGACTCGGGATACTATGGAGAAAATACTAAAAATTGCCGAAAAAACAAAAACATCTGTAGATAAGCCTCTGGTTCTAGATGACGGTATACCACACAGGTTTAGGAAAATGCCGGATATTGCCCATTTAGAAAAAGAATTTTTTAACAGGCCTGCAACCGTATTTAAAGAAAAACCAACAGGTGTTAAAATTATAGCTGCTGCAAATCGCCGTGCTGAAGTTGAGGCAGCAGCACGGGAAATAATACGCCTATCTAGGGATGAGGGTTATAGGTGGCGGGACATTTCCGTGCTGCTAAGAGACCTAGAATCCTACAGTTCACTGATAGCAAGGGTTTTTAATGACTATGATGTTCCATGTTTTATAGATGAAAAACGAAAAGTGTTACAACATCCCCTTATAGAACTTGTCCGCTCAGCAGTTGAAGTTGCAATTCAAAACTGGGCATATGATCCAGTTTTCAGGTTTTTAAAAACAGATCTTACAGGTATAAAACGAGATAAAATTGATATTCTTGAAAACTATGTCCTTGCCCATGGTATAAAAGGTTCAAAATGGTTTGATGAGAGCCCGTGGGCATATAAATACAGTCATGTTTTTGCTGAAGAAGATAAACTTGTTGCAGATGAGACAAATGAACTTGAAGTGATTAATAAAACCCGGGCTGAGATTGTATTACTTCTCGGTGAATTTTATAAAAAGGTAATAGAGTTTTCAACAGTTCGAGATATTACCACTGCTCTTTTTGAGCTTTTGGTTAGTATAGGAGTCCCTGAACGACTTAAAAATTGGAGTGATGAGGCCAGGGAGAAAGGAGATTATGAAACAGCGCTTATACATAAACAGGTTTGGGACGGAATTGTTGAGGTTTTTGATCAGATTGTCGAAGCCCTGGGAGACGAAGATCTATCCCTTGAAGAATATCTGCAGATACTGGATGCAGGTCTTAAAAGTCTAAAACTGGGGATAGTTCCCCTGGGTCTGGATCAGGTGATTGTCGGCAGCCTGGATCGTTCAAGAAGTCCAAATGTCAGGGCGGTTTTTATATTGGGAGTTAGTGATGGGGTTTTCCCCATGCGTATGGTAGACGAAGGTATTTTTACAGATAGAGAACGGGAGTTTTTAAGCCAGATTGGACTGGAACTTGCTCCTGACAGCAGGAGGAAGCTTTTTGATGAACAGTATTTTATATATACTGCCCTTACCAGAGCAAGTCAAATGCTGTGGCTCAGTTATCCTCTTGCAGATGAAGAGGGAAAAGCCATCATGCCTTCTTCAGTTATTAGAAGGGTAAAAGAACTTCTGCCGGCACTTGAAGAGATATCTGTGGAGATGGTTTCTGAAAGCAGTGAGGATGATATCAAGCTAATATCAACCCCAGAAAGGACAATGTCATATATGGCTTACCGTATCAGGGAAGCTAAAGAAGGAAAAGTTATAAGCCCCATATGGTGGGATGTATATAATTGGTTTGTGAGCCGTGAAGAATGGAGAGATGTTTGCCAACGGGTTTTAGGAGCTTTGTTTATGATAAACCAGGAATCTAGAATATCCTCTAAATTTATTAAAAGGATTTACGGAAACACCCTTCGAACAAGTGTATCACAACTGGAAAAATTCATGGCATGTCCTTTTTCACATTTCCTTTATAGGGGTCTAAGACTTAAAGAAAGAAAGATATACAAGCTCAGTGCCCCTGATATGGGCCGTTTTTTCCATGCGGCCATGGATTCTATTGGTAAGCGTATCCGTGATAGTTCCCTTGATTGGGGCGACCTTAGTAAGGAACAGTGCAATAAAATTGTATCAGAAGTTGTTGAAGAATTGGCGCCTAAGCTGCAAAATGAGATACTCATGTCCACTGCTCGTTACAGGTATTTAATTAAAAAAATAAAGAGAATATTAGCCAGAGCAGTTTATATTCTGTCGATTCACGCTAAACGGGGGGGTTTTCGGCCGGTGGGATTTGAAATTTCTTTTGGTGAAGGAGGAAAACTTTCACCTCTTAAAATCCGGCTGGCTGATGGTTCATATCTGGAAATAGTTGGTAGAATAGACAGGATTGACGCTGCAGAATCGGAAGACATTGCTTTTTTACGGGTTATTGATTACAAATCGGGAAATGCCTCTTTTAAACTTTCTGATGTATATCATGGTTTAAGCCTGCAGCTGCTTACTTATTTAGATGTTGCTTTAACACATGCCCCTCAGATCATAAAAGGGAAGGCAAAACCCGGGGGAATGCTTTATTTTAGGATAGATGACCCTGTTATATCTTCAACAGCTCCTTTAACCCCTGAAGAGATTGAAAAACATATCTTGAAAAAACTTAAGATGAAAGGGCTGGTATTAGCTCACAAGGATGCCGTGAAGTTAATGGATGGTGAAATATCGGGATATTCAGAACTGATACCTGTTGGGATGAATAAAAATGGTGAGTTTTACAGCAGCTCTTCAATAGCAACTTATGAGCAGTTTGAGTATTTAAGAAAACATCTTAGAAATTTAATTCAGAAGATAGGTCAGGATATTCTTGAAGGTAAAGTGAAGATAGAACCTTACCAAAAAGGTAAGTTTCGTGCCTGTCAATACTGTCCTTATCGAATGGTATGCCAGTTTGATGTTTTATTAAAAGAGAACATTTACAGGTTTATCAAAGATGAAAACATAGATATCATCTGGACTGTTTTACAAGATGAGAAAGGAGGGGCATAACGGTGAGCAGCCATAATATTTGGACCGAAGAACAGCTTTCTGCTATAGATGCAGCTAAAGGCAATCTTTTGATATCTGCGGCTGCAGGTGCAGGCAAAACAGCAGTTTTAGTTGAAAGAATTATTCGCAAGGTTAAAGATGCTGAAAACCCTATTGATATAGATCGCTTGCTTGTTGTTACGTTCACAAATGCAGCAGCTGCAGAGATGAAAGAGCGGATAGGAGAAGCAATAGCAAAAGAATTAAACCAAAATCCCTATTCCAAACACTTAAGCCGTCAGCTTGCTCTTTTAAACAGGGCATATATATTAACAATTCATTCTTTCTGCCTTGAAGTGGTCAGGCAAAACTTTTATAAATTAGATTTAGATCCCTCTTTTCGTATAGCAAATGAGACAGAATCCGAACTGCTTAAACTTGAAGTCCTTGAGCAGGTATTTGAAAAAAACTATGATCAAGAAAATAATGATTCTTTTTTAAGCCTGGTTGAGTTTTATGGAGGTCAGCGTGATGATGCACCGCTCCAAAACCTCGTTTTAAAACTTTATGAATTTGCGCAAAGCAATCCCTGGCCTGAAGACTGGTTGCGTCAGGCAGCAAAAAAGTTTAAAGTTTCGAAAGATACGGATTTGGACAGTCTGGACTGGAGCAAAAGTATAATAGAAGATTTGAAAATTGAACTTGACGGGATGCAAAACTTACTATTAACTGCCTTAAAATTAGCGGAACTGCCGGGAGGCCCAAAACCCTATATAAAAAACTTGAAAGATGATCTGGTTGTTATAAGCGACCTTCAAAGGTCCTGTGAAACATCATGGAACGAAGCTTATAAATGCTTTAATTCTGTTGAGTTCAGCAGGTTAAAGAGATGTCCAAAAGATGTGGATGATAGGCTTAAAGAAAGGGTAAAAACCCTGCGTGATGAAGTAAAAAAAAGGATAAACAACTTAAAAGATGAATTGTTTAAAAGGCCGCCTGAAGAATGTATTAAGGATTTGATCAGCATTTCGCCTGTTATAGATACCCTTATTGAACTTGTTGTTGAATTTGGTAAGGAGTATCATAAAGCAAAAAAGGCAAGAGGGCTGGTAGATTTTAGCGACCTGGAACATTACTGCTTAGACATACTGTTATCTGAAAACGCAAAACCTGGGGAGTTGATTCCATCTTCTACGGCGGGGGAACTGAGGGAAAGGTTTGAAGAGATCCTCATTGACGAATACCAAGATATTAATGCCGTACAGGAAGCAATTTTAAACTTGATATCCAAACAGGGCAGCGATTGCCCGAATATGTTCATGGTTGGTGATGTAAAACAGAGTATATATAGATTTCGGCTGGCATGTCCAGAACTTTTTTTGAACAAGTATTTAGAATACCCTAATACAAGTGAAACTTCGGAAAGGCGTATTGACCTTACTAAAAACTTTCGCAGCAGAAAAGAAGTGTTGGACGGGGTGAATTTTGTTTTCCGACAAATAATGAGCCGCAGAATCGGCGAAATAGAGTATGATAAAAAAGCAGAACTGGTATATAACGCCGACTATCCTGCTGTAAGTGATAATAAAAAAGCTTTAACTGGTCCTGTAGAGCTGCATATTATCGAGAAAAACGATGACTTAGACCGGGAAAATCCACAAAAAGAAAACAGTGATGAAGAAGAAAAACAATCTTCAGAAGACATTGAAGAACTGGATACAGCTCAAAAAGAAGCTCGAACAGCTGCGAAAATAATACGGGAAATTATGGCTGCAGGAAAAAAAGAAAGATATTATATTTATGACAAAAAAAGGAAAATATACAGGTATGTACAATACCGGGACATAGTTGTGCTTCTACGAGCCACCAAAAACTGGGGAAACACATTTCTTGAAGAATTCCGTGTTCAGGGCATTCCTTCTTATGCTGAAATTTCTTCCGGATATTTCGATGCCACTGAAGTTCAGGTTGTTATTGCTTTGTTGAGAATTATTGACAACCCTCGACAGGATATCCCTTTAGCCGGTCTGCTGCGTTCACCTATTGTAGGGTTAAATGCAGAGGAACTTGCCGAAATCCGGCTTTGTAAACCTGAAATGAGCTTCTATGATGCTCTTTTGGAAGCTGCAAAAAGGGATGATGAACTAAAAACGCTTTCAAGAAAGTGCAGAGATTTCTTAAAAAAACTTGAAAACTGGAGGACAATGGCCAGACAGGGCCGGTTGTCAGACCTTATTTGGACGCTTTACCGTGAAACGGGTTATTATGATTATGTGGGCTGTATGCCAGGAGGAGCCCAGAGACAGGCAAATCTCAGAGCACTTTATGACAGGGCACAGCAATATGAAAGAACTACATTTAGAGGGCTGTTTCAGTTTTTGAATTTTTTAGAACGAATACAAGACAGCGGTAATGACCTTGGGGCGGCAAGGGCTCTTGGTGAAAATGAAGACGTTGTGAGGATAATGAGTATTCACAAAAGCAAAGGCTTGGAATTTCCTGTAGTTATTGTTGCTGGGTTAGGAAAACAGTTTAATATGAAGGACCTGAACCAGGACGTTTTATTACATAAGAATTTAGGATTAGGGCCTAATTTTGTGGATCCACATATAAGGCTTAAATACCCTACAATAGCAAAAACTGCTATTAAGAGGAGACTAAAACTTGAAACCCTTTCTGAAGAAATGCGCCTTTTGTATGTAGCTATGACGAGGGCGAGGGAAAAACTTATCTTGATGGGATCTGTTAAAGATGTTGCCGTATCAGCTGCTAAATGGTGTTATTATGCTGGCAAACCAGACTGGCAAATTCCAGAAACAGAAACAGCGTCTGCCAAAACATGTCTTGACTGGATATGCCCGGCCATTGCACGGCATCCTGGAGGAGAACCATTGAGAAAGTTAGCTCACTGGGAAGGGCAGTTACCTGCAGAGATGGTAAAAGATGATTCGGTATGGTCTGTTTATATACACAGAAGTTTACAACAAAGACAGGATAACAGTAAAGAAGCAGCAGATTACTCAAATTTACTTAAACTTATTAAAAAATTTTCTCCAATTGAATCACAAAGCGAATACAAGGAAATCGTAGGCAAAAATCTTTCATGGAGTTACCCGTATTCAAAAATTGCAGGCAGACCTGCCAAAATCAGTGTTTCAGAGCTTAAAGACAAATTACGGGTTGAATATGTGGAAGATATATGCTTTCCGTTGTATTTAAGCCAAACTTATCTCCGACCGCAGTTTTTAAAAGAAGCAAAAGGGTTGACAGCAGCAGAACAGGGAAGTGTTGTTCACATTGTCATGCAGCACATAAACTTAAAGGGCAGCCTTGATGAAGAGGGAATTAAATCCCAGGTTTCTGAAATGGTAAACCAGGAAATCTTAACTGAGAAACAGGCTCTTTCTGTTGACTGCTCAAAAATAGCCGGATTTTTCAGAACAGATTTAGGGTGCAGAGTAACAGCATCAAATAAGGTTTTGCGGGAAATTCCTTTCAGTCTAGGAGTTTGGCCTGGAGAGTTTTACCCGAACCTTCAAGGAGAATTAGATAAAAATGAAAGGATAATCCTCCAAGGAATTATTGACTTGTTGTTCTATGAGGGGGATGAGGTTGTCTTAGTTGATTTTAAAACTGATAGGGTCACTCCAGAACAGTTACAGAATGTAAAACAGCGTTATAATATACAGATAGGCCTTTATGAAAAGGCAGTTAAGGAGATTTTGAAAAAGCCTGTAAAAGGTAAATATTTATACCTTTTCCATCCGGGCATACAAGTTGAAATGTAACTAACGTAGATTGTTTTAAACTTTACATAAGATAAGGGGGATAAAAAGGTGAGAATACTCCATACTGCTGACTGGCACCTGGGGAAAAACCTTGAGGGCAGAAGCAGATTAGAGGAACAGCAAGAGTTTATTGATGAACTTGTAGAAATCGTAAAAAATGAGTGTATAGACATGGTTTTGGTTGCCGGGGACGTTTTTGATACTTACAATCCTCCTGCTGAAGCTGAAAAACTTTTTTATGACTGTCTTGACAGGCTGACTGAAGAGGGAAAAAGAGGGGTTATCGTTATAGCTGGAAACCATGACAGCCCTGATAGGCTTTGTGCTTCGATGCCTTTGGCAGCAAGGCATGGAATCGTGCTTATAGGTTTACCAAACAGCAGTATTTCAACAACCGCTGGTTATAGCAGAGAAGGTATTAACATTGTAAAAGGGGGCATTGGATGGGTAGAAATAGAAATTGCTTCATGCAGCCAGAGGGCGGTGGTTTTAACCCTTCCCTATCCTTCAGAAGCAAGACTTAAAGAAGTCATTACAGATTCCATTGATGAAAACAAATTCCAAATTGCTTATTCTGAAAAAGTCGGGTATATGTTTTCGCAATTATCTCAACATTTTAGAACAGATACCGTTAATCTTGCAATGAGTCATATATTTGTAAAAGGTGGAAAAGAATCTGATTCAGAACGCCCAATTCAAATGGTAGGAGGCGCATGCAGTGTAGATCCTAAGGCACTTCCACAAAACGCCCATTATATTGCCCTAGGACATCTTCATAGGCCTCAAGCTGTGGAAGGTTCATCTGTCCCTGCTTATTATGCAGGTTCTCCATTGGGCTACAGTTTTTCAGAAGCAGGCCAAACAAAAAGTGTATTTATCATTGATGCAGAACCTGGCAAACCTGCAAACATAAAAGAAATACACCTCTGTTCCGGAAAGCCTTTAGTGAAATGGGTTGCTACAGGCGGGTTGAAAGATGTCTATAAATGGATTGACGAAGGTCGTGACAAAACTGCCTGGATAGATTTGGAATTACATATAGAAAGCCCTCTTACACAGGCAGACATACAAAACATTCGTGAAGCAAGGCATGGAATAATTAATATAAGACCTGTATTGCCTCAAATGGCAGAAAACTTTTCAATTGAGAGAAGGTCTGAACTTCCCATTGATGAGCTGTTTAAGCGGTTTTATAAAAGCAGAGTGGGTGTAGAACCGGATGACAGCATTATTGAACTTTTTATGAAACTAGTTTTTGAAGGGGAGGAAACAGAAGGAGAAGAAACAGGGGAAAGGGGAACTGTGAAATGAAACCCATCAGTTTAAGTATTGCGGGATTGCACAGCTTTAGAGAACCACAAGTTATTGATTTTGAAAAACTTTGCGAGACAGGAGTGTTTGGTATTTTCGGCCCCACAGGAAGCGGCAAATCCACCATTCTGGACGCCATTACCCTTGCATTGTACGGGAAAGTAGAACGGGCTGCAAACAATACTCGAGGTATACTTAATCATGCTGAAGAAAAGCTTACAGTAAAGTTTTTATTTGAACTTGGAAGTTCCAAAGGCAGGAGAAGATATCGTGTAGAAAGAAGCTTCAAACGCAGCAGTGGGGATTCAGTCAATATCAGCAACTGCCGTCTTGTTGAATTAACGGAAGGAAATGAAAAAGTTATATCTGATAAGACTACGGAAATTACCGCAGCTATTGAACGTCTCCTTGGTTTGAACGTGGATGATTTTACAAGGGCTGTTGTGCTTCCACAGGGCAAATTTTCCGAATTTTTATCTCTTAAAGGGGCAGAACGGCGCAGAATGCTCCAGCGCTTATTTAACTTGCAACAATACGGAGAAAGTTTAAACCAGCGTTTGAATCAGTATCTTAACAGTACATCTCAGAAGCTTCAGAGCATTGAGGGAGAACAACGAGGGCTGGGAGAAGCATCAGAAGCAGCAGTAAAAGCTGCTAAAGCCCTGCTTGACACAATAAATAAACAGGAAGAACTGCTTAAGATAAGTCTGAATAAAACGGAAAAGGAGTTTAACGAGAAAAAACAGGTTTGGGAACTCCAAAACGAATTAAATAAATTAAAAGAAGAGGAAAAAAAACATCAAGGGAAAAAGAAAGAAATCGAAATTAAAGAAAAGAAGCTTGAAAAGGCTCTAAGGGCAGAAGAAATCAGGCCATATCTGGATGAAGTAACAGAAGCTGAAAACTCTCTTGAAAAAGCTCAAAAAGAACTTCAAGCATTAACAGAAAAGTTTCAAACAGAATGTTTAAAGGAACAAAAAGCAAGGGAAGAATATGAGAAATGTAATGAAGACAAACAGAAACAAGAACCTTTACTAATAGAATTAAAATCTCGTCTTGAGCAGGCCTTAAAGATGGAACAGGAAGCCGAGCAGCTTTTGGAACAGCTTAAAAAACAGCAAGTTGAATATGAAAAAATCAAAAACTTCCTAAATTCATTAAATCAGCAGATAAAAATATGTTTAACTCAAAAGGAAGAATTAGCAGAAAAACTGGCGAAACATCAAAAAGAACTTGAAAAAAATTCGGTAACTCCTGAATACCGCCGGCAGGTAAATGACGCATTTAATCTCAAAAAAAATTTTCTTAATGCAGAAAAGGCAAAATACAGGGCAGAAAAAAACTTAAAATCCAAACAAGGAGAACTTGAAAAATTAGAAACTGTCTTGAAACAGGCTGAACATCAAGTTGGAATAGAACAGGAAAAACTTACTGAGATTCAAAACAAATTATCCATTCTTCAGGATAATAAACCTGTTGACGAACAGGATTTGCTGCATAAAGAAAAAGAATTAATAAGCTTAAAAAGTGTTATAGAAGAAATTATCAAACTGCAAAAAAATCGGTCTATTGAAGTTGAAAATATGGAAAATATAAAAAAAGAGCTTCAAGAAGCAAAATCTCAATATAAATCAGCTAAAGAACACTGCATTAATGCTGAAAACATTCTTAATAACATTAAAAAACAGTTAGAAGACTCTGAGATTAAGCTCAAAGAATTAGAACATAAAAATTACGCATCCCGGTTAGCAGAAACCCTTAAGCCGGGCCAGCCCTGTCCGGTGTGCGGTTCTGTTGTTCATCCCTCTCCGGCGGTTTTGATAGAAAATACTAAAATAAAAGAAATGGAAACACATCTAAAACTGCTAAAAGAAAAATATGAGGAAGCAGAAAAGAATTACAATGCAGCAAGGGAAAAATCTACAAAATCTGAAATTTCTCTTGTTGCCAAACTGCAGATGTTTGAAAATGCAAAAAATGCTGTAGAAAAAATAAACCGGGAGATCTATGAGGCAAGACAACGACTTCCTGAAAATTATATTGGTAAAGATACTGACGAATTGAAAAGGTTATTAAAAGAAGAGAACCAAAAAACCGAGAAAATGCAAAAAGATTTGACAGAATGGCAAAACAAGGTTAAAGAAGTCACCCAGGAAGTTGAGGAATTAAAAAGCGTATTAGCCGAAGCGAGAGAAAAAATGAAAACTGCTGAAGCTCAAAAAGCTGCCGCACATAAAGCCGTTGAAGAAGCAAATGAAAATTTAAAAACTACAGAAATGGAGCTTGATAGAATAAAACAAGACCTTGACAAGGCGAGGGGGCAAATACCTATAGACAGGATTGAAAAAGAAAAACAAAGTATTGATGATGCAGATAAAAAAATTGATGATTTAAATAAACAAATAAGAAAAACAAATGAAGATATAAAACTGCTTGAAAAAAAGCTTCAGAATTTAGATAAAGAAAAAAACCAGGCAGAAGTACAAAGGGCTAGAATAGAGAACAACATAGAACAGCTTAATAAACAATTTGAAGAGAAAAAATCAAGCATTCAAAAAATTACACAAGGAAGACCAGCCGAAGAGCTGTTGGAAAATACAGTTAAAGCTCTTGAAATTTTAAGAAAGCGGTTTGAAACAAGCAAAAGTAAGTATGATAAAATTTTAGAGCTAAAAAATAAAGTATTGCAAGATAAAGTTGCTGCACAAAAAGCTTTAAGTATTGCAGTTGACCGGAACAATAAGGCTAGAGAAACCCTTGATAAAGCGTTACGGCAAAGGCATTTCACTTCTAAGGGGGAAGCAGAAGAATGTTTGTGCAGTGAAACAGAAATAAACGAAATGAAAAATGAAGTAGACACATACCGCAAAAAAGAAGAAAGTTTAAAAAACAGCCTAAAAGAGCTTGAAAACAAATTGAATGGAAGAAACGTAACCCAAAAAGAGTGGGAAAAAATACAAGAGGATTATAAGAATTTAAGAAAGTCACTGGATCAAGTATTATCTAAAAAAGGGGAAGCAAAACGGGATTATGAAGATATTAAGAAAAAGCACTTATCATGGCTTGATCTTGAAAAACAACGAAAAGAACTGGCTGCCTTAGAAAACAAGCTAAAAGAACTCCAGAGTGTATTAAGGGGTAATGCTTTTGTGGAATTTATCGCAGAAGAACAGCTTATGAATGTCGCTTTAGAAGCATCGAAACGTTTAGGTCAGCTAACAAAGCACAGATATGCCCTTGAAATCGGTTCTGACGGCGCTTTTATTATGAGGGATGACGCCAACGGCGGGGTAAAACGACCTGTGTCTACACTTTCCGGTGGGGAAACGTTTTTAACTTCCCTGGCCCTTGCCCTTGCGCTTTCTTCACAGATTCAATTAAAGGGAGAATGTCCTTTAGAGTTTTTCTTTCTTGATGAAGGTTTTGGAAGCCTGGACTCAGAATTATTGGAAATAGTAATGGATACTCTGGAAAAACTTCACTTTGAAAACCTTACCATCGGAATAATAAGTCATGTTCCAGAGCTTCGAAACCGCCTGGCGCGCCGTTTGATAGTAGAGCCTGCAGAGCCAGGAGGCAGAGGCAGCAGGGTCAGTATTGAAATTGCTTAGATGGGTCTAGTGTATATATTTTATTGAAATATTCAAGTATCATCCTTTTTGCAGAAAATTTCTCATAAACAGTATCTATACTTGATTTCATCATCTGAATCCATTTTTGCCTGTTATTATAATAGGTTGGCAAAACTTCATTAAGTAAAACTTTATACAATGACTTAAGGTCATACCTGTCCTGTTCCTTACTATTTTCAGAGTGAAAAGAATCTCCAAACTGCCATCCGTTGACTCCGTGGTTACAAGCCTCCGGCCACCATCCGTCAAGGATACTCAAGTTTAATACACCGTTCATTGCAGCTTTCATGCCGGAGGTTCCGCTGGCTTCATGAGGCCGCCTTGGTGAATTGAGCCAAACATCACAACCACGGGTCATTTTTTTAGCAATTTCCATATCATAATTTTCAAGGAAAGCGATGGTATCCGGATGTTTTTGAGATATGTTGACAATTTCTTGAACAAAAGACTTTCCTTCAAAATCCTGAGGATGGGCTTTTCCGGAAAACAACAGCTGTATTTTTTTCTCCTTAAGAAGCTTACTCAGTTTTTCTTCATCCTTTAATATGAGTGTACTCCTTTTATACTCTGTAGACCTTCTTGCAAAACCTATTAACAGTGAGTCAGGTTTAAAATTTACTCCTGTACGATTTTTGACAAATTCTATTAGTTCTTTTTTTAACTCCACATGGGTTTCCCATAACCCTCGGTTTCCTTTAAAAGCTTCTTCCATTCTGCTATCCATCCAGGTGGCTTTATGCACACCGTTTGTTATACCTATGATTTGAGACCTGTTATCAACGAAATTCCACATTCTGTTTGCAGTTTCACAATGAAGTTGTGATACGGCATTTGATATTTTAGACAAACGAAGACCTGCTATTGTCATGTTAAAGGGGTCACCGCCGATAGCTGTTATCTGGTCATATGACAGCCAGTTATAAGCCCCTTTTTCCCACATTAAGCTCAGGTCATGTTCTTCATTACCTGCTCTTACAGGAGTATGAGTTGTAAAAACAATTTGATTTCTGGTGTTTTTCCAGGCTTCTTGAAAACTCATGTTTTGTTCATACATTTTTTCGCGAATAAGTTCGATTCCGGCAAAAACTGCGTGACCTTCATTGAAATGGTATATATCTATATCAATTCCAAGCTTTCTTAAGGCCCTTATACCGCCAATTCCCAGGACCATTTCCTGGGGGATGCGCCTGTGACTGAAACCACCATAAAGCTGATCGTTTATCAACCAGTCTTTGTTTTCTTCAATGTCAGTATCAAGAAGGTAAAGCGGAGCGTTATTAAAATCATCTACTTTCCAGACTTTACAGTAGACATCTCTACCGCTTATATTAACAACAACCTTTATATCCGTGTCTTTTAAAAAATCATAATTAAACTTCGGAAAAGTATCATAAGGATATCCGCCGTTGCCGATATATTGTTGTGTATAGTCTTCCTTCCAGAGCAATCCTATTCCCACAACAGGAAGACTGTTATCTTTTGCAGCCTTTAAATAATCACCTGCAAGGATTCCAAGACCACCGGCATAAAGTTTGAATTCCGAATCCAGGCCGTATTCCATACAAAAATAAGCAACCTTTGGTTTGGGTTTTATTTCCATGATTTTTGCTCCTTTTTTAAGGTTTTGTTTATATAGTATTTGTTGTTTTTTATTACTTAATTAATACCAAATAATGGTTTGTATTGGGGGTCAGTATTAATTGGCTTGACTTAATATGGAAGTCTATTATATTATACATATAAAATTAAAGGTTTTCAGAAATATTGAACAGATTGTCAGTTTGCTGTGTGATTTCAGGGGGGATATTTTTGCAAAAAGAACTTATAATGGTAATAGATGATGAAAGTCATATTTTGGAACTTATAAGTTATAATTTGGAAAAAGAAGGATATAGAGTGATTGCTTGTGAGACAGGTGAAGAAGGTTTAAAACTTATTGAAAAATATCAACCTGATCTGATTATACTTGATTTGATGTTGCCTGGAATTGACGGTCTTGAAGTTTGCAAAAAAATCAGGAACACTGAATCGATTTCAGGTATTCCTATAATAATGCTTACCGCAAAAAGTGAAGAAATTGATAAGGTAGTGGGATTAGAAATGGGAGCAGATGATTATATTACTAAACCTTTTGGAGTTAGAGAACTTATAGCAAGAGTTAGAGCGCTTTTAAGGAGAATTATCAGAGAAAAGGAGGAAAGTGGATTAATAAAGATAGGAGAGCTTACAATTGATACAGAATCCTACAAAGTTTATAAGAACAATAAAGAAATTAAATTGACCAGTAAAGAGTATGAACTACTAAAACTGCTTGCGATTAACAGGGGTAAAACCCTCACAAGGGATCATCTTTTAGATAAGATTTGGGGATATGATTATTATGGTGAAACAAGAACTATAGATGTTCATATAAGACACCTGAGAAAGAAAATTGAAGATGAAGACCGTGAACCAAAATATATCCATACTGTTAGAGGAATTGGTTATAGTTTATACTACAAAGGTGATGATGAATATGCTTAAAAGACTCATGGGGGCTTTTACAGCCCTTATTTTGATAGGTGTTTTGCTGACAGGCAGTTTCTCAATGGAAATAGCAAAAAACAACTATTATGATATGGTTGAAGAAAAACTGAAATCAAATGCCAGAATAATTCAAAAGGAACTGACTGAAGATTTGAGTAAAGGCCAAAAACTTGATTATGAAAAATTGAGTGAGGAATACAGCAGAATAACTGAGGCAAGGATAACTATAATTGATATAAACGGCAAGGTGCTTGGAGACTCGGAATTAGCTGCAGAAAAGATGGAGAACCATAAAGACAGGCCAGAAGTAATACAAGCACTGGAAAAGGGTTTCGGGAAAAGCAGCAGGTGGAGCAACAGCCTTAATAAAAACATGCTTTATATAGCTTTGCCCTTAAAAAAAGAAAAAGAAATTGCAGGAATATTAAGGATGGCTCTTCCTCTAAATGATATATATAATATACAACATGCCATATGGCGTTATATTTTCTTTTCCGCATTTGCAGGAATTTTAGTAGCTGTTATACTTGGATATAGGTATCTGTCAAATGTAACACGCCCTATTCAGGAGATAACAGAAATGGCGGGCAACATTGCAGCAGGAAACTTTGACAAAAGGGTAAAGATAAAGACAAATGATGAAATAGGTAAACTGGGAATGGCTTTTAACTATATGACGGAAAAATTAAATGAAACCATAGAAGAATTGAAAAATGACAAGTCTAAAATGGAAGCAATCCTTACAAGTTCAATAAACGGGGTCATTGCTGTTGATAACCGAAAAAAGGCCATGATCATCAATCCTGTTGCGGAAAAGCTGTTGGATATTCAGGAAAAAGATTTTGTTGGAAAAGACTTGTTTGAAATTGCGAGGAACAAAGAAGCTGCTGAGGCTATAGAAAGAATCTTGAATTTAAAAGAGGCCAGTTCTATGGAATTCGAACTGACCTGGCCTGAAAATAAAATTTTAAAGTTTTTTTCAGCTCCGATTCGCCTGCAGGATAGGCCTTTAAAGAAAATAGGAAATTTGATAATAATTCAAGACATTACAGACATTAGAAAACTTGAAAAAATGCGTTCTGATTTTGTGGCTAATGTAACCCACGAACTGCGCACCCCGCTGACTTCCATACGAGGATTCATTGAAACCCTTAAAGAAGGAGCAATTAATGATGAGTCAAAGCGTGAAAGGTTTCTTGATATCATAGATATAGAAACAGAGCGTCTGGAGCGATTGATAGAAGATATTTTGCTTCTTTCAGAGATAGAAAACAAGCCCTTTTCTATACCTAAAAACAAAATAAAAGTTGAAAAAGTTATTAAAGAAGAGATAATTACAATATTTAACAAAAAAGCAGAAGAAAAAAACATTTTACTGGACACATATTTTCAAGACAATTTGCCTGTTTTATGTATGAACAAAGACAGGTTCAAGCAGATGATGATAAATCTTATTGATAATGCGATTAAGTATACCCCTGAAGGTGGAAAGGTCCTGGTATCTGCGTATTGTATGGAAGATTGTTTGGTATTGAAGGTGAGGGATACAGGAATCGGAATACCGAAAGAGCACCTGGATAGGCTGTTTGAGCGGTTTTATAGAGTAGATAAAGGACGTTCAAGGAAACTGGGCGGAACAGGTCTGGGCCTTGCAATTGTAAAACATATAGTTTTATCTTTAAAAGGGAATATAAGTGTAAGTAGTGAACCGGGTGTAGGAACAGAATTTAAGATTGAAATACCTTTAAAAAGAGGAGAGTGATTCTCCTCTTTTTAGTTTAGTTTACATATTTTTAACTTTCTCTTTATTTTATCTTAACAAATATAAGATAAATTTAGTACAGTAAAATGAACTAAAATTAAATGAATTAAAAGGGAGGAGAAAAAAATGCAAAAAACAGCATTAGTCTTAGGTTTACTGATTTTAGCTTTAGCACTTGTGTTTACAGGGTGTCAACAATCAGCAGTGAAACAAATACCAGATGAATCAAATGAAAGCGGTAGTGAAGAAAAACTTTCTGGGAGTATTACTATAGCGGGTTCAACTTCTGTACAACCCCTTGCAGAAGAACTGGCACAGGCTTTTATGGAAAAGTATCCTGATGTAAAAATTGATGTACAGGGCGGAGGTTCTTCAGTAGGAGTACAATCTGCTTATGAAGGAGTAGCTGATATAGGTACTGCTTCAAGAGAATTAAAAGATAAAGAAAAGCCTTATGGTCTTCATGAACATGTGATTGCAAAGGACGGTATTGCAATAGTTGTTAATCCAGCAAACAAAGCTGTTAATGATATTACTATGGAACAGATCAAAAAAATATATACTGGCGAGATAACTAATTGGAAGCAGCTGGGTGGAAACGATGCCAAGATTACAGTGGTTAACCGAGAAGAAGGATCAGGAACAAGGGGAGCTTTTACAGAAATAGTTATGGGTAAAGACGCCAAATTCAGAGATGACTGCATTATTCAACCTTCAAACGGTTCGGTAAGGCAGACCGTAGCTACTGATCCAAATGCGTTAGGTTTTATTTCAATGGGAATGTTAAACGACAGCGTTAAAGGCCTCAAAGTTAACGGTGTAGATCCGACCCCTGAAAATGTTGTTAATGGGAGTTATAAAATAGCGAGACCTTTCTTAATGCTTACAAAAGACGAACCCCAGGGTGTAGTTAAAGCCTTCCTTGACTTTGTCTGCAGTGAAAAAGGTCAGGAGATAGTTGGTAAGGAATACATCAGAGTGAAATGAACTGGTATTTGTTGCAACAAAGCAGCTGTAAGGCAGCTTTGTTGCTTTTTATTGCTTAAATATATTTTTTTACAGTTATTAAATTTTACATAAATTTAACAATATGTTAATCAATATTTAATAAAAACCATATAAAGTAGAAATGATGATGCAGTGAGAGGAGATGTCGAAATTGAGAGCCTATGAAAGATTCATTGAAATCGTTTTGTTCTTATTTGCAATAACGGCGGTTCTTACTGTTTTGCTTATAACCTTTTTCGTTTTTAGAGAGGGGTTACCTATTATATTCAGTGAAGGTATTTTAAACTTTGTTGCAAGCACCGAATGGGCCCCTCTTTCAGGTAAATTTGGAATCCTCAGTATGATATTGGGTTCAGTACAGGTGACTCTAGGTGCTATAATACTGGGTGTTCCCATTGGAGTTGCATGTGCTGTATATCTAGCTGAGATAGCGGACAAACATATTGTTCAGATAGTTAGGCCAGGAATAGAACTTCTGGCAGGTATACCTTCTGTTGTTTACGGCTTTTTTGGGCTGTCAGTTCTGGTGCCTTTTATACGCAACCACTTTCCCGGTAACGGTTTTAGCATTCTTGCAGGTTCAATAATCTTAGCAATAATGATTTTGCCTACTGTTATAAATATATCTGAAACATCTATAAGGAGCGTTCCGGAAGAATATAAGTCAGGTTCACTTGCTCTGGGAGCATCACACTGGCAAACCATATACAGGGTAATTTTGCCTGCTGCTAAATCGGGAATTATTACTTCTGTTATATTGGGTATGGGTAGAGCCATAGGCGAGACCATGGCGGTTATAATGGTGACAGGTAACGTTACAAAGGTTGCAGGCAGTATTTTTGACCCTGTAAGGACTCTTACAGGGAATATAGCAATAGAGATGGGTTATGCAGCAGGTGACCACAGGCTTGCCTTGTTTGCTACCGGAGTAGTGCTTTTTGTTTTTATAATGGTTTTAAACCTGATAGCCACCTTTTTTGCTCAGAAAGCAGGTGAAATAAAATAATGAGTAAAAAATTTAGACAGAATATTGCTTTCTTAGTTTTAAAAACGGCAGCATTTATTACGGTGTCTGTTTTGCTCATTATTATCGGCTATATATTAATTAATGGCATAAAACATGTTAACATTGAATTTTTGACCCAAAAGCCTTATGACATGGGCAGAAAGGGAGGTATTTTTCCGTTTATTGTTACTACTATCTACATGACTTTAGTATCTCTGGCTATAGCGGCACCCGTTGGAATCGGCGCAGGCATATATTTAACCGAGTACTCTAGAGAAGGGAAGATAATTAAATTTATACGGTTCTGTACCGAAACCCTTGCCGGAATCCCTTCAATAATTTTTGGATTGTTTGGATTTGTGTTTTTCGTAATCTTTATAGGGCTACGTTGGTCAATCCTTTCCGGTGCTCTTACACTGGCATGTATGGTACTTCCAACAATCATACGGACTTCAGAAGAAGCTATAAAAACGGTACCGATCTCATACAGAGAAGGCAGTCTGGCTTTAGGTGCAACAAAGTGGCAGACAATTGCAAAGGTAGTATTGCCGAGCAGTATTCCCGGAATTATAACAGGTATAATACTAAGTATAGGTCGAGCAGTTGGGGAGACAGCGGCCGTTATACTAACCGCCGGCAGTTCATTAAGAATGCCTTTAAGTATTATGGACCCAGGAAGGACCATGTCAGTTCATCTTTATCTACTTACTATGGAAGGGCTTTCAAGTGAAAAGGCGTTTGCCACTGCGACAGTTTTGGTTTTATTAATAATTCTAATAAATTTTGCTGCAAATAAGATGGTAGGGCTAGTTAAATCAGGTATACCTAAAAAGTAGGGGGAAAAGTCATGGATAACAGAAAAATAGAAATAAAGAACTTGAGTTTTTATTATGGTGATGTGAAGGCTTTAAAAGACATAAATATAGATATACCTTCCAATATGATAACAGCATTAATAGGGCCTTCGGGTTGTGGTAAGTCCACTTTTTTAAGAGTATTAAACCGAATGAACGATATGATAGAAAATACCCGTTTGGAGGGAAGAGTAATCCTTGAAGGTGAGGACATTTATCCGGATTATGACGTGATTCAACTCAGAAAAAAAGTTGGAATGGTTTTTCAGAAACCTAATCCCTTTCCCATGTCGGTATATGACAACATAGCTTATGGCCCAAGGCTCCACAGGAGGCTTAAAAAAAGTGAACTTGATGAAATTGTCGAGAAAAGCTTAAAAGGTGCTGCCCTTTGGGATGAAGTTAAAGACAGATTAAAGGATAATGCATTAGGCCTGTCAGGAGGTCAGCAGCAGAGGTTATGTATAGCCCGCTGTCTTGCGGTGGAACCTGAAGTCCTGCTTATGGATGAGCCAACTTCTGCTTTGGATCCGATTTCAACTCTTAAGATAGAAGAACTTGTAAAAAAACTTAAGGAGAAGTATACGATTATAATAGTAACTCACAACATGCAGCAGGCTGGTAGAATATCTGATTACACAGCATTTTTCCTTAATGGAGAGATAATCGAACATGGGTTGACTGAAGAGATATTTTATAGACCTAAAGACAAGAGAACAGAAGACTATATAACCGGGAGATTCGGTTAAAAATAAAAAGGAGGGAAATTAATGGGGCCAAGGAGTTATTTTGACAAAGAACTTACCAACCTTTTTGAGAGTCTTAAAGAGATGGGTTACTTGGTAGAAGAAGCTATAGACAATTCAATAAGAGCCTTAACAGAACATAATACGGAGTTGGCTCAAAAGGTAATAGAAAATGATGATTTAATCGACAAAATGGAGACAGATATAGAGGAGAAATGTATAAAACTTATAGCGACACAGCAGCCGCTGGCCGGAGATTTAAGAGAAATATTCACTACACTTAAAATAATTACAGACCTTGAGAGAATAGCAGACCATGCTGTAGATATTGCTAAAGTTTCTATTAGACTTGCAGATCAAAAATATATAAAGCCATTGATAGATATTCCGCGTATGGCAGACTTGGCAAGGGAAATGGTAAGGGACTGCTTAAAGGCATATATGAATAAAGACGTGGAACTGGCTAATTCTATATGTCAGAAAGATGACATCATAGATGGGTTGTATAAACAGATATTTAGAGAACTGCTTGTTTACATGATGGAAGACCCTAAGACCATTAACCAGGCAACTCAGTTTCTTTTTGTTTCCAGATTCTTAGAAAGAATTGGAGACCATACCACCAATGTTTGCGAATGGGTTATTTATAATGTGACAGGTAAAAAGACTGATTTGAATTTATAAACCATACATTTGAGATATTAGGGAGGTGCTTAAAATGCCCCTCCCTAATTTGTTTAAAAAACAACTAACAAGCAGGATATTTTCGACAAATATAGAAAGAGTTATAATGTTGTTTTATACTATATGATTTAGCTTGAAAGGATGAAATGTTAAGTGAAATTGAAAGAACTACAGTTCGATGATGTGAATTTAAAACTTTATTTAGAAGACTGTTTTACAGGAATGAAAAAATATATAGAAAAAAAATCCGTAGATGTAATAGTAACTTCACCTCCTTATAATATAGGTGTGGGTTATAACCGTTATAATGACAATATTCCCAGGGAAGAATACCTTAACTGGCTTGGCGAATGGGCAGAAATAACAAAACAGGTATTAAATGACAACGGTTCTTTGTTTTTGAACATAGGGTCGAAACCTTCGGATCCATGGGTGCCTTTTGAGGTGGTTTGTGAAATGAGAAAACATTTTAAGCTTCAAAATGTAATCCACTGGATTAAATCCATCTATATTGAACATGAAAGCTATGGAAACAAAATTGAATTAAATGTAGGGCATTATAAGCCCATTAACAGCAAAAGGTTTATCAATGATACCCATGAGTATGTGTTTCATTTAACAAAAACCGGTAAAGTTGAGTTAGATCGTCTGGCTGTGGGAGTGCCATATAAGGATGAATCCAATATTACAAGGTGGAATAATGGTAAAACGGGGTTAAGGTGCCGTGGGAATTCATGGTATATTCCCTACAAAACTATTCAAAACAGGGCCAAAGACCGCCCTCATCCGGCAAGTTTTCCATCTGAACTGGCTGAAATGTGTATAAAGTTACATGGCCTTGAAAGAACAAATTTAGTGCTGGATCCTTTCCTTGGAATCGGAAACACGGCAATAGCATGTAAAAAATTGAAAAAGAATTTCATAGGTTTTGAAATCGATGAGACATATTATAATGAAGCGATAAGATTGTTGGAAGGTTTAAATCTCGGTTAACTTATTGGAGGGATTAAGCAAAAACATGAAATGCATAAATAAAATCAGAGTTATAAACTTGCTGACAATTGTAGTGTTATATTTTATGAGTGTTTTTTCAGGATTGCGCTGTTTCGAAATTGCGACAGGTTTGATCGTTATGATTGCATTAGCCATGAGTTTTCCTTTTATTAACAGGGCTAATAAGCTGGTTTCATTTATTCTTTTTATTTTTGCTACCTTAATTTTAGTTTTTAGCAAAGCGGATTTTTTGGATTATGTCGATGGTTTTAGGAAAAATTCCGGACTGCTTGTTTTGTTTCTTTTAGTTCCACTTTTAGGTATCCCTTTTAAATTTGATAAATATCAGAATGCATTAAAACATTTTTATGAGAACAACATAAAAAACGGCTTTCATTTTTATTTTTTCTCTTACTTTACATCTTTTTTACTGGGAGGAGTAATAAACGTTGCAGCTATTCCTATAGTTTATGAGGTTTCATCTTCAGGGAGTGAAATATATTCAGGTGATTGCCTTTCTAAAGCTATAGTAAGGGGTAACTCTCTGGGGGTGCTCTGGTCACCCAGCTATTTAAGTATAGCGGTAGTTTTAAGTTTTATTGAAATTCCATGGGTCAAACTTCTCCCATACGGGTTCGGTTTAGCTTTGCTGGGGGTTTTCATTGGATCACTGGTAGAATATGTTTTTATAAAAAATATAAGTAATGATGTAAAAGTATACAAGACCCAAAACGCAAACAGAGACCTATGGGAACTTTTCGGAGTGGGGTTATTCTTACTCTTGAGTATAATTTTTTTGAATCAGACAACAAGCTATGGGGTTCTCACGATTGTTCCGCTTGTTTCTATAGTTTTTCCTGTTTTATGGGCATTAGTTTTTAAAAGATTTGAGTTTTACAATGTAAAAGTTTCGGAGTTTTTAAAAACAGGCCTGTTAAACGCTGATAATCAGCTGGTTTTATTTGGATTGGCAGGATATTTAGGTTATGCTATGCAGCGTTCCGGTATATCTGAAAAAATATCTAACTTTTTTGATACAACTGAATTAACCGGTTCTATCTTGTTTTCGTTTGTTTTAATCATATTGATTTCTTTGGCATCGGTTTTTGGCCTTCATCCGTTAATTACAGTTTCTGCTATGGCATCGGCTTTTTCTGGCACATCTAATCCTCTGTTTATGGCACTTATATTATTGATAAGTTATTCTATTGCTGTTAATATTTCACCATTTTCCGCTACAGTACTTATAACAGCCGGCCTTCTTAAAGAATCTCCTTTTCTTACGGGCATAAGAAATAACTGGCTTTACTGTTTTTTATATGGAATAACAAGCTGTATTGTCGTTAATTTGATATTATAATTTCTGAAATTCTGATATAAAATAGTACTTTTTGGTACAATTTGGTACTAATTGGTGATCCGAAAAAAAATAACAAAAAAAATTCTATCAACAGAAGGTACGAGCCTCTTCCATGTAGAAGTAATATATATAACACTTTTACATGGGAGGAATTTGCAATGAGTCAAACAAAAG
>JARRCM010000027.1 GCA_029982205.1 Thermosediminibacterales bacterium
GCTCCCATCGGTGATGTGGCATAGGTTACTCCTGTCCCTTTAAATGCCCTCGGGTCATATGCCGATATCGCCTGCCCTTTTACTGTTGGCACTCTTGTTACTCCAAATACTTTTCCGGTTATTTCTGCTCCGCTTCCGATTATTCTCCCTAATGGTGTTAGTTGTTTTATTTCTTTAAGAAGGTTAAATACTCCTTCGGTATCTCCAAATTCTAATAGCCCTGATTCCATTAATACTCCTATCGCCGCCCCTGTGTCCATTGTGTCTAATCCAAAGTCGTCACAGAACCTGTCTATTTTTGCTATTACGTCTAGGTCGTCTATTCCGCAGTTTGATCCTGTTAATATTATTGTTTCGTATTCAAATCCTGAGGTTATATAGTTCCCTTTTTCGTCATTGTATATGTTTGAACATCTTATTACACATCCTGGATGGCATGGATGGCCGGTTTTGCCGTTTCGTTCTGTTATTCTTTCCCTCAATACTTCTCCGCTTATTTTGGATGCTCCTTCAAATTCCCCTACGCTAAAGTTTCGGGTAGGCAGGCCTTTTAGTGCGTTTATCGGACCTACTAGGTTTGCTGTGCCGTATTTTGTTAATACTTGTTTTGTTTCTACCAAGCTCTTTGCAAAGGCTGCTGCCTGGCTTTTAAACCCTTTTTCGTCTGCGTAGCTTATTTTGTCTTGTTTTTCGTTGTCTATTATTATGGCTTTTATTCTTTTTGAGCCTAATACCGCTCCAAGGCCTCCCCTTGCTGCATGCCTTGAGGTTTCTCCTTCTATGTTTGTTACTGCTATGCTTGCTGCTGATAGTTTTTCTTCTCCTGCAGGACCTATGCATATTACTGAATAGCTGTCTCCATATTTGTCTCTTAAGGTTTGGGCTGTCTGGTATGTCCCCATCCCTTTTAGTTCATCTGCTCGAATTATTTCTGCTCCGCTTGTGTTTATTTTTATGATGTATAATCCGTCTTGTCTCGCTTTCCCTTCTATTATTATTGCTTTGTATCCTAGTTTTGCTATTTTCTGGGATGCTGTCCCTCCTGCGTTTGATTCTTTTATTGTCCCTGTCAGGGGACTTTTGCCTCCTATTGACAGCCTTCCTGAACAGGGCGCTGTCGTCCCTGTTAAAAGCCCCGGCGCTATTATTATTTTGTTATGCTCTCCTAACGGGTGGCATGTGGGTTCTACTTCGTCTTTTATTATTCGCGATGTTAGTGCCCTGCCTCCTAGGTTTTTGTATTCTCCTTTTGCTTCTTCTTCTGCTATGGCTAAGTTGTTCATGTTTATACGCAGTATTTTCATCATTTTTTACACCTCCGCGTCCTGCTTATGCTGAATTTATTTAGATTCCAAAATTTCCTTAAAAAATTTCCCGCCCTTCGCCAGGTTTTCCGGGCTCTTTTCGTTTATTATTACAGTAACAGCTTCAGCTGGCACTTCCAGCTCCTTTGATACAACTTTTGTAATTCCTTCAACTATTCTTTTCTTTTTTTCATAAGAACGTCCTTTCAAAAAAGAGACTGTAACTACAGGCATTTTCCAAAAACTCCTCCTCCTAAAAATAATTAACTATATTTTGAAAATCTCCAACAGTATTAATGAAAGTTTTGGCATATATGTTAAAATAAACAAGTCTACTAACAGAACCAATAACATTGGCATAACAGCTCTAACTATTTTCTTAAATCCTACACTTTCTTCTAGGCTTCCCGCTACAAAAAGGTTGACCCCAAGCGGTGGTGTCAAAAGCCCCAACGTCATGTTAACAACCATAATTACACCAAAATGTATGATATTTATATTTGATTTCATAATCAAAGGCAAAAATATTGGGCCGAGTATTATTATTGCTGCATTTAGTTCCATTAAACAACCTGTTATTAAGAGTATTATGTTTATTAATAGTAACAGAACAATAGGATTGCTTGAAATAGATGAAATAGCAGTTGCCACTTTTACCGGTATTTGTTCAGTGGTCATTATCCAGCCCATGGCTGTAGCTGTTGAAATAATCAACATAACCATTGCAGAGGTTACACCAGCTTCTGAAAAACCTTTTATAAAATCTTTAAACTTCAGCTCTCTGTGTATCAATGCCCCTACAATAAAACTGTAGACACATGCAACTGCCGCAGCTTCGGTAGGTGTGAAAACTCCTCCATATATTCCCCCTAAAATAATAACAGGCATCATTAAACCCCAGAAGGAATCCTTTAAAGATATTAGGAATCCCCTTAGAGAAGGCTTTATTGTTCCTTTATATCCTCTCTTTTTAGCAATAATAAAGCATAATAGCATTAATGATCCGCCCATAAGTATTCCGGGTATTATACCTGCTATAAACAGCTGGCCTATTGATGCATTCATCGTTATACCATAAGTTACAAATGGGATACTCGGCGGAATAATAACTCCGATAGTACCAGCCGCAGCCATTAACGCAACGGAGAAGTCTTTGTCATATCCGGCTTCAACCATTGCAGGTACCATTATTGAACCTATGGCTACTACTGTAGCAGGAGCTGAACCTGAAATGGCTGCGAAGAACATACATGCCAGAACAGATACAAGAGCCAATCCTCCGCTTACTGAACCCACTATATTTGAAGCCAGGTTTATTAGGCGTTTTGAAATTCCACCACGTTCCATAAACCGGCCTGCAATCATAAACAGCGGAATTGCCATAAGCGGAAATGAGTCTAACCCGGTAAACATCCTTTGGGCAACCAAAAACAAAGGAACTTTTTGTGTCACGGCCAGTGCTACCAATGAAGAAAGACCTAAGGCAATACCAAGGGGAACATTTAATATTACCAGAAAACCGAATACAATAACTAAAATATTACCCATTAGTTACACTCCCCTCTCTCTGCCATTCCATTTTTGAGATTTACAATTTCCTCTATTAAAACCATAACATAGCGTAGAGTCATTAAAGCACAACCTACAGGAACTGCTGCATATGCCCAAGCAATTGGTATTCGCATTGCAGGAGAAAGTTGTGCAGTAGATATCAGTTTTAGGCTATATCCATAACCTATATAAGCAATGGCTCCGCAGAATATAATACAGAAAACCGTTGTAATAATGGAGATGTATCTTTGGGCCTTCTCAGGTAAAAACTGCACAAAAGCTTCAACACCTATATGCGCACCTTTTTTCACCCCAAGGCTTGCACCTATGAAGGCTGCCCAGATACTCAAATATCTTGCCATTTCTTCAGACCACGATAATGATTCTTTCAGAACAAATCTGTTCACGACCCCCCAAAATGTAATAAAAGTCATGAAGAGTAAAAATATCGTAATAGCATATTCTTCAATTGGAGTTAGAAATTTATCTATCTTTTTAATAAATCTCACAGTTTTTGCCCCCCTAACCTATAAGATTCCATGCTTTTTGAAACACCCTTTTAGCATTTGCTATGGTTAAATTTGGAGGTTCTCCTTTAATCCTCTTGATTTCCAGGCTGAAAACCGGACGCTTTGTAGGTAATTCTTTGCTGAAAAAACCTGCCTCTATTAAATTTTTTATAAAGTCTGCCGCAACATATTCATCAACCTCTCCACCTTTTATGTTGTACCTGGGGTGTTCATCACCATATTGTGGATGTGACTTATCTTTGATAACACAATTTGAAAGATGGGCATGAATAATATGTTCTTTTGCCAGTAATATAGAGTCTCTGGGGTCTTCAAGGAGCTGGTGAATATGGCTTAAGTCTACGGTTAACCCAAAATTTTTATGATTTTCTCTTACTTTTTCAGAGATTTCAACGGCTTTTTTTGTTGAACCTATCAAAAATTTCTTAGGCAAATTAGTGGGAAAATATTCAATTGATATAGTTAGCAAGTAGCCTTTTTTAACTTTCCAGGCATAATCGCATATTTCGTGCATTGATTCAATAAACTTCTGTTCTGCAAGTTCTTGGTTCCCGACGTCGGGGTTTTCACCGCTTACCAGCATCAAAATTTTTGCACTATACTCATAAGCCTGATCAACCAGTTCTTTACAGAACTCTATCGCTTGATTTCGTTTAGTATCATCAAGAGAATTTAAGTCATAACCGTTTATTATTAAAGGAGCTCCACCACATACAACCACCTCAACATCGCTGATTTCAAACATTTGACTCAGCTGTCTCCTAGTTTTCGCATCTTTTACATATGTTAATTCAATGGCATCAAAAAAAGTATCCTCAAGCAGTTTCTCAACAGTCTCTAGTATTGGACCTTCCCCATTTGCAACTTCAGGGTAAAGCATTGGGTGAACTAAGCCCAAGCTTATCAGGTTATGCCAGCTTTGACTCACTTATTTTCACTCCTTATACTCAATGTAAAGGAAAAGTAGATTAGGTAAAACCCAATCTACTTTTCCTTAATTGATTTTACCTATTATTTGCTTTCAGCTTTTTTTACAGCGTCCAATACTTTGTTCAGGAGTTCTTCTCCAATCTCTTTTTTGCCGAAATCTTCATAAACACTCTTTGTGGCATCTCTAAAGGCCTGTTTCTGCTCTAAAGACAATTCTGTAATTTGCATTCCTTCATCTTTGAGTTTCTTCAAGCCTTCTTCACACTGTTTCTGATTGAGTTCCCTTTCGGTTTTTCTCCAAACAAGTGCTGCTTCATCAATCGCTTTCTTAATTTCATCATCAAGACTGTTGTAAAATTCATCATTTATTAAAAGGATGTATGGGTTGTAAACATGCCCGTCAAGAGTTAAATAATCCTGAGCTTCATAAAATCTCATAGAAACAATCAAGGAAATTGGGTTTTCCTGACCGTCAATTGTTTTTTGAGATAAAGCGGTATATACTTCGCCAAAAGACATAGGAGTCGGGTCTCCGCCTAATGCCCTGACTATTGCCATATGTGCGGGGTTTTCCATAGTTCTAATCTTTAGACCTTTAACATCACTGGGTTTTTCTATAGGCCTTATACTGTTTGTGAAATGTCTGAATCCGTTTTCTCCCCAGACCAGTCCTCGAACCCCGGTCTTTTCTCTTAACATATCAAGTATTTCCTGGCCTACCGGCCCATCCAATACTTCATAGGCAACTTTCTCTGAAGAGAACAGATATGGCATATCAAACACCATTATTTCCGGGAAAATTCCTGGTAGAGGGCCTGAACTCAAAGCAGCCATTTGAATTGTTCCCATCTGGACCCCCTCAAGCTGTTCTCTTTCTCCGCCTAGCTGGTTCGCAGGATATGTTGTTACTTTAACCTTGCCGTTTGTTTTCTCTTCTACAACCTTTTTAAACTCCTGGCAGGCAGCTTCTAACCTGTCATCGACTGCAGGAGAACTGTGGCTAAGCTTTATTTCTATAACTTCATTTTTTCCGCCGTCACCAGCAGTTTTATTATCACTGCCACCGCCACAACCGCTTAATAAACTTACTGTAAAAATAGCTATTATAAATAAAACAAACAACTTTTTATAACTTTTTAACATTTTTAATAACCCCCCATAATTTACAAATTGCCTTCATAAGCATTCCTAAACAAAGTTTTAACATCTTCTATAGTGTTCTTCCTTGGATTTGAGAAGACATTCCCGCTTTTCATGGAATCAGCGGCAAGCTTGTCTATTTTACTGGGATCCATGCCTACTTCTTTGAGGTTAGTAGGAATACCTACGTCAGTTGAAAGTTTAATTACTGCCTGTAATGCCTTTTCAGCGGCTTCCCTTTCATTTAAACCTTCGATATTTTCACCCATAACTTTGGCAATCCTTGCAAACTTTTCGGGATTTGCTACGAGATTAAATTTCATGACATATGGTAGCAGAATTGCATTTGCTATACCATGTGGGATATTAAACATCCCTCCTAATGGATGTGCCATGGCATGTACCAAACCTAAAAGCCCGTTTGTGAAGGCTGCTCCGGCTATGGTGCTTGCTATTGCCATTTTGCTTATGTTTTCAAGATTATCTTGATAATGAACTGCTTTTCTAAGGTTATCTGAAATAAGCTCAATGGCATAAATAGCCAACGCATCGCTAAACGGTTGTGCCTTAGCTGATACATAAGCCTCTATTGCATGAGTAAGCGCATCCATTCCTGTTGAAGCAATTAGCTTAGGAGGAAGTTTAGCCATCAATGTCGGGTCTATTATGGCTATTTCCGGTATGTTTTGGCTGCTGAGTATAGCGAATTTAAATTCTTCTTCAGGGTCTGTAATAACCGAAGACCATGTTACTTCACTGCCTGTTCCGCAGGTTGTTGCAATAGCAATTAAAGGCAGTGTAGGTTTCTCGACTTTTTCAACACCAGCATAATCCTTGATGTGGCCGCCGTTTGTATAAAGAATATTTATTGCTTTAGCCACATCCATGGAACTTCCTCCGCCAATGGCTATGAACAAATCAACTTCTGCTTTTCTTGCCACTTCAATACCCTTTTCTACTACCTCAATAGGGGGATTAGGAACAACCTCATCAAATACTGTGTAGTTAATATCTGCTTCTTTTAATGTTTTTTCTAATCTTTCTAAAAGACCTGCTTTTTTAATTCCTGGGTCTGTTACAATTAATACTCTTGTTCCTTTTAATTCCCTTACATAAACACCTGTGTTATCAACAGCATTGTTGCCGTAAACAACATTTGTTTTCATTCTGAAAATTGATATTTTGTCCTGTAACATTTATTTCACCTCCTTTCCCTGAAGTTTCTGTCAATGATTAAGTTTTTGAATTTATAGGATATTGTTTTGTTTTAAGAAATACTATTTCGGCATCATTCAGGTGGTCATACATACATTCTTTAGCTTTTTTTGTATTTTGGTTTTTAATTGCTTCTAATATGTTTCTGTGTTCCTGAAGAGTTTTTTGAATTATGTCTATATCTTTCCTTGTTCCAATAATTCTTGTTAGTTTTTCAGTAACTTGAGTCCTTAAAAGGTCACTGATTGTACTAACAAATTCATATAACACCTTGTTTTTGCTTGCCAGCGCAATATTCAAATGAAATTCAGCATCCAAACGGGCAAACTCTTCAATATCAACTGTTTTATTAGACATATCAGATAAAACTTCTTCAAGTGAATAAATATCTTCAACATCAGCTTTCTTTGCGGCTAGTTCAACAATAGTTGTCTCAATCACCTTTCTTGCTTCATAAAGCTGTTCATAGTCGTTTTCATTTAAAAGCAAGCTATAAGTAAAGTCCAGATGATTTAAACTAAAACTATCATTTATAAAACTTCCTTCAGCAGTCTTTTTAACCAGGCCTATAGAACTCAATACTTGAAGTGCTTCCCCTACAGAAGACCTCCCTACGTTAAACATTTTTGCCAGTTCACGTTCACTGGGAAGTTTTTCACCTGGTTTAAGTTCCCCATTTTTGATCATTTGTTTAAATTGATCTACTATCTCATCACAAATTGTTTTTCTTTTGATTGGTTCGACTTTCATTATTTTACTCCTTTGTAAGAATTTCTGTATATATGTATATATGAAGGTCTGACCATGAGACCTTTATTATTTATTTCGACGTATTATTTAAAAATCCTTCTTTATTTTGCAAATAATTTTTTGTTTTTATGTTTTTTTACTTTAGTGAAAAACAGAACAAATTGATTTAAATTCCTAAAATTCGGTATTAAAATTCAAGTTAACTTTGATCAAAAAACAAAAGGTAGCCAAACATTTTTTGCTACCTCTAAGTTTAAAGGTTTTTTTTAATCTTTTATTATAATTCTTCGGCGGGCATCATGGTGTTAACAAATATTTAATTCCTATACCATTTAGAGCTTTATCAAACGCCTCTTCCCATCTATCAAGGGGCATAACATCACTTATCAGTGGTTTTAATTTTATTGTTCCATTTGATAAAAGTTTAATAGCTCTTTCCCAGGACTGCCATTTATGAGCAAAAGTCCCTGTAAAAACGACTTCCTTAAGTGTCAACTTATCAATATCCATGGAAATGGGGCTACCGGCAAGACCTACCTGAGTATACATTCCCCCTTTTTTTATAATATCAAGGCTCATGTTGGCTGCTGCTCCTGATCCGGAACACTCTAAAACAACATCAGCACCAATATTGTTACAATGTTTTATAATTGATTCAGTTAAATTATTGTCGGAGCTACTCATAATAATATCAGCTCCCAGCTGTTGGGCTAAATTTAACCTGTCTTTATCTTTATTTGTTCCTATAACAATACATTGTGCACCAGCTGACTTTACTAATTGGAGGCATATTAAACCTATGCTTCCGGGCCCGGTTATAACAACATTATCACCCGGCATTATTTTAGATTTTTCTAATACTGCCTGGACACAAACGGCCAACGGTTCTATCATTGCTGCTTCCTCAAAACTGATGTTTTCGGGAATGCGGTGTAAGTTCTTAGCCGGCACAACTAGATATTCGGCAAAACCTCCGTTAACGCCACTGCCTATCGAAAGCCTTTCGATACATAAATTGTTTTTTCCGGTTTTACAGTAATAACATCTGCCACATGTATGATAAAAGGTTTCGGTTGTAACACGCTCTCCTACTGAATATCCATCTACACCTTCGCCCAGAGAATCTATAACACCGCTTACTTCATGACCTAAAATAACAGGAGGATTTGTCGGGTAGCCATCTTCGTGATAAATGTGTAAATCTGTACCGCAAATCCCAGCAGCTTTTATTTTTATTCTCACTTCTCCCGCTTTAGGCTCTGGTACAGGGACATCTTCTATTCTAACAGCCTTAACGCCTTTCTTGTACTTTACAATTGCTTTCATTTCGACCATCTCCTTTTTAAATTTGAAAGGCAGCAGAATAGAATAGTATCCTGCTGCCTATATTAAGGGGATCGACTTGGCTAAGGTTTTTAAATGTATTCTTCCAGTCCTAATTTAATCAATTTTTCTTTTTTCGGAATTCCTTCCTGTGTCCATCCTCTGTAGTCGTAATACTCACTTAACATCCTGCCTAATGGCGGAAGGTTTTCGGCTGCTCCGCCTTCTTTACGTTTATGTGTTAGTATTCGGCCGGGTATTGTATCATCTTTTCGGCTTATTCCACAGCGAACGTTATACAAGCGTTTGAGGTTAAACATCCGTTCACCGGCCTGCATGAATTCATCTATATCCATATCCCACCCGGTTACATAGTTAAGGAAATTAACCATATCTGTTATCGTTATCCCACCAAACAGGGAGAATTTACACATCTTTATTGAGTCGAACATACACATGAGGTTCTGGGCCTTAGCAGTCATCACACCTTTTCCATCCACTTCAAATCTGTCCCGGGATTCGGGATAGCCAACTTCAGGCATTGTTAAACCTTTTTCAAATCCATGGGAAAAAGCCTGAAGATGACATGCACCTCGGTTAGATGTTGCATAACCAACCGCTATGCTATTATACGCTCTGGGGTCATGTGCAGGGAACTCAAGGCCCTTTGAATGAATCGCAAACTCAGGAGCAATACCTCCAATTTTGTCAGCTGCCTTCTTTACCCCTTCTGCCAGTAAATCTCCAATTCCTTTTCTATGTGCTATTCTGTGTATAAGTTCAAGCATTACATCCGAATCACCCCAGTTTATTTCCATCCCTCCGGTATCTTCTTTTGTAATCAAGCCATGCTCATAGGCTTCCATGGCAAATGCAATAACTCCACCCGTCGAAATTGTGTCAATACCATATCTGTTACACCACTCGTTTGCCAAGGCGATGGCATTTAAATCATCTACAAGGCAGAGCGCTCCAAGACTTGCGAGGGTTTCATACTCCGGCCCTGCCTGTTCCACACCGGCATAGTCACCGGAATCAAGTTTCACGGTCCGTCCGCATCCAATTACACAGGAACCGCAGTAGTAGTTTCTCGTTAATATTGTTTCGGCCATCTTCTGACCGGAAATTTCGTTAGCTCCTTCTTCCCACTTGCCCTGGGTCCAGTTTCGAATCGGGAGGTCGCCTACATATTCCATAGTTATGAGCCCTCCGGCGGTTCCGTAGTCATGCATACCTTTTGCTTTTTTAAGCATTTCTGGTGCCAGTTTTTTTGTAAGCTGTTTCAGTTTATCTTTTTGAGCCACTTCTATTTTCCTATTACCATAAACAGCAATAGCCTTTAGGTTTTTTGAACCCATAACTGCGCCTAATCCTGATCTGCCGACTGCTCTTGCATCTAACCCATCGGTCATGATTGACGCAATTTTTACCAGGTTTTCTCCTGCTTGACCAATAGCCGAAACAACAGCTTTCTCATTTGTTTCTTCTTTGACCAGTTTATCTGTTTCAAATGTATCTTTGCCCCAGAGATGTGCGGCATCTCTGATTTCAACATTTCCGTCATTTATCCATAAATATACAGGTTTTGGTGATTTACCTTTAATAATAATTCCATCATATCCGGCTTTTTTTAGCCCGATACCCCAATGCCCGCCAACATCACCTTCACCCCATATTCCGGTTAAAGGAGATTTGGCTACGACTGCATGTCTTCCTGATGTTGGAACTATTGTTCCTGTTAAGGGGCCAGTCATAAAAATCAATACATTATCTGGTCCTAAAGGAGCGGTTTCTTCATCTGTTTCTTCGAAAAGTATCTTAGCCCCCAATCCGCTTCCGCCAATATATTTCCTTGCCACTTTTTCATCCAACTGTTCCTCTTTAATATCTCCGGTAGTTAGGTCTATTCGAAGTATCTTACCTACATAGCCATTCAAAATTTTCACCCCCGTTACGTTTTTCAGCCTCCAACTACAAAAGGCAGTATGGCTATTTCATCCCCATCTCTCAGCTGTTTTGAGGGCATCTCATGCCTTTGATTAACTATAAATTCAACAATACAACTCCCTGTTTCAGCATCATAAATCTGTCTTTCCAGCTCGCTGCCGTATAGGATACTTAGTTTTTCTATTACGGACATTATCGTTGCTCCATCTTCTAGTTCAACTTCAACGATATCTGTAGATAAATCTGCAAGTTTAAAAAACAACTTTACCTTAACCTTCATCTTTCTGCCTCCTATGTTGTTATGAAAACTAACCGGCTAACCAGCCCCCATCAACATAAACCGTCTGACCGGTGATATAATCTGATGCATCAGAAGCCAGGAAAATCACAGTGCCTGCAAGGTCTTCAGGTAAACCCGTTCGGTCCATCGGTATTCTTCTCAATAACCCCTCCAGTTTTTCTTTATCTTCAAACAGGGGTTTAGTCATCTCTGTTTTAAAATAGCCAGGGCCAACCGCATTTACATTTATGTTGTATTTGGCCCATTCTATTGCCAGTGCTTTTGTTAATTGGGAAATACCGCCTTTAGCCGCACAATAAATACATATATTCGGAAGACCGATTTCACTTGTAAGTGAAGCAGTATTAATTATTTTGCCTTTCTTTTGTTTTATCATCACCTTGGCTACTGCCTGTGTTGTAAAAAATACACCTTTCAGTTGAACACTCATTAAGTAGTCCCAGTCGCTTTCTGTCACTTCAACTGCAGGTTTGCGGATATTCATACCGGCAGCATTCACCAGGATATCAATTTTGCCAAATTCGGACATTGTTTTCTCAACAAGTTTATTAACATCTTCTATTTTTGTTATATCAAATGCTACGGGAACAGCTTTAGAACCCGTATTTGCCTGAATCTCTTGAGCAACTTGTTTCAAAACATATTCAGAACGGCTCGCCAAAACCACATCGGCTCCGGCCGCAGCCAAAGCTGTTGCCATTCCTTTACCGAGCCCACGGCTTGCGCCATTTATTATTGCGGTTTTACCTTTTAAGCTGAACAGTTCTAATGACATGTTTTAATTCACCCCCGTTAAATACCAAGATAAGCCTTTTTGAGATATTCATTGTTTAAAAGATCCTCTCCCTTACCTTCTAGAACAATCCTTCCGTTTTCAAGAACATAACCTTTATCTGCCATCTTTAATGAATGCTGCACGTTCTGCTCAACAAGCAAAACAGTTGTTCCCTGTTCGCTGATTTTTTTGATTATTTCAAAGGTTTTTTGCACCAAAATGGGAGCTAGACCCAAGGATGGCTCATCAAACATTATTAGTTTCGGTCTGGCCATTAAACCCCTCCCAATAGCACACATCTGCTGCTGACCACCACTCAAAGAACCGGCAAGCTGTTTTTGCCTTTCTTTCAGGACAGGCAGCATTTCAAATACCATTTCCAAGGTTTCTTTTTTATGTTTTCTTGCTTCCGGGGTATAAGCACCCAGTTCCAAATTTTCAAGAACGGTCATGAAAGGAAACAGTTTTCTCCCCTCCGGGACCTGAACAACCCCCATTTCCACAATTTTATTAGGTGGCTTATTATCAATCCGTTCTCCCATAAACTCTATGGAACCTGATTTGCATTTGTTTATTCCGGATATTGTTTGAATAGTTGTAGTTTTACCTGCAGCATTAGCCCCTACAAGCGCTACAATCTCTCCCTGATTTATTTCCATTGATATATTATGGAGGGCTTGTATATCACCATAAAACACATTCACATCTTTTATTCTAAGCAATATTACTCTCCTCCCCTAAATAAGCTTCAATAACCTTTTTATCTTTTGCAACCTCTTCCGGGGCTCCTTCCGCAATTTTTTCTCCATGGTGTAGAACTATTATTCTATGTGATAAAGTCATGATAACCTTCATTATATGTTCTATTATAAAAATGGTTATTCCGTTTTCTTGAATTTTGGCTATTATCTTCAAGACCTCGTTTATTTCTGTTGGTGTAAGGCCGGCCATTACTTCATCTAACAAAAGCAGTTCGGGTTCAGTCGCTAACGCTTTAGCAAGTTCTAATCGTTTGCGATCCCCTATTGTCAAATTTTTTCCCAGAAAATCCTTCTTTTTATACAGGTCTACAAAGTCTAAAACTTGTAGAGCTTTTTCCCTTGCGAGTTTTGCCGAAGCTTCTCTGCAAAAAGCACCGGCCATAACGGTTTCTAAAACAGTCATGTTCGCAAAAGGTTTGACTACCTGAAATGTCCTTCCGATACCTTTTCTGCAGATTTTATAAGGTGGAGATACCCTTGTTATATCCTCATCTTTAAAAATTATCTTTCCATCACTTGCGGGAATAAACCCTGTTATCAGGTTAAATATAGTGGTTTTCCCTGCGCCGTTCGGCCCGATTAGCCCTAATATTTCTCCTTTTTCTATTGTAAAATCTACATTTTTAACAGCTGCCAAGCCCCCAAAATATTTTGTAAGCCCTTTAACCTGTAATATCATGACTTCACCTCTCTTCTCTTTTCATTCGGAAGTCTTTCTAAAAGAGCTTCATATTTGTCTTTAAACCATACAACTATACCCTGTGGCATTAAAATAACAACTATAATCAATAAGACTCCATATATAGCAAAATGTAAACCCTGGAATGACCCGCCTAACGTAGAACGGAGAAACTCGCTTAAAGGAGTCAGGATAAAGGAGCCAACTACCGGTCCGGCAACTGTCCCCATACCGCCAATGATACTCATAAGGGCAAACTGAGTTGACATGGCAGATGAAAAAACGCTTTCCGGTTCAATAAACAATATATACTGTGCATAAAAAACCCCTGCAATTCCTGCAAAGAAAGCGCTAATCATTACAGCCCAAAGTTTGTAAAGTGAAGTATTAATACCTATAGCCTGGGCGCCTTCTTCATCTTCCCTCAAGGATGTTAAATAGAAGCCCATTCTTGAAACAGATATCTTTTTAGATACAACTACTACTAGAATCATCAATATCAATGCAAAATAGTAATAGGGTATTTTGCCTCTAAACATCAAGTTTCCAATACCGGGTTTAAAAGGAACCAATAAACCGACTGCACCTCTGGTAATATCACGAAAATAACTGACAAGCAACCTGACAACCTCTCCGAAAGCTATAGTTGACAGGGTAAAAAACGGTCCCCTTAACTTAAAACAGGGGTAGCTTATTCCTGCTGCAACTAACATTGCCAAAACGCCTCCGGCCAGCATGCCAATCCAGGGGCTTATGCCAAAATCAACATATAAAATAGCGGAAGTATAAGCTCCTATACCGAAAAACGCCGCATGCCCCAAGGAAATCTGGCCTGCAAAACCGCCTATAATATTCCATGCCGAACTTAAAGCAGCATAGAAAAATATCAAAATCATGTTATGGATATAAAAGGGATTTTTTATTACTAGGGGTATCAAAAATAACAGCACAAAAAACAAAACCGGAACATACAACTGTGGGCTTATTAATGTCTCTTTGTTAGTTTCTGTTTTCATTATTTCAACCCCACCTCCTCTGCTCCTCGCAAGCCGAATAGGCCGGAAGGCTTAAAGAGCAGCACTAAAATAAATATTATGAAATAAACAGCTTCCTTTAAACTTGGATCAATGTACACACCGCTGATAGACTCAATAACACCTATTAAAAGTCCGCCTAAAAACGCACCGGTCATATTCCCCATGCCTCCAAGAACCACAACAACAAATGCTGTAACACCGAAATAAGTACCGACGGTCGGGAAAACATAATATACTGGCATAAGCAAAGCGCCTGCGACTCCCACACATGCGGTTCCTAAGGCAAAAGCAATCATATACATTTTAGAAACATCTATTCCCATAAGCATTGCAGCTTCTCTGTTTTGTGCAATTGAACGAAGGGCTTTCCCCGTATATGTGTTTTTTAAAAAATAGAAAAAGCCCAAACTTACGATTATTGCAATAAGAAAAGCCACCATTCTTGGAAAGCTTACCAGCATAGGCCCTAGATGTATCGTAGCTGTTTGATACGAAGTTTTAACAGTTCGGTAATCTGCCTTCCACAAGAAAAGCGCCAGGTTTTGAAACACCAAGGACAATCCGACGGTTGCGAAAATCTGCATTGTCGGAGGAGCATTTATTATAGGTTTTATAACCAGCTTTTGACTTATAATACCGAGCAAAAACAGAGCAGGAACAACTATTATTATAGAAACGTAAGGGTCAATGTTTAGCAGTTTGAACAACCAGAAAGATAAATACATCGCAATCATTAAATACTCACCGTGTGCAAAATTCAGGATGCGCATTATTCCAAAAATCAGCGTCAAACCTATACTTATTAAAGAATAGATTCCTCCCAGCATTATACCCGAAACCAAAACCTGAAAGAATTCAATCAATATATATACCCCCTTAATTTTAGATGGTAGTGATACCTCTCCCCATATATTTCTACATGGGGAGAGGGGGAGTTAAATTAAAAACCTGTATTTATTCCCATGGTTTCATTGGAAGTTCAATTTCTCCGGCGGCTGCTTCTTCAGGCCAAACCGTTACTAGTTTTTGGTTTTTCCACTGTGCTACAAGGGGATATGCCTTAATATTTTGACCGGCATTCTCTGCATCTGGGCCGGCAAACTTACAGCCGAAACCTACAGCAGTTTCTCCATCAGGAATATCTACTTCTAAAGCAGCTTTCCTTATGGCTTCAGGGTCCATTGAACCTGCTTTTTCCATTACATCCCACAGTATGAGAGCTCCCGCATATGCAACCAATGAATGACCGGATTTTGGAGGTTCTCCGAAGGTCTCCTCGTATAGTTTCTTAAATTCATCTATACCTTTAGCAAATTCCGGGTTAGTGTCCAGCTGTGGAAAGTCTACATTGAATATCCTGTTAACATCATCACCAACAGCCTCAGCAAAATCCCTCATTGCATAGCCAGCGCCTGTTCCGATAGCAGCTTTAACATAGAAGTTAAGTTCCCTTGCCTGCCTCCAGAACAGGATAGTATCTGTAATATAGGAAGTAGCTATTAACACATCAGGATTTGCTGCTTTCAGTTTTAAGATTACTGAAGACAAGTCGTTTGTTTTTGCGCTGTATGCTACCATCTCAACTAAATCAAGCCCCTGTCTTTCCGCTTCGGCTTTCGCATTTTCGCCTACTGTTGTTCCATACATCGAATCTTCATGAACAATAGCTATTTTCATTTCTTCAGGTTTTACACCTATATCAGGTGCAATAGCTTTTGCAAACTTAACAGCCTGGATACCAAAGCTGGATCCTGTTGGAACGGTTCTGAATAGATATTTGTATCCTCTGCTTGTTATTGGGTCAGAAATACCGCCGACTTCCCAGTATATAACACCGTTTCTCTCCGCAACTTCACTTGCAGCATAGGAAAGGGAACTGGAGTAAGAGCCTATAATTACTTTCATACCTTCTTTGTTTATAAGCCTGTCTGCTTCAGCTACTGCTGCCGTAGCATCAGGGGCATCGGCTTTAACAAACTCAATCTGTTTACCCCATAATCCACCCTGTTTGTTTCTTACCAAACGTGCAATCTCAGCACCCCGGAAGTTTTCTTCTCCAAGAGCAGCCATCGAACCGCTGAACGGGAAAAGCACCCCTATTTTTACTACTTCAGGCTTACTCTCTTTCTCAGCTCCTCCTCCACCGCCGCTTGAACATCCAACAGCAAAAGTGGAAATCAAAGCAAACACAACTAAATAAACCAATATTTTTTTCATTTAAATTGCCCCCCATTTTTTTAATTTCTATACTTTGTTTTTCAAAAAACTATGTTTATTGTTTGGCATTTACCACCCCCCATTCAACAACAAATCATTATTCTACATGGCCTTTTTATAAAGTTCTATTACATCATTAATATTTGTCTTCCTTGGGTTTACGAGAATATTGCCGCTCTTCATAGCATCTTTGGCCATGTCTTCTATTGCTTCTTCCTTAACCCCAACATCTGAAAGTTTTTCCGGAATTCCAACATCTTTGGAAAGCTTTTTAACAGCTTCTACAGCTTTATAAGCAGCTTCAAGCTCTGTCAATCCATCCACGTTTTCACCCATTGCTTTGGCTATTTCAATAAACCTGTCAGGCTGGGCAATAGCATTAAACTCCATGATATGCGGCAGGAGAATTGCGTTTGCCACACCGTGCGGCACATCAAAGAATCCGCTTAATGGATGTGACATCGCATGCGCATTTCCAAGTCTTGTGTTGTTAAAAGCCATGCTTGCAAGTAAACAACCCATAAGCATATTATCTCTGGCCTGTAAGTTGTCACCGTTAAATACTGCCAATCGAAGGTTTTTACTTATTAGTTTGATAGATTCAAGCGCAAGTGTTGCAGCAACAGGGTATGACATTAATGAAGTATAAGACTCTATAGCATGTGTTAATGCATCCATTCCTGTTGAAGCGGTCAGTTTAGGCGGCATGGATTTTGTCATCTCCGGGTCTATGAGGGCAACTCTACATGCGGTTTTCGGGCTTACAACGGTTATCTTGTATTTTCTTTCTCTGTCTGTTATAACAACATTTATTGTTACTTCACTTCCTGTCCCTGCGGTTGTGGGAATTCCTATAACCGGTAATGGAAATTTTGCGATTTTATCAGCTCCTTCATAATCTGGAACCTTTCCGCCGTTAGTCGCCAAAAAACCTATGGTTTTTCCTGTATCAAGCGAACTTCCTCCTCCAACCGCTATGATAACCCCGGCTTCCATGGATTTGAGCTTTTCTAAACCCTTTTCTACTGTTTGTATAGAAGGATTCGGTTCTATCTCATCATAAATTTCATAACTTATTTTATTTGCTTTCAACGATTCTTCTATTCCTTCTAATAAACCTGCGTTTATTACCCCTTTGTCAGTAACAATTAAAACTTTGTCGCTTCCTAATGAAGAAACAACTTCCCCAACGGTTTTAGCAACACCAAAACCGTAACGAATTTCTGTTGGTATCCTGAAAAGAGATACTTTATTAAACATAACAAAAGCCTCCTTTAAACTAGTTAATACTGTTTTTATATTATTTTTAATTGCAAAACTTGTACCACGTTTTATAATAAACAAAAAAACACCCTGAAAGGTGTAAACTTTATTGATTTCTATAAATTTTTTATCAATTCATTTAATATTTGTAATCTATTCATATATGAATCAAAAACAAATGTTATTATTTTCACAATATTCTTTTTGCTTCCATTGGTTTTTGCCCTAAAAGATATTCACCGATGAATCAATTATTCATCTGTGAATTGACAGGTACTTCCTCATTTTTCGCGAAGCAGTTGGTTGACTTATTTGGAGAGCTTTCGCCATTTCATATGTCGTTTTATATTGTTCCCAGGCTTTATTAACCAATTGACATTCCAATTCTTCTACAGCTTCTTTTAAAGGCAATATTTTGTTTACAGAAATGCTGTAACCTTCATTTTCATGTTTTTTAAGAATACCTTCAGGTATATCATCTACTGTTATGTTTTTGTCTAAACTGCTTACCACCAACCGTTCAATTATGTTCTTTAATTCCCTTACATTACCAGGCCAATGATAATCTGTCAAAACTTCTATAACATGTTTATCAAACGTTTTATTCATTCCATATCTTTTATTGAACATTTCCAAAAAATAGTTCGCCAATACAGGAATATCATCCTTTCGTTCCCTCAAAGGCGGTATGTGCATTGGCACTACATTGAGTCGATAATAAAGGTCTTCTCTAAAACGTCCTTCAGAAACCATCTTTCTAATATCCTTATTCGTAGCAGCAATAATACGGACGTCTATTTTTATGCTCTTTATTCCTCCTAATCTCACAATCTCCTGTTCCTGTAAAACCCTTAATAATTTAACCTGTAATTTATAAGGCATTTCTGTAATTTCATCAAGAAACAGACTCCCTTCATGTGCAAGTTCAAACATTCCGGGTTTGCTCTTTCGGGCCCCAGTAAACGCACCAGGTTCATATCCAAAAAGCTCTGATTCCAGCAGGTTTTCAGGAATAGCACTACAGTTTATTTTTATAAAAGGGCCTTTGTTTCTTGGGCTTGATTCATGTATGGCGGTTGCGATAACTTCTTTTCCAACTCCTGATTCTCCTGTTAACAACACTGTAGAATCTACTCTTGATATGATATTAACTTTTTCCATTATATGTCGCATCTTTTTGCTTGAAGCTACAATATTCTGCTGACCTTTAAGGTTCTGAATATCCAGTTTATATTTTTGGGTTAAAGCTTTTGACCTTTCAAGCTGTTCGTACAGTTTTTTCAACTCTGTTACATCTCTTACATTTGTAACAACTTCTTTCACTTCACCTTTTTCATCAAATATAGGGCTGCCTGTTATAACAACCTGCTTTCCTGTTTTAATTCGCTGTAAAATAGTAATAGGTTGTTTGCTTTTTACAACACGTTTTGTTATAGATTCTGACAGGATACCTTTTTTAACAAGGTCTTCTACATATCGCCCTATTAGTTCTTCTCTCTTAACACCAGTTATTCTTTCATATGCAGAGTTTACCCTGAGTGTTAAACCATTTTTGTCGGTTATATAAATCCCATCATATGAAGAATCAATAACAGCATCAAGGTAATTGATAAGATTCCGCATCTCTTCAATCTTATTTAAAAAAGGCTCCTGACAGGTTGTATCTTGAAAAATCGAATCAAGCCTGTTTAATTTCTCCCGACTTATAACTCCTACAGGCTGACCCTCTTTATCCACAACAACAATCTTGTATAAATCCTTTTTTAATTCATTTGTTATTTCTTGTTCTATTGAAACTTTTGTTATTTTTGTTCGCACAACATCCGCTAAACAAGTATTCAGGTCTTCACTTCCAACTATAATATCAAAAAAGTCCTTCCGAGTAATCATGCTTACAGGTTTGCCTTGTTCATTTACTATAACAATAGTATCAAAATTATCTTTATTCTTAAAAGCTATTGCAGCATCCCTTAAGGTATTATAGGGCGACAATTTAATAAAATCTTCTGTCATGATATCTTTTATGAGCATGGCAAATCCCCCGTTTCAGCTGGATAAAGCCCACATAAAATCTTCTCAGCATATGATTAACTGTTTAATTATTTATTATTTAATTCGACAATATTGTTTCTATCCCTTTTAATCAGATTTTATTATTAAAAAACTTCGGCTATACGCCGAAGTTTTTGGTTAATAATTTAGGGTCTCTCCTGGAAGAAGCTTTTCTATTTTAATATTAGGAGCTAATTTTTTCATGTTCTTTGAAAATAAAGCTAGTTCCTTCTCTTCTTCTGGTTGATAATGCATAGGAATTACAACCTTGCTTTTCAGCCATTTTGTGGCTAAAGCAGCTTCATATGGAGTCAATTCAGAATAAAACCCAGGAGCACTGCCAATATGCATTAAACAAACATCCGGTTCATACAGTTCTCCCAGAAGTTTTATATGAGGTGAAATACTGGTGTCTCCAGGGATATATATACTCTTATCTGATTCATCATAAACTATAAACCCCAGAGGTATTCCAGTGATGTATCCGCCGTCATATTTTACACTATTTACATGATTGCTCTGTACTACTCTTATACGTATACCTTTAAAATCAATATTAAAACCCCAGACTGCCGAAATGATATCGTCTTCTGGAACACCTTTTTGTATTAAATACTCTTTAATTGCAAAATCAGAAATCACAGTAGGCCTGTTTTTCATTATAATCTCAAAAGCATCTTCAAAGTGGTCAAAAGCGCCATGAGTAATAAGTAATAAATCAATATCATTTACATCTTTTATGTCCTTACTACAAGCTTTGTTGTTTACAATGTATGGGTCAACCAAGATATTTATTCCGTTACTGCTAGTTATCTTAAAAGTAGCATGTCCAAAATATTCTATAAGCATTAAAACTCCTCCTAATTACCTTATATAATCAAGATATGTTTAATAAACGACCCGGGTTTTTCTTAAGCATCTCTTCTATGTGTTCAGCTTTCATATCATTATCAAGTAATATCTTCAAAAACTGTTTCATTCCTTCAATAGGTACTATATTATCCTTTTGACCATAATCCGTAGTAATAACACAACTTTCAGGCCCAAGATACTCTATACCCCTTACAAGTTCATTTGGTTCTATACCGTTCCATTGAGGCGAAAGGGAAAGCAAGGTTTTTTCAAGATAGATACCTTTCTCAGCATAATACTTCTGTTCAGGCAAACTCATCCTATTTGTCTCAAAGTCAGGATGTGTAATTAAAATTTTTTTTAAACCTTTTTTTAAGGCTTTTTCACATAATACTTTTATTTCCAAATTGCTCAAATGGCCTGTTGCAAGACAAACATCATTTTCGCCTATTATTTCAAGAATTTTTTCTACTTCAGGTAATAGTTCCCCAAATTTATTCAGAATAATGATACCCGATTCATTGTTCAAATGTTTATTTTGACTTTTTCTTGTATAATCTGTGGCTCCATAAACGTTTATATGATTTTGAGACGAAACTGTAGGCATCCAGATTATTTTTGCTCCAATCTTTATGGCAGCTTCAACAGCATCAGGGTTCAATCCCCCACAATAGGAATTGAGTACCAGGCCACCAAATGCATAACACCTTCCTTCACCTACAGCTTTTTGTGCAATATTTGCTCTTCCCGCACTGTTTCCATCATGAGATTTTATTACAACAGCTTTCATACCCGCTTCTCTAGCACTTTTAACTAGTTCAAGGTCGTCAACAGATCTTTCAAACAAACTAGGCGAAGAATGTACATGCATATCAATTGCGCCCTGAAGAAGTTCAGCAATCACTTCAGCTTCAAACAACATACATGCCTCCTTTTGAGGGAGTATATATAGGTATCCCCTAATATTATAACGGGCCTTTTTGGCCCGTTAATATTCGTTATTTATAATATTCCTGCAGCTTTTAGTAACATCCTTATTCCCAACCATACCGCAAATCCTACAGCAATACCTCCAATTATGTTCTGGAAGGTGTTGTTTCTAAGGTCACCAGCAACATCTTTTTTATTGATCAGGTATATTACAAAACCTGCTGCTATAGGTAATAGAACTCCGTTAACTGATTGTGCAAAAATGATTGTCCATATCGGTCTCGTAGCAAAAGCAGCTACAAAGGCAGGAATCCATGCCACGAGGGTAAATACAATCCTAAAACGTTTATCTTTGAGATCACTAGGCCAGCCTAAGCTCTGTGCGACCACATACGAGGCCGACAGCGCCGCCATAGGCATAGATGATACTGCCGCACCGAACAAACCAATACTGAACAGCTTAAACGCGGCTTCACCCAACAAAGGTTTTAAACTGATAGCCATATCGCCTGCGCTTTTGATTGTAAGCCCTTGAGATATGTGTAATGGGTGCAGAACTGTTGCAGCAACTATGCTAACAGCACCTGTAATAATACCACCTATAATAATAGGAACTATAGTATCAAATCTAAGTAAAGGCAAGTTTTGCAATGGATTTTTATGCCAGCCACGTTCGATAACACCTGCTGATTGTAAGAAAAGATTGTAAGGTACAACTGTAGTTCCGATGAGGGCAAGTACTACCATAATCGAACCTTCAGGAATAGTAGGTATCACCAAACCTTTTATGGTTTCTGCTACATTTGGTTTTACCGTAATTAAATCTACAACAAAAGCAAAACTCATAATAGCAACGATTGAAGTTATTACTTTCTCATAAACGCGGTACTGCCCAATCATTAAAATAGACCAATAAATTGCTGTTGCAATAAACATCCATACTACCTTGGGAGTTTGTGGAAATATTGCAGACATGGCTAACCCAACGCCCACTTCGTTTCCGACGGAATAAATTGTATTTCCTACAGCTATAGCAGCTATGGCTATAACAGCAGCCCACATTCCGAGGCGTTTTCTTATTAAAGTTGCCAACGGAACCCCGGTTGCCAGAGCAAGCCTTGCAGACATTTCCTGTAAAATTATCGTCAAAATAACAGCTACCGTTACACCTGCCCAAAGGAGCTTTGTACCATAGTTTGTTCCTGCTACCGTTACAGATGTAATAGTTCCGGTTCCAATAAAAGCCCCTACAACCAGCATGCCTGGACCCACCTGTTTTAAATAGGCCCAAAAGCCTTTTGGGGGATTATTGTTTTGTAAGTTTTGGTTACTCATATTATCCCTCCAAATCAATTTTTACTATAGAATTTAAAGGGCGCCCATATTTTATTTTAGCAATTTCTATGCCAAATATTCTAATTAGGTAAAAACACATTTTATCAAACTCCTTGGGCTCAAAAACATCCAACTTTGAATTTTATGTTGCATAATTGCAATTTTTGTGTTGCATGTGTGCAACACATCTATTTTCTTAGTTTCCGTGAAATTGTGGATGGATTAACACCTAAAACTTCTGCAGCTTTTCTCATACTGCCTACTTTTTGAACTACTGACATAATTAGGTTCTTCTCGAACTCTTTTTTCGCCTCTTCTAATGTAAGCATATCATAATTATTATCTTTTTTAAAAAACTGTTTCTCACTTTTTCTAAACCTCTTGTCTATAAAAATCAAATCATTTATGTCTATAACATCATTCTTTGATAAGATCACAAGCCTTTCAACAAGGTTTTTTAATTCACGCACATTGCCTTTCCAATCAAAAAACATCATATGCTGCAGCACTTCTTCTGTAAAATGTTTTTTCTGATTATGTTTTTTATTAAACTCCTCGAGGAAATTTATCGCAAGAGGAATTATATCTTCCCTCCTCTGACGTAAAGGCGGGATAGTTATAGGAACAACATTCAACCTATAAAAAAGGTCTTCTCTAAATCTACCACGGTTTACCATCTCTTCAATATCTTTATTAGTAGCAGCTATAACTCTAACATCCACCTTCACAGGTTTTAACCCGCCAATTCTTCTTATTTCCTTTTCTTGTAGTACTCTTAGCAGTTTTGCTTGAAGATTATAGGGCATTTCTGCTATTTCATCCAAAAATATTGTTCCCTTATGTGCAAGTTCAAATAATCCCATTTTTTTCTTTTTATTGGCTCCTGTAAAAGCCCCTGCTTCATAACCGAATAATTCTGATTCCAGGAGGTTTTCAGGAATCGCCCCGCAGTTTATCTCTACAAAAGACTCGCTGCACCTTGGACTCAAATCATGTATGCATCTCGCAATCAAGCCCTTACCAACACCTGATTCCCCCAGTATTAGAACTGTCGAATCAAAATCAGCTAACCGTCGGCAAACTTCAACTAATCGTTTCATCTCGCTGCTTTTTGTGATAATCTTTTTTGAGATTTGTTTTTGCTGGCGAAGTATTGTTAATTCAGAGTGGTACTTCTCAGCCAATGTCTGTGATTCCTGAAGCTGTTCTCTAAGATTGTTGAGTTCGGTCATGTCCCGGGCGTTTGTTACTATCCTAAATATTTCACCCTTGTCATCTAAAACTGGGCAGCAGCTAACCAGGAGATGTTTTCCCGATTTTACTTTTTGTATAATTGTCACAGGCTGTTTTGTTTTAATAACCTTATGTGTTGCTGAGTCTGCTAAAATGCCTTGATTTACCAATTCCATGACATTCTTGCCTATAAGCTGCTCTTTTGAAAGCCCACTTATACGTTCAAATGATTTATTCAATCTTAACGTATTTCCTTGATTATCGGTAACATAAATACCGTCATAACAGGACTCAATTATAGAATTTAGTTCCTTATTTACTCTTTCAAATTCATATATTTTTGAAATTTTTTTAAGACCGCTTTCAGACAAAAAAATTAATATATAGCCAGAAGGCATCACGGGAATAATATTTACCACATAATTGCTGTCATTTATTTTATAATTCTCAATATGGCTCTGTTTTCCGTTTAAATTGATTTTTAGGTCAGGAAACACTTCGGAAAGGTGCTTGCCAACAATTTGCTCTTCTGAAAATCCCAAATGTGAAATAATATCTCTGCTTATTTTTTCAATAATACCATCTTTATTTAATATAACGGTTTTCGTTGCCAAAAACTCTATATCTTTCCTCTTTACTATTTTCGATAACATATAACCACCTTCCATCATTCTAGTATGTAAATAAGCCGACAAACCGAAAAATCCGCACTAAATGGTGCGGATTA
>JARRCM010000004.1 GCA_029982205.1 Thermosediminibacterales bacterium
ACTTGTAGTTTCTATTCAAATATATCACCTTCTTATGATGTTAATTATCTCTCAAGCCAGGCAAAAACCTTCAGCTGCGCAGCTAGGTGCATTGTTCAAACTACTCTTTCACATATGCAACCAATCCTATATTGTTATCTCTCACCAAATACAAAACATCTCCAGCCTTAATCTCATCAAAATCTATTATCATCCCGTCTTTTAGTACAAGCGCATTTTCCATTAAAACCTCAAGTGTTGAAAGTGAAGGATTCCATTTTTGCTTGAATTCGTTCCAGTCATTCATGTTAACCAGGGTCAGCTTTTTATTCGGTTTGTCTACTGTTTCTACTTTACCGATACTTACGATTTCATCATCTATAGGATCAGGCCAGATGCTCAGGCCGACCGCGCTTCCGTTTTTGGCTATGATATAAAGTTCATCGTTGTAATATTCATGATAAAACCTGTCTTCAGCAAATTCTTTTTTGGATATGTATTTTTCGTTAAGTTTTGCTGTATCTAATACTCTCATGTTTTCGGAAAAACCGAAACTTTTATAGTCATTGCTGCCTTCCCTCTCTGTCCATGTGTTGCTGCTTAAGAAACTGTAGCGGTTTATAACAAAGCCATCTCCTTTAACCTCATCAAGGCTTCCTTTATAAACTTCATAACCGGGAGGGAATATGTCATCTACTATTGCAGCAGTTGTAACATAGTTTCCTTCAATATCATTTGTTATATAAAATATGTGTTCATCTTCAGCTAAATCGGTGTAATCCACAAGGCTGCCATTTTTAACAACTATCGATGCCTCATTTATGTTTATCCTTTGACTGCCGACTTTCAGCTCTCCTTTAAACCATTCAGCATCTTCGATTTCACCGTTATCAGCCATTTCGTTTCCTGTTTTAACAACTGCCTTTATTCCCCGTTCCACGCCATACCCCTCAGAAACTGCAATATACAAATAGTCGTTTTTATGGTTTCTGGCAAGTTCTGTAAGCCCGATAATCCGGCCTTTGTAGTAGATTTCTGAATTCGGGAAGATTTTTATGTCTTTTTGATACCCTTCATCAATCCACGAACCATAAAAATAGCTTTGTATGTCTCCTAATACTATTAAATCTGAGGCTAAAGCGACCCTATCTATCCTGCCTTTATAAATCGATTTTACCTTTTCACCTGTTCCTTCTATAAGTATTCTGGTTATCTCATCGGTTGACGGGTCATCAAAGTAAAGGCTTACCAGGCTTCCCACCGTTAGTTCATTTAAATCTGCACTGCTGCCGTTTTTCGTAATTTCAGTGAAGTAGCCATAGCTGAACACAAACACTTCTCCTGCTGTATCCTCTAATGTAATGGTTCTTTCTTCTGTGTCTATACTCTGGATTTTACCCCGTTTAAGACGCCCTTCAGGAGGGATATAGCCCGGTTCAGCGTTTGAGTAACCAGTAAGTTTTGAAATTATTCCATTAGTTGTTTCAAAATCGATTTCCTGCCCGGTTTGAAAATCTTCTAAACAAGCTGAAATGCCGTCGATGGATGCCGCAGCTTGCGGCATTACATCATACCTGGTCAGTTTTCCTTCATAGTCTTCTATTACCAGCTGGTTACGATTGAGGTCAAGTTCTTTAATTATACCCCACCCTGATTTTTTTTCATAGGGCCGCACCTCTAAATATATGACCTGGTTATCTTTATCAATCAAAAAATTTATTTCATCACCCGGAGACAAAAGTGATTCATCGCCCAACCTGTTGTTTTTATATACAATCAAGCCTCTGTGGGAAGATTCCCAGCTGCCTGTAATGATATCAAAGAGTTCTCCCGTCAATCCTCTAACTTTGTAAATAACCCTGTAGTTTTCCGGGGTTGCCCCTGCTTCACTTTCTATAGAGGTTATTTCACCATTCACCTCTTTAAGCCCCCTATTATTAAAAAAACGGTGGTTAATCCTGTCAAGAACTGCTGTATATTCAGCACGGGTAATGGGCCTATTAGGGGAAAACGTGTCAGGCGCAGTTCCCACCATAATCTTCTGCTGAATGGCGTTTTCAAGATAAGGAATGTAAGCAGGGTTAAACTCTTTCCAGTCTTTTAAACCGTAAATCTTCTGAATCTGTTTTCCATAAACAGGAGGCAGTTTCAGCGCGCGGGTTACCCAGTAGCCGACTTCTTGCCGCTGTGCCGTGTCTTTCCATGAAACGGTATCCATTTCATGCTGGGTTATGATGTTTTCCAATACCGCCTGGTAAAGATAGCCTTTAGCCCAGGGGGAATACGGGAGAGAGGGGCTCTGCGTTTGATCTGCCAATGCAATTTTTTGTGCTTCGTCTTCTTTTCCTATTATTCGTACTATCATTGCGATAGCTTCTTCTTTTGTTACGAAATTGTCCGGCCTAAAGGAATCAGGGCTGTATCCTTTTACTATGTTCTGTGCAGCCATCCTTAGTATGGAAATATTTGCCCAATGCCCCTTAATGTCTTTAAATTCAATGTTATTTAGCAAGGCCCGGCTAAAAGCAGTCCCGTAATAATCCGGGCCATCTAGTTCTGCAAAGACACCTTCAGCGATTATAAATACCATTAAAAACATCACAAACAGCATTATGTAAACACGCATAAACCTACCTCCTGTTGTTGCAATACATGGCTTGCGGTGTTTCACACCCTAGACATCGTCTAATGTGCCGCAAGCATATAACTTCCGGGTTTTATTATCTGCCCGGTAAAGCTGCCGTAATACCACCCGCTGTATTCGGTAACTTTATCCCATTTCCTGTTTTCCGGGTCATATCTATATAAACCAAGATGTTTTTTGTTTAACCCCGTGTATTTTTGATAGTCAAAATTAATAGTGAATTGATTATAGTAGTTGAGGTCATTAATATCAGTAACCTCTTTTCCCACATGTCTTTCAAGCTTAAGGGTGTATATGTCAGACAAAGGTTTATAACCTCTTGGCAGTGCTGCAATCATTTTTTCTTTTTCTCTCTTTTCAGTTTTTTGGATAATCACGCGTATTCCCGCTTCTTTCTTTTCTTTAAGGTTAAGGTTGCTGATTTTCTTTCTCATCATATATGCAGATAAGGAAAGCTCATATTCTTTTGAAGATATTCTAAGTTCTGTGTTAAGGTCTTCTATCACATCATTCGTCATGTTTATTACGGTTCTGTTTATACGGTTATATTTTTCATCTATTTCAAGCCGTCCGTTTTCAAGGGCTTCTTCGCTGTTTATGTTGATGAACAATCCGTTTCCTTCTGTTATAATTTCTTCTTCCTTTACATCTTCTTCAAAGTCTCTTTCATCTGTTCGAGCATAATCTCCGTGCGTAAAATCAGATTTTCCAAGTTCATTTACCGCCCTTATACGGAAATAGTATTTCGTATCAGGCTGCAAATCTGTTACATAAAACGTTGTCCTATCAGTTTTCCCCATATAATGGTAATCATCATCACCTGAACGGCGGGCATAAACCTCGTAGTAGTTTGCATGTGTTGCAGCTTCCCAATGAAGTTTTATTGTTCTGTCATCATATTCCCGTGTGTAGAACCCTTCGGGCGTGTCTGGGGCTGTCCTTGGGGGGTTATAATAGAAACCGTTTTTCAACACCCCTTCCCCTCCGTCTTTGTTTATTACTATTACATCTTTATACCCTGCTTCATTTGCAGGTGTAACTGCTTTAATCACTGTATCACTTATTACTGTTACTTCCGCAGCTGCCTTATCGCCCAGGATTACTACCGCTCCATCAGCAAAAGCTGTACCTGTTATGGTAATCTGGGTTCCGCCTTCGGTTGACCCTGTATTCGGTTCGATACCGGTTATTGATGGATATATCTTGTAAGTAAAACCTTCTTCTAAAAGGTCAAGACCGGTATCAGGATTTATAACTATAACATCTTTTGGGCCCTCAGTTCCCGGTGGTGTCACAGCACGAATCTGTGTCGAGTCAACGGATAAAACATCTGCTCTGCTGTCGCCTATATAAACCATGGCGTTTTCCTGAAAATGTTCACCATATATAACTACTTCTGTTCCGCCGTATGTAGGGCCTGAATTGGGGTCAATTGCAGTTATTTTAGGTTCTATTCCCGGCACCATGTACTCGAATCCACCCACAAGGGTTGCCGTAGAACCATCTGAGTTTTGAACCGTTACATCTTTAACGCCCGGGGTGTTTGGAGGAGTTCTGCCCCTGATGGTGTTTTCATCAACCGCAACTACTCCTGTGGCTTCAATCCCACCGATAAAGACTTTTGCCCCGCCTGCAAAACCTGACCCTTTTATTTCAAACGGAGTTCCTCCTTGTGTTCTTCCCACGTTTGGGTTTATGTTTGATATGTTTATTGAGCTTTCTTCTACTATAATGTACTCAAACCCGTTTTCTTTTGTATACAGGCCCGTATCCGGGTTTTCTACCACTACATCTGCTTGCCCCGGGCTGCCGGGTGGTGTTACGGCAGTTATTTTGACACCTATCGTTGAAGTAACGCCATCGACTTCCTCCCCCTGGGAATCTTCTATTCTTTCCACTACAGCTTCTCTACCGCCTATCAATACCTTTGCCCCTTTTCGGAAATCTTCTCCTGTTATCGTTATTCGAGTACCTCCCATTGTTGTGCCTTTGTTGGGGCCGATGCTTGATATCTTAGGCCAGCTTGTTGGAACTATATAAGTAAACCGACCGTCCCACCGCGCAAGACCTGTGTCCGGGTTTACCACAGATACCTCTGCTTCTCCCGCATCGTTTGGCGGGGTGGTTGCCTGAATCGTGTTAGAATCAATTACAGTAACCTTTGGGGAAGGTTCTCCTCCCACATAAACCTTGGCCTCTTCTCTGAAATCACTACCAGTAATATTTATTATTGTACCGCCGTAAACCGTTCCCTGAATCGGAGTTACATCTGTTATCTCAGGAAGAGTTGTAGGCGCCATGTATTCAAATCCCTCAGGTATGGAAGCAGAACCGCCATCAGGGTTTACTACAGTAACCATGGCTTTCCCGTGCTTACCGGGGGGCGTTTTTGCCCTTATCTTTATAGGGCTTACTACTTCTACATCGACTGCGGGATTGCCCCCGATTATCACTTCAGCCCCTTCTCTAAAGTCTGTTCCCGTAAGTATAACATCGGTGTCGCCAAATATGGTTCCTTTATCGGGTTCTATTTTAGAAAGTGTTGGAGCACTTGTAGGTATCTTATATTCAAACCCGTCCTTCAAGATGAATTGGCCTGTATCATCAGAGTTTATAACCATTACATCTGCTTTGCCCATCTCCCCGGGCGGGGTTTTAGCGGTAATAGTGAAACGGTCTTTGACACCAACATCTGAAGCGTAATTTTCACCTATAATTAACACAGCGTCATCTTTAAAGTCGTCTCCGTGTACTGTTATAAATGTCGACCCGTCTATGTTTCCTATATTAGGTGTTACTGAAAAGATGATTGGGGCAGTGTTTGGCACACGATAATAAAAACCGTATTCAAGTATCTTTATTCCGCCATCAGGGTTTTCTATTTTTAAATCTACGGTTCCGGCTGAATGAGGTGGAGTTTTTATCTTTATTAGAGATTCATTGATAACATGTGTGTATGGGGTTTCTATCCCGTCTATATAAACCTTTGTAGCATAATCAAAGTTTTCTCCTTCTATGGTTACAAGGGTTTCTCCAGCGGTGGTGCCGCGAGCAGGGTAAATTTTATTTATTATGGGATTGCTTATATACAAAAAACCGTCTTCGAGTACAGCTGTGCCTCCGTCTGTATTCGTAACTACTATATCCCGCCAGCCGGGAAGCCCTGCTGGAGTAACCGCTTTTATCCTGTTAGGGTTTTCTACCGTAACCTCCGGGGCTTCTATGCCTCCAATGGTTACTACCGCACCGCTGCGAAAATCTTCTCCCTCAATGTATATTACATCCCCTCCGGCAGCTGTCCCCTCTTGTGGCGATACTACCATGCCGTCACCATCCATATCCTTAATATCAGGATTGCTCTGCGGAACATAATATATAAAACTGTTTGGCAGGGTTGCGCTTCCATATTCGTTTGAAACAACAACATCTTTTGTACCAGGTGTATTGGCAGGTGTATAAGCATGTATTGTTGTGGCATCAATATCTATTACGGCTGCAGCCTCACCGCCTATGGTTACTTTAGTCCCTTCAATGAAGTTTGCGCCTGTTAATGTGACATATGTTTGACCGAGCACATTACCGCTGTTAGGGGTTATACTTGTAACCACAAGGATGTTGCCTTTATAAACAAACCCATCGTAAAGAATTGCTTCTCCGCCGTCAGGGTTTTTTACTTTTACATCTACTGCTCCCACCTTAATACTGCTTGGTGTTATAGCAAGGATATGTTCAGAATCCATGACCTGTGTATAAGCGGCAGGCTTATCTCCAAAATAAACTACCGCATCGCTAATAAAATCCTGGCCTGTTATTAGAACTTCAGTTCCTCCTGCTGAAGGGCCTGTTCCCGGGTCTATTCCCGTTATATCCGGTTGGCTCTGGGGTATTTTGTATTCAAATCCCCCTTCCAGTTTTTCAGAAGCTTCAATTTCGAGTTCATCGCCTGTGGCGGTATCAACCTTAACTATTTTAACTATTACGTCCTGAAAACCTTCGGTTCCCCCGGGGGTTTTAGCGGAAATTCTCTCAAGGTCGTCATATACCACAACATCTGTGGCTTCATTTCCACCGATGGTTACTTTTGTTCTTCGCTGTATCCCTCCTCCCAGGTCTTCAGGTTTTACGAAGTTGGCACCCCTTATGATTACATCTGTACCTCCCTGGGTAAGGCCGGAATTAGGCGTGATGCTTGTTACTGCTAAAGCCTTTTCCGGTATTTTATATGTAAAAGGCGTTGGGGAAACGGCGGCTTTCCCATCAGAGTTTATAACCATGACTTCGTGTTCACCTGCTGTATTAGATGGGGTGAGCGCAGTTATTACGGTATATGTTTCGCCACCCTCGTCAACTGTTGCAACACGAACATCTGTAGCAAAACTGTCTCCGATTTTAACCTGGGCGCCGCTGCGAAAATCTTTCCCTTTTAAGGTTATTTCTGTTCCGCCTTCTGTAGTGCCTGATGTTGGAGAAAGTTCCTGGATTATAGGGTTGCTTGGCGGAAGTTTGTATGAAAAACCATCCTTAAACGTATAGCTGCCTTTATCATCATCCATGTTTATTAAAACAACATCTTTAATGCCATCTGAGTTTATCGGTGTTTTAAACGTCAACTCTGTAGAGGACTTAACAGTCACATCTGCTGCTTCTGCTCCGCCAACAAAAACCTTCACCCCTTCTGCTCCGGTGTTGAACCCGCTTCCTGTAAGGGTTACAAGCGTTCCTCCTTCTGTAGTTCCTTCATTTGGTGTTATGCTTGTGATTGTGGGAGTTACTATATATTTAAATGTTCCGGCTGCCGTTTCACCGTCGGGGTTTTTAATTATGAGAGTTCGGCTTCCCACTTCACCGGGCGGTGTTTTAGCGGTTATTGTTGTTATGCCTGTGACGTAGTCTTTCTGAACCTCTATATCGGTAGCAGGCCGATCTCCTATCAGTACTTGAGCGCTATACGAAAACTCTTTTCCTGTAATCCTTATTTCCGTGCCCCCAACTGTCGTTCCGGTATTAACCTTTCCACCGATTAGGCTCTCTACTGAAACATTTACCGGACCATCTGTTATGCTGGGACTGCTTGGAACGTACTCAAAGCTTTTATATACCGCCTCACCTTTGTCCGGATTAGTAACTGTAACATCCCATACTCCTACATCTCCTTCAGGTACCCTGGCGCTTATTGTGGTTTGGTCTGAAGACACGAAAACATCTGTTGTGTATTTAGTACCTATTTTTACTGTTGCCCCGGGTCTGAAATCACTGCCGGTAATGGTAATAATCGGTTGTAAAGTGGTAGATGCCTGAGTGGGTGATATGCCTGTAATGACAGGTTGACTTCGTGTATATGTGAACCCGTCATGTAAAGTATAACTGCCTCCGTCAGGGTTGACTACTTTAACGTCTTTTGCGCCTATAGAATCATTAGGTGGTGTTTTTACATATATTTTTGTATCATCAAAACGGTTTATATCAGAAGCCAGTTTGTTATCTATGTACACCTTTACTCCGTTTTCAAAACCCGAACCGTTAATTGTTATAAGGTCTCCTCCCAAAACTGAGCCCTCTGATGGTGTAACTCCGGGTGGTGAATCACTTAGAGCGTTTATTGTGGGATGGCTTATTGTGTACTCGAAAAGCCCGCCTTCGGTTTCCGTTGTAGTAAAAGTCCCTCCATCCGGATTGCTGACGGTTATTGAAACAGGGCCTTCCGTGCTGGTTGCAGGGGTTAGGCATGTGATTAAACCATCATTTTTTACCTGTACATCTTTAGCATTTAAATTCCCTAATTTAACCGATGCTCCGCTTAAAAATCCCGAACCGCTTATACTCAACTGTGTCCCGCCTAAAACACTGCCGCTGGTGGGGGTAAAAGAAGTTATTTTGGGATTAGATATATATTCGAACCCGTTTTCCTTTATAGCGTTAACACCATCAACCGTAACTATAACATGCCGTTTCCCGAGGGTATCATAAATGGGGGTTTTGGCTGTTATAGTCGTCTGGTCCACTACCATAACGTCTGTAGCAGGCTTGTCACCTATGGTTATTGTGGTGGCGCCTTCTACAAAATTATCACCTGTTATTGTAATCGATGTCTGCTCCCCAATAGGGCCTTTAGAAGGTTCGATTTTGTTAATAACCGGAATGCTTTTTTCATAGTAAAATGCTCCGTCTATTGAAACCGTTCCACCATCAGGGTTTGTTACCGTGACTTTTTTGTCTCCTGAGGTGTTTGCAGGCACAACAGCTTTAATGATCGTAGAGTCAAGAAACGTTACTCTCTGTGAGTCAATTCCACCTATAACAACAATAGCTCCTTCAATGAAATCACTACCGACTATCGTTATTTCTGTGCCTGATGTGCCTTTATCCGGGGTTACGGTATCGATAGTTGGCACACTCTGGGTATATGTGAAACCATCATCCAACACTTTTGATCCTATTTCGTTTGTGATAGTAACATCAACAGCCTGAGTGCTGCCTCCTTCAAAATTTTTACGGGCAGGTACCACTACTGTTAGTGTAGTGCCGTCATTTGCCACAATTTCTGCTTCTGCACTGCCGAATAGAACTTTAGTGTTTCCCGGAGTGAAGTTTTGGCCTTTTATTGTGACTTCATAACCTCCAGCTGAAGAACCTGTACTTGGGGATACTGGATTATCAGGGTCAAATACCGGTTCACCCGCTGCCCTGCTTACAGGTATGCCAAAAAACTGTGTAAACAGCATCATTATGGTTAACAGCCAGATATGTTTTTTCAAAAAATAAACATTATACTTCAAAAACCATGACCCCCTTATGTAACCTGAAATAAAATTCACCTGTCTCTCGACAGGTTTAAGGCTGGTTACATTTCAACCGTCGCTCCAACAACTCCTACAATTGTACCTTCCTCATTTTTTATTGGGCCAGAAACTGTAATGTTTATACGATTTGTGGCTATTGCAATATACGGTTTTGACTCAAATATGTTTCCTTTTATCGCTTCCTGAAACCACGGTCTGAAGGCAAGGTTGCCAAGCTGAATATCCTTGCTTACACTCACCGGGTCACCGTTAGAATCTACAATAAAAATAGCGCCTATGTTTTTATGTTTTTTTGTATAATTTTTAATGATGTTTTTTTGTTTTTTTGCATCCATCGAAATAATATCAGTATGACCTGCGAGTTCTCGAATTATATCTTTGACTTCGGAAATTGCTTTTTTAAATTCAGATTCGACTTTATAGTTTGATATGAATTCTCCCGAAATATTTTTAAGTTCTTCGGACATCTGTGAAAGTTTTCTGGACTTTTCTACAAGCTGTTCTATGGACGCTTTCTGCTGCTGGCTGCTTGCTGAAACCTGTTGGGCACCAGCTGCTGTCTGTTCTGAAACCGCCGCCATTCTCTCAGAAGTCTCCATAACCAAATTAACCTTTTCTGCCTGGCCTCTACACAACCGATTTATATGGTTTACTGATTTTTGTATGTCTTCTGTCCTTTTAACTATATCATCAAAAAACGCTTTTGAATTTTCTCCCTCCTGTACGTTTTTTTCAATCATTTCTGAACCCTGATTTATCTTTATTACTGTTTCTTCAGATTCTGTCTGTATTTTTTTTGCTAGTTCCTCTATCTGGTTTGCCGCTCTGGCAGACTGTTCTGCAAGCTTACGTATTTCTGCCGCCACTACCGCAAAGCCGCGGCCCTGTTCCCCCGCTCTAGCAGCCTCTATTGCCGCGTTTAAGGCCAGTAAGTTGGTTTGATCTGCTATATCTGTCACAACCTTTACAAAATCACTAATCTGTACTGTTTCATTTTTTAGATTCCTCATACTGTCTACTGCTTGGTTGCTGATATCAAATGTAACCTTGATGCTGTCAATCAAGGTATCAAGCACTTTACGGGCTTCAAACACCTTTTCTACAATTTTTTCTGTTTCTTTTGAGCTTTTATCGGCTTCAGCAACAATTTGTTCAGATAACCTTGCAAGTTCATTTATGTGTTCTGATGCCTGCTGGACTGCCCCTGCCTGTTCTGCTGCACCCTGAGCAATTTCTTCAATTGAAGCTGCTATCTGCTGAGTCGCTGTGTTTACAGTATCAGTGTTTTTATAAAGGCCATCGGCAAAATAGCTTAGTTCTTCTGAAGCCTGCTGCATTCTGCCTATTATCCTAAAAAAGCTTTCAAATATTAGCTGAAAACCATTAATTAAAAAAGCAAACAATCCTTTTTCTTGGTTTCTGAAAACATTTGAAAGTTCCCCTTTAGCCACTTCTTTCAAAACACGAGACAGTTTCTTTATGGGCCTGTTTATGAAATAACACACAAACAGACTAATAACTACCATTATACATGCTGATAAAATTAATGGTTTATAAATCGGTTCTAAATTATGCCCTGTAAAAAGTAGCATTAAATACACTACAAATATTGAAAACAGTGAAAACAAAACAAAAAAAATGTTTAATTTTAACTCATGAAAACCGGAATCACTGTTTTTCATAGATAAGCCCCCTGTTTATGGTTAATTTTTCTATATAAGGAAACAATTCGACATTTTTTCCAGTTTTCCTTTTTTTAAGCCTAATAATATCCTTCTTAGGCTTAAAAAAGTTTATATATCACACTGGATGTTTTTTTTATGTTTTTCTTCAGCCGATTTGCAGCGGTACTGGCCGGGAGTCATGCCTACAACCCTTTTAAAAACCATGCCAAAATAGCTTGGGTCATTATATCCAACTTCTTCAGAAATCTTTTTTATCGGTTTTTTCGTATATTTTAAAAGCCGTTTGGCTTCCGTAAGCCGTACATTTGTAAGATAATCAATAAAATTATACCCGGTTTGTTCTTTAAACAGGTAGCTAAAATAATTTGGGCTAAGATAAACTGATTGTGCGACCATTTCCAGACTAAGCTTTTGTTTATAATTTCGCTTTATACACTCAATAGCTTCGATTACCGCATTGCGCTCTTCAAAGAAAAGTTTATCGTTACACAATTCTGCAATATCTAATATATAGCTGTAAAATCTCTTTGCAAGGTTTTCTATGTCACTGCTGTTCCAAATTTCTTTCCTGTATTTTTTCCTTAAAGAGTCTATTTCTGATAATGAAACGACATCACCGGGTATAACTCTCAAAATCACTGCAAGCAATTCAACAACAGCATCTTTGATTTGACTTAAAGAATATCCATTAGCAAAAAGTTCGTTTAAAAACTGTTTTGCAAATTCAACTGCTCCTTCCCTGTCTCCTGCTTTTATTTTCTGAATGATGCCTTTTTCCTTGTCTAAAGGATATTCCAAAACTGAATCTTTATACTCAATCTGAATTTTATCACTAAATTCTTTTTTAACAATTTCGCTTATTGATATACTCATTTCGTTAAGTGCTTCAACAACAGCATATATTCTGCTCTTGGGAACAGGTCTTAATTTGCGAAACTCATCAAGTGCCTTTTTTGTTTTTGTAACGGATTGTATCTTTTCAAAAACATTTTTCTCAGGAGAGTTAATCATAAAGGGGCCACTTTTTATATATCCAGCCAAAAAACCGTTTATAAAGACAGGCACTGCTACAGCTTTTAGGTTACAACAGCATTCAAAAACAAAAAACTTTTCTTTTGTTAAATTATCTAATGAAAACGTGTTTGAATGACAATTTTTATTGCCTTTTTGTTCCATTATTCGGCAAAAACCAGGTTGATTGCTTATTGAAGTAATCGGTTTATGGTTACTGTCATAAACCCCTAAGCAAATTCCAAGATCAGATGCATATCTTTCCTGTGTTTCAAAAAGCACATCTTTATTCACAAGTTTCTCAAGGCAAAGTGAATTCCTCTCCAAACTCGGGGTTAAAGATTTTGAAAGGTTTCTGGCTTTTGATGGTGAATAGAAAAGAAGTATTTCTAAAGGCTCATCTTCTGTATTAACTACTTCATGTATTGAATATGGAGGGCAATGGAACACCATGCCTTTTGAAATCAGATGTTCATCACCGTTTAATCTATGATAACCCTTGCCAGAAACAACGTACATAATCTGTTCTTCTCCTGCATGAAGGTGTTTTACTTGTTTTTTCCTGGGGTAAAAAGTCACTAAAGCCGCACTCATTCGCTCAACTTGAAGGTCCTTCGGTTCATGCAACCATTTAATATAACCCCATTCAAATTTTTGTATTTTGTTTTCTGATGATGGAAGGTCAAAGTTTTTTCCCATTTTACCACCTTCTTTTATATAACAGGTTATTAAACTATATTCGATAGTTTCATAGGATTCCCTTTTGCTAATATCAGGCACAAGATGTTATTTAATATTTTATTATAAACTTCACTTTAATTCAATAAACTTTAAAAAGTCAAAACTGAACACATAAAAAACCCCGGATTTTAATATCCGAGGTTAGATAATTGTTATTTATGTTAGGTGTTTTTATCGTTTAACGATCAAAGAAGTACCCATCCCGCCACCTATGCAAAGTGTAGCAAGACCGTATTTGGCGTTTCGTTTTTTCATTTCATACAAGAGAGTAACCAAAATTCTGGCTCCGCTGGCACCTATAGGATGGCCTAAAGCAATTGCTCCACCGTTTACGTTTACTTTTTCCATATCAAAATTCAGTTCTCTTGCTACGGCAATGGATTGTGCAGCAAAGGCTTCATTTGCTTCTATAAGGTCCATGTCTTCAATGGTCAAACCTGCTCTTTCTAAAGCCTTTTTCGTAGCAGGAATCGGGCCTAATCCCATAACGCTCGGGTCAACTCCACCCGAACCCCAGCTTACTATTGTTGCGAGAGGTTCTATTCCAAGCTCTTCTGCCTTTTCTTTTGTCATTACCACTACTGCAGCAGCTCCATCGTTTATCCCTGATGCGTTTCCTGCTGTAACGGTTCCATCCTTCTTGAAGGCAGGTTTTAGTTTTGATACTTTCTCAATCGTTGTTCCAAACCTTGGATGTTCGTCTGTGTCAAATATCTTTGGATCGCCTTTGCGCTGAGGAATTTCAACAGGAACAATTTCGTCTTTGAACTTACCAGCTTTTATGGCAGCTTCAGCCTTGTTCTGGCTCATTACACCGAATTCATCCTGTTCCTGCCTGCTGATGTTGTATTTTTCTGCAACGTTTTCTGCTGTTATACCCATATGGTAACCGTTGAAAATATCTGTCAAACCTCCAAAAATCATTTCATCAACCAGCTCACCATGGCCCATTCTATAGCCCCATCGAGCGTTCTTTAAAAGAAATGGTGCTTGGCTCATGTTTTCGGTACCGCCTGCTACAACTATTTCATTAAATCCTGATACTATAGACTGGTACGCCAGACTGATGGATCTCAAACCGGAACCACATACCTTGTTTATGGTCATTGAAGGAACCTCAATCGGTATTCCTGCTTTAATTGCACACTGTCTCGCCACATTTTGTCCTAATCCTGCTTGAAGCACGCAGCCCATAAACACTTCATCCACTTTTTCCGGTTCAACCTTGGCCCTTTTTAATGCCTCTTTAATAACAAGGCTTCCAAGGTCAACCGCTGAAACCGTTGCCAAACTTCCGCCAAAAGTCCCTATTGGAGTTCTCACGGCACTAGCAATTACAACTTCTTTCATTTTTTCCCCTCCGTTTAAAAATCTCTGTTTTTATTTTTTAATAATTTTGCTTATTTTTTTATGCAAAACCCATGCCAACGCAAAACTCCTCCTCAAGGCAAGCAAAATCTGCCTATCAAAGCAGCAGCTATAAATCTCGCGGTTTTACAGATGTTTAGCAACCCTTGAAAAAGCAGCATTTTTGATGCTATACAACATCGATGTGAGCTGATTTTAGTGCTTGTCACGCTGAAGGGTGTTTGCCGGGATGTATTATTGCATCGGATTGTATGTCGTTTTGCATCGTTACGCTTATTATTCTCCCCAATAGGTTTTTTAATACTATGGTTATAGTTCCGGTTTCTAATACGCAACCGTAATATGTTATCTGCAGGGCTATCTTGTGTGCTGTTCAATTTTTTTGATTCTGTATGCCTATTTTTTATTACATTTGGGGCATGTTATATCACCTATCCTGCCTGTGCCGAACGGCAGCTCAAACGTATAGTCACAGGATTTACACCTGAATTTTCGTTTGGCAAGGCGATACTTTCCTCCTTCAACCCGAATGGCTTTTCCCGTTACGAGGGCTTCTGCAATTTTTTCTCTTGCCGAACCTAATACCCTTTGAAACGTAGGGCGGGAGACCTGCATCTTTTCTGCACAGCCTTCCTGATCAAAGCCTTCAAGGTCTTTCAATCGAACGGCTTCCAGTTCATCTATCGTTAAAACCACTTCTTCAAGTTCTCTCATCGGTATGCCGGCAGGTTTGAAATAGTTTACGTCAGGAATAAATTCAACCCGCCGAAATTTTGGCGGTCTCGGCAATTGTTCTCCCCCCTTATATTACCTTATATTATACTGAATGAAATTGTAACATTAATATTATATCATACGTTTCGAGTTTATAAAAAGATAACAAAAACCAAATAAATCTGTAAAAACAATGCAAAATTACGAAGTCTATCCAAAGGCGAAACATTATCGAAATATTACCAAAATATTATGGCTTCCTAAAATCTTTTTTATAATAAAGATATAGGTAAAAAATCTAAAAGAAAGAAGGGGGATAACATGGCAAAATCTGCAAGAACCGACTACCACATTCATCCAGACTATTCCACAGACGCCTCCCCGGTAAAAATATATGACTACTGCCTTAGAGCTTTAGAATTAGGGTTTACTGAAATTTGTTTTACAACTCATCTTGAATTAGATCCTATCCAGCACTGTTCACCTCATGACCTGACCTGGCTGGACAGTTATTTTAATGAAATTGTTCAGGCCGAAAAAGATTTTAAAGCATCAGACCTTAAAGTAAAAGCCGGTATTGAAGTAGGTTACAAAAAGGGGCTGGAAAAAGATATTGAAAAAATCGTTAAAGAGTATCCTTTTGATTTTGTACTTGGAGCTATCCACCGTCTTAACAACATTTCTATTTCTTCCATGAAGGAAAGCCCTCTGTATTTTCGTTCCCGAAACCTTGCCAAATTACGCGACGACTACTTTACAACCCTAGAAGAAGCAGTCAAATCAGGGCTTTTTGATTCAATAGCACACATAGATATTTATCGAAGGTATGGAATTAAACATTACGGCCCTGATGTTTTAACAGTTCATCGAGGTGTTATAGAACCGATTTTTAAAGAAATGGCGCGAAAGGGAATCGGGCTGGAAATTAATACTTCAAGCAGGCGCAGGGGATTAAAGGAGTTTCACCCTTCCAGGGAAATAATTTCATTGGCAGCTAAAGCAGGTATTAAAGTTTTTACCGTTGGTTCTGATGCACATTCACTTGATGAACTAGGGGATAATATCGAAGAAGCCCTGACCCTTCTGGAAAACTTCAACCTTTATAATCACGTTTTCACCAGGAGGCGTGCTGTACCCTGTCTTCATAAGACAATCAAAAACAACAGAAACGGCCAGCCAACAGATAAAACGGCAGCTTCACATTAATTGGCGAATATTATAAAGCCGAACCAGGGCCTGAAGATGAGTTATGACTGCAAGAAAGAATAAAGCAGCCGGAACTAGGTTCAAAACACCTCCCAGCATAATAATAAACATTCTGCCGTCGCGATTGGCCGGGAGGTAACGAAATATCCCGTCATAGGACTCAGGTATAAAGGGCCTGCCGGTCAAGGCATGAAATTTTTCCTTGAGCAGCATAGACATTGGCAGCCCGGTTAGAGCGGCGGCACAGGCCAGCAGAACCACGGTATTCTCTGTCTTAGAATACCATGAATACGCCATACCGATAACAATTAAGAAATCTGCATATCGGTCCAAAACAGCATCCAAAAGCCCTCCATAACTGCTTTTTAAAAACTTAAGGCGGCCAATTTCTCCATCGACCCCGTCAAAAATTGAGCTTACCTGTGCTAACATCCCTCCATAAAGCGGATATCCTAAAGCAAAAAAAACAGCCGAAACCGCTGAAATTAAAAACGAAACAAAAGTTACTTGATTCGGAGTTATACCCGTTCTGGCAAACAGTTTTGTTATCAATAGAGAGACCTTGCGGTTTAAAACACGGGAAACAAAACCGTCTTTAGGAGGTACCAGTGACCGGAGAACCATTTTTTCAGCGTGTCGGTAGCTCGGCAGGTCATCCACATCTATCCAGGCAGCGTTAATGAAATGCAGTTTCACCCTGTGCTTTGAGGCCAGCATGTTTACTGCGTCTGTAAGAGTATAGCGGCATTGAGAAATTTTGTCAGAAAGGGCTTCTAAAAGCGCCCCGGTGCATAAGAACAGGCCGCAGTCTACGGCGTTAAAATCTTGAAGCTCTTTTCCGAGTTCCAATGCATAATCCTGCTCAAATTTAATTTTAGTGCATTCCATCAGGTCATACACGTTTTTTAAGCGCCGGTCAGCAGCCAGCAAAATTTCACCTTCATTTATTTTTTTGGCTTCAGCAATAAAAGCTTTAATGGCCTTGAGTTCAAAAACGTGATCAGACATTATTAAAACAAATTTTTCTCCCTGGCGGTATTCTCTTTGAAAGGTATATGCGGATACACCGTTCCCAAGTTCCCATTCCGGGTTGTGTAAATAGGTAATGTTTACTCCTAGTTTGTTTCCGTTCCCGAGATGGCTCTGTATTTCACTAAAATAACAACCTGTTATAATTACAAAATCATTGATACCGCATTCCTTCAAAGCAAGAATGTTTCGTTCAATTAAAGAAAGCCCCAATAAACGCACAAGAGGCTTAGGCGCTTTAAAATGATGCCTTAGCCTCTTTCCTTCGCCGGCAGCAAGGATAACGGCCCGCATCATCGTTCCCTCCTGCCGGCAATAAATTCCTCTACCATTTTTTTGGCTTCGGTATCGGTGTATTGAACCGGCGGTGATTTCATAGTAAAAGCTGAAATTGAGGTTAAGATACCACCGATCTTGCGATCGAGAGCCAGCTTCATGCACCTTATAGCATCTATAATAACACCCCCGCTGTTGGGCGAGTCTTCTACGGAAAGTTTTACATCCAATGTTAGAGGCACATTTCCGAAGCCCCTTCCCTCCATACGTATATGGCAAATTTTGTTGTCATTTAGCCATGGAATGTAATCACTGGGTCCGATGTGGATGTTGTTATCATCCAGAGAAACCTTTAATTCTGCTTGTACAGACTGGGTTTTTGATTTTTTCTTAGACTTAAGCCTGCTGCGGTTAAGCATGTTTAAGAAATCCGTATTTCCTCCGAAATTCAGCTGGTAAGTCCGATCAAGAATCACACCGCGGTTTTCAAACAGTTTTGTTAAAGTTCGATGGACAATGGTTGCCCCTACCTGGCTTTTAACATCATCCCCTATGATAGGAATGTTTTTATCCTTAAATCTCCTAGCCCACTCCTCATCAGAAGCTATAAAAACCGGCATAGCGTTTATAAAACCTACGTTAGCCTCCAGACATGCTTCGGCGTAGAATCTAGCGGCTTTTTCTGAGCCTACAGGCATGTAGTTGATGAGTATTTCTGCACCGCTTTCTTTCAAAACTTTAACTACATCACAAGGTTCCTGATCAGCAACAACAAATGTCTTGTCTTCGTCAAAATCAGCCATATGCTCAGATACGCCATCCAGAACAGGACCCATATGTACCTTAACGTGATAGTCCGGCAGTTCTTTGTAAAAAATGGTAGTGCAGTTAGGTTTTGCAAAGATCGCTTCCTTAAGTTCCTTCCCTACCTTGCGCTTGTCCACGTCAAACGCAGCTACCACGTTGATGTCTCCAGGTTTGTATCCGCCAAGGTCATAATTCATAAGCCCAATTGTGTTTTCCGGCGAATTTTTGTACATTTCAATCCCCTGGAGCAAAGCACTAGCACAGTTACCTACACCTGCAATAGCTATATTTATTTTACCCATTTCAATTCCTCCCCCTTTAAATTAAAATTATTATAATAGTCTTGTTCTTTTTTGTTGTTTGCAAGTTTTTCTATCTGCTTCCTCTTCACATATATCCTTCCCCCCTTAAAACTAAAAACTCCCGATGCATAACCGGGAGTGTGTTTGCTTCACCCTTTACATGAACAACTAGTATAACACCTACAGGATTTTTTTGATGTGTCTTATATTTTCTTGATCAGGAAAGATACACTCCCTTAAAATGCTTCTCTTTAATAAGAGGTTCTTTTAAGAGGTGTTTCTCAACCTGTCAGTCTGAGGTTTACTCAACCTAATTCACGATAAATTCGTTAGCACTCAACACGAATGAGTGCCAGTGCTAATAATTGTACAACCAAAACAAACCAATTTCAAGTCCCATTATAGCGTTTTTTGGCTTAAATAAGGCCTTAAAGCAAAACAAGAAATGCGAAAATTTAAATAACATTTATTTTCAGCTAATTACACCCGATTTTTTGGAATTTTATTTAAGATAAGTAATAGGCAAAAATAAATCCTTCAGTCTCTACTACTTATGATACGGTTCACCTTTAATAATTTTGAATGCTCTGTAAATCTGTTCCAACAATATAAGCCGGAAAAGTTGATGTGGGAAGGTCATTTTAGAAAATGAGATGACTTTCTGGCAGGATTTTATTATGTCTTTTGAAAGGCCAACAGAGCCACCGATGATGAATGTTATATGGCTGGTTCCGAAAACAGCCTGTTTGTTAATAAAAGCAGCAAAATCTTCTGAAGTCATGGAATCACCACATGAGTCAAGGGCTACTGTCAAACTTTGAGGATTTATGTGTTTGAATATCCTTTCTGCTTCTTTTTGCTTAATTATTTCATCTTTTTCTTTGTTGTTCTCTTCTTTGACTTCAATTATGTTTAAACTGCAGTATTTACTCAGCCGTTTTACAAAGTCCGCAACGCCGTTTTTTAAATATGGTTTGTTAAGTTTTCCAACAGCTATTACCGTAATATTCATTTATTCACACCACCAGGTAGCCAGGGGGCTTGTCACAAAAATTACATTTTGACGGCACATCCCAATCGGTAAACGATACTTGATCCAATTTATATATATCGGGGGGCATTTCGTATATTTCAACAAACTCATCTATAGCACGTTCGAGATGTTCACGGCATACCACATACACTGTTATCTCCCCTCTCCGGGAGGCATTTCTTCTAAGGTCAGTTTAATGTTCTTTTCTTTTTTATCTCTTAGTATTTTTACATTTATCGTTTCTCCGACTCCTAAATTATATATGATCATCCGCAACTTAGCCATAGTGTTTATAGGCTGCCCTTCTATTTCTAATATCACATCTCCTTCGCGTATGCCGGCTTTATCTGCAGGGCTTCCAGGTTCAACTTTTCCTACAAAAATGCCCCGTGTAATCCTTATATTTGCGTTATAAAATGATGCTATTTCACGGTCAATTCCCAAAATGCCCAACCAGGGTTTTACAAAACGACCGTGTTTTATTATGCTTTTTATAATGGGTTTTGCTAAATTTATGGGAATGGCAAACCCCATAGCTTCAGCTTCCGATGCTTTAACCGAATTTATACCGATAACCTGCCCTTCGGCATTAATCAGAGGGCCTCCGCTGTTACCCGGGTTTATTGAAGCATCTGTTTGTATCAGGTTTTGCATAATTGTCTGTCTTTCTCCTTCGGCTACTACAAGTGTCCGGTCAAGAGCGCTTATGATACCTGCAGTTACCGTTCTTTGAAACCTTAAACCCAAAGGATTTCCAATAGCCACTGCCAGCTCTCCTACTGATACTTTATCAGAATCGCCAAGCGGTGCAATTGTTAAATTTGGTGCATCTATTTTAACTACTGCAAGGTCAAGCGAAGGGTCAGACCAGAGCCTTTTACCAGGATATGTCCTGCCGTCAGACAATAAAACTGTAATTTTATCAGCTCCACCAACTACATGGTCGTTTGTCAGAATATGCCCCTCTTTGTCTGCTATCACACCAGAACCAACAGATCTGCTTTCAATCGGCCTGAAGAATATGTCATAATCTACTTTTACAGTAGCAATACCTACTACTGCAGGAGTAAGTTTTTTCGCAATTGCAGGTATGACAGAATTGGCTGCACCTTGAGGAATATCCGCAGGGGACTGAGGGCTGCTTTCGGCCCGAGGCTCTATGGGAGAGTGTTCCTGTTCAGAAACAATATATGCCCCAATGATTCCACCGATTATTGCACTAATTAAAGCCGTTATTATTATGCTTTTCGTCACAGGTTGTCTGTAATAACTCATTTTTAAGCCTCTCCTTTTTTGTGTTTTCTAAATATCGTTTTAATCGTTTTATATGTAATAAAGCGCTGTGGGCCTGTTTCTAAAGGTAAGCCCAATTTTTACATCCCTTTCAAGATGTATTCCCTCTGTAACCAAAGCTGACTTTATTGTTTCATATGCCAGCTTAGGGCGGTTGTTTTCTGCGCTCAGATGGGCCAACAGTACCTGTTGGTTTCCAAGTCCAACTAAGTTTACAAGGGTTTTAGCTGCTTCTTCATTTGATAAATGCCCATTTTTTCCCATGATTCTGCGTTTTAAGTGCCAGGGATAAGAACCTGATTTTAACATTTCAACATCATGATTAGCTTCTAAAATGAGAAGGTCAGATTTTTTTATTTGGTTAAACACAAATTTGTTCATATGCCCTATATCTGTAGCGACAGTTATTTTTCTATTTTTCCAATAAACGCAAAAGCCTACTGGTTCTGCCGCATCATGTGGTATTGAAAACGGCTTAAAATAAAGACCTTTTAGTTCAAACCATTTATTTGTCTCAAAACACTTTATGTTTTTCAGTTTTATGTCTCCTATTTGTGGTTTCATGCAGTTCCATGTCGCTTCATTTGCAAAAACCGGCAGGTCATAACGTCGTGATATAACTCCTACTCCTCTGACATGGTCAGAATGTTCATGAGTAACAAGAACAGCATCAATTTCATCTGGTTTTACATTTAATTTCATAAGCGAATTTGCAATCTTACATCCGCTCATTCCTGCATCTATTAGAACCTTAGTGTTTCCCGCTTCTATGTAAATGCAATTACCGCTGCTGCCGCTCGCTAGTACACAAGCCTTTGCTTCCAATTGTAGTTTCTCCTCTCTACTGCAAGTTTATTCCTTTCAGTTTGTTATCGTAATTTTACTTCGACGATTTCGTGTGATTTTCCTCTTTTATGCAAAAATAAAATACTGCTGTCAAAAGACAGCAGCAAAACTAAAAATGGGGGGCCGAAAAATCTTTTGTTGTATCATGTATACATGATACATGTTTTTGTAAAAAAAATCAATATAAAAAATTTATGTTTATCATAAAAAGAAATATTAAAATATTTTTATGGCCTAACTGTTGTGATTGATTACTTACACACCACTTTATCCAGGTAATATGTTTCCTTTTCAACCTCTACCCTGCTAATATTTGCTCCCAATTGTTTATATTTTTCTTCTATATACTGATATCCACGGTCTATATGGTATATATCATAAATATCAGTACGCCCTTCAGCCATAAGCCCTGCAACAATCATAGCTGCACCGCCCCTTAAATCTGTGGCCTGAACGGAAGCGCCGGATAATGATTCAACTCCTTCAATAACAGCCGAACGGCCTTCAACCTTTATTTTAGCACCCATACGTTTTAGCTCATCCACATGTTTGAACCTGTTTTCCCAGATTGTCTCGGTAATTATACTTGTCCCTTCAGCAGTTGAAAGAAACGCCGTCATTGGCTGTTGCAAATCAGTAGGAAATCCCGGATAAGGCAGGGTTTTTACATTGACTGCTTTAGGCCGTCTCTTAAAACTTACCCTAATATAATCCCCGTTTTCCTCAATTTGCGCGCCTGCTTCTATAAGTTTTGCGGTTATTGGGTCGAGATGTTTGGTGATTACATTTTCAATAAGAACATCTCCCCCTGTAGCCGCTGCAGATATCATAAAAGTCCCTGCTTCTATCTGATCCGGAATTACCGTATGAGTGCATCCGTGGAGTTTATCTACTCCGCGAATTTTAATTACATCTGTACCAGCACCTTTTACGTTTGCACCCATAGCATTAAGAAAATTTGCCACATCAACAATGTGCGGCTCCTTGGCTGCATTTTCAATCACCGTGGTCCCTTGAGCTCGTACTGCTGCAAGCATTATGTTGATAGTAGCACCGACACTTACCACATCTAAATATATCTGTGCTCCAACCAGTTTTTCAGCTTTGGCCTTTACCAAACCGTGTTCTATTTCAACATGTGCTCCCATTGCTTCAAAACCTTTAATATGCTGATCTATGGGCCTTGAACCAATATCACATCCCCCGGGCAGAGTAACCTGTGCTTCTCCGTATTTTGCAAGCAAAACACCCAGCAAGTAATAAGACGCCCTGAATTTTTTTACCAAATCACAGGGTGGTTCACTTAGATTTTTTTTACCGTTAAACAGCGTAACTGTCCCGGTTTCGCTTATTTCCAGATTAACCCCCATCTTGTTGAGTATATGGCAGTAGTTGTAAACATCTTTTATCATTGGGAGATTTTCGATGATAACATCACCTTCTGCCAGTAGAGCAGCCGGGATTACAGCCACTGCAGCATTTTTTGCACCGCTTACTCGAATTTTGCCTTTTAACGGGTTACCCCCTTTTATAACTAACTTTTTCAACTTATTAGATCCTCCTAGTTTTTTTGCCATATTTGGAATAACACATAATATATAATGATATATTTCTTATTCTCTATTTTAAAAAAATCTCCTGCACAGAGGAGATTTTTTCCATAAATTACCTTGCACAATTTAATTTCGTTACTGTTCTAGCTCGCCTGTATAACCGTTTATGTAATAATATTCATCTTTGTCTACAACGATCCTCCATGCAGGAACCGCCTGCCATTTTTCTGCGTTGTAATAACGGGAATAATAACCGAGTTCCAGTCCTGTTATGGTTATCGGCTTATTAACTCCTTCAAGCACTTCAATCATTTTAAGCAGAGCCTGAACAGGTGAAATTATCTGTTTGCTCTTTCCAGAATATCCTATTGGTTTCAACCAGCTGGAATAGTAACTTTTCACACCTGTAGGCGTTACCAATACATCAATATAACTGCTTGCCAGAAATTTTCCTTTATATTCCTGAACATACTCAACAAGATAACTATCGCTTTCATTGTAGTATATTGTTCGGTCATGTCTGGCATTTGGCGGGAAACCGCCATGTGCTTTGATAAAACTGTCAGCAATCTTTTTGGCATCCTGTTTTGTAACAAGGGGCTGTTTTTCAGCGGTTTCGCTTTTGTTGTTAAAATAAGAAATTATGCCGTTATGCATTACCATCAGCTGTTCCTGATCCCTGCGGTATATAACTGAATCCTCGGTTTTCTCAACTTTTACATTCCCTAACTCTCCAAAAAAACTTGAAGCTGTTTTTGAAGGTTCAACTTTTTGGTAACTTACCATTAGAAAAGGCTGCGGCAAAACCTTTGCAGGAAGTTTAGTATCAATGAGAATACCGGCTTCCTGTAAAATACGGCATGATTCCTGTATTTGGCTGTCAGTAACCACCGTTGTATCCGCTTCTGGATTTATATTTAACCAAAAATTGTATCCCAAAAAAGCATCAAGAAAAATAAAGGCAATTATTAAAATGGTTTTTGCCTTCTTCCAGTCCATTTATAAATTCCTCCCATCAGTTGCGGCCGGTGGTTACTTCACCGGTTACTGCATCTACATAAACTATAAAATTGCTTATTTTAACTATCCATACAGGTTTTAAAGTTTGGTCTTCTTTAGTTTTGTAATAAGCCATGAATATATCTTCTATTTTTTTGTCTTGCTCGTTCTCTAAACCTATCAAGTAGTTAAAATTAATTAAAACCTGTTCTAAGGCTTCCTGAGCTGAAATCATCTTTTCTTCTAAAACATTCGCTGTTGCAGGATAAACTACGCTCCTGAAATAGTTTTTAACTTTACCCTGGCTCACCGAAACCTCAATGACGTTTTCATCAGTAACAATTGGCATCCCCCGTAACCTTGAAGAAAACACAAAGGTATAACCTCTTTTATCCTGTATACTAACTGTATTAATTTTATCGAGGTATGTTTCCATAGGCCATCCGCCATGCTGAGTTATAAAACGAACAGCAGTTGACAATGAACGAAAAATTGAGTTTTCAGATGTGTCTTTTCCTGTTATTGTATGGTTGTACTCTACCGCTCCATCAGGGTAAATTCGTAAGCCGCTTATACCGTCTGTGTAAATCGTTGCACCGTCTTTTTCCTCTATTTTGCGTACAACACTCATATCAGAAAAGAACCGGCGAGCCAGCTTGTCAGGCTCAATAACCTCACTGTTTGTGACAGCCCCTTTTATAGCCATAGGATTAACAGGAACATATATGTCTTGATTTATCGGTATACTGGTTTTGCTGTAACTAAACCGGGTATATTCCGGAGGGTTGCTTTTCTTCAAATCGTTTAACAAGCCTTCAAGGCGGCGGTTCAAACCTTCCATCGGTATTGAGTAGTGTTTTCCTTTATTATCTGTTATAATCGCAGAATCCTTTTCTGCTAGAAGGGTTACGCCTTTTATGACTGGTTTGGAGGCCCCTTTATATGTTTCTTGACTCAGCGCCTCCTGCCAAAAGTCTATCCCCAGTTGAAGATGAAAAACATAATCAATTCTTGGCTGGTCATATACATATGTATCGGAAGAGTCCTTGAACCGCTCGGGGTCTGATGTCTTAATATTTTCTATAAAAGTTCTCAAAGCCAGCTGCCCTTCTTTCCATAAATCCCCATAAAAATCCCGTGTTGGATAAACTACGGTTTTCTGATTTCCTTTAAAGTGGACGACAATCTTTGATGGAGAAACAATGTTTAATATATCCACTTTAGTATTGATATCAGCGGTATGTGCCGGCATCCCCGCATTCTTCCAGGAAAAAGGCAGCCGAAACCAGATTTTTGAGGTAAAGAACATGCTCAAAAAAACAAGGCAAATAAGTATAACAGTTTTTAAATCCTCCCGATTAATCATCTATATTCTCTCCTTCTTATCAGGAGTAACAATATCATCAGTTTAAGTCAGCCCTTTCACTCGAAGAAGAACAATCATCGGCACCCGGAAGGTTTATAACAACTTCGGTGCCGTGACCGTATTCGCTGTTTATGTTTATTGTCCCTCCATGTGCTTCTATTATCTGTTTAGCAATAGAAAGGCCGAGACCTGTCCCGCCCAATTCTCGCGACCTTGCTTTATCAACACGATAAAATCTTTCAAATATACGAGGAAGGTCTTCTTTAGGAATACCAATACCGTTATCCTGAACTTTTAAACAAACCGCTTTGTCTATGGTTTCTATCGATATCTTTATATCTCCACCTTCAGGCGTGTATTTTAATGCGTTGCCAACAATGTTTAATATCACCTGTTCTATTCTATCCCGGTCTCCAAGAACTTTAGGAAGTTTTTTAGAATAATTCACTGAAACGTTCATTTTTTTCTGTTTTATTTCCATATTAAGTTTAACTAACACGTCTTCAACTATTTGTTCCAGCGATAAGAGTTTTTTGTCCCAGCGTGTCTGCTGATAATCCAGTCTGGAAAGTTGAAGAAGGTCACTGACAAGCCTGGCCATCCGATCAGCCTCGTTGTTGACTACTTCTAAAAACCTTTCAGCAAGATTCTTTTCTTCAATTGCTCCTGCCAAAAGTGTTTCTACATAACTTTTAATAGTGGTAATAGGTGTCTTTATTTCATGTGAAACATTGGCAACAAATTCTTTCCGCATGTTTTCAAGGCGTTCTTGTTCTGTTACATCTCTTAATACTATAACAACTCCTGATACTTCACCCTTTTCGTTTTTAAAAGGAGCAAAATGTGCCCTCAAAACAGATGAATCGTGTTTTATTACAACTTCACGGTCTTTACGGTTTTCGGTTTTAGAATCCTCAATATAATACTGTAGTGGATTGTCTCTGAAATAATCTGAAAACAGAGCAGAAAACTTTTTACCGACTACATCTCTATTTATGTCAAGCAGGCGCTCGGCAGCCGGGTTTATATGAATAATCTCATCATTTTTGTTTACGGCTATTATCCCATCAGCCATATATGCAAGTATAGCTTCAACCTTACTCTTTTCGTTAGATATTTCATCTAAGGTTTCTTTAAGTCTCAAGGTAAGATAATTGAACATCTCTGTCAATTGACCTATTTCATCATTTGATTTCACTTCTATAAGCTGGTCAAAATCTCCCCTCGCAAGGCTGGCGGCTTTGGAAGTAACCTCCTGAATAGGGCCCGTAATGGTTTTTGCAAGGGCAAATCCCAGTACTGCCGTAACAAACAAAGCTATTACTGTTGCCATGACAAGTATCGCTTTTATTTCCTGAAGTGTGTTATATATGTTTTCAAGGGATGAAACTAAATATATTACTCCAAGTACTTTTTCTCCAGATTTAACCGGAAATGCAAGGTATTTAAACCTTTTTTTTGTAGCAAAATCTGTTCTTATGTCCTCTCCTTTTTCTCCCATAAGTGCTTCAGTAACTTCAGGAGTTAATATCCTTTTCCCTGTTTGGGTGGTGTCAATATTTGACGAGCTTATAACAATCCCGTTCTTATCAAGAACAAAGATATCTTTGATTTCCATACCCATACGGTTGCCGAATTCACGAATAAGGTCATCAATTTGCTGGGTATCCACCGTGTTGGCAAGATATCGTTCCAAAAATCCGGATATCAATTGTGCCTGGTTGTCTAGATAAGCTGAGAGGTTGTCAAGATGATACTGTTCAAGGGATCTTAATAAATAAACACCTATAACTTCCATAGCTAAAAGCACCAAAAGCAGGTATATTATAACCATTTTCCATTGAATGCTCTTAAACATTTATCTGCCTCCTATGGGCAACTCCTAAATTTCTATTTATTGAAGTAATACCCTACCCCTCGTTTGGTTTGAATAAATACGGGATTGCTAGGATCGTCTTCAATTTTTTCCCTTAAGCGGCGGACAGTCACATCAACAGTTCTTATGTCTCCATAATATTCATAACCCCAAACTTCCTCCAAAAGGGTTTCCCTGGAAAACACCTGACCTCCCTGGCATGCAAGGTATTTAAGCAGTTCGAACTCTCGGAATGTTAAATCTATAGTCTTGCCCTCTTTAGTTACTTCATATTTCGACAAGTCTATTATAAGATTGCGGCTTTTAATAATTTTTGAATCCCCGTTATCCGCATTGTGAAAAAAGTTGACCCTTCTGAGGTTTGCCTTTATACGCGCAATGAGTTCCCTGTTGCTAAAAGGTTTTGTTATGTAATCATCTGCTCCCATCTCCAGGCCCAAAACTTTGTCTACTTCTTCCTCTTTTGCTGTAAGCATAATTATGGGAACAGTCAACCTTTCTCTAATATTTTTACATACAGTAAATCCATCCATTTTCGGAAGCATTATATCTAAAAGCACCAAGTCAGGAGATTCGTTGTATGCTTTTTTGACAGCATCCTCGCCATCAAAGGCCAGGAGCACTTCATATCCTTCTTTTTCTAAGTTGTATTTTAAAATCTCGGCGATAGGTTTTTCATCATCTACAACTAAAATCTTGTGTTTCACAGGCATCACCCTTTTTTGATAATTTTTTTATTTATTTCTATAAACTAAATCTAATTTCCTTCAATCCTTAAAGCCAAAACTACTGGTGTCTTATTGCAAAACAGGCATTAAATTCTTCTTAAGGAAAAATTCCTGTAAACTTTATTATACATTATAAGTCATAAGTCCCAGTGTTTCATCTCATAAATAATGGTATGAAAAGCAGCCATAAAACAAAGAAGCGGCTTTAAAGCCGCATAAAGAAAAAATATATTTAAAAGGGGGGGATCAAAAACGTTTAATAGTCTTGATCCATCTTTAGTATAGAAAATATTTATTAATAAACTGTTACGCAAATGTTACAGTTATATTACAATGTTTGATTTTCCTTTTAAACTTTTCAATTACTCTCAAGTTTTACAACTCTGGCCATATCCCCTATCTTTTCCAGCTTAGTGTCAAGTTCATCCGAAAGACTGATAAACCTGTCCAAAATCTTTTCAGCTTGATATCCCTGAACAGGTCGAGGTTGGTGTTCGGTTATAAAAACTGGAATCAATGATACTTCTATAATTTTTTTCTCTTTTACTGTCAGCAGAAGAACTATGCTTTGACGGTTTTGTTCCTTATATTTGAATCATAATCAAGGATATGATTGTTCGCTATGGATAAGATGTCAAATCCGGCATAAACCAACCCTTCTACTGATTTAATTTTACTATAAACGCTATTGTTTTTAAACTATTTTAGTGTTCCTATTAATACAATTACCACTCCTACAAAAATCGTAAGGATTTTATGTATTGATATTTCCTGTTCAGCCAGGCCATAAATACCCAGGATACCCACTCCGGCAAATATCAATGGTCCCACTAATCCTAAAAAACTGTTTATCCTTAGTGCCCAGTTCAGGTCGTTCAGTTTTAAAAAAAGCAAAGCTGCTGTCAGCTCCAGAGCTGCTGATAAAAATCTGATAACAGACATTCCTAAGACATATTTGTCCATTTTATAAACCCCCCGGTTTTAAAATTTCAATAAAAATACTATTTCTGTGGAATTAAATTTATGTTTTTTTTTATTAAAAAGGGGAATTATAATTTTTGAAAGGAAGTTGATACATGTGAAGGGTAAAACTAAATTAGAATTGGCTTTACTTTGCCTTGTTCCATTTATTATGGTTTTGGGAAACTCAATGTTAATTCCCGTACTACCTGCCATTAAATCCGCTCTCAAAACAGATCAGTTTCACGTCGGTTTATTAATAACAGCTTTTTCTATACCTGCAGGAATTATCATACCATTTGCAGGGATTTTATCAGATCAGGTTGGCCGTGTTAAAGTTATGGCTCCTGCTCTTGCCGTATACGGCTTCGGTGGACTTGTTGCAGGAATTTCTTCACTGGTTTTTGAAAAGCCTTATATCATGATACTCATTGGAAGGGTTATTCAGGGAATAGGGGCCGGAGGGACATACCAGCTGGCTATGGCACTAACAGGTGATATTTTTAAAACCAAAGAAAGGACAAAGGCACTGGGACTTTTGGAGGCATCTAACGGATTAGGAAAAGTTATAAGTCCAATTGCAGGGGCGCTAGCTGGATTAATAAGCTGGTTCGCACCTTTCTTTGTTTATGGCATTCTGGCTATTCCCATCGGTTTGGTGCTTTGGTTTGTTTTAAAGGACCCAAAAGATTTACAAAAACAAAATCCTTCCGAATACCTTGATGCAATCAAAACTATATTCAGGCAAAAAGCTTTCCCACTGGCATCCTGTTTTCTTTCTGGTATGGTAGCACTTTTCGTATTGTTTGGTCTTTTGTCATATTATTCAGATGTCCTTGAAGAAGTGTTTAAAATTAAAGGGTTTTTAAAGGGAATTGTTATAGCAGGTCCGGTTCTGGCAATGGCTATAGTTTCTTTTTCCCTCGGGCTTGTCCTTGAAAAAGTAAAAAACTCTTTTTTTAAACCCGTAATTATAACCGGTTTGGCATTAATCGCACTTGGCCAGTTGGCTTTTTGTTTTTCCCATAGCTTTTGGTGGATGTTAGTTGCGGTTATTGTTTTAGGGTTAGGGGTGGGGAGTGTATTACCTCCGGTTAATACTCTTATTACCAGTTCAGCTTCTACCAAGCGGCGTGGAATTATTACCTGTCTTTACGGTTCGGTCAGATTTTTCGGGGTAGCCATCGGCCCTCCAGCTTACGGTTTTATTGAGAACTTTGGAAGGGTTCCGGTCCTTATTACATCAACGGTTATTGTAGGTATGGTTGCAGTGACTGCATTTTTTTTCATAAGAGAAAAAGTTTTAATGAAAGAAGAAAAGGAAGGTTAAAACGCCAGGTTAACCTTCCTTTCTGAAATCAAGGGATTTGTAATTTCTTTTTTTTCAATTTTATCCTGTAATAACGAATAAACTTTTTCCCACTGTGCTACAAAGCTCGGGTTTTCGGGAATTCTTGGCCATATAAGATGGTTTTCTATAATTTCTTTTATTACCCCGGTGCTAAATACAGCTATTCGGGTAGAGAGAATCACAGCCTCTTCAATGTTGTGTGTAACAAAAATTATGGTTACTCCTGTCTCTTTCCATATTTTGATAAGGTGTTTTTGGAGATTATCCCTTGTAAGTGCATCAAGACTGCCGAAAGGCTCATCCATTAGTAAAACCTTTGGGCATACGCTTAAAGCCCTGGCAATCGCCACTCGCTGTTTCATACCTCCAGATAGCTGGTATGGATACAAATGTCCTGCACCTTCAAGGGAAACAAGTTTAAGGAAGTAATTTGCAATCTCTTTTCTTTCAGCTTTATTTTTTCCTCTCTTGGCTAGTTTTAAAGGATAGGTAATGTTATCGAGCACGGTCAGCCAGGGAAACAGCTGGTCTAAGCCCTGGAAAACCATCATACGGTCCCTGCCCGGATACTTCACACAGGTGCCGTTTATTCTAATTTCACCTTTAGAAGGTTTTTCGAGACCTGCAATACATCGAAGAAATGTGGATTTTCCGCAGCCCGACGGGCCTATGACCGTAACAAATTCTTTTTCTTTAACCTGTAAATTTATATCATTTAGTGCAACAATATCTTTTTTTGGGGTCTTATAAATCTTTGAAAGGTTCTTTATTTCCAATAATATATCCACCTAACACACCCCTTCTTTAATCAATAGTTGTCTTCCATTTTCTTATTGTCTGATTCTCTACTGTAGCAAGTATAGCGTTTTCCATTATTATTCCAATAATGATTATTATAAGCAGTCCGGCAAATACCCCAGGTGTCTGCATCATAAACCTTCTTTTATACAACAGCCATCCGAGACCTCCTTCACCTCCGGAAGCCCCAAACACCATTTCGGCAGCAACTAAAGCCTGCCATGCCCTGGCCCAGCCAACCCTTAAACCTGTTATTATATTTGGAAGGGCAGCCGGAATCATGACAGAAAATATCAACCTGCTTCCGCTTAAGCCTAGTATCTTCCCTGCTTCAAGCTGTGTAACCGGCACAGACCTCAACCCATTATATATGTTTGCGATTAAAGGCCAGAGGGCGGAAAACGCTATTATTATCACAATAGGTTTGTTACCAATCCCAAACCAAAGAAGCGCAATGGGAAAAAGTGCAATTCCAGGGAGGGGGTGCATGATTGCCATAAGTGTTGTTACTGCTTCTGAAACCATTTTTGAACTTATAGATGCACCGGCCAGTATAACCGCCCCCACTACAGCCGAACCCAGACCTAAAAATATAAGGGTTAGGGAGTATCTAGCCCTTAGCAGAATTTCACTGCTGTCTTGGATAAAAGTATAAAATATTTTGCCCGTCGACGGAAAGAGATATTCCGGATACATACCTGACCTTGCCAAACATTCCCATATTAATATCAAACTCGCTACAAAAAGGCAGTAACGGAATAGTTTTTTCATTGCCTTTTACCTCCTAAACTTCTTAAAGGCTATTTCCTTTGTTGCAGCTGTTCCATCATAGAGGGACTTCCTTCTCTCATTCCAATAAAAGCCGAAATGTTCTCCCAGGCTATTTCAGAAATGTCTTGGGGAAGTTTACTAATATATCCTGCTTTTTTCATAAACTCTGCAAAGCCTATAAGGCCATATGGTGCCGTAGTATAATTTAACCCGGGCCATGTCATGTATTTATAAAGTTTTTCTTTTGGCATATTAAACTCTGGTGCTAGAATTTCAGCAGCCTCTTCTTTATGGTGATTTATCCATGTTATGGCTTCACTCACACCCATAACAAAAGAAGCATACCCCCTGGGATGTTTATCATGATATTCCTTAGTGACAAGGCCGACATTGAAGCCGAACTCCTGACCGAAAGCCTCTGCACCTGTAAGAACTTCCTTATAGCCTTGTTGACTGAGCTCTTCAAAAAGATAAGGCGGTGTTGTGAAATGCGCAGTGATATCTTTCTTTGCCAGCATGGCCGAACACCCATCCGGGTGGGGAAGTGCTACTAACATGTCATCAAATGCGTTTGCATTGCCAAGTTCCCGTTCAGCAGCCATAGCCAGAAGTATATGCTGCATACTTCCCGGTGAAGGCAGAGCTATTTTATCTCCTGATTTAAAATCTTTAAGTGATTTAATTTCAGATTTGTATGTAACAAGCGAAACCGGTGACACTACATAGCCTACGGCTACTTTTGCAGGAACCCCTTTATCCCATCCAATCAAAAATGGCGGAATCCCCATAAAGGCTGCATCGAGTTCTCCGGATGCAAGGGCCTCCCGGGCTGCCCCACCGGAACCAAACCTCTTCCACTCAACTTCCAGGCCGTATTTCTCAAAAAAACCTTTTTCCTGTGCGATCATCAGCGGTGCATACACAAGGCCAAACTGTTGTGCTATGCGTATCTTTTCCCTGCCTGTCTCTTCTGCACGGACTTTTGACTCGCCGACCGGTGCTTTGGATTGTGTGCATCCTGCAAGGATTACAAATACAATTATTAAACCCAGGAGGATGGCAAGTATCTTTTGCTTGTTATACATTTTTTTCATACCTCCTATGATTAGTTAATATCTCTAATATAATATTTTTTACTGCTTGGTTTTGTGCATGGCTATACCGGTTCTTTTTCTGTCTTTTTTTACATAAAATCTATTGAGGTGTTGTTGATGAAAGAGCCTTTAAGAATCCTTTTTATGATTTTTATCCTGGGGATTTTAGGTAAAAATCGGCTTGTTGCCTGTTCATCCGGTTTAATGCTTTCCCTTATTGCCGGTAATCTCATAAAGTTTTCATCAAACTACCAGAGGATTTTCCTCGACATAGGTATAATTTTTCTCATGGCAGCGACACTGCTGCCTTTTGCCTCTGGTGAGATTACAACTGAAAGAATATATAAAACCGTTTTTACTGTTGATGGCTTTATTGCGCTGTTAATCGGCATCTTTGCCACTATACTCGGCAGCAAAGGAGTATCGCTGCTTCAAGACAAACCTGAAGTAATGGTGGGACTTGTTTTCGGAAGTATATTGGGGGCATCTTTTTTCAAGGGAATACCTGTAGGCCCTCTAGTAGCGGCGGGTTTGGCCGCTCTGCTGCTTCAATTTGCCGGGAGGTTGTAATAAAAAAGAACCCAGCCTTATCAGGACTGAGTCCTCTATTTTTCAAAATAATTTAATGGATTTAGAGGTTTTCCGTTTTTTCGTATCTCAAAGTGCAGATGTGGTCCAGTGCTTCTTCCTGAACTTCCTACTAAAGCAATTTGTTCTCCTTTTTCAACAGCTTCGCCTACTTTAACAAGGATTTTATTTGCATGTGCATAATACGTTTCAAATCCGTTGCCATGTGAAACTATAACAAGTCGGCCATATCCTCCCTGCCAGCCAGCAAACGTTACAGTTCCGCTGTCAGCCGCTTTAATGGGTGTATTATAGGGTGCGGCTATATCAACACCTGTATGAAACTCCCTGCCTCTAGGACCGAAAGGAGAAGATATCCTTCCTGTCGCAGGCCATATAAACCTGCCGGTGCCTCTTGAAGGTGCGGCTTTGGTTCCGCGGATTAGTATTCGTTCAACCGGTTCTTTTAAAACCTTTTCTTCGATAATTTCACGTTTTATTTCTTTACCGTTTTCCTTATAAATTTTCGCTGTAACTTCTTTTGTTCCGTATACTCCTCTTTGTTTGACTTTTTGTTCCCATGTCCACATATTCCGGTCATATTCAATTTTCGTAGTATAAGGTATAGCACGATTATAGGTTTTTTCCTCAACTGTTAAAACGTTTAAATACGGCTTTGGAACTACGAGATTAAGCTTTTGGCCGATTTGCAAGATTTCGGATTGCACCTGTGGATTAGCTTTTTTCAAGTCTTTTACAGTCATTCGGTTATTGTGTGCGATCAACCATAATGATTCACCCTTCTTAACCTCATGGACTTTTATTTCATCAGTTCCTCTAAGCAGAATATTGACCGCTTTTTCTTCCTGAACTATGTCTTCCGGGTCAGCAAATACCGGTTCAAATTCAATATCTTCCTGAATTTCTACGCTTTCTGTCTTAACATTTTCATTTTTTTCAGAAAAGGTTTCTTTAACTTCTTCAATCACTTTTTGTGCTGAAGCTTTATCTTTTACCGTCACTATGCTTTTTCCATCAACTATTATGTTAACTGCTTCAACTTTATAATTAAAATACGGTTTGAGTTTTTCTACAAGCTGCTGCTCTGTGGAAATTTCTACATCAAACCCCTTCATCTTTTCATAAGTCAGGTTCAGTTGAGGTTTTACTTCTCTGCCGTATTTGTTTTCAGCTTCAGCTGTCAGCTTGTTTATGACGTTTTCGATATCCTGTTTTTGCTTTACTATACCCACTAATTTGTTCTCTACCTTAATAGCATAAGCGGCTGTTGAATTGTAAAAAAACGTTACGGAAACTGCTGTGATAAGTATTATAACAAAACCAATTATCCAAATTGATGTTTTCTTTTTGTTTTTGCTTGAATACTCTTCTGGACTCATCCCCTAACTCCTTTCACTTTTCTCCGCTATATTATTCCAATACACTATATTCTATTAGTTTGGCTAAATTTCCTTCTCAGACCTAATATTACCATAAATTGGGATGTTGTTCAACAGGACAATTGCCAAACCGATCAACATAATAATACACCCTATTATAGAATTGATGCTTGGAATCTGACCTAAAACAAAATAGCCAAGTATTATTCCTCCGGTTACCTCTTGTGTTGATATCAGGTTAGCATAGGTTGGATGAGTATATCTTAAGCTTGCATTATATAATGTATGTCCTAATGTTGTTGGAAGCAATGCCAGAAGCAGAATAGGCAGTATAGATGACCTGACCGCAGATAATTCAATGGTGTTCAATGCAAATGGAAAAAGAAAAGCTGAAGCAGAAAGATATAACCAGAAAGCGTATTTTAATAGAGGATAGTTTTCCCTCTCCATTCTTCCAGCCACAGAATAGAGGCCAAAGCACACAGCAGATATAAGGGCCATAAAATCCCCGATAAACGATTTTACGTTTATCTCCGGCTCAAATCCGGTCAAAATCGCAATTCCCATCACGACAACCACTATACCTACAAACTTGTACACTTTTATAGGTTCTTTAAGAAAAAACCATGCAAACAATGTTACAAAGATAGGGGCTGTATAAACTATACTTAGAGAATGTGCTATGCTTGTATAAAAAAGGGACCAAATATAAAACAAAAAGTGCATGGCCGCTATAAAACCATAAAGCAGAAATTTTTTTATATTTTTTTTATTAATGGACAAATTTATTCTTTTTAGTTTGGCAAGAATAAAAACAAAGACTGCACCTAAAAACATCCTCATAAATGTTATGCCTCCGGGCGAAATCCCTTTTATTAAAAGCGTGAGAATGGGACTAGTTGCAAAAAACACTGTGGCTGTACTTGCATACAAGATGCCTTTACCGTGTTGAAACTTCAACTTTTATGTCCTCCTTGCTTCTTTATGTTTTCAATATCAAGCCATCTTTTGAAAAACTCATCCCAATTCCTGTTGGTGTTTTTTTCTACAAATTCAATAAATTGAGCTGATGAAACGTTTTTATAAATATATTCTCTGAAATAATTCTTCAAAAGCTTATTAAAAGCTTTGTCTCCCAACTGTTTTCGCATATCAGCAAACATCCAGGCAGCTCTTGCATATACCAATGCGTCATAATCAAGCCATTTTTTAAACTTGTAAATAGGTTTGTTGATTTTGGTGTCAGAGGGATTGTTCAGTTCATATAATTTATACCTGTTTTGTATAATGTCTCTAAACAAACTCTGTTCTACATCTTTGCCGTATTTGTTTTCATAATACATCAATGTGGAATATTCGGTCAAACCTTCGTCTATCCACGGCTCATCCACTTCATCATTTCCCACCATTGAGTACCACCATTGATGTGCTGTTTCATGAACCACTACATATTCAAGGAATTCATTTCCATAAAGAGTTTTATCAACAAACACAATGTTAGGGTATTCCATGCCTCCTATAAAAAAGTCTGCCGCAGCAACGGAAAACTCTTTATATGGATATTTTCCAAACGTTTTTGAAAAGAATTTTATCGAATCTGCAGCATAATCCAGGGCGCCCTGGTCCCCTGTTTCCTTTAAGAAATATGACTTTATTAATACTCCATCAACTTTTTTCTCAGCCAGTTCAAAGTTAGGGCTTATAATCATAGCAAAGTCTCTTACAAGACCTGTTTTCCAGCTTATCAAATTGAAACCATTTTGTCTTTTGTTTTTTATAACATGGCCTGTTGCTGCGACTTTCATAAAAGAAGGAAGTTTTAGACTTACATCATATAATGCAACATCACTGTAAAAAGGATCGCCTATGGAATAGTATGGATCAAGGTTCCATCCTTCATCATCATATACTGCAAGAACTGGATACCAGTTTCCTAAATTGAAAGTGTTTTCGCCATATCCAAATCTTCCACATGCAGGAGGCAGTTTTACGATAAATTCCATATCAATTACTGTATCTTCACCGGGAAAAAGTTTTTTGGGCAGGGTTACTCTCATTATTGTTCCATCAACCTTTGTTTTCAGAAATTCCCCTTCACTCTTAACATTGGACACATTTATATATCCCGGGGAAAAACCGTTCGGATAAGCTTTTATCATTTCCTCTTCAAAAAAAGGCAAGGTGTTTTCATCTTTAAAAGCATTAGGATACAGATGAAAAAAAACTTCATTAATAGCTGTGTCTTCATTGTTAATATAATGGACTTTTTGAAACCCTTTAACAGTTTTGGCAGTTGGTTCAAATTCTGCATCAATTGTGTATCTTGAAACTTTATCTAAAAGCTGTTTTTGCTTTTCTACCTGCCAGTTTTCCGGGCCGTGCTGCGGTAGCAGTTTCCAAATGCCGACACCAATAGACGTTATAAGAATAGCCGTAAGAAGTAAATATGTAAACAGCTGTTTTCGGCTTATTATTTTTATCATTTCTTGCCGCCCTCTCATTTTCTTTATTATTTATATTTAATATTTACATTATATTAAGCAGGTAAGTATTCATTCTAAAAAAAACAAAAGTGGTTTCTTCTACGAAACCACTGTAATTTCTTTTGGAGCGGTAGACGGGATTCGAACCCGCGATCTTCGGCTTGGGAAGCCGACATTCTACCCCTGAACTACTACCGCACATGCTTTTTTATTTTATTTTCTGTTATTCATTATACATGTTTTTGTTTTATTTTTCAAGTCAAAAAACCGCTCACTTTCGTATTTATACGAATTTAAGCGGTTTTAGTTTTATTTATATTGATTTTATGATGGTGACCCCTAGGGGATTCGAACCCCTGTTACCGGCGTGAAAGGCCGGTGTCTTAACCGCTTGACCAAGGGGCCACACAATAATGGTGAGCCATGGAGGAATCGAACCTCCGACACCCTGATTAAAAGTCAGGTGCTCTACCGACTGAGCTAATGGCCCACTTACGTCTCACAGGTATCTATGATACTATATTTAAATCAATATGTCAACACCAAAATTTTTAATTTCAAATTTTTGAAAATTGTAATTGTACTGTCAATTAAAATATAGAATTTAATACTATTCCCTGTGAACGTTTCGGTCCTATGGATATCAATGATATATCTATATCACACAGTTCACTCAATCGTTCAAGGTATCTTCTGGCGTTTTCAGGTAGTTTATTATACTCTCTTATATCAGAAATATCCTCATCCCATCCATCCATTTCTTCATATATCGGCTCACATTCCCCTAAAACTTTTAGGCTTGCAGGGAAATCTTTTATTATTTTGTCTTTGTATTTATAACCAGTACAAATCTTCAGCTTTTTAAGCCCTCCAAGGGTATCCAGTTTTGTAACAGCTATTGTCGAGAGCCCGCTAACACGTATTGCATAACGAATTATTACGGTATCAAGCCATCCACAGCGGCGCGGTCTGCCGGTAGTTGTACCATATTCATAGCCCTTTTCTCTGATAAAATCACCTGTTTCATCATTCAATTCTGTAGGGAATGGGCCTTTTCCTACCCTTGTGGTATATGCTTTAACAACCCCGACAACCTTGTGAATTAAAGTAGGGCCGATTCCTGCACCTATGCACACACCACCTGATATGGGGTGAGAAGAAGTCACATAAGGGTATGTTCCCAGGTCGATGTCCAGAAGGGTGCCCTGAGCACCTTCAAACAGCAGCTTTTTCCCCTGTTTTGCCGCTTCATTAATAAATACCGAAGTATCGGTAACATATCCTTTCAGCTTTTCGGCATATTCCAAATACGGTTCTAAAATATCTTGCTTTTTAAACCCTTTTACACCATAAACTTTCTCAAGAAGGCGGTTTTTCTCTTTAAGATTGTATTCAAGTTTTGCTTCAAAAATCTCTTTATCCAGAAGGTCACATACACGGATTCCTACTCGTACAGTTTTGTCCATATATGCAGGGCCTACTCCCTTCCGGGTAGTGCCTATTTTATCTTCTCCTTTTTCATCTTCTGAAATCTCGTCAAGGGTTTTGTGATAAGGCATGATCAAATGAGCCCTATCGCTTATAAGCAGGTTTTTCACAGAAATACCCTGTTGTTCTAAAGATTCAATTTCCGAAACAAGCGCTTCAGGGTCAATAACCACTCCGTTGCCTATTACACTATATTTATCAGGATGAAGTATGCCTGAAGGAATCAAATGTAACTTGTAACGCTTATCTCCTACCTCTACGGTATGCCCTGCATTGTTTCCCCCCTGGTAGCGGACCACAACATCTGCTTTTAAAGCCAGAAAATCTGTTATCCGGCCTTTGCCTTCATCGCCCCATTGGGTTCCCACCACTACTACTGATGACATTATAGCAATACCCCCTAAATTAAATTATAGTTTTATGCTCTTTTGAGAATTTCCCTTGCCACAAGAACACCTGATGCCGAAGCTTGGGCCAGGCCTCGGGTTACTCCCGCACCATCTCCGACGGCAAACAGGTTTTTTACCTGTGTTTCAAGCTCCTGGCTTAATTGTGGCCTGGATGAATAAAATTTCACTTCAACTCCATAAAGCAAAGTGTGTCTTGAATAAACACCAGGTGCGATTTTATCCATGGCCTGCAGCATCTCTAAAATATCCTTTAAATGCCTGTAAGGGAAAACTAAACTAAGGTCTCCCGGGGTGGCTTCTTTTAAAGTAGGTTCCACCAACCCCCTCTGTATACGTTCCTCGGTAGAACGGCGACCGGCAAGGAGATCACCCAGCCGTTGAACAAGGCATCCTCCACCCAACATGTTTGCAAGGGTTGCTATATACTTGCCGTAAGAAATAGGTTGTTTAAACGGTTTTGTGAAGGTTTTGCTGACAAGAAGCGCGAAATTCGTGTTGTCCGTTTTTTTGTCTGCATAGCTGTGACCGTTAACGGTAATGAGACCGTTATTGTTCTCCATAACAACTTCACCATATGGATTCATACAAAATGTCCTAACTCTATCATCAAAAAGTTTTGTATAAAACACCAGCTTTGATTCATAGATTATATCTGTGAACTCTTCCATAACCACAGCCGGAACCTCAACCCTTACACCGATGTCAACAGGATTGCTTGTCATATCAAGCCCTAAACGAGAAGCTTCTTCAGTAAACCATTCCGCTCCGTCCCGTCCCGGTCCGCAAATTATATAATCTGCATGGTATTCAATACCGTCTTCTGTTACAACACCAACGGCCTTTCCTTCTTTAACAAGAATCTTATCCACTGCCGTTGATGTCCTAATTTCTGTTCTTTTTGCCAGATAGTTTCTCATACCTTTAAGTATATGAAAACATTTATCAGTTCCCAGGTGTTTTACACGGGCAGGAATAAGTCTTAAATCTGCTGTTGCTGCTTTTTGCTGTAAGCTCCGTATTTTCTTGATATCTGTTCCGTGAACAATTTCTGTAGCGCCAAACCTCAGATAAATCCTGTCCATATACTCTATCAAATTATATACTTTATTCTTGGGTAAATATTCGTTTAACCATCCGCCAAATTCGGTGGTCAAAGTTAGTTTGCCATCGCTGAAAGCCCCTGCGCCGCCCCATCCGCTAACTATAGAACATGGTTTGCAGTGGTAACATGAAGCTTTTTCTTCTTTTGAAGGGCATTTTCTTTCTTCAATGTCCCTGCCCTTTTCCAGAATTAAAACCTTCAAATTCCGGTTTTTTTCCACCAATTCAAATGCTGCAAAAATACCAGCTGGGCCGGCACCTATTATAATCACATCATATTTATTCATTCTTCGTCCCTCTCATACGGAAGATTTAACCTCATTCTAAATTGCACATTAATAATAACAAATGGAATGTATATTGTCAATCAGAATCCGAATAAAAATTGTTTTTTTGCCCTAAATATTCGGATTTTATTCACCCTCTGTTATTGTAAAAGACATCGTTTTTTTTGTCCTGTAAAAACACCATCTGATTACCGTTTTTCAGTTTTTTTTCATACTCCTCAAGGCCTTCTTCATAACACCGAGGACAGGCGTTCCTCGGAATAATCACTGCTGTAACATGATAACCCCTGTCTGAACGTGATTCAACAACAGAAAGCCCTGAACATTCGTCACATACCTTTGTTATTTCCCTCTGCTCTTCAGATATGCCGTCTGTATCATAATATACGTACCTGTCCTGTTTTACGTATTTTTTATCTTTAATAAGCTCTTTTCGTATAATATCCCTCTTGTTCCATTTGTTATACAGGTGCTCACACAGCCTTTTTATATATTCATCTGTTTCTTTAGGCTGTTTAAACCTTTCAGGCGTAAAGTCCGGCTCCTTAACCATGCTGTAGTCAAGACCCGCCATCGCTAGAATTATTCCAGTATTAACATAAGGCAGGGCGTCTTCTATGGAATAACCTCCCTCAAGCACAGCGATATCTGGATTTAATCTGTGGTTAAGTTCAGCATACCCCTGTGCGGAGAAATTCATGTTTGTTATCGGGTCACTGTAGTGATTGTCTTGGCCTGCTGAATTGATTATCAAATCAGGCTGAAACTCTTTTAAAACAGGGTTTACAAGGTTGTCAATCACATAAAGAAAGCCTTTGTCAGATGTGCGTGGAGGGAGAGGAACGTTTAAAGTGTATCCAACGGCGTTCGGTCCCCCCAGCTCAGAAGGAAAGCCTGTGCCTGGATAAAGTGTCCTTCCGTCTTGATGAATTGAAATAAACAGGGTTTCACTGTCATGCCAGTAAATATCTTGAGTACCATCACCGTGATGGCAGTCTGTGTCTACAATTGCAACTTTTCTTATTCCGTATTTTTTTCTTAGTTTTTCAATCATTACAGCTTCAATGTTTATATTGCAAAACCCGCGGGCGCCATGAACTATTCTGCGTGCATGATGACCGGGCGGCCTAACCAGCGCAAAAGCTTTGTCGACTTCTCCCTTCATAAATGCATCTCCACAGGCTATAGCGCCTCCTGCTGATATCAGGTGAGAGTCCGTTATTCGGCTTTTCACATCAGGAACACATATATGAACACGTTCTACATCTTCTATTGAAGCAATATCAGGTTTATATTCAGTTATCCCATCTATGTCCAAAAGGCCTTCCTCTAATACCTGGTCCTGGGTATATAACAGCCTCTCTTCCCTTTCAGGGTGTGTGGGGCTAATGGCCCAGTCATAAGCAGGAAAAAACACCAAGCCCATTCGGTTTTTAGCCTTCAACATGACGTTACCTCCCTAAATTTTATACAGTATCGAAAACTTTACTCAGGTTTTATCACAGGTCTTATTTGTGCTTTCAACCTGATTATTTTACCTGTTGTATAAAAACCTCTTACAACATTAAAACTCTGCTCCTCAACTATTTCCGGTTCTAGGTCTCTTTCATCTGCTCCAAGTTTTAGAGCTTTCTGTTTTAAAGCATCCATCAATATCTGATGTGCTTGTGTGACATCAAACCTCTTAGGTATTTTTTGTTTTATTCCCTCTTCACCTATTGTTAAAATGCCCAAAGCGGTGTCTGCTAAAAGGGTTAAATCTGTAGTTGTTCTACTTCTTGCTGCTCCATATGCGTTTGCCACTTCAAAATGCTCGGGCACGATGCAGGGAAATCCCAACTGGTCTTCTAAAAGCTCAGACATTGCTTTTGCCGGCCCGCCTATAATAACAGCTTTTTGGGGCTGTATTTTCTTTCCATAAAGCAATTCATTTATTGTATAAACAGGTTTGTTGTTTATTTCTCTTATTAATTTTCTTACGTAGTCTGTGATGGTGGTTGAGGCTTTTTTACAAATGGCTTTAACTGCTTCTTCAAAGGAAACACCCATCTGTTCGGCAATCAGTTTTATGCCTTCTTCTGCCTTTGATTTTAACCCTGTGTCTATTTTGCCCGCTGATATTAGGGCATCTGTAAGTGTAAGCCACTGCCCTCCAAAAGCCATAGCTTTGCCTCTTCGCTCAGGTCCTATTTTGATTTCGCCGTTTTCATACCTGACATAACTGTCTCCTCCAATACCGATTGAACGGCTGAAGAGCCCCCTAACAAGTGTCTTCATGCCGTTTATTTCTATCCCCTGGGGTTCAAAAAGGGGCACGCCGTCAGACAGAACCGCAATATCCGTCGTTGTACCGCCTATGTCAAGGATTATTCCATCTGAATCCACATGGTTTAATGCAAGAGCACCTATGATACTGGCTGAAGGGCCGGATAATATAGTTTCTACAGGGAATTTTGATGATGACTCGAGGCTAAGTGTGCCCCCATCAGCTTTTAAAACATAAGCCGGAGCTTTTATGCCTTTCTTCAAAAAATATGCCTCTACGCTGTTTTTAAATCTTGCAAAATGAGAATAAACAGCCGAATTCAAATACGTTGAATAAACTCTCCTTGAAAAATTCAACATTCCTGAAAGGGTATGGCCCATTGTTACAACATTTTCTTTGTCTTTTAAAATCTTATACATTGTTTTTTCATGATCTGGATTGCGTACTGAAAATTTGCCTACCACTCCTAAATTTTTCAATCCCTTTTTTTTAAACGTTTCTTTTGCCTGTCTGATTTCCTCTGAATTTAAAGGAAAAGCTTCCCTCCCCCGATGGTCTATGTAACCTGAAACAAAACATATATCGGCCAAGGGCTTAAAAAATTGAGGGTTCATCCCCGGCCCACATTCCAAAACCATTCCTACTTCCTCAGTTTTGCCTTCAACTATTGCATTTGTTGAAATTGTTGTGCTGAGAACTATTTTTTTAATATTTTTTATGTCTTCACCTTCCATGATTTCATCCAGCGGTTTTTTGATTGATTCAAAAATATTTTCATGATCGGTAACTGATTTTATCGTCTTTTTAATTCGGCCTTCAGACAATAAAACTGCATCTACGTTAGTTCCTCCCATATCAAGCCCTATTATCATAATAAAAAGCCTCCTATATTTTTATAATAAACATGAGTAAAACATCAAAGTTTTTATATTAATATTTCCACTGTGTGCCACAAAAATCCTTCATAAAAGGTTTTTGTATAAATCCTGAGTTACATTGGGATAATAAAAAAAGCCCATTACTTGAAGGGAGGAATTGAATTTGAAAAAAACTGAGGAACTCAAGAAATTTAGTGTTGATAATTTAGATTTTGGATTCGAATTCGGAGAGGATATTACACCAAATCTGAGAGGCCTGAATAATCTGGATTATAAAAAAAGGAATGACACTAGAAACAGTGAAAGGTTAAATCTTTCGATTTATCCTGGGGAATAAGGCAAGTTAACCTTTACAGAAAAGCTGAGGTTTGGCTGGCCAAGGATAAGGGCCAGCCTTCATCCCACCTGGTCCTGAAGTTGTGAATGATATTTATCTAAACTTGCAAACTTAGTAAACTGTTTAAGCCATACCAGTTCTACTACTCCGGTGGGGCCGTTTCTCTGTTTTGCTATGATAACCTCTGCTATGTTTCTTTTGTCGGTATTTGGATTATAATACTCATCCCTGTATAAAAATATAACCACATCTGAATCCTGTTCCTGACTGCCCGATTCTCTAAGGTCACTTAAAATTGGTTTATGGTCCTGTCTCTGTTCAGGCGCACGGCTCAACTGTGACAGAGCTATTACAGGCACATTGAGTTCTCTTGCAAGCGCTTTTAGAGAACGGGAAATTTCTGAAATTTCCTGCTGTCTGTTTTCTGTGTTTCCCCTTCCCTGCATTAGCTGAAGATAATCAATAACTATAAGCCCTAAGCCTTTTTCTGCTTTGAGCCGTCTCGCTTTTGCTCTCATTTCCATAACCGAAATACCAGGTGTATCATCAATAAATATGTCGGCTTCGGAAAGTGGGCCCATAGCCCTGGCCAGGCGGGGCCAATCATCGTCTTCCAGCTGGCCGCTGCGCAGTTTATGGCTGTCTATATTTGCTTCAGCACATAACATTCGCTGGACAAGCTGTTCCTTTGACATTTCAAGGCTAAAAATAGCCACAGGAACTTTTGCTCTTATAGCGGCATATTGGCTAATGTTTAACGCAAAACTGGTTTTCCCCATTGATGGCCTTGCAGCTATAAGAATCAGGTCAGATGGCTGAAAACCTGAGGTTAATCTATCTAAATCGGGAAAACCGCTGGGAACCCCTGTCATTGATCCCTTGTTATTATAAAGCTGTTCTATCCTGTCAAATGTCTGCATTATTACGTCTTTGATGGGATAAAAATCGCTTACACTACGTTTTTGGGCTATTTCAAAAACTAATCGTTCTGCTTCATCAAGTATTTCTTCAATGTCACTGCTGCCCTCATAGCCCATACTGGCCATTTTGGTTGCAGCATATATGAGTTTCCTTAAAAGGGATTTTTCTTTAACAATTTTTGCATAATGTTCAACGTTGGCTGCAGTGGGAACACTGTTGGCTAAACTTGCTATATATGTCATACCACCTACAGATTCAAGCTGGTTTTTTTTTCTTAATTCCTCGACAACAGTTATTAAATCAACCGGCTCCCCCCGGTTGGAAAGTTCCTCAATGGTTTCAAATATTTTTTGATGGGCTTCTTTATAAAAGTCATCTCCTGTCAGTATTTCGGCAGCTGAAACAATCGCCTCTTTTTCAATAAGCATTGAACCCAAGACGGATTGTTCTGCCTCAATGTTTTGGGGTGGAACCCTCTGACTGATATCCATACTTTTCCCCCCTCAAATAATTCAACTGGTTTCAGAAAGCAAAGATTGTAGAACAAGGTCTGCTGCCTCAAAAACATCGGAAATTGGTATTATCTCAATGTCTCTAAGATCGGAAGGTAAATCTTTAAGGTTGTCTCTTGGTATTATTACCCTTTTTATACCGGCCTGTTTCGCACTGAAAATCTTTTCAAAAATCCCTCCAACCGGTTTGATTTTACCCTGTATGGAGATTTCGCCTGTTACCGCAAGGTTTTGTTGAATAGGTATTCCTTTTAATGCGCTTAATATCGAAAGCAATATAGCAACTCCTGCTGATGGTCCATCAATGTTGCCTCCGCCTACTGTGTTTACATGGATATCATAATCATTAAAGCGAGTTCCTATCAACCTTCTGGCTACTGTTGCCGCATTAAACAGCGAATCCCTTGCCATGCTTCCTGCTGTATCGTTAAACCGAATAGAACCGCTGCCTTTTTTAACAGCAGGGAAGGCTACAGATTCAAACTCTATAAGAGAACCTATAAATCCGATAACTCCCAAGCCAAATATCCTGCCTACTTCCCACGAGTTGCTTGCTTTTAGGCTGTAACATTGGTTTAAACGGCTGACCTGGATAACATCTTTCAGGTCTTTTTGTGTTATTCGTAGTGGTTTGTTGACATCCTCACCGTTATTTAAACCGTTATTTAACATGTTGTACCTGACTAATCCATAAGCATCTACCAGAATGTTTACAGCTTTTCTACCTTCAATAGTATACTGACTTATAAATTCGGCTGCTCCTTGTTCTAAAATAACGTTCAACTTTTTGGCTGCCTGTTCAACTATTTGTTTTATCTCTTCAGGGTATAAGGGTTTAAAAAAAATTTCCGCACACCTTGAGCGGAGTGCAGGGTTGATACCTGAAGGGGGACGGGTTGTAGCGGCTATTAATATAAAATCTGCCGGCGCTCCATCTCTAAACAGTTTTTTAATATACTTAGGTATGTTTGCAGCTCCCGGGTCATAATATGAAGAGTCAAAATATACACGTTTGTCTTCTAATACCTTGAGAAGTTTGTTCTGAAGCATTATATCCATTTCACCTATTTCATCTATAAAGAGCACGCCCCCGTGTGCTTCTGTAACCAGTCCGGTCTTAGGTTCAGGTATTGATCCGTCAGCAAGGTCCCTTCGGGCGCCTTGATAAATGGGGTCATGTACAGAACCCAAAAGTGGATTTGTCACTTCCCTCGGGTCCCATCTCAGGGTAGCACCGTCAACTTCCACAAATTTGGCATCAACACCAAAAGGGGTATAGGGAATCTTTTTTGATTCTTCAAGAACTAATCTGGCCGCAGTGGTTTTCCCTACACCCGGCGGGCCGTAAATTATAACATGTTGGGGATAGGGTGATGCTATTTTTGATATAAGAGCCCGTATGGCTTCATCCTGACCAATTATCTCCGAAAGGCTTGAAGGCCTTAATACTTCTAAAACTGATCGAGACAAGCTTTTTGTTTCAAGTTTTTCCAATTGGGCATATTTTCTGAGTGTTTCGGGGCTTTCACATCCGCTTTCTTCCTTGATAACCTGTTTTCTGATTTCCTTAATATAATCTTCATGTTTTTTCTGTAGTTTATCAGCAATCCGGCGTTCTATTCGAATTTCCACAGAACGTTTAGCTAATATATCAGCTATTTCTTCTTCTATATCATCAACATATCTGGGAATTTCTTTTAAATCGGGAAGCTCGTCCTTTTTTTCTCCGAATACAAGGCTATGAAGTGCAGCCACTTTAACACATATATCTTGTGAATGAATGTCATTTATTACATCTAGCTCTTTCGCTCTCTCAGCAAGTTTCTCTTCGCCGTAAATATTAGAAAGCACATCAATAAGGGCATCAGTCTGCCTCTGGTAGTGTTCTTTGTTGTCCAGTTTTTCTTTAAGGGAATTGACTTTAGCTATTTTTTTGTATCTTTCTATTATTGATTTCATAACATATGCCCCCTTCAGGTCAGCTCTACTCTTTTACAACTTCAATATTAACAACGGCTGAGACCTCGGTATGTATTTTAACCCCAACCTTATAACTGCCTAAGTCGCGAATAGGTTTGTCAAGCTCGATTTTTCTTTTGTCTATATTTAATTTATACTGTTTTTTGATTGCTTCAGCAATGTCTTTACTTGTAACAGAACCGAAAAGTCTATCCTTGTCTCCTGCTTTAGCTTTCATAATGACTTTTTTGCCATTAATTTTATCAGCCTTGGCCTTGGCTTCTCTTAATTCTGCTTCGTACTTGTTTTTTAGAGCTTTTTTTCGGTCTTTGAGTATAGCTATATTACTTTCGGTCGCCTGAACAGCCAAGCCTCTGGGAATCAGGTAGTTTCGCCCATAGCCTTCTGCCACTTCAACAACATCGCCTTTTTTGCCTAGTTTTTTAACATCTTCATTCAATATAACCTTCATTAATCCTCACCTTCCTCCATATACTCTTTAATTGCCTGTTTGAGGTCTTCCATGGCTTCCTGTGACGATACACCCTTTAATTGAGCACCGGCTACGGTTAAATGACCGCCTCCCCCTAATCTCTCTAATACCACCTGAACGTTTATATCACCTAATGAACGTCCGCTTATAACAACACCATCATCTGCCTCACACATAACAAAAGAAGCTGTTATGCCCTTTACATTTAAAAGGGCATTTGCTCCCTGAGCAGCCAAAAGCACAGGATTTTTTGCTTTTTGGTTAAATAATGATACAGCAATTTTATCATATAATATCTCTGCCTTTTTGACAACCTCTATACAGTTAACAATGGATTCCATATCTTCTTGAAATAACCGGTGGATAAATGTTGTATCTGCTCCGGCTCTTCGCAAAAAAGAAGCTGCTTCAAATGTTCTAACACCTGTATGAAACGCAAAGTTTTTGGTATCCATTACAATACCTGCAAGCATTACATTTGCTTCTAATTCGCTGATTTTTAAATCATCTTTGAGATACTGAAGGATCTCAGTAATTAATTCACAGGTCGAAGAGGCATACGGTTCTAAGTAAATAAGCATGGGATTTTTTATAAACTCTTGCCCTCGACGGTGATGATCTATTACCACAATTTTTTCAGTTTTTTCAAGAAGTTCAGGGGTTGAAACAAAACTGGGACGGTGAGTATCTACTACCACTAAAAGTGTTTCCGGGTTTATTATTCTTAACGCCTGTTCTTTTGTTATTAGAGTTTTCTTGTAGTACTCATCCTGCTGAAGGTTTTCCAGTACCATTTCAATAGATGGGTTTTTGTTTTCAAAAACATGGTAAGCTTCTTTTTCAAGGGTTCGCGCTGCCTTTATAACACCCACCGCTGCTCCCAAAGAATCCATGTCAGGGACCTTGTGACCAATAACAACAACTTTTGATGAACCTTCTATAAGTTCCCTTAACGCATGAGCAATTATCCTTGCTTTTACTCGGGTTCGTTTTTCAATCGCTTTGCTTTTCCCCCCATAAAACAAGACCTTATCTCCATCTTTTACAACAGCTTGATCTCCGCCGCGTCCTAAAGCCAGATCCAGGGCACGGTGGGCAAAATGCGAAGTTTCTTGTGGATGTTTACCATTTATGCCCACACCTATACTTAAGGTCACAGGCATTGTGTTTCCCGCTTTAATCTCCCTAAATTGGTCTAAAACCGCAAACCTCTCTTCTTCTATTTTTTTAAACTGTTTATGTTCCAAAATCATCAAAAACTTATCCTGTGAAAATTTTTTTAAACCTGCCTCATGTTTCTGCGCCCACAAACCTATGGCCTTTTCTATTTCCGCTATAACTTGAGGCCTTTTTGATTCTTCTGTAGCTTGAATCACCTCATCATAGTTATCCACCTGAATTATTGATATCACAATTTTTTTATCTGTTAATTCATCCTTGATCTGCCGAAAGTCGGTTATGTCCTGCCAGTAAAGGGCTGCAAAGTAATTTAAGCGCTGATTGAACTGCGGCCCTTTAAACACCTTTGCATAAACCCTGTAAATCCTGTTATTAATCTGAATTTCTTGAATTCCCTCATCATGTCGTTTTAATGTTTTATCAAGGTCAAGTTCAGGTAGTTTTTTTCTTATGTCCTCACCTAATAGGCTTTCCTGCTTCAAAATGTTACCGAAATACGGGTTAAACCAGCGGATATGCCCGTTTATGTCCAACACAACTATCCCAATGGGAAGGTTAACTACAGCGCTTTTTGACGCGGAATCAGCTGTAGTCATCAAGCTTTCAATATAGTGCTTCCATTCTTTTCGCAGTCTGTGAGAAGTCAATAAATTATAATAAAAAAGGCCTGATAAAACAGCAAAACCAAGTATTGCCATGCGCCAGTTGAAATATATAAGTAAAACAACCAAAAAAAATATTATGGCCATGTACATTCTTGTATCACGCTTAAAAAAATTCTTTATTGTTTTATTATCCATATAAACCTCTCCTGGCTTTATCTTGTAGTTTTCAATTTCCTAAAATCAAAAAGGATATCAAGCATTCCTCCCCAGAGCAACAGCTGTGAAAACAGGGGATTGAAAAAAAACAAAAATATTATTATAACCCTAAACACTTTTGAAACCCTAAATTTATTAAGAAAGTAGCTGAGCAGTGCAAGGCCCTGAATAATAAACACAAATGAAAACACCATTTGAAGGTTAACTCCTAAAAACCGTAAAATGTCTATTTTGTATATGTTGTAAAACATCATTAGTATTATTCCTGTAAGGAAAAGGGCTACAGTGTAAGTTGGCATTTGCCAGTATTTTAAAGGCGGGAAATTTTCAATTTTCTGTCCTAATCTATTTAATACCAAGCGTGCAATAGTATAGTTCAAAAAAGTATCTAGCACAGAAGCCATGACAAAAAGCCCAGGTATAACGATGCCTATCATATCTGCCATTTGATTAAAAGACTTTTTAAACGTTTCCAATCTGTCTGCATCTATTCCCATAGAGGAGTATAATTTTACCGCATGGTCAATAGCTTCTTTCATTAAATCTACCTGCTGAGTAATGGGATTTATGTTCAATATTGCCAGTGTAATTCCTACAAGAATAACCTTAGATATCAATGAAGCAATACTCCCAACAAACAGGGTTTTACCGGGCGAAAAGTCCTTACGCAAAGCATAACCCAAAGTAACTCCTATAAGCCCAAATCCTAATATCACAGTAAAAGCCTGCACGGGTTCTGCAAGCATTGCAACCACAAGTCCGGATACTACAGTAGCCAAGATACTTATTTTAAGGCCATGACGGATGCCAAGCAGTATTATGGGTACTGGCCAAAAGAAACTAATAAACACCCCAAGAACTGGAATATAGAGGCTTGCAATGCTGAGAATTATCGTTACAGCAGAAAGCAGCGCACCTTCTACTAGCGACCTTGTTTTTATAGATTCATCCATGTTTATCCTCTCCTTTTTTATATCTCTCTGTTTCCCCGTAAAAACTGATATAAATCTGACAAATCACCATACCATTTCTCTGCTTCATGACCCCGTTTAATATTCATCATTATTTTGCTCTCCATGTTTAAATCTATGCGAGAGTAAGACAAACCCAAGCGTTTTGCCAGCAGGTAACATACTATTATTATATTTGAAAGTGCATCAAGTATCATTTCCTCACTGCCGTTTATCAATGACTTGAACAAATGAGCTGTAGCACTTAGAAGTTCAGATTTTAGCCATTCAATCATTTTGATGTTTTTTGTAATATCCATTCCCCTATTATTATTTAAATGCGTCATAAGGCTTCCCCCTTTTTAATCTGCCTCTTTAAACAGTTCTTCCTTTGTTTGAGCAAACTCTTTTCAGTTTAATATTATATTCTTCAATCAAGATTAATTATCCTCCAGCAAAAATATTGTAAAAAAAAAGAAGGGCCAATCCCTTCTCTTATTCGGCAGTAAAAGGCAAAAGCGCAATGTTCCTTGCCCTTTTTATTGCTACTGTTAACTGTCTTTGATGTCTTGCACAGTTACCGGTTATTCGACGAGGCAAAATTTTGCCCCTCTCAGTAATATATTTTCTTAACCTGTTAACATCTTTATAATCAATCTTATCTATTCCATCCATACAAAAATTACATACCTTTTTTTTGTTTTTCCTTCCTCTTTGTCTTGCCACTGTCTTCCCTCCTTCTAGAACGGCAAACCATCTTCGCCACCGTCAACTTCGGAATAATCATCTTGATAATCGTAATCAGCTTCATCAGCGGCTGCACTGTTTTCCTTTGGTTTGTCCAAGAACTTCACCTCATCAGCCACCACTTCAGTTATCCAGCGTCTTAACCCTTCCTGTGTATCATACGATCTCACCTGCAGGCGGCCTGATACTCCAACCAAGCGGCCTTTATTTAAGTTGTTAGCACAAAGTTCAGCAAGTTTGCGCCATGTTACAATCTTGATAAAATCCGCTTCCCTTTCGCCCTGCTGATTTGTAAATGGACGTTCAACTGCAAGTGTAAAAGTTGTTACTGCAACTCCACCGCCAGCTGTATAACGAAGCTCCGGATCCCTTGTTAGCCGCCCTATCAACACAACTTTATTCATGATTTCACCTCGATCTCTTCATCTCTAACTATAAGATACTTTAACACGCCATCCGTGATTTTGAATACCCTTTCGAGGTCTTGAGCCGTTCGTGGTTCACCATTAAATTTAATTAAAATGTAATAACCCTCTGTAAACTTTTTCACTTTATATGCGAGTTTTCTTCGACCCCACTCATCAAGTTCGGTTATACTACCCCCGTTTTCTTCAATAACGTTTTTAAACTTCTCAACTAACTGGGAAATTGTCTCATCCTCTAAATCAGGGTTTAAAATGAAAAGGGTTTCATAACTTCTCATGTTCTTCACCTCCCTTCGGTCTATGGCCCTATACAAAAGTATTATAGAGCAGGGATTTCGGTTATTTATTATATCACCTTGACTTATACTTTTCAAGAAAATTTATCAATCCTCTTCTGCTGTAGTTTTTATAATTTTTTTCACACTTTTTTCAAACTTTGGCCTGGGTATCATGACCTTACGACCACATCCCAGGCACTTAATGCCGAAGTCCATTCCAACTCTGTAGATTTCCCATTCATCTCCGCCACAAGGATGTGTCTTTTTTAACTTAACTACATCACCGATGTTAAATTTCACAACTCAACACCTCCTATGGTCTTGCGACAATAAATAATTTTTCTCTATGTCTTTTTATGAATAATAACTGTATGGGGATATGGAATTTCTATTCCTTCTTTATCGAGCTCTTTTTTTATACGTTTTCTCAATTCCCTTTCTACTGACCACTGCTGCATAGGAAGAGTTTTTGCTATAATTCTTATAACTACTTCAGAACTGCCAAGTTCATTAACACCAAGAACTGTAGGGCCTTCAACAATGTCTTCCCTGGTTTTTGCAAACTCTTCACACACCCTTTTTAAAACTTCAATAGACCTATCAATATCCTCTTCATAGGCTATGGAAACATCCACCAGTGCCCTCATGTTCCCCCTGGTATGATTTGTTACTTTGGTTATTTCACCGTTCGGAACAATATGAAGTTCTCCGCTAAAATCGCGAAGTTTTGTGACTCTAAGGCCCATTTCCTCAACAATTCCGGAAATTCCAGCTGTATTAATATAGTCTCCTACGGCAAATTGGTCTTCAAAAATTATAAAGAACCCGGTTATAACATCCCTTACAAGGTTCTGTGCGCCAAATCCGATAGCCAGGCCGCCTATACCTGCAGTAGCAATAATTGATTCAGTTGGTATATGTAAAATCTTGAGTATAGTAACAACAGCCACAAAATCAACCACATATCTCAAAAGGCTTTTTAAAAGGGGACTTAAAGTCATCGCTTTTTTTTCGTCAATGTAAAACCTTTTGTCTTTTTTGTCAGGGTTTAAGATTCTATCAATTATAACATAGCCGAACTTCAATGTTAATTTTGATGCAATAACTACTGCTGCTATTTTAATTGCTCCATCAAGCAGCTTTATGCTCAAATTTGCCCAGTAAGAGCCGTCAATAGATTCGAGCCATTTCAACAGCCTTTCAGAAAACACGGAGCTACCTCCCCCGTTTCTTTAATATTGATTCAGAATTTTATAGAGTTATTACCTTTTTAGCATTAGTGAGTTTTTCAACTATCGTGTACATATTAGTTATACTTCCTATTAAGAGTTTATCCTTAAGATTAAAATAATCCAGACATGTGCCGCAGGAGAGTATTTCTACTCCGCGTCTTTGAAGCTCTTTTAAACTGTCTATAACATCAGAACCTTCAGTTGTTAATTTTACACCTCCATTTATAAACAACAGCGTCTTTGGTAATTTTTCTGCCTCTGTAAGAGAATATAAAAAACTCTTTTGCAGTATCCTGCCTAAACGTTCACTCCCATCACCAAGTTCATCACTGGAAATCAGAATGATTAATGTGTCATCAGTTTCCATTAAAGGTTCTTCTAAGGAAATGTCGTGTCCTTTTTCGATGTTTATATAATACTCCCCGTTTTGTTCATGAATATCAACTCTACAATCCAGACTTTTAGCAAGTTTTGTGACATTGTCTCTGGCAACCTCGTTATCAACGATTGTTGTTATTCTACCACTTTTTATTTCTTCAAGAGCTTTTTTGGTGATTATTACAGGTTGGGGGCATGAAAGACCGCGAGCATCTATCTGTTTATTCATAAAGCTTGGCCTCCTTTTTTATGCTGATACATCATTTTATATTCTCAGGTTATAAACCTTGAGAGAAGTGCGGGAATAAAATTGTAGATGTAAAAAAACTTAAACATTCTAGAAGTTTCAACAGCTTTGTTTATATTCTCTGCAGGAACAACAGTAATAACAGGTGTTAAAACAGTTGCAAATATCATAATTATTATTACTCCTTTTATGGCACCAAAGCCAAGGCCAGCTAACCGATTATAAAAACCCATTCCTTCCCTCTGTACCAAACGATCCAGAAAAAGGCTTATAATAGAAAACATCAACTTTACCGCCATAAATACTATCATAAAAGATATGATGTTTACAACCATATTTGAAACAAATGTTGTTACATAATTTCCTACAGTTGCCATGCCTCCAAAAAAGTTTATATTGGCAGCATCTGCGTTTTTAACAAGCAGGTTTTTTAAAGGATCAGGCAAGCTTAAATTAGATATGGTTTGTTGGAGCTGGCTTTGAGCCATATCATTTAAATGAGTTCCTGCAGTTTCTAAAGGAATTGTAAGTTTAGACTCCAGAAACTTTTTTATTTTACCGATAAGGTCATAATTTGAATTTAAATACAGTGATACACGGTTATGGTAAAAAAGAGCCGTAAAAACTGAGGCAATCATCCCGGATAACCCAAAAAAAGCAGTAATAAATCCACTTTGAAGACCTTTAACTATATTAATTAACAGTATTACTATGATAACAATATCTAACCAATTCATTTCGGCTCCCCCTTATAATTCAATAACAACAATTTTTTTGATGTTTTTAAAACTGCGGGTAAGCCTTCTCCGGAAACATATATCTTATCAATTTTTTCATCTAAAGGAATTTCCCAGAGCAGAGCTCCCTGTTCAGATATACCAAAAATTTCATTTTCCGTATATGTAATTATCATAGGTTTTTCTTTACCAAACTCTATGCCTTTTACTTCATTTTCAAGTTCAAATCCCCATTTTTTATTGCCATTCAGGTCATAAAGTTCTATAACATTTCGCTTTTTTGTTTTTAAAATACTGCTTCTTGCTGCTTTATTAAAACTTACCCCAATTAAACCTGTTTTTGAAAAAGCAGCTCTCCTGATAATCGATTCGAGCACTATCTCTTTTGTTATTTTTCCGTCTTGTGAGATACTGATAATTCGATTGGATTCCAAAGCTGCTATTCCTTTTTCATGTACTCCGATAAAAGGCACTATAGCTTCTGCCAATCCAAGTGCCCACAGCAATTCGCCTTTTTCATTAAATTTTAAAATCTTGCTTTCTATACTGTTATTTAATTCTAAAAGGCTTAACACGAACGTTTTATCTGGTAACATACCTGCCGTAATTAGTTTTAAATTATCCAAAGGAAACTCCCATAATGTTTCCCCTTTAGGATCAATGGCGATCACTCTGCTTCCTTGGTCAGATTGTTCTTCTAACAAAGCAAAACCATCAACTGGCCCGAAAAATTTGCTGAGTTTATGTTTTACAGTATATGACCAAATTTTGTCTCCTTTAAAGCTGAAGGCCGTAATACAATCATTTTCCATTACTGCAAAACCGTTAGAACCAGTCCATACCTTGTTCTGTGGAGGATAAATTTCTGATTTCCATGTTTTACCTGTTTCTAGATTTTCGCCTGATATGCCTTCAAGAGTTCTATATATTACCCATTTGTCACCATAAGAAAGAAAAGTATCCACATCAAGAGGTGATGTTTTAACATGCTGTTTTACTTGCTGATTTTTTAATGAATTTAAAGGTATAGAACCTGTTGTTAATACCTGAAACACTATAACAAGAATCAGTAAAACACCACTTACAACCATAACTATAGGAGCATTAAAATTATAACCTTTCATTGATTAACCCCCTTGTTAAGGGCCAATAATTTCTTTTTTTCTTATATTATATTTAATTCTCTTAACTTTTGCAAAAACTTCTTACTGTTTCCACATAAGTTGAAGCTGTTTTTATAACTTTTAACAATTTTTTTAAATAATTAATGGAATACATTTATTAAATACTTCATATAAATTAACGAATAAATTAATGAAAACTTATATTAAACCTTTTGGAGTATAGATATTAATTTTTTAGGCAAAACTTACTTTGAAAACATCTACTTGGAGGTAAGTCGATGAACGGATTTTTCCCAACATCGGTAAAGGAAATTATAAGGGTCAAAAAAGAATTTAAAATTGATACAAGTGAATGTGATGCAGAAAATAAGTTTTTCTATGCTTTTAATAATTTTCTTGAAAAGCTATGGGATCATAATTCAAGGCCAATTGTGATTGTGTGTATAGGAACCGACCGCTCTACAGGTGATGCTTTTGGGCCTATCGTAGGTTCTGAATTGACGGCCTGCAATATACCAAATTTGAATATTTACGGCAATCTTGATTCTCCTGTACATGCAGCTAATCTTACAAAAACCTTAAACATTATTAAAAACAAATATCAAAACCCTTTTATTTTAGCGGTTGATGCATGTTTGGGCAGAATGGATCATATTGGATATGTAAATATCGGTGAAGGGTCTCTTCGCCCTGGTGCTGGTGTTAAAAAGAACCTTCCACCTGTTGGCGAAATGTATATTACAGGTGTTGTAAATGTAGGCGGATTTATGGAACACCTTGTACTTCAGAATACTCGGCTGGGTTTAGTAATGAATATGGCTAAAATAGTTTCTAAAGGAGCTGCACGCAGTTTGAGAATTTTAATGAAAAATTAAAAAACCCGGATTTAATGCCGGGTTGCGGAATTTAAAGCCCCTTGTTTTTTAGTTCTCTTATTACTTCCTCATGATCCAAGCCATCAGCACTTACAACCGGAGACTTAGTATACGTGTTTTGAATTCCCATAATGTTGTCATCAATGCTATTGACAATAACGGCATCAACATTTTTCAAGTTTGTTTTATCCATATCTACGATTTTATAGCCTTCTCTTTCCAACCGTTTTTTTAAAGAAGTCAAAGAATCATCAATGGCTATTGTTTTTGTCATATGGTCGCCTCCATAACAGATGTTTGTTTATATATATTTATTATCTCCTCTTTAGACTCGATTTATGCTGTTTTTGAAAAAGGCATATTACCTCCTCGTCGGTTGTTTGAGAAAAATCTTCATAAAACTGACCCACTGCGTAAAATGTTTCTGGTTTCAAAACACAAATGACTTCATCCACAAAGTTTTGAAGCTCATAAACGGTTTCAGGAGGAGATACCGGAACAGCTAATATTAGTTTTAAAGGTTTTTGTTTGTTAAGAGATTTTAAGGCAGCTTTGGCAGTAAATCCTGTAGCAATACCGTCATCTACCAAAATTACAGTTTTCCCTTCTAGCTCTGGATAAGACATATTACCTCTATATACTTCTAATCTTCTTTGAATCTCTTTCATCTGTTTTTCTTTCTCTTTTTCAATATATTCTTTGCTGATTGCCAAACTGTTTATCAGCTTTTCATTTAATAATATAGTTCCATCTTGAACAACAGCTCCAATAGCCAGTTCACTGTTATATGGTGCTCCAATTTTTCTTGGAATAACAAGGTCCCAGATACATCCAAGTTTTTCAGCTATTGTGCTTGCTATTACAGCACCTCCTCTTGGTATTCCAATAACAACAGTATTTGCTCCAGAGTAATTAATAAGTTTATCTGCCAGTTCCTTTGCTGCATCATATCTATCTTTGAACAATTTTGTCTCACCCCAATGCTTAAAGAGCCTTTTTGCTCATCTCATATTTTTATTATCCTCTTTTTTCTTCGCTTTCATTAGATTTTTTATTCATTTCACACTTCCCTTCAAAAACAGCGCCATCATTTATAACAAGATGCATCACATTAATATCACCATATACCTTTCCGGTAGAAATTATTTCCAGCTTACCTTCGGCTGAGATGTTTCCTGTGATTTCTCCAGCAGCGGTTACATGTCTTGCATTGATATCAGCCATCACTTTGCCTGTTTCTCCAATCACGAGATCTCCATTAATATTAATCTCACCTTCAACCTTTCCATCGATTCTTAATACCCCGGTTCCATTCAATGTGCCTTTAATTTCTGTGCCTTTTCCGATTACTGTATCTACTTTGTCAGTATTTACAGCAGGAGGTGCAGTTCCATTTTTTTTGCCAAACATCTAAACTCTCCTTTCCAAGATGTTAAAAAATTTAATTAAGGCAGGTATTCCATTGGATTGACATATTTTCCATTAACATGTACCTCATAATGTAAATGCGGCCCAGTACTTCTTCCACTATTACCCACCCTAGCAATTAGGTCTCCTTTTTTGACTATGTCCCCTTTTTTGGCTAAGTTTTTAGAGTTATGACCATAGAGTGTTGTAAATCCATATTTATTACTTATTATTATCGTTCTTCCATATCCGCTTTTCCAACCGGCAAAAACGACAACACCGTCTGCAGTAGCATAAATAGGCGCTCCATAATATGTAGCAAGGTCTATTCCATGATGAAACTCTCGCCTCCAGCCAAACGGAGAACGCCGGTAACCGTATTTTGATGTAATCCTTGGGTTTTTCACCGGCCATATTGATGGAGTTGCCTGCAGGCGGGCTTCCCTTTCTGTCACAGCAGATTTAAGTTCAGTAAGGCTTGACTCCCTGTTTTCCATTTCTAAAGACATTATCTGTAGACTTTCAGCTATCTTCTCTTGCGCTGTGATATAACGATTTGAGCGATTGCTTCCCCCTCTTGAGGCCATAACAGCTTCACTTCGGCGTTCTTCCATCTTTTTATTTATTTTAGCAATTGCCGGGTCATTTTTCATGATACTGCGAATATCTGTATCCAGTTTCTCAAGCATTTTCATTTTTTCTTGAAGTTTTTCTGTCTCACCAGCAAAATAATCTAATTGCTCCCGGAGAATTTTATAATCATTGTATTTTTTTTGAAGTTGAGCAACTTTAGCTTTCATGGTGTGATAAGAACCTGTAAACACTAGAGCAGTTATTACAATCCCTACCGTTATAAAACCTATAACCTGGACACACCATAACGGAATATTAAATGTTAAGGTTGATCTTTCAGAATGAGGAATAATCATAATGGTATAAATTTTTTTTCGGTTTTTTGGATCCACTTATGGCAACACCACCTTTTAGGCAAACAAAATTATTTAAGTAGTAATATATTCTTCTTAAAACTTTATAATTCCTGCTTCTGTTTTGCGTTTTTGTTTTTTTTTATTTTTATATGTTTTTTTAAAAGGCAATTAATGCTGTGATGATTGCTATAAACACTGCTGGCAAAAGATTTGCCACCCTGATATTTTTGATTTCTAGTATGTTTAAACCTATACCCAGGATTAGTATCCCTCCTGTTGCAGTCATTTCCCTTATTACATCATCATTCAAAAAAGTTTTAACAATTGATGCCCCAAGGGTAATTGTACCCTGATAAACAAATACAGGTATTGCCGAAAACATTACTCCTATACCCATACTTGAAGAAAACATTATTGAGGTTATTCCATCTAAAACAGATTTCACATAAAGAGTTGTATGATTGCCCGATAGACCGCTTTCTAACGATCCTAAAATCGCCATCGCCCCAACACAGTATACTAAACTTGCGGACACAAATGCTTTTGCAAAATCTCCAGATTTTTCCCCTATCTTTTGTTCGAAAAGCTCGGCTGTCTGATTCAGTTTCTTTTCAATATTCAAAGCCTCTCCTGTTATTCCTCCTAAAACCAGGCTTATTAGAACCACTAAAACATTTTTAGTTTTCAACGCCATACTTGTTCCTATCATTAGAACAACTATCCCCATTACTTGCATCAATGTTGTTTTTGCTCTATCAGGTATCCCTTTTTTCAGAATTATACCAACGAATGATCCGGCAATAATCGACAAAACATTTACTATGGTTCCTAACATGTATATCCTCCTTTATGTTATTGAAAGCCAATTTAAGCTTTATAACTTTTGTTTCACGTGAAACATTTTAAAATTCATCAACTTTATCTAGTCCCATAATAATATCAATTATTCTGTTTAAGTCCTCGATTCCGTAGTATTCTATTTCTATTTTCCCACGGTTTTTTTTGTTGCTTATTTTCACTTGGGTGCCTAAAAAACGTTTGAGTTTTTCTTCGATTTGAAGACAGTCGGGGTCCGTCTTTTTTTTGATTCTTCGTTTTAAAGATTTAACATCACCTGATTTTGGTTTCTTTACAAGTTTTTCAACATCTCTAACAGTTAAACCGTTTTCAACAATTTGTTTTGCGAGATTTATTTGTTCCTCGGGGTTTTCTATACTCAACAATGCCCTCGCATGACCGCTTGTTAATTGGCCTTTAGAAAGCATTAGCTGCAGTTCTTTCGGAAGGTTCAAAAGTCTTATAGAGTTAGCTATTACAGATCGGCTTTTTCCTATCTTTTTAGAAAGGGTTTCCTGGGTCATATTAAACTCATTCATTAAAGTTTTGAAAGCCATCGCTTCTTCTATCGGATTTAAGTCTTCTCTCTGAAGGTTTTCTATAAGAGCTATTTGCATCATTTCAATATCAGAAAACTCTTTTACAATAGCTGGCACAGTCTCAAGTTTGTTTTTTTGAGCAGCTCTCCAGCGCCGTTCGCCAGCAACTATCTCATAAAAACCATCTTTCGGCCTTACTACTATTGGCTGTATAATTCCATGTTCTTTTATAGATGCGGCAAGCTCATCTAATTTATCTTCATCAAAATCCTTTCTGGGCTGGAATTCATTTGGCCTAATTTTACTTATTTTAATTTGAGTCGGCTGTTGTGACTCAAATTCATCTATCGGCAAAAGTGCTCCCAAACCTTTCCCGAGCCGCTTTTTACTCATCTCCCATCACTTCCTTTGCCAGTTCAGTATATACCTCAGCCCCTCTAGATTTAGGGTCATATGTTATGATAGGCTCACCATGGCTTGGTGCTTCGCTTAACCTTACATTCCTTGGTATTATTGTTCTATAAACTTTATTCCTGAAATATTTTTTTACTTCTTCGACAACTTGAATTGATAGGTTTGTTCTGGCGTCAAACATAGTTAAAACAACTCCTTCAACCTGAAGGTCAGGGTTAAGATGTTTTTTTACAATATTAATAGTATTCATAAGCTGGCTCAAACCTTCCAGAGCATAGTATTCACATTGTATAGGAACCAATACAGTATCAGCTGAAGTTAAAGCATTTACAGTTAACAAACCTAATGAAGGAGGACAATCTATAATAATATAATCATAATTGTCTCTAACATCTTTTAATGCATGTTTCAATTTAAGCTCACGAGAAATTGCCGCAACAAGCTCAATTTCAGCTCCGGCAAGTTGGATGCTAGATGGAATAATCCAGAGATTATCGTGTTTTGTTTTGATAATCACATTTGATATTTCTTCTTCATTAATCAAAATATCATATATAGAATTTTTAATGTTCTTTTTATCTATTCCTAAGCCGCTTGTTGTATTTCCTTGAGGGTCTATATCTATAATCAACACTTTCTGGCCCAGGCTTGCTAAACATGCAGCTAAATTCACAGCAGTAGTAGTCTTTCCAACTCCTCCTTTTTGGTTGGCAACAGAGATAACCTTAGACATTGTAATCACCTCATGTTTTATTTTTTATCACACTTTGATTAATTTCGCCATGTATTTTGAAGTTCCTGTTTTTGATGTTGTTTTTAGATATTTTTTTGTCTATATTTTTTTGTCTAATGGAAGGAAATTTTGGATTTTTTTAGAATTAATAATTAGGTATAATTTGGCATATTGTTTTTAAGAGGTGTTTTTATGAACCAAAAATATTACACAACAGGTGAAATCAGCGAAAAACTTGATGTTACAAAAGATACCTTGTATTATTGGGAAAAAGAATTTCCTGATTATCTAAATATAAAAAGAGCCGACAACAAGAGAAAAGAACGTTTATGGACAGATAAAAATATTGAACAACTGAAAGTGATAATAAAATTAAAAAATCAGGGCCTAACCATTAAGGAAATAAAAGACCGATTAAATCCAAATCCAAAAGACCCTTTTGAAAAAGTTGCTGTTTCAAAAGAAGAAGTAAAAATGCTAAACAAAGAGATACAAGAACTAAAAGAAGTTGTAAAAAGGTTAATAGAAGAAGAAGCTACTACAAGAAACAGATTAGAGTTTTTTGAAAAAGACAGGGATAAGCTGCTGGTAAGGGCACTAAAAAAAGCATTAAAGGAAGAAGAATTAAAATTAACCAGTTCTAAGGACCTTGGTCAAAAAGAAAAAATAGGAATTATTAAAAAAACTGTAAACAGTTTTAAAAAACTGTTCAAAAAAGAAAAGCTTGAAATAAAAGTTAAACCAGTTAATATGAAAGCAAAAAAACAAAACAAAAATTAACTTGCATTAAATCTAAAAAAACACATAAAACCTGCAAACAGGTTCATACAAAATAAGTGGCATATCCAGATTTCGACACATGCCACATTTACCATTTGTAATAAATCGTCTATTTTTTAGGTATATAGACAACTACTTCTACATGATCACCTTTATCAGTAGCTTTATAGTTTGCGTCCAAACCTGTCTGTTGAATATTTTCAACAAGTTTCTTTAAAGAATTTAAGAACAGCCTTATGTCTTTATATGCCCTCTTGATTTTTTTTAATCTTTCCTTTTTGTTTTTTTGAAGTTCTCTTTCAAGTATTCGTTCAATAAGTATCTCCGTTTGTCTTACATTAAGCCCTTTTTCATAAACCTGTTTTAGCACTTCCAACTGTATCTCTTTTTCTGGTATTTTCAACAGGCTTCTTGCATGACGTTCACTGAGGTTTTTTTGAGAAATAATTTTCTTAACTTCTTCAGGAAGTTTAAGCAATCTTAATTTGTTTGCAATAGTTGACTGGCTTTTACCTACCTTATTTGCCAGCTCTTCTTGTGTGATATTATAATCGTTTATAAGTTTATGATATCCTTCAGCTTCTTCAAGAAAATTAAGGTCCTCTCTTTGAAGATTTTCTATCATAGCCATTACTGCAGTCTCTTCATCCTGGCTGTCCTTGATAATAGCAGGGATATTACTTAAACCAGCAAATTTTGCAGCTCGCCACCTGCGTTCTCCAGCTATAATTTCAAAAGTGTTTTTTGCCTTTCTTCTAACAATAATCGGCTGTAAAACTCCATAAGTACTTATAGATTGAGCCAGTTCCTGCAACCCTTCTTCAGAAAAATTTTTTCTAGGCTGATTCGGATTTGGATGGATGTTTTCCAAATTAATATTAATGATCTCGGTTTTATTCCTCCGAAACACATTTTCACCACCTTAAATTATCTGCTGGTATATATTACTATTTCTATACAAAAAAGACATATCCTTCTTTTTATAATTTTACAGAGGTTTTTTTGAAGGCAAGCCGGGTCTGCGGGGATATTTTTCAGGACATTCTTTTATTTTTTTAATTACAATTAAAACACGTTTTTCGTTTAAATAAGGGAGCTGAAATTCCTTCTTTTTATCAATTATTCCTCCTAACAACCTTATAGCTCTATCTGATTCTTCCATTTCTTTATAAGCTCCCGGTCCTTTTAAACAAATAAAACTTCCTCCTGTTTTTAAAAAAGGAATACAATATTCCACCAAAATTCTCAAATGTGCAACTGCCCTGGCCACTACTTTGTCATACATTTCTCTGTATAATTTTTCATGAGCTACTTCTTCTGCCCTTCCGTGAATAACGTTAACGTCATCTAAATTTAACTCTTCTACTACTTTTTTCAAAAACTCAACTCTCTTAAGAGAAGAATCTAAACAGGTTAGTCTTAAAGAAGGTTTTATTATCTTAATAGGTATTCCAGGAAATCCTCCTCCACTGCCGACATCTATCACAGAACATCTGTCAAAAAAATCTTCTATCAAAAAACATGATAGAGAATCAATGAAATGTTTTATTATTATTTCAATATCATTGGTTATTGCAGTTATATTTACTTTTTTATTATATTGTTTTAAAATTCTTTTGTATTTCAAAAACTTCTCAATATCTCGTGAGTTTATTTCTATGCCTAAATTCAATCCGGATTCTACCATAATATTTAGTTCATCCACTAATCTTCCCCCCGCAGCCTCTTTCTCTGTTCTAAATATACAAGAATAATAGATACATCCGCAGGATTTACACCTGATATCCTCATAGCCTGACCAATTGATTCTGGTTTAATCATCTTTAGCTTTTGCCTTGCTTCATTTCTTAAACCCTTAATGGCATCATAATCTATGTCTTCTGGAATTTTTTTGTTTTCGAGTTTTTTAAACTGCTCTACCTGCAGCATTTGGCGTTTAATATATCCTTCATACTTTATCTGGATTTCAACTTGTTCTATAACTTCACGAGACAAATCAGGCCTTTTTAAATCAATTACACTTAAAGATTTATAACTTAGTTCCGGGCGTTTTAATAAATCATACAAGCTTGAAGGAGCTTTTAATTCTGATGTTTCTAGCTGTCTTAGCTTTTCCTGCAAATCCTTGTTAGGGGTAACTTTTGTCTCTTTCAATCTATTAATTTCTTCTTCAATTTTCCGTTTCTTTTCAATAAAATTCTTGTATGTTTCTTCACTTACAAGTCCAAGTTCATAACCTTTTTGAGTCAGCCTCAGGTCAGCATTATCCTGTCTAAGTAATAAACGGTACTCTGACCTGGAAGTCATCATTCTATAAGGTTCATCAGGACATTTTGTAACAAGGTCATCAATCAACACTCCTATATAAGCTTCAGACCTATCAAGTATAAACGGTTTTTCCCCTTTAATACTTAAAGCTGCGTTAATCCCGGCTATTATTCCCTGAGCAGCGGCCTCTTCATAACCTGATGTTCCATTTATCTGACCAGCCATGAAAAGCCCTTTAATTAGCTTTGTTTCCAGACTTGGTTTTAGTTGTGTTGGTAAAACATAATCGTACTCAATAGCATAACCTGGTCGCATTATTTCAACTTTTTCCAAGCCTGGAATTGTGCGGAGTAGTTTTAACTGAACATCTTCAGGAAGGCTTGTATTTAATCCCTGAACATACATTTCATTTGTCATCAAACCTTCTGGCTCAATAAATATCTGATGGCTTGGTTTGTTTGCAAATCTTACTATTTTATCCTCGATTGAGGGACAATATCGAGGGCCTGTCCCTTTAATATCACCCCTAAAAAGCGGTGCGCGATGAAGATTTTCACGTATTATTCTATGAGTTTCTTCAGTGGTATAAGTCAGCCAACATGGAACATTTGGCCTGTCTAATAATCCAGAAGTGAAAGAAAAACCTGGTACGTTCTCATCACCAGACTGTTTGATCATCTTTGAGAAATTCACAGTTCTTCGATCAATCCTTGGAGGTGTCCCGGTTTTAAACCTTCCAAGTTTAAAACCTAATTTTATTAAACTTTGCGAAAGGTGATTAGCAGCAAAAATTCCATTCGGTCCGCCGCTGTAGTTAACATCTCCTATTATTATCCTTCCCTTCAAATATACCCCTGTAGCTAAAACAACAGCTTTTACATAAAAAACAGCACCAGTATTAGTTATAACACTGTGGACTTTACCGCCTTTTTCTACAATTTCGACAACTTCAGCTTGTTTAACATCTAAGTTTTCCTGCTGCTCTAAAGTAAATTTCATTTGTCTTTGGTATTCTGTTTTATCCGCTTGTGCCCTTAAGGCATGAACTGCAGGGCCTTTTGCAGTATTGAGCAAACGGATTTGAATCAGGGTTTTATCAATGTTTTTACCAATTTCTCCCCCTAAAGCATCAATTTCCCTTACCAAATGCCCTTTAGCCGGGCCCCCTACTGATGGATTGCAAGGCATTAAAGCTATGCTGTCCATGTTAATGGTAAAAACAACAGTCTTAAACCCCATTCTTGCACCCGCTAAAGCAGCTTCGCAGCCTGCATGGCCTGCTCCAATTACAGCTATATCATATTCACCTGCATCGTAATACAATACAATCCCTCCTATTTACCTATACAAAAATCATGGAAAATTCTATCTATAACATCTTCACTTATTGTCTTACCAGTTATTTCTCCTAAATGTGTTAATGCCTCATTTATATCTATAGACACTATATCTAAAGGCATTTTAGCATCTATAGTAGACAGCGCCTGCTTAATACTTCTTTCTGCTTCCTTTAACAAATTTTTATGTCTAATACTTGAAATTATAGTGTCATTATTAAAATCTATTTCGCCAGCTAAAAACATTTTTTCAATTGCAGTTTCTAGTTCATCTAGCCCTCTGTTTTCTTTAACAGAAATTTTTATTACCTTTTTTCCCTCAAACATCTGTTTAACTTTTAATTCTTCAAGTTTTAAAGGTAAATCTGTCTTGTTTATCAAAACTATAGTGTTTTTGTTTTTGATTTTCTCAGCAATCAACTCATCTTCTTTACTGAATTTTTTAGATGCATCTAAAACAAATAATACAAGCTCAGCCTTTTCAAAGAGTTCTAATGAGCGTTCAACTCCAATCCTCTCAACAAGGTCATTGGTTTCTCTAATTCCTGCAGTATCCATTATCTTTAAAGGAATGCCTCTTATGTTTACATAATCTTCAATAACATCCCTTGTAGTTCCAGGTATATCTGTAACAATAGCTTTTTTTTCTCTCAACAGAGCATTTAACAGAGAAGATTTGCCCACATTTGGTTTCCCTGCTATAATAGTGTTTAATCCTTCTCTTAGTATTTTTCCTTTTTCGGCAGTTTTTAACATATTTTCAATCTCAGTAATGGCATAATTGAGTTCTTTTTTTACTTCTTCAACAGTCAATTCTTCTATATCGTGTTCTGGAAAATCAATTGAAGCTTCAATATGTGCTAAAACTTTTAGAAGTTTATCTTCCAATGGATTTATTTTATCAGAAATTCCACCACCCAAGTGATTTAGCGCCACAGATAATCCTATGTCCGTTTTTGCTCTTATAATATCAATTACTGCTTCAGCTTGAGAAAGGTCTATTCTGCCATTTAAAAAAGCCCTTTTTGTAAATTCTCCAGGTTCTGCTAAACGTGCTCCGTATTCCAAAACCAATTCTAAAACCTTTTTTAAAGGTAAAATACCTCCGTGGCAATTTATCTCTACTACGTCTTCTTTGGTATAAGTCTTCGGGGATAACATTACACTCAACATGACCTCATCAATTGTTTTTCCTGTTTTAGGGTCTTTTATATAACCATAATGGATTGTATGTGAACCAACAGTCCTAATGTCTTTTCCCGAAACACTGGTAAATATTCTTGAAGCTATTCCCAAAGCGTCTTTACCACTAATCCTTACAATTCCAATTCCTCCTTCACCTAAGGGAGTTGAAATTGCAGCTATTGTATCGTCCAACATATCTATGTCACCTCCTGCGAATCTTTTTATAAAATTTTGCCATTATTACATAAAAATAGTCAAAATACATTGTTAAATAAAAAAATTAAAATGCGCAAAGTCCAATCGGAATTTGCGCAGGCAGTTTAAAATAATCTCATTTAAGAGAAATAATTACTTTTCTGAATGGTTCTTCTCCTTCACTATGTGTATACACCTTTGGATCTTTTTGTAAAGCTGTATGAATAATTCTCCGTTCATGTGGAGGCATAGGTTCAAGAACAATTTTTTTACCTGTAAGCTTTGCTTTTTTTGCAAGCTTAGAAGCAAGTCTCTCTAAGGTTTTTTCCCTGCGCTTTCTGTAACCCTCCCCATCTATTATTACCCTGATGTAGTCTTTTGAATGCTTATTCACTACAAGACTTACTAAATATTGAAGAGCATCTAATGTCTGACCTCTTTTACCAATTAAAAGTCCTAAATTAGGGCCAAAAAGATTAATATAAAGCTGATTATCTTTCCTTTTCAAGTCTATACTTACATTAACCTTCATTGCTGTTAATATTTTACTGATAAACCTGAAAGCAATATCTTCTAAATCAGGTTTCAAATAAACTTTTACTCTTGCTGGTTTAGATAATATGCCAAAAATACCCCGACTAGGCTCTTCCAGTATTTCTATTTCAACATCCTCTCTTTTTGCATTAAGCTCATTTAAAGCTGATTCAACAGCCTCCTCAACACTCCTTCCGGTTTTTTCAATTACTTTCATAATTAACTGGATTCCTCCTTCGTTCTTGGAAAAGGCCTTGTCACAAAAATCTGCTGTAATAACTGAAAAATATTGCTAACAACCCAATACAGAGCTAAACCCGACGCAAATCTAGTGCTCATCCATGCGATAAACACAGACATAAAAATCGTCATAGTTTGTTGAGAACTGTCTGGCGATGCCATTTTAGAAGAAATATAAGTTGTCAAACCAGCTAAGATTGGTAAGATATAAGTTGTATCAGGAGCACCTAAATTTGATATCCACAAAAAACCTGCCTCTCCAAAATCATACTGCTGTAATAACCTGAACAAAGCAATCAAAAAAGGAAACTGTATTAAAAGCGGTAAACATCCGGCAGCCGGATTTACATTGTTTTTTCTATAAAGTTCCATTATTTCCTTATTAAGTTTTTCTTTATCGTTTTTATACTTTTCTTGAAGCTTTTTTTGTAAAGGAGCTATTTCCTGCATTTTTTTCATCGACTGCATCTGTTTAAAAGTAAGAGGCAAAAGTATGACTTTTATGAAAATTGTTAAAAGAATTATTGATATTCCATAACTTTTTGTATAAACAAATAGAAAGTCAAGGACCTGTTTCATTATATTGGCCAAGTACGCAATCACTAAACTCTCCCTCCTTGAGCTCAATTAAAATATTTAAGTTTATCACTTAACAGGGTCATATCCACCAGGATGGAAGGGATGGCATTTTAAAATTCTTCTTAAACCCATGTATCCACCTTTTATAACCCCGTATTTTTCGATTGCTTCTAAAACATATTGAGAGCAGGTAGGTCTAAATCTACAGCTGGAGGGTTTAAAGGGGGAAATAATTTTTTGATAAAATTTTATAATAAAGATTATTACTTTTTTAAGCATATTCATTCTTTTAAAATACCTGCCTTTTTGCACAGTTTAAGAATAGACCTTTTTATATCATCGTAACAAGCCTCAATTGACCTCGCTCTAGCAATTATTACTATATCAAAACCTTTATCTAACTTACCGGCATTTTTACGAAAGGCTTCTTTTATTAGACGCTTAACCCTATTACGAATCACACTCTTCCCTACTTTTTTGCTAACTGAAACACCCAGTCGGTTATATTTTTGATTTGAAGGTAATAAATACATTACTAAATAACGGTCTGCATAGGAGTTTCCGAGTTTATAAACTTTTTTAAATTCATATTTTTTTTTAAGCCTTTCTTGTTTCTTCATTAAAAATAGTGTCCTCCAAAAATACATGTTTAAAAAGGCCACCTTTTGCGGCCTTTATGCTGACAATATTTTTCTACCTTTTTTACGTCTATTTTTCAAAACATTTCTACCCGCTTTACTGCTCATTCTTTTACGAAATCCATGAACTTTTTTTCTATGTCGCTTTTTTGGCTGATATGTTTGCTTCAACAGGTGCACCTCCTCAGTTATAATTTATTTTTTATTTATTTTATTTTAAAATTTATTTGCACAGCTACTAAGATTATAGCTTATCAAACCAATTAATGTCAAGAAAATAAAGGGTTTAAGATAAATATATATTATTAGAATTAATTATTGATAAAAACCTTTGAATTTGCTATTATTTAATTGAAGAAAGATTTATTTTTAAATTATTATAAAACAAACATTAGAAATTAATTTAATCTAGTCTACATAATTATTCACAGTCTGTGGATAAATCTGTGAATAACTCAATATTTAATATGATTTTTGTCCTGTTTTTTTCTTTATTTATCATCATATTATTCTGTTTTTTTCTTTAAACCAAGTTATACACAAGTTTTGCACATAAAATGTGGATAAATTTTATTTTTGTTTTTTTTAAATTTAAAAATCCTTTAATGTACAACGGTTTTGTATGTTTTTAAATTTTTTAGCAGTTGTGGATAACTTGTTTATATAATGTAAACATAATATATTTATTATACTTAACTTAAAAAACCTGGATAATTTTTTTTTAAGATCCAGGTTTTTTTCAACTCAATATACAAAATACTTTTATTTAAAACTATGTAGTCAGTAGGAGGTTTTAAAAATGTCAAGCTCTCTCCCAATGTTATGGAATAAAGTATTAAACTATATTGAATCAAACCTCAGTGAGGTTAGTTTTAGAACATGGATTAAATCCTGTAAACTTTTACTTGTTCAGGATAATCTAATAGTTATAGAGACGCCTAATGATCTGGTAAAACAAAATTTAGAAGAACGATACAATAATATTATCAAACAGGCATTTTTAAAAAATATGGGAATAGACCCCGTAATTGAGTATCTAACAATCAAAAAAGATACACAAACAGAAACACAAACAAAAAACAAAACTGACATATCAAAAAAACATTCTTCAAGTTTTCTTAATCCAAAATATACATTTGAAACTTTTGTTATTGGCAACAGCAATCGACTGGCCCATGCAGCTTCAAAAGCTGTAGCTGAATCACCTGCAAAAGCCTATAACCCACTGTTTATTTATGGTGGAGTGGGACTGGGTAAAACTCATCTAATGCACGCTATTGGCCATTTCATACTTTCAAAAAATTCTAATCTAAAGGTATTATACGTTACTTCAGAAAAATTCACAAATGAGCTTATAAACTCAATAAAAGATGATAAAAATGTCGAATTTCGTAACAGATATCGAACGATAGATGTACTATTAATAGATGATATACAATTTATAGCAGGAAAAGAAAGAACTCAAGAAGAGTTTTTCCATACTTTTAATTCTCTATATGAAGCAAGCAAACAAATAGTCATCTCAAGTGATCGTCCTCCTAAAGAAATTCCAACCCTAGAAGAACGTCTCAGATCAAGATTTGAATGGGGATTGATTTCAGATATACAACCTCCAGATTATGAAACAAGAATAGCTATATTAAAAAAGAAGGCAGACCTTGAAGGTTTAGAAATACCTAATGAAGTTTTAGCATTCATTGCACAAAAAATAGATACAAATATAAGAGAATTAGAAGGTGCTCTAATTCGAATTATGGCTTATTCATCTTTGCATAATTTAACTATTGATATTGATATGGCTTCTGAAGTTTTAAAAGATATTTTACCTGATTCTAGACCAAAACATATTGACAATCTTCTTATACAGGAGATAGTTGCAGATTATTTTAACCTTAAGGTTGATGATTTAAAGGGTAAAAAAAGAACAAGAGTTGTGGCTTTTCCAAGGCAAATAGCAATGTATTTATGTAGAAATCTAACTGATGCTTCTCTTCCAAAAATAGGACAAGATTTTGGAGGTAGGGACCACAGCACTGTAATTCATGCATGTGAAAAAATAAGCAATGACATTTCAAAAGACCCTAATTTAAAATCAATAATTGATGAATTAACAAAAAGAATAAAAAGTAAATAAAAACTGTGAAATAAATTGTTGAATTTTGGTGGAAAAATTGTTAATTAAATGTTATTAACTGCTGTTTAGATTAAAATCAGGTAAAATGTTTAAAAATAATCCCCATAATCCACAGGTTATCAACATAACAAATATTAAGTTTGTCCTTATTTTGAATTAGTTTTAAACATTTCCACAACATCTATTACTACTATTACTAAATTAATATTTATATGCTAAAAGATAGTAAGATTATTCCTTTTGATGAAAATTTTTTAGGGGGTTTGTCAATGAAGATTAAATGTAAAAAAGAAGATATTCTTTTTGGAATTCAAACAGTACAAAAAGCAGTGTCAACAAAAACAACTCTTCAAATATTAACAGGAATATTGATTAAAACCCTTGATGATAATCATATTCAATTAACAACAACTAACCTGGAATTAACTATAGAAACTAAAGTTCAAGCTGAAATTACAGAACATGGGTCTGTAGTTATATCTTCTAGATTAATTTCAGAAATTGTTAGAAAACTACCAGAAGAAAACGTGTTTATTAACTCAGATGAAAACAATGTAGTTTTTATAAACAGTGGAAAATCCGAGTTTAAACTCTCAGGAATGCCTTCAGAGGATTTTCCTGAAGTGCCTCAAATAGTGAATAAAGGATTTTTTAGTATATCCCAAAACCTTTTCAAAAACATGATAAGACAAACTGTTTTTGCTGTTTCAGAAGATGAAACTAAGCAGGTTTTAATGGGTGAATGCTTGCAAATAAAAAATAACAGTTTTAGATTAGTTGCGTTGGATGGATATAGAATAGCTTTAAGAGAAGGTGAAGGAATTAATTCTGATAATGACGAATTTGTTAAAGAATTAATAATACCTGGAAAAACAATGAATGAGTTGATGAAAATTCTTTCTTCTTCAGATGAGGAAAATTTAAATATTTCGTCAACTGATAATGAAATACTCTTTGATTTAGGTGATACAAGGGTAATTTCTCGTTTGATTGATGGCAAATATATAAACTATGAAAGTTTTATTCCAACTAATTTCAACACTTATGTAAGTGTTGAGAAAGACAGGATTATAAACTGTTTAGATAGGGCTTATATAATGGCTCGAGAAGGTAATGGCAATAATTTAATTAAGCTTGATATAAAAGATAATTTAATGTATATAGTTTCTAATTCCGATATAGGAGGCGTAATAGAAGAACTGGAAATTGAAAAACAGGGGGAAGATATTGAAATTGCGTTTAATTCAATTTATCTGCTTGAAGCTTTAAAATCCATTGATTCATTAGAAGTAGTCATAAAATTAATTAACAATGTTAGCCCATGTATAATAGTTCCTTCTGACATGGAAAATCAGTTAAATTTAGTACTCCCTGTTAAACTTAGATAAACGTATTTTTTGAAGGAGTGTGCTTCTTGCGCCTAAACAACATTGTTTTATATAACTTCAGAAATTATCACTACACAAATATTAAATTTGGTAAAGGTTTGAATGTTTTTATAGGTGATAATGCCCAGGGAAAAACAAATTTAATTGAAGCTATATATTTACTTAGTTTTGGTCAATCATTTAAGTCTTTAAAAGACAGCCATCTTATAAGATTGAATTCTACAGATGCAAGAGTTAAAGCAGAAGTCGAAAAAAAGAGAGAAACCTTAGAAATTTCTTTAACTTTTTCAAAAAAACAGAAAAAGCAGTTTGAAATTAATAATATAGAAATAAAAAAGTTAAAAGACTTTATTGGCAATGTGAATGTAGTGCTTTTTTCTCCTGATGATTTAAAACTTGTAAAAGAAGGTCCATCTCATAGACGAAAATTTATAGATTCTGAAATTTCTCAGGTTAGCCCTAATTATAGAAACAAGCTCATGTGTTACCATAAAATTTTGTATCAGCGAAATACTTTATTAAAAGAATTACAAAAAAAAGGGCGTTTAATTGACAGTTTACAGATATGGAACCTCCAACTGGCAGACTATGGAGCTTATTTGATTTTAAAACGAAAAGAATTTATTAATAAGATGGTCATGTTGAGCAGATTGATACACAGAAGAATTACTGACGGCTTAGAGGAACTGGATATTAAATATGACAGCTCTGTAGAGATCGGAAATTTAAATCAGCACAAAGACATTAAAAAAGTTTTTTTAGAGGATCTTAAAAAGAATTTTGAAGAAGAATATAAAAGGGGAACAACTATAATAGGCCCCCATAGAGATGATATAAAAATTTTTATAAACGGAACAGATGTTAGAACTTACGGTTCTCAGGGTCAGCAAAGAACCGCTGCTCTTTCTCTTAAACTTGCAGAAATAGAACTAATCAAATCTGAGGTAGGCGATTACCCGATCCTGCTTTTAGATGATGTGTTTTCAGAATTAGACGAAAAGCGGAGATACCATCTTTTGAGCTATGTTAAAAAAATTCAAACATTTTTAACCACAACACATTTAAGTGAATTAGCAGCAAATTTACTACCTGAAAATTCTGAGTTTTTTGTTATACAAAATGGTTCAATAAAGAGGTGTTTACATGGAACATTTAAAGTCGATTCTTAACAAAAGCCTCAAAAAAGTTAGGTTTAACAGTAAATACAGATTAAGCAGCCTATTAGTATCATGGGATGATATTATTGGCAAGAGGCTCTCAGAAAATACATGCCCTTCTTTCATAAGGGGAAAAACTTTGTTTATTAACGTTCCAAATTCCATGTGGGCACATAGTTTAAGCTTTATGAAGCTTGAATTAATTCAGAAAATAAATCGGTTTTATGGTGAAACAGTTATAAAGGATATAAAATTTCAATATGGAAGTATATATAATAATAACAAAAAAATATCAATCGATAGTGATCCTTATAATACGAGAAATAATGTTATAACTGAACTGAATGAAAATGAAATCGAAAAAATTGATATGCTTTTAAAAGAAGTAAATATTGATAGTAAATTAAAGCACCGGTTAAAAAAACTAATGATTACACATTATATGTCAAAAAAAGCTCAAAAAACAGAATCTGATATCGATAAAAGCAAGTATATGTGATATAATTTATATTGATTATGGAAAAAATATGAAAGGCATCCATTTTAACAGGATATGCTATTTTACAAAACAGGGAGGATTACAATGTTTTTACATTTGGGCAAAGATGTAGTAATACCTATTAAAGAAGTTGTTGCTGTTATAGATATTAATACTGCAAAAACTTCAAAAGCTACAAAAGAGTTTCTTCAGATAGCACAAGAAGAAGGTTTTATAAATGACATTTCCGACGGTAACCCTAAATCATTTATAATTTCAAATCAAAAAATATATCTTTCAGCAATTTCATCAGTAACCCTACAGCGTAGAGCAGGATTTATTCAAAAATTAAGCTGAAAATAAGTTTTGTGTAAAAATGAAGTTTAATAAAACCGTAGTGGAAATATTTTGGCCATTACGGTTTTTATAGGTTATAATAGTTGTTAGTATAGATTGGAGGGTTTCAGATGGAGAACGAAAAGGAAGTCTTTAATAATGAGGAAGAAATACGAGAATATGACGAAAATCAAATTCAGGTTTTAGAAGGTCTTGAAGCCGTTCGACGACGTCCCGGAATGTATATAGGTTCTACCGGGCCAAAAGGCCTTCATCATCTGGTGTTTGAAGTGGTAGATAACAGTATAGATGAGGCATTAGCAGGTTATTGCAACAACATTGTTGTTACGATAAACAAAGATAACAGTATTACGGTTGAAGATGACGGAAGGGGAATCCCTGTAAAAATACATCCTAAAGTTGGGAAACCAGCAGTTGAAGTAGCTTTGACAATGCTGCATGCAGGTGGAAAGTTTGGTGGAGGAGGTTACAAGGTTTCAGGAGGTTTGCACGGAGTAGGTGTATCAGTTGTAAATGCTTTATCAGAATATTTAAAAGTAGAAGTAAAAAGAGATGGTAATATATATATACAGGAATACCAAAGAGGACAAGCAGTAACACCGCTCATAAAAGGTGAAAAGGTTAAAGGCAGCGGAACTAAAATAACATTCAAACCTGATGGCCAGATTTTTAATGAGACAGTTTTTGATTATGAGACAATAGCACAAAGATTAAGAGAACTGGCGTTTTTAAACAAGGGTTTGAGAATACAATTAAAAGATAACAGGACTGGTAAAGAAAATACGTATCACTATGAGGGGGGAATTGTTTCTTTTGTAAAACACATTAACAAGAACAAAGATGTAATTCACAAAACCCCGATATATTTTGAAGGAAAACTTAACGGTTCATATGTTGAAATTGCTATGCAGTATACAACATCTTATGTAGAAAACATTTTTTCATTTGCAAATAATATAAATACACATGAAGGTGGAACTCATTTAAGCGGATTTAAAACTGCACTGACCAGGAGTGTTAATGATTATGCAAGAAAACACAACCTTCTAAAAGAAAATGAACAAAATTTAACAGGTGATGATGTTCGTGAGGGCTTAACTGCTGTTATAAGTGTAAAAATTTTAGAACCACAGTTTGAAGGTCAAACAAAAACTAAACTTGGAAACAGTGAAATTCACGGTATTGTTAATACTGTGGTTAGTGAAGAAATGAGCAGGTTTTTAGAAGAGAACCCGCCTATTGCTAAAAAAATAATTGAGAAAGCAATTGGAGCAGCAAGAGCCAGAGAAGCGGCAAGAAAGGCAAGGGAACTTACAAGGCGAAAAAACGCTCTAGAACATACTTCTTTGCCAGGAAAACTGGCGGATTGCAGTGAAAAAGACCCTGAGCATGCTGAACTCTACCTTGTGGAAGGTGACTCTGCCGGCGGTTCTGCAAAACAAGGAAGAGACCGCAGATTTCAGGCAATTCTTCCTCTTAGGGGCAAGATAATAAATGTTGAAAAGGCGAGAATGGACAAAATACTTAATAATGAAGAGATAAGAGCTATAATAACCGCAATAGGGACAGGTATTGCTGAAGAGTTTGATGTGACAAAATCACGTTATGGTAAATGTATCCTTATGACAGACGCAGATGTTGACGGTTCACACATCAGAACATTGCTTCTAACGTTTTTCTACAGGTATATGCGGCCTCTGATTGATAACGGTTATGTATATATAGCCCAACCTCCCCTTTATAAAGTTAAAAAAAATAAAAAAGAATATTATTTTTACAATGATAGAGAACTTGAAAATTTTTTCAAAGAAAATGGTAGGAATGGTGTTTCGGTTCAGCGTTATAAAGGTCTTGGTGAGATGAACCCTGATCAGTTATGGGAAACAACAATGAACCCTGAAACAAGGACAATCCTCAAGGTTACATTAGAAGATGCTATAAAGGCTGATGAGATATTTACAATACTCATGGGGGATAAAGTAAAGCCAAGACGTGAGTTTATTGAAACACATGCGAAAGAAGTTACAAATTTAGACGTATAATGATAAGTTCTAGTAGGCTCACCCTTAAGCTGATAAAGATGTAGTAGAAGGGTGAGTTTGTTTATTTTTTATTACCATGCCCTCCAGCGTTTTCCAAGATTGCTTACTGCTATCTGCCCGTTGTAGTATTTAACCCATCTATTTGTTGAAATAAACACTCCGGTTTCTCTGCCATCTTTGATTTCGGGATAAACTCCACCTTCAGCTGCTATTACAACTCCGCAGATTGCTTCTGAAAGCTTAATTGAAAAGTCTTCATTTGTCATATTGCATCCGAACATTGTAAATTCAACATCTGAAGCCAAAATTATTCTGCCGGTTTTTATTGCTTGAGACAAATCGCTGATATAAGCTGCATGTTTTGTATCATGAGGACCAGGGGTATTATAAAATCCACTCCAGTTTGTCATAATTATCCCCCTGGGATAAGCATGACTGAATATTTTTACCTTTCTTATCATATAACCTTTAGATGAAAATAAAGCAAGCATATTTAAAAATTCATTACCTGTAAAAGGTTTTATTACAGTAAATCCTGTTTTGGATGCTCTGTAATCAAACGCTGCTTCTGCACCATAGCCCTGGGCAGAAACAGCCAAATTGATTGTTTTTTTCATTGAACTCACCACCTTGGTTAATTATAAATATGACTGTTCAGCTAATTTGATATATTTTATGGCTATATCGCTTTTTTTGATATTAGTATTAAGCATATTTTGTCAAAAAGAGCTGCTGAAAAGAAGTATACATAATTAACAATAATTATAGAATTAACAAATATTTTTTTTGTACAATTTGTCGAAGGACAATATTTCATAAGTATTGAAAAAAATAAATAATAAAAAAACAAAAACAGAGTATTGTATTCCAAAAAAGCTATTCAGGGATTCAAATTCATCATGAAAAAAAGGTTTTATAAAACTTAAAAAGGAGGGATTGATGAAAATATAAAAATTTATATTTAAATCTTTCTTATGAAAATCTAAAAAAGGGGGAAACAAAAATGAAAAAAGTTATTTCTTTAGTGCTAGTTATGTGTTTGATTGCTTTGTTTGCTTTAACTGGGTGTAGCAGCAAAAATGCTGAAACACCAAAAGAGAATTCTCAGCAACCTTCCAAGGAAGAAAGCAAAGTAGAATTTCCCACAAAACCAATAACTGTTATAGTTTCATATGCTGCAGGAGGCGGAACTGATACTGGAGCTCGTATTCTTATGCCATATGTAGAAAAAGAATTAGGAGTTGAAATGGTTATAGCAAACAAACCTGGAGGCGGTGGTTGGGTAGGTTGGACTGAACTGCTTAACGCTAAACCAGATGGATATACAATCGGTTATATAAATTCTCCGAATATATTTTCTGGCTACTTAAATCCTGCTTACAAACGGGACGCAACTATTGAAGACTTTGCTCTAATAGCTAACCATGTTGTTGACTATGGTGCTATAGCTGTAAGAGCAGATGATAAAAGATTTGAGACTATTGATGATCTAATTGAATACGCTAAAAATCATGAGGTTACAACAACTTCAACTGGAGTAGGAAGCGATGATCACATTGCTTCACTGAAGTTAAATGATAAATTAGGTACAAAATTTGTTGCTGTGCATGGAAAAGGAGCTGCTTACGGAAAATCGGGAGTATTGGGTGGACATATTGATGCGTATTTTGCAAACGTTGGTGAGGTAACCGTTCCTGCTAAAAATGGAGAAGTAAGGGTGCTTGCAGTTATGGCTCCTGAACGGTCCAAGTTTTTACCTGATGTTCCAACTTTAGAAGAAAAAGGTTATGGCAAAGTCTATTCTTGGTCAGCTCGAGGACTGGCAGCACCTAAAGGTGTTCCAGAGGATAGGTTGAATATAATTATAGACGCTTTTGAAAAAGCCATTAATAATAGCGAACAAGTTGAGAAGATGAATAAAATGGGATTAGATGTTAAGTTTATGAAAGGTGAAGAGTATTACAAATTCTTGAAAGATGATGAAGCTGGCATCATAGGAGTAAAAGATTTGTTAGGTTGGTAGATTTAAATTTGATTATAATTGAATAATCTTACATGATAATAAAAGGGCCACACCAAAAATGTGGCCCAAATCATGCTAATGAAAGGTGGTTGAATAATGAAAAAAAAACTTAGTCACGATGTATACATCGGAATATTGATGATTATTTTTTCTGTTTTTATGTATTTGAAAACAGGTGATATGCCTAAAGGAGCAGCGACTTTTCCAAAGTTAGTGTTAACAACCTTTGCGTTTTTTGGATTTTTGATATTTTTAGGAGGTATGAAAAAAACAAAAAATTTTAATACCAAGGAACAGAACATAAATTTATTTCAAAAAAATCCAATGAGTGTATTGTTGATTGTTGTTATATATGTATCTATGATAAATTTATTAGGTTTTTTTACTTCAACAAGTTTGTTTATTATAGCTTTAATGTTGTTTTTCCGGGAACGCAGAATAAAAACAATTGTTCTTACACTGTTAGGTGTTGATTTGTTTATATATTTACTGTTTGTTGTACAGCTAAATGTGTTTTTGCCCAGAGGATTGCTTTTTTAAACAGGGTAACAGGAATTTGATAGTTTCTTGAGAAAGGAGATGTAGTGTTAATGGATGTTTTTACTATAATTTTTGAAAAAATCCTTAATTTGCATACCCTGTTAGCTTTATTAATGGGAGTAGTTGGAGGGATGATAATAGGAGGCCTTCCCGGCTTGAGCGCTACTATGGGAGTTGCTTTATTAATTCCACTAACATTTGGTATGGATCCTGTTGCAGGATTAGTAATGTTAACTGCAATTTACACTGCTGCTGTGTATGGAGGTTCAATATCGGCTATTTTAGTTCATACCCCGGGCACTCCAGCTTCTGCAGCGACAGCTCTGGATGGTTATAAACTAACTTTAAAGGGTGAAGGAATGAAAGCCCTTGGAGTTTCAACTGTTTCTTCGGTAATAGGAGGTTTTTTTAGTGGATTGGCTTTACTGGTTTTAGCACCTCCATTATCACTGATATCGTTAAAATTTAATGCTCCAGAATATTTTCTTATAGCTATATTCGGTTTAACTATTATAGGAAGCCTAGTTACCGAGTCACTTATTAAAGGTTTAGCTGCTGGAGTTTTAGGGTTAATTGCCGGTCTTGTAGGGGTAGATATTTTAACTGGCTATCCCCGTTATACTTTTGGTCTATCAGTGTTGGAATCAGGTATTTCTTTAATACCTGCAATGATTGGATTGTTTTCTTTATCACAGGCTTTAATGCAAGCTGAAGAATTGGGCAGCACTAACAAAAAACAGGTTATTAATGAATTAAAGGGTCGAGTGCTTCCTAAATGGAAAGAGTTTAAAAGTATTATTCCAACAATAATCAGATCATCAATTATAGGAATATTTGTTGGGATATTGCCAGGAGCAGGAGGAGACGTGGCTTCTTGGGTAAGCTTGAATGAAGCTAAACGGTTTTCGAAAAAACCAGAAAAGTTTGGAACAGGATGTATTGAGGGAATAGCTGCTCCAGAAGCTGCTAACAATGCGGTTACAGGAGGGGCTTTGATACCATTATTAACATTAGGCATTCCTGGTAGTTCAACTACAGCAGTTTTGCTTGGAGGGCTAATAATTCAAGGTTTAATTCCTGGGAGAGAACTGTTCACAACCTATGCTAATATTACTTATTCAGTAATAATCGGCTTTATACTGGCTAATATACTTATGGGAGTTTGTGGATTGTTGGGTGCCAGATATTTTGCTAAAGTTACTAAGGTATCAAAAGCCATACTTACTCCAATTATAATAGTTTTATGCGTGGTTGGTTCGTATGCTATACGCAACAATATTGTTGATGTTTATTTAATGGTTGTTTTCGGTGTGATAGGTTATTTTATGAGGAAGACTGGATTTCACCCCGCACCTGTTGTGCTTGCACTGATATTGGGGCCGATTGCTGAAAACGGTTTTAGGCAATCAATTATATTGTCTAGAGGAAATATGTTGTCATATTTCTTTAGTAGACCTATTTGCATAATACTAATGATATTAATAGTTCTAGCGGTTTTATCACCAATATATATGAATAAATTTAAAAAGGCTAATATGCAACAAGACTAATTAGATATTAGGGAGGGTAAACAATGTCTTCAAAGCTTATATACTTTAACAAAGTAACTCCAGCTTTAAAAAAAATTCTAGAATCAAATGATTCACGAGGGATGCAGATTTTTTACTGGCATGAAATACCTGAGGGAGAACGAAAAAATGTTTTAAAAGAAGCCGATTACTTTTTGGTGGCAACTGAGAAAATCACTAAAGAAATGCTGCAAAGTGCTCCAAAGCTTAAAATGGTACAAAAAACAGGTGTGGGAGTGGATAACATTGATATAAAAACTGCCAAGGAATTAGGTATTCCAGTTTGTAAAACTCCCGGTGCCAATGCAATTTCTGTGGCTGAGTTGACTATTGGAATGATTCTTAGCCTTTACAGGAAATTAAATTTGCTTGATAAAGCTACGAAGAACGGTCAATGGCTTATGTGGGAACACAGGCTTACTTCATATGAGGTATATGGTAAAACTCATGGCTTTATTGGTTTTGGAAAAATAGGAAAGGAAACCGCAAAACGGTCAAAAGCTCTTGGGACAAAAATAATATATTATGACAAGATAAGAGCAGATGAAGAGTTTGAAAACTCATTGGATGCGAAATATATGGAATTAGATGAGGTTTTAAAAAATGCAGATATTGTTAGCTTGCATGTTCCTTTGCTTCCCGAAACTGAAGGTCTAATCGGTAAAAGGGAATTATCATTAATGAAACCCACTGCAATTTTAATAAATGTGTCAAGAGGAAAAATAGTAGATGAAAACGCATTGGCTGAAGCTTTGGCTAATAATGTTATTGCAGGAGCAGGAATAGATGCCTGGAGTTCAGAACCTGTAGAAAGGGATAACCCGTTATTAGCTTTTGATAATGTTGTTGCAACACCTCATATAGGAGCAGGCACAAAAGATGCGTTAAATAGAGTTTTAAGCATGGCTTTTCAAAACATTGCATTGGTTGAGAAAGGCAAAACCCCTATGTATGTTGTTAATTAAATAAATTACACGAAAAAACATTTGTCTTTTTAATTATTTTTGTTAACAATGCCAATTGATTAATATGGAATAAAAGATTAAATTAAAAGATGAAGGAAAAACCATGAGATATCTAGAAGGAGGTGTTAATATTGAGATTAGCGACAATTAAATTAAATGGTTCTGAAGTTGCTGCTATAGTTACATCATCAGGAGTTGTACCGGTGAAAACAGTTAATGAAAAGTTTTCTAAAAACTGGTTAACTGATATGCTTGAAATTATAAAATCCGGTCAATTACAAGAAATGAATGAATGGTATATAAAGGAAGGAAAAGAGAAATTAGAAAACTTAAGTAATGACGACATTATACCAAAAAATGAAGCAAAATTTGCGCCTTTGTATCGTAATCCTAGAAAAATTTGGGGTATCGGTCTAAATTATGTTGAGCATGCCTCAGATTTAGCTGAAAGAGCACCAAACACAGAACCAGCTAGTTTTATGAAACCGGATACTACAATAATTGGGCCTGGTGATCAGATAAAGATTCCTCATCAGTCAGAAAAAACTACTGCTGAAAGTGAATTGGGAGTTATTTTTGGCAAGAAATGCAAGAACGTAGAACGGAAAGATTGGTTGGATGTAGTGGCTGGTTTTACAACTATTATAGATATGACAGCAGAAGATATACTTCGCAAAAATCCAAGGTATTTAACAAGAGCTAAGAGTTTTGATACATTTTTTAGTTTCGGGCCTCAATTGGTAACTCCTGACGAAATTGAGGATGTTTTTAGCCTTAAGGTTGCTACTGTGATTAATGGAAAAATTCATGCACAAAATGTTGTGTCAAACATGACATTTCCCCCTGATTATTTAGTTTCATTTCATTCTAAAGTGATGACTATGCTGCCAGGGGATATTATTTCTACAGGCACTCCCAGGGCTGTTCATATAAATCATGGAGATGTTGTTGAATGCTGGATTGATGGTTTTGAGCCATTAGTTAATCCGGTAATTGATTTAAAAAATAAAAACGGAGGTGTAAAAAAATGGATTTAGGCTTGAAAGGCAAGGCTGTAATTGTTCTGGCTTCTGATGCTGGATTAGGAAAAGCGGCTGCATTAGAATTTTCAAAAGAAGGGGCTAATGTCATGCTGTTTAGCCCGTTTGAAAACAAATTAAAAGAAGCCCAAGCAGAAATAAAAGAAGCTACTGGTAAAGAACCTCTTTATACTGTAGGGGATATTACTAAATATGAAGATATTAAAAAAGTAGTTAAAAACACAGTAGATAATTTTGGTACTGTTGATGTTTTAGTAAATAATACTGCAGGGCCACCTGCTGGAACTTTTGAAGATTTTAATGATGAAGACTGGCAAAAAGCTTATGAATTAACGTTACTTAGTTATATTCGCGCTATCCGAGAAGTGCTTCCTTATATGAAGAAACAAGGGAGTGGAAGAATTGTTTGTTATACTTCTTCATCAGTAAAAAGGGTATTAGATAATTTGATATTATCAAATACTTTTAGAATGGGAGTAGTTGGTCTTGCTAAAACATTGTCTCAGGAACTAGGTAAACATAATATTTTAATAAATGTGATGGGTCCAGGAAGAATGGGAACTGATAGAATAAAATATTTAGATAAAGTAAGAGCTGAAAAGGCAGGAATTACTGTTGAAGAAGTTGTGAAAAACACATGCAAAAATATTCCTTTAGGTAGGTATGGAGTACCAGAAGAATATGCAAAATTAACAGTTTTCCTGTGTTCTGAAGCCAATACTTATATTACCGGCCAAACAATATTAGTTGATGGTGGTATGGTAAAAGCTTTTTAACGTTTCAGTATCAAACAACCAGGCGTCTCATTTTAAACGGGAGCCTGGTTGTTGTATAAATTATAGATTTATAATATAGATTTATAGCATATACATATAACAGATGAAAATATTTAATTAAAAAAATTTTACTTTATGTAATTAGCAGAAATAAAGGAGTGAAATAAGATGGCTAATGTTGGTTTTAGAATATTTACAAATATCAAAAGGCCTCCTCGTAAGTTGGTGGAAGAATTTAAAAATTTTTGCACACCAAATATAGCTGACAACATGAACAGGTTTTTTTGTGTTGCGTCTGAAATAAAAATGATCAATGAAAAAAAAGGATTAAAAATGGTTGGAACTGCTTTAACAGTTAGAACGAGAACAGCGGATAATTTGTTGGTTCATAAGGCAATTGATATAGCAAAACCAGGAGATGTGATTGTAGTAGATGCTGCTGGTGATATGAACAATGCTATTTTGGGCGAAATTATGGTAAGAATAGCTATGAAAAGGGAACTTGGCGGATTTTTAATAGATGGATGTATAAGAGATTCAGGTGAAATAAGAGAAATGGATTTTCCGGTTTTTGCAAGAGGCGCAAATCCCAAAGGACCTTATAAGGATGGTCCTGGAGAGATAAATGTGTCGGTTTCTTGCGGTGGAGTAGTAGTTCGGCCTGGAGATATTATAATAGGTGATGCTGACGGTGTTGTAGTGATTCCACCTGAAGAAGCAGAAGAAATTTTGGAAAAAACGAAAAAAATTGCTGAGAAAGAAAAAAGAATATTTGAAGAAATTGAGAATGGAACGTTAGACAGAAGCTGGATTGATAAAACTTTAATAGAGAGAGGATGTGAAATAATAAATGGTATCGAATGAAAACATTAAATACATTAACTATAATGAATTAAAAACATTCTGCAGTGAACTTTTTAAATCAGAAGGTATTCCTTCTGAAGAAGCAGAAATTATTGCAGATAATTTGGTGCAGGCAAATTTAAGAGGTGTTGATTCACATGGTGTAAGCCGTATGCCTATTTATATGAAAAGGCTAAAATTAGGGTTAGTAAATCCCGTATGTAAAACTAAAATAGAAAAAAAGTCAGTAAGTACAGCTGTTATCAATGGCTGTAACAGTATGGGCGCTGTTGTAGGATATAAGGCAATGAATTATGCAATAAACGAAGCTAAAGAAAAAGGGATCTTTTTTGTTGCAGTAAATAATTCGAATCATTTTGGAACAGCAGCTTTTTATGCTATGATGGCATTAGAGCATAATATGATAGGTTTTTCTACATCTAATGCTCCATCTAGTATGGCACCGTGGGGAGGATATAAACCATTTTTTGGAACAAATCCGTTTTCGTTTGCTATTCCAGCAGATAAAAGAGCGCCGATTGTAATTGATATGGCTACTAGTGTGGTTGCAAGGGGAAAGATCATTTTAGCACTGAAGAACAATAAAAAAATCCCAGAGGGATGGGCAATAAACAAAGAAGGAGAGGTAACAACCGACCCTAGAGAAGCTTTGGAAGGTTCAGTTTTGCCTTTTGCAGGTCCTAAAGGATATTCAATAGCTTTATTAATAGATGTTTTATGTGGTATCTTATCTGGAGCCGTATATGGACCGCATATTAATTCTTTGTATGATAATTTTGAGGAACCTCAAAATATAGGTCACTGTTTTGCTGCTATTGATATTAGCAAATTAATTGATCCAGCAGAGTTTAAAAACAAGGTAGATAAAATGATAGAAGAAATCAAATCTTCACCAAAAGCTAAGCATGTAGAAGAAATATATTTACCAGGTGAAATAGAATTTAATACCCAAAAAGAAAGAATTGAAAAGGGCATTCCTTTAACTATACCAGTAATTAAAGAGTTGAAATATTTAGGTAAGAGTTATAATGTGAATACCGATCTATTTGAATAAAAATATTTTATAATGATAATTGTGATCTTCTAAGCTATTTCCAATCCACGTGTAAAAGGTGATACCGTTATTGTAGTATCACCTTATCCTATTATCTTCTATTATCTTACCCGCAGCTATTATCAGATAATCAGATATATGTTGTAACATCCGTTCTGGCAGAAATTTATGAAGTGACTGTAAGTGTTAAGGCAATAGTTTGGTTTTATATTTATAACCCGAAAAAGTAGATTCCATATTCTTGGCTGATGAGCTTTTGTTTTTAAAGGTATCAATTATTAAGCTTATGTTTAAATCAATAGCATTACTAAAAATTCGGGGGTCTCTACCGGTAAGCTTGAAAATTTTGTTTAATCGATATAGTAATGTATTTCTATGGATATAAAGCTTTCGAGAAGCTTTGCTGATATTTAAACCGCAGTCTAAAAAAGTAATTAGAGTCTTTTTTAATGTATCATCCAAAAGTTCATTTAAGTCATGAGGTATACAGAGATATTTTTTAGTGTAATTTTTTAGAGTTTTTTCAGGCAGGCTATCAATCAGGAGATAAATTCCTAGGTCATTAAAGTAGAATACATTATTTTTACAATGATACATATCCAATCCAGATTCCTTTATCATTTTTCCTATGTTTATTGCTTTTAAAGCTTCTTTATATGAATTTTTCAATTCACTGATAGAATCACATAATGAACCAATCCCAGCGCAAACTTCAAGATCAAATCTTTTTAACATTGTACAAATGTTTCCACACTTATCAATGATTTTTTCTATTTGTTTATTATAGTTGTCAATATTTGTTATACTCAAAAGAATAACAAAATTTCCGTTACCTAGTGATATTACAATATCCTGTTTGTCATTACTGAGATTATTTTCGATAACATCGTAAATTTTTTTGCTTAGGTTTTGATTTAGAAGTTCGTTTATTTTTTTTGAATTAATATTAGTATTAAATACTATACATATTCTAGGCAAATTAAGGTCAAAACCAAAGACCTTTCCTCTCATTATAATTTGGTCTTCATTTATATCCCGTAAATTTCCATGAATCAAATTATATATAAATATTTCTTTTGATTTTTTGGTCATTTGAATTTGCTCAACTAAAAATGTTTGTTGCATCATTAATTCGACCATTGTTTTGACTAATTCTCCATAACTTTTAACTTTGAAGAGATTTCCAGTAATTCCAACCACTCCAATTACTTTGTTGTTAAAAGTAATAGGGAGGTTTATGCCTGGTTTAACACCTTCCATCTTATTAATATCTTCATCAGTTATTTCTAAGTTTTTTCCGGTTTTTACGACCTCTAGTGCTCCTTGATGGAAGGTATTAATTCTTTTTTTATTTGTACTAGCAATAATAATTCCCCTCTTGTCCATTATATTTATGTCATAACCAATTATTTTTTTTATTTTATTTACTATTTCTGAAGCTAAATAAGTAGACAACAAAATATGATCCCCCTCTCAGTTTAATATATAAATTTATTGATGTTGTTCTCCTTTCTTTAAGGTTTAAAGCCTAATTCCTTTGAAATTGCAGCGGCTTCTTCCTTAACGGCAAGGATGTATTTGTCTATATCTGAATTATCAAACCTGTACTTAGGTCCTGATATGCTGATGGCTGCAATTATAGTTTTGTTTCTATCCCTTATGGGAGCTGCTATACACATAACTCCTTCTTCACGTTCCTCATCATCCATAGCATATCCCTCGGCTCGAGCTTTTCTTAGTTCTTCCAATAATTTTTCCTTTTTAGTGATAGTGTTTTTGGTATAGGAAGGCAATCCATTAACTGAGATTATATGTTCTATTTCATTTTCTTCCATTTCTGAAAGTAAAACTTTCCCAACCGCTGTACAGTGGGGTAATATCTTGGCGCCAATTTTTGTAAAAATTCTAACCATTTTATCGCTTGTTTGTTGTGCAATATATAGACACTTGCATCCATTTAAAACTACAAGATTAGTAGTTTCTCCACTTATTTCTGTTAATCTTTTTAGATGAGGAATGGAAACTGCTATTAACTCGTTTTCATTTCTAGCAAGTATTCCGATTATATAAAGTTTTATTCCGAGTCTGTATTTACTATTGGTAGAATTTTTCTCTAAAATTCCTTTGTGTTCTAAGGTGGAAACAATTCTATGCACACTACTCTTATGTAAATTTAGTTTATTAGCAATTTCAGTAACCCCCAATTCTAAATTATATTGATCAAAAAGCTCTAAAATATCTACCGCCCTGCTTATAGAATTGATTATATGTTTTTGGGTTGATAAATTCTTTTCCATGTTACCTCCTATAAACATATATTGTTCACAATATCGGAACAACGTTTTATTATTTATATCTAAATATATTCGTTGAAAAAATAAAATTTCCTCCTTAAAGAGAAAAAATAAGTTTATTGATTATAAAAATATATTATAACAATGGTCATGGCTGGATTTGATTTTTTAACCTACAACTTTAATAGCTTGTTTTATTTTTGATTTTATAAATACTAACTTTAACGGATATCTAGAGAATGAAAGCATGATTTTTGTTGATTTTTGAATTGGGTGAGGATATACTATTAAAGGGAGAATTATCAAAATTTAACAAAGCAGGTTACTATTAATGTGTTTTATTGTTATTATTCGAATTTTTCACGGTAGTTCATTTATAAACTGCTATAACATACAAAAGGAGAGTGTTTCGATAAATGCCTGAGATTAATTCCGGAAACGTAATTCCAGTTAAAATAGAAGATGAAATGAAAAAATCTTATATCGATTATGCCATGAGCGTAATAGTTGGACGTGCTCTGCCAGATGTAAGAGATGGCCTTAAACCTATTCATAGGCGCATTCTTTATGCCATGAAGGAACTAGGGCTAACTCCTGATAAAGCACATAGAAAATCAGCTACTATAGTGGGAGATACGATGGGAAAATATCATCCCCATGGTGATGCTGCTATATATGATGCTATGGTTAGAATGGCTCAAGACTTTTCTATGAGGTACCCTCTTATAGATGGCCATGGAAACTTTGGATCAATAGATGGAGATTCAGCGGCTGCCATGAGGTATACAGAAGCAAGATTATCATCATTAGCTACTGAACTCTTAACAGACATTGATAAAGAAACGGTAAATTTTGTGCCTAATTTTGATGAGACATTAAAAGAACCTGAGGTGCTTCCTTCAAGGTTTCCAAACCTTCTGGTAAATGGTTCGTCTGGGATTGCTGTAGGTATGGCAACAAACATTCCTCCTCATAACCTGGGAGAAGTTATAGACGGTATCTTGATGTTAATTGAAAATCCCGATGTATCTATAAAAAAGTTGATGACAGTGATAAAAGGGCCTGATTTTCCTACAGGTGGGCTTATAATGGGCCGAGAGGGTATAAAATCTGCTTATCGTACAGGTCGAGGGAGTATCAAGGTTAGGGCAAAAGTAAATCTAGAAACGATTTCCGGCAACAGAAACAGAATAGTTGTAACAGAAATTCCTTATCAAGTTAACAAAGCTCGTCTTATTGAGAAAATAGCAGATTTGGTTAAGGAGAAAAAAATTGAAAGCATTAGTGATTTAAGAGATGAAAGCGACAGGCATGGAATGCGTATAGTAATTGAACTGAAAAGAGATGCTAATCCACATGTTGTTTTAAATCAACTTTATAAACACACTCAAATGCAGGTAACATTCGGTGCAATAATGCTAGCGCTCGTAAGTGGTGTACCTAAAATAATGAATCTTAAACAGATAATACAACATTATCTTGAACATCAAAAAGAAGTTATAATAAGGCGTACAAGGTATGACCTAAATAAAGCTGAAGCACGTGCGCATATTTTAGAAGGGTTAAGAATTGCTCTAGACAATATCGATGCTATTGTAAATCTTATCAGAAAATCAAAGACAGTCGATGATGCAAGACAGGGATTAATGAAAACTTTTAACCTTTCGGAAAAACAAGCCCAGGCAATTTTAGATATGAGGCTTCAAAAGCTTACAGGTTTAGAAAGGGAAAAGGTGGAATCTGAGTATAAAGAAGTGATGGATAGAATTTCTTATTATAAAGCTGTACTTAGTGATGAAAAACTGGTGTTAGATATAATCAAAAAAGAGCTCACAGATATAAAGCAAAAATACGCTGATGAGCGAAGAACAAAGATCACTTTAGATGTTGAATCTATAGAAATTGAAGACCTTATTGAGGAACAGGATATTGCTATAACTATTACACATATGGGATATATTAAAAGACTGCCTTTAGCAACTTATAGGAGTCAGCGAAGGGGAGGAAGAGGCATTACAGGTATAACTACCAGGGAAGAAGACTTTGTTGAAAACCTGTTTATAACAACAACTCATCACAACATACTTTTCTTTACAAATCAAGGAAATCTATATAGATTAAAAGGGTATGAAGTTCCAGAAGCCGGTCGAACGGCAAAAGGAACTGCCATAATAAATTTGCTTCCATTAAACAGGAATGAAAAGGTCAATACAGTTATACCGATAAAAGAATTTGATGATAATCATTATCTGATAATGGCCACTAAAAACGGAATAGTTAAAAAGACAAACCTTTCGGAGTATGCCACTTCAAGAAAAAATGGCTTAATTGCAATAAAACTTGATGAAGGTGATGAACTTATTAGAGTTAGACATACCGATGGAAAAAACGATATTATTCTTGGAACAAAACAAGGAATTTGTATTAGGTTTTCAGAAAAAGATGTTAGAGATATTGGAAGAACTGCTCGGGGAGTTAAAGGAATAACCCTGAATGAAGGTGATGAAGTTATAGGAATGGATATTGTTGATGGAGAAGGAGATTTACTAGTTGTTACTGAAAAAGGTTTCGGCAAGAAAACTCCATTAAAAGAATACAGAATTCAATCCCGTGGAGGGAAAGGAATAATCACATACAAAACAGGAAAGAAAACCGGTAATTTGATTGATATAAGGGTAGTAAGCGATAATGATGAGATAATCTTGATAAGTGCTGAAGGGATTGTTATACGGTTAAAGGTTAAAGAAATTTCTAAAATGGGCAGAAATACTCAAGGTGTCATATTAATGAAACTTGAAAAGGGCGATCATGTTGTAAGTCTTGCTTTAGTTCCTAAAGAAATCTGATGTTTTATTTAATTCTTGAACGCAAAATTTTGTCGTATACTCATGAATTAAAAAGAAAAAAACAGATTAATTAAAATAAACCGCATAATTTCTCTATAATCAGCCATACTATTTGTTGCAAGCTATATATTTGTTGTGGTAATATATCAAATGTCGCATGAATTGGCAATAAACGATCCGATTTGGTCATTGACAACTGAACAGGGTTTAGGCATGGGTGTGAGAGATAGGTAGTCATACTAGGAAGTATGGCTGTATGTAGAGCAGAATATTATTTTTGGATATGGTATAGAGGAATTAATAGGAGAGTTTGATCCTGGCTCAGGACGAACGCTGGCGGCGTGCCTAACACATGCAAGTCGAACGGGGTTTATACGGTGGAATCTTTTTAGGTGAAGCGGTATAGACCTAGTGGCGGACGGGTGAGTAACGCGTGGGCAATCTACCCATAAAGCCGGGATAACATCGGGAAACTGGTGCTAATACCGGATAATCTCCCATAATCGCATGATTATGAGAGGAAAGGTGGCCTCTGGAGCAAGCTACCGATTATGGATGAGCCCGCGTCCCATTAGCTAGTTGGTGAGGTAACGGCTCACCAAGGCGACGATGGGTAGCCGACCTGAGAGGGTGAT
>JARRCM010000049.1 GCA_029982205.1 Thermosediminibacterales bacterium
TTTAGAAGGGAAATCAAAAACCTTTTTCATTTCACCTTCATCCACATCAAAAACATAACCGTTTGGTTCGAGTTTTTCTTCTTTGAAAAACTCAGGAAGATCGCCTATCCTTTTACTGTTGACACTCTTATTACTCCAAATATTTTTCCGGTTGTTTCTGCGCCGCTATAGAACTTGTCTACTTTTGCTATTACGTCCAGGTGGTCTATTCCATAGTTTGATTCTGTTAATATTATTTTTTCGTATTTCAAGACTTTAAGTTAAATACCACCGGCATAGCCGGTGGTATTTGACTATTATCTATCTGACCTGTGCTAAACTTAAATTTGACCTTCCAGGAACTTTAGCATAAAAAAACACCAATTCCATTTATGTTAATATATACCATATAAATTACCCACACAATTTAGAGAAGAACCAATTTTATTTTATCACCGGGCCCCTTTTGTGCTAGTTTGCTTATGTCAGGTGTTATAACGATCGCAATTTTAGGATAACCTCCTGTCGTTTGCTTATCCCTCATTAAAATTATTGGTGTTCCCTTACCCGGTACCTGAACTGCTCCAAGCGGGGTATAGTTCGTTTTTAGTTTTTTATTTGCCATTTCTTTACATTAATTGAAACAGCGTTTCATTATTTATTTTTTTCAAGGATAATTTCAGCTGCCAGGCGGGCCGCCGTAGCACAAACCCGCGGGCAAATATCCAGTCCACCATCTTGATACCAAGCTTCCCGGTCTTCTTCCAAGTCAAAGTCAAATACCACCGGCTATGCCGGTGGTATTTGACTAACTCATCAATGGCAGGCTCCTTGATGGCTGTTTCTTTGTGGGCTCCTTTTTACCCGGGATTTATAAACGGCCCCTCCAGGTGCACCCCTAAAATTTGGCAGGTTCCAGTTCCCCTTTGTATCGCTTCATTAACAGCTTCAATACTTTGAATAATTCGTTCACTTGAATCTGTGATGGCTGTAGGGAGCAGTGCCGTAGTGCCAAAGCGGGCATGAGCAGCTGCTATCTTCTGGATAGCTTCATAACTGCCATCCATGGTGTCATAACCGCCACCGCCGTGAACGTGCAAGTCAATAAAGCCGGGAACCACAAACTTATCACTGGCATTGATTAATTTTATCCCCGCAGGAAGAGATATTTCCTTTTTTGTTCCTACAGCAATGATTTTATTGTTTTCGAAGATAACAACACCATCTTTCAATATCTGAAAAGGAGTAACAATAGTACCTTCAACTATGGCTTTAATATTCGCCATATCAACACCTCAGTTCAGCAATAAGCCTCGATTAAAGATAAGACACATTTTAAAAAAAGCTATTAACAAAAATAATATAAATCCCTGAAAGAATAACTACAAGAATTCCAAAAAGTCTATTCCATTTAAACCCAATAAGAAATGGACTTTCCTTTAATAATCCTCCTGCGATGATATTAAAGGGTGCAAAAGGAGATACAATCATCGCCACAATCCAAGAAGCTAGCAAGGTTAAAGCAAAAGATAAATCGGAAAGCCCTAATACGCCAGGCTGTAAAGATAATCCTAAGGCAGTTATCGTAACAACTTGATGAATGCCGATGCTTGAAAGTAATGCAGTCATGATAATAATGATTTCCACAAGAAAAACGGTTGAAAAACCGGATATACTTTGAAAGAACTTTTCTATAAAATTTTGTAACGGTGTATTGGCAAGTACTACACCAAAAAAGCCTACACTTATAAAAAATACTATTTCATTTTTAACTTGTAGGATCTTTTTATCATAACCTTTAAGTTCTTGCAGAAAAAATGTAAATTTTTTAATTAAGATTGCCCATAAAGCTGCATAAAATACAGCTATAACCCCCACTAAAAGCATCATACTACTGAAATCAAAGATTTTTTCACCTATAATAACTGCAACTAATAATCCTACTAGATTTAAAACCAATTGTTTAATTTTTTTATTATCATCTCTCACTTTCTGATTTAGTTTCGAACTCAATCTCACTTCATTTTTGCTAGTTAAATCCGTATAAAAAAGCAAATTCCCTGCAAGTAATATACAACAGCCATAAATAAGCCCAAAAATAACATATCTGCTAAAAGATACTCCTGTGTAATGAAGTATAAGGTTTACAGATCCAAAGTAAGGTGACCAAGCAATACTAGCAGCAAATCCGGCGGCATATACTTTCGCCAAAAATTTTGTTGGAAATTTTGCTCCTTTTACTAAGTCGTGGGTTATTCTAATGGAACCTAAATTTGTCAGTGAACCTAAGGAAAAAACCAAACCGGTTAAAACTAAAAATAATCCAGAACTCCTGTTACGATATTTGCTTATATAATAATTAAATACTTTTAAATATCCGCCTTGCTTCAAAGGAATTGATAGAACAGGGACCATCACAAAAAGAATTGCTAGCGGTATATTTTTTGTCATACCATCCAGCCAGATATCAAATCCCATGTCATACTTGTATAAAAGAAGATGTCCTGTTAGCAAACCCAATAAACTCAGATAAAAAGCCGGGCCTTTAGCCAAGATAATACAAGTAACAATCACAAAGATAAGAAAAATTGTTTCGATAATGTTGAGGAAATTTAAATCAAAAAATTCTCGCATAAAAACAACCGCTATGAGACCTAAAATACTAACTACACATAGTTTTTCCAGATACCTTAGCAATTTTCTTACTCCCCCTAATTAGTGCTGGTTATCATGCTAATCCAAATTGTTGTTGCAGCTTTCTCGCTATTTTGTGTGGGTAATGTATATGTTAATAATTAACATTTATGGGAATGCCGAAGGCTTTTTCCGCCATCTCCAAAACCAAGAAAAAAGCATTTTCATTATACCACTTGCCATAGTTGTCAAGCCTAAAATGAACTCCGCTACGCTCCGGGCTTGACAACGGAGAAGGATTTCGCTGGTCGTGGTACGGCAAGGCCGCTTTTTTCTTTTCCCGGTTTTCTTTATCTTTTTTCCGGGTATTGAATTATACGGCAAAACAATGTTTGGGTTTTTTTATACAAATGCTTTGGGTAGGCCCATCCTAAGGTTCCCGCAGGTCAGATAAATGATACTAATGAGGTTGCCGTTATTTCGATATCTCCTGGCTTTCCTCTTGGTGGCCTGAATAAGACTGTTGATACCTTCGAGTATCCCATTGTTTATTCTGGTAATGATATACCGGATGATTCCATCCCAGTGTCTTTTGATAAAGTAAGCCGCTTCCTTGATGGGCTCGAGACGGCTGTGGGTAGCCCAGAAATACCACTTTTTAAGGTATTGGACGGATGTTTCTAAATTAGGTATTTCCCAAAACTCTTTCAGGCTCATTTTTATGTTGTAGGCCCGTACGGTTTTAAGGTTCATTCTGGAGAGGGAGCCTAACTTTGCCTTTTGATTCTTAGTCAGATTCTCCAGATTGCGAACCATAGGTAACGGGTGTTTTTAAGAAGCTCATTCTCCTGCTGTTCCATCCGTCTCACCTGATCCACGGCTTCGTTGATCTTTTTCATAACATGGAACTTGTCAAAGGTAATATGAGCTTTAGCAAAGTTTTCTTCCATTCCCTTGATGAAAGCTGGCGACATGTCACAGCAGATATTCTCCACTTTATCGGAATCTCCACCATGGGCCTCAAAATCCTCCTTGAAGGAGTCCACTGTGGAAACATCCTTGCCTTCTGTGGCATAGATTACCCTGGATTCATCCAGATCAACAAAGACACTTACGTAGTTGTAGCCTCGTATGCTGGAAGTTTCATCAATACCAATATTGACAACATTACTGAAATCTTCCTCCTTTCGAGCCTCTTCTACGTAGTGCTTGATAACCCGCTATATCCTTGTATCATGTTCTCCTACCAAATTGGCAAGGATATTGACCGGCATGGCTTTGGCAAGTTCAATGATAAACGCTTCAAACAGCATGGTAAATCCTGAACCCGGCCGGGATCACGGCACTACCACCTGTTTTACCCCATGAGCCTTGCAATTGACCCGGGGAACATTATAGTAGCGTTCTACTAACTCCATAGTCGTTCTTTAATATGGTTTCATTAATAATTTCCCTGCTTTATACTTTAAAGTTATTATATTTATCTTTTAATCTTCATAAATCTGATCTTTCAGGTCATTATTCTTATTATTTGAATTTACTTATAACCCTCCAAAATTTCTACTTGTGTATCAGTTATTTTTATATAATTTTATATTAGCATTTTAAAAAATATGTTAATCCTTCTATTATAATGAAAATTTGACATAATTTATCGAATTCCTTCCGCTTAAAAAATTTTTTTAACTTTTTTATAATTCAATTTATTTATACCTTTTAATCAGCAACTGGTTTTATTTGCCCAAGATATTCCCATACTAAAGGATATCATATCGTATCTCGTAAATTTATACAGTGTACCAACCCTAAATGCCGGTATCAGGCTTCAGCTACTGCAGGAACTATCATACCTAGAGCCAGAACTCCATTAGTTAAGTGGTTTATAGCTCCTGCTCGGGATAAAAGAGGTATATCTGTAATGGCATTAGCTAAAGAAATTGATGCGACACACAAATCTGCATGGCTTATGCTCCATAAAATCAGAAAAGCTATGAAAGACCATAAGCTAGATATATGTTGTCAGGTATTGTGGAGATTAATATTACAATTTTCATAGAAGATAGATATCATAGATTGAATAAAAGCGTTTGCAGTTATATATGGAAGAATTCTGTTATCGTTTTAACCGCCGCTGGATGCAAAACCGGTTGTTTGACAGACTTCTAGCAGCATGCACTTCTAGTTTCATGATTACCTATGCTGAGTTAACTGATAGCCATATAAAATAAAAAAAGAAGCAAAACAGCTTCACTGGTTGTGGGATAACGGAGAACTCCCTTTAATCCAGAATATGCTTAAAATTATCTTTGAAAAAATAATTGTAAAGGACGGGCAAGTTGTTGATTGTGTTCTATCTAACGGACTGTTTGAAATGGATTAATTTTTTTCACCGGAGAGATTAAAGGATTTCCCCCGAAAACCATATGTAAAACAATTGGTTCAGTCTTTAACTTTTCCTCTTCCCGCTTTTTCTGTATTTCAACAAAAGCCTTGATCTCTTTAACAAGCTTCTTTACCTTGTCTAATCCGATTAAAGAATCCAGTTCCTTCATAATTTCATCCAGGTTCTTTGACTTTTCTTCATTTTTTTCTAAACTA
>JARRCM010000028.1 GCA_029982205.1 Thermosediminibacterales bacterium
TAACTGAGGTTTACCAGGAGCCGTATACGAGGCCCGTACGTACGGTTCTGTGAGAGCAAAGAAGTCGGGAAACTACTCCCGACTTCTAGCTACTCGATTATTGTTCTTCTATCTTTTCTTCTAAAGGCATATATATGTAGAAAAAGCCTGGATGGGGAGGGATACAGTTGAAAGATTATATGAGGGTAAGAGTACTTGAGATTGCAAAATACGTTATTGATACAAAAGCAACAGTTAGGAAGGCGGCAAAAGTTTTCGGAGTGAGTAAAAGCACGGTTCATAAAGACATGACCGAAAGGCTGCCTAAAATAAACCCTGAAATAGCAAAAAAGGTTAAAGAAGTTTTGGCCTTTAACAAAGCTGAAAGGCACATCAGAGGTGGAAAAGCTACAAAAAGGAAATATCAGAATTTAACATAATTATTTTCATAATATAAGAAGGACATTCTGGGATTTTTGTAGAATAATAACAAAAATTAGTCGAATCGGATAAATTTTAAGACCATTCCGGGGGAGGATAACAAATGTTCAGATTTGCGGCAGATATTGGGATTGATTTAGGTACGGCTACCGTTTTAGTATATGTTAAAGATAAAGGCATTGTTTTAAAAGAACCTTCGGTTGTAGCGATTGATAAAACAACAAGTAAAATGTTGGCAGTAGGAGAAGAGGCAAGAAGAATGCTGGGCAGAACACCGGGTCATATAGTTGCTATTAGGCCTTTAAGGGATGGGGTAATAGCAGACTATGACATAACTGAAATGATGTTAAGGTACTTTATTAACAAAGTATGTGGAAAACGTCTTCTGATAAGACCCCGGATTATGGTATGTATACCTACAGGTGTTACTACCGTAGAAAAAAGAGCAGTACTTGAGGCCACACGCCAGGCAGGAGCCAGAAAAACTTATTTAATCGAAGAACCGGTAGCTGCTGCGATTGGAGCCGGCCTGGATATTTCGCAACCCTGCGGCAGCATGGTAGTGGACATTGGCGGAGGCACCACAGATGTAGCCGTTCTTTCACTTGGTAACATTGTTTACAGTCAGTCTATTCGGGTTGCAGGTGATAAATTTGATGATGCGATTGTTCGTTATGTAAGGAAAGAATTTAACATAATGATCGGTGAAAGAACCGCAGAAGAAATAAAAATAGAGGTGGGCACAGCATTTCCGGTAAACAGGGATAAGACAATAGAAATAAGAGGCAGGGACCTTGTTACAGGACTGCCTAAAAATCTCCATATAACATCTGCTCAGACTTATGAGGCTTTACAGGAGCCCCTGCAGGCTATTCTAGACTGCGTGCATCATGTACTTGAAAGAACTCCCCCGGAGCTTGCAGCTGATTTGAGTGAAAAGGGCATTGTAATGACAGGGGGCGGCTCTCTTTTACACGGATTGGACAAGTTGATAAGTGAAAAAACTGGGATACCGGTTCATATAGCAGAAAACCCTGAATCCTGTGTTGCAATAGGTACAGGAAAGGCTTTACAGTGGATAGATAAGTTAGAACCCAGTTTAGTTACAAAACCGAACGGGACAAGATAAAAAATTGTAAATGAACAATTAATTTTAAGCAGGAGGAGGTGAATTGTTTGATAAGAGGGTTATACACCGCTGCCTCGGGTATGATAGCACAGATGCAGAGAACTGATGTCATTTCAAACAACCTTGCAAACATTAATACATGTGGTTTTAAAAAGGACCTGACTGTTTTCAGAGAATATCCGAAAAAGAGTATTTTTAGAATAAATGACCCTGAAGAACAGCCTCCTGCCGGGCGAGTTTGTTCCACACCATTCATAGGTTCTTTAGGGACAGGTACTCAACTTGATGAGGTTTACACACTTCACAATCAAGGGCAATTAAGAGAAACTAAAAACCCTCTGGATTTGGCTTTAAGGGGAGAGGGATTCTTTGCGGTAATGACGGAACAAGGGTTGATGTTAACAAGAGACGGCAGTTTTTCTATGGATGCTGAAGGTTTTTTAGTAACAAAAGACGGTCATCAGGTAATGGGCGAAAAAGGTCCAATATTTATTGAAGGCAGCGAAATTAAAATCAATGAAAATGGTGAAATAAGGGTAGACAGTTATTATGTTGATAAACTTATGGTCTTGGATGTTCCAGAAAAAAGCAGACTTCAAAAAGTAGGCGATAACCTTTATAGTGTTACAGAATCTTCAGGAGAAACATATCCAGCTAATCCCCATGTGCTGCAGGGGTATGTTGAGCTTGCAAATGTCAACTCAGTTAAGGAAATGATAAATTTGATAACTGCTATGAGGGCCTATGAGGCAGGCCAAAGGGTTATAAAAACTCATGATCAAACATTGGAAAAAACCGTAAACGAAATTGCAAGAATCTAAAATAGTTAGAGGGCTGGACTGTATAACAGAGGCCCTCCGGTTGCTGATCGACAGAGGCAGCCTAATAAAATAAACAGGAGGGATTTCAAATGATGCGAGCATTATGGACGGCAGGATCTGGTATGATAGCGCAACAGCTTAATGTTGACGTTATCTCTAACAACCTTTCAAATGTTAATACCACTGGTTATAAGAAAAGCCGTGCTGAATTTAAAGACCTTTTATATGAGACAATCAAAAGGCCTAACCTCTATGAAGAAGGATATGGCAACCCTGTAGGTATACAGGTGGGTCATGGTGTTAGGCCGTCTGCAATAACAAAACTGTATTCACAGGGAAACCTTCAACAAACAGGCAATCCTTTTGATTTAGCCATTGAAGGAGAAGGCTTTTTTATGGTAGAGATGCCTGATGGAAGCAGGGCTTACACTAGGGACGGCACTTTCAAGCTGAGTGTTACAGATTTTGATAGGACACTTGTAACATCAGAAGGGAACTATGTTCTGAGTGCTGATGAAGACATGATAATTATTCCAGAAGGGCTTACAGAAATCAGTATTGCGGAAGATGGAACCATTACAGGCCTTAATGAAGATGGGGAAATAGAAGAAATTGGCAGAATTGCCCTTGTAAAGTTTGCAAACCCTGCCGGGTTAGAAAATATAGGGAAAAACCTCTTGAAAGTTACTTCTGCATCTGGTGAACCTCAGTTGAAGGAAGACTTAGATCAGCCGGGGTATGGGACAATCCTGCAGGGTTATGTGGAAATGTCAAATGTTCAGGTTGTTGAGGAAATGGTGAACCTGATAACAGCTCAAAGGGCATATGAGATTAATACTAAAGCAATTAAAACTGCGGATGAAATGTTGGGAGAAGCAAACAACCTCCGCAGGTAGTTAAATGCAGCAGGTCACTTCTAGTATATGGAGTGATGATAATCAAAAAAAACCTAAGAAAGGAGGCATCGATATGACCCTGAAGTTTTTAACCCGAACAGCCGTTCTTCTGGCCCTTACCCTGGCATTTCAGATGTTTAAACTGCCGCAATTGTTTACAGGCCCGGCAGTGAACACAATGTTGTTTGTTTCAGGGGGTGTAGTGGGTATCGGAGGGGGAGTATTGATAGGTGCTCTGACTCCATGGATTGCCTTTGTTAACGGAATTTTACCTGCCCCATTAGCACCGGCCATACCATTTATAATGCTTGGGAATGCAGCTCTTGTTGCTGTGTTTGTATCTGTTAAAAGACTCAACAACATGGCGGCAATTATCTTGGCCGCAGTGATCAAGTTCTTAATTCTTTCAACAGCGGTAAGGATGATAATAAATGTGCCGCCCAAAATTGCCACAATGCTCCAGCTGCCCCAGCTTTATACCGCACTGGCCGGAGGGGTTATTTCATTTGTGATATTAAAAATGCTTGAGAAACCATTGGGTTTAAATAAACAAGTTGAAAGGTAGCTATTAAGAGGGTTTTTAGGGGGATGTTGAGTCATCCCCTTAAACATTAATGTTCGGCATTAATTAAAAAATCTTGATAATTACTTTCGTTGGAAGGAAATTTGTTGATAAAGATAGAAATTTATTAATAAATTATAAAAAAGGGGTCGTTTATGATGGAACAAAAAGAATTTATGGATCTGGTAATAGAAAAACTGTCTTTGTTAGAAAAAGGTCAAAAGGCGTTAGAGGAACGCCAAAAAGCGTTAGAGGAACACCAAAAATCACTGGAGGCAGGTCAAAAGGAACATACTCAACTGTTACGTGCTTTAGAGGAACGAACAGCTATTACTAATGCTACTGTAATCCGATTGGAAGAAGATTTAAATTACATAAAAGGTGAAATATCTAAGTTGACTAAGCGTATTAATGAACAAGATTTGGATTTAAGGTTAATTAAAAAAGTTGTGGTGGAGTGAAACATTAATGAAAACATATCCCGTAAACATTAACCTGCAAAAAGAAATTATACAAAAACTTGACAAAGCTGCTGCTGAAAACTTTAAAACATCATTTGAATCTGCTTTAAAAAACAAACAGAAACAACAGCTCAAGAGAGCATGTGAAGAGTTTGAATCGATATTTATCAACATAATAATGCAGAAGATGCGGTCAAGCATTCCTGAATCCGGGATTCAGAAGAGCTTTGGTAGAGAAATTTATGAGTCAATGTTTGATCAAGAGGTTTCAAAAGAAATGGCAAAATCCGGAGGAATAGGGCTAGCGAAACAATTATATGACCAGCTTTCAAAATACCTGTAAACAGGCAAAAAAAGAGGTAGATAATGTTTTTGAAATGGTTGATGATAATAAGCTTTTTGGCTAATATAATGAATCCTGTTAATGATATTCAACACAAAGAGGTTGATTTAAAAACAGAGAACGGTCTTCAGAGTATACATGTTTTACAGGTTGATTCCTCTAACCCTTTTATAGATATAAAACCTGTGCTGTCACACGACCAGGTTTTTGGTTTTGAAACAGTATCGGCTATGGCATTAAGACATAAAGCTATAGCTGCGGTGAACGGAGGTTTTTTTTATAACTGCGGCCAACCAGTTGGAATGGTAATGGTCAACGGGAATTTAATAACTGCTCCTGAAGGTATAACACCTGTGTTTGCCATAACTGAAACAGGAAAACCTTATATTGGGAATATTGAATTAAAAATAATTTGTAAGATAAGGGGTATAAGTTTTCCCGTAGATGGTATTAATAGACTTCCAAAAGGCGAAGAAATTATATTATATACACAAGATTACGGTTATTCTACTAGGGTGAACAAACAAGCAACAAATTTTATAATTAAAGAACACCGTTTAGAAAAAATTATATGCAGCAATAAACCTGTCAGAATACCACCCGAGTCAAAAGTTTTAGTTATTACAGATGGGCCTAAAAAAGATTTAACAAAAAACCATCTCGAGATTGGAGATAACATAGAATTCGAGTTTTTTATAAAACCTTCTTTTAAAATTCGACATGCGCTGCAAATAGGGCCATGGTTAGTGAAAAACGGCAGGGTAGTAGTCGAAAACTGGGAGCCGATAATAGGTGTTACAAATGTAGCAGCACCACGTACAGCTTTAGGTATCACCGGGGAGGGGAAAGTGATTTTTGTTACTGTTGACGGCAGACAGAAACACAGCAGAGGCATGACATTAAAACAGCTTGCTGAGTATATGATTCAACTGGGTGTGAAAAATGGAGCAGCCTTGGATGGTGGAGCTTCTACAACTTTTTACTATAACGGTAAAGTAGTAAATCGACCTTCTTTAGGGCATGAACGAATGGTGGGCGGGAGTATCTGTGTCGTATTTCCTGGGAAATAATAAAAAAATGTAAGGAAGGTGGAAACATTGCTGACAAATAAAGACATACAAAAAATTATTCCCCATAGATATCCTTTTTTGCTTGTGGATAAAATTATAGAAATGGAACCTGGGAAGAGGGCTGTGGGAATCAAAAATGTTTCGGCAAATGAACCTTTTTTTCAGGGGCATTTTCCAGGTAATCCAATTATGCCGGGAGTCTTGATCGTTGAAGCTTTAGCACAGGTAGGTGCAGCTGCACTGCTCTCGATGGAGGAAAATCAAGGCAAACTCGGTGTTTTTACAGGGATAGATAAGCTCAGGTTTCGCAGACAGGTTGTTCCTGGAGATCAGTTGAGATTAGAGATTGAGATATTAAAAGTCAAAGGCCCAATGGGGAAAGCCAGGGCAAAAGCTGTGGTAGATCAAGAAACAGCAGCTGAAGGAGAACTTATGTTTGCACTCATAAATGCTTAATAGGCCATTAGCCTTTGTTAAGGCGATGGCTTTTTTAATCATTTTTTAAGGTTTTTCTAAAGTGATTTTAAAGTTTAAGTTTTAAAATATTTATCAGAACAACCTGAAAAGGGGTTGATGACCTTGAAGGTTTATAAATTTTTGTGGTCAAAGGAGGGAAATATTCTTGTTTGTTAACAAAAAGCTAATTGGTTTATTGGTAAGCTGTTTGGTTTTAGCTGTTTTATTATTACCTGTAGAACAGATTAAAGCACAGGGTGTGCTTGAGTTATTAACCACTTATCCGGGCATAACTGCTGCAGCAGGTGAAACCATCACATTTCCTTTACAGGTAAGAAATGAAGGGTCAGCAAGTCAGGTTGTAGACTTAAAGGTCAGTAGCGTTCCAGAAAACTGGAAGACTTCCCTGAGGGGGAGAGGGAGAGAAATCCAGAAGGTCTATGTCAGGGCTCACTCATATGAGACTCCGGATTTAAAGATAAAAATACCTGATGAGGTTGAGGCAGGAGATTATACAATTACTCTAATTGCTGAAAGCAATAGTGGTTACAAGGACAGCCTGAAGCTGAGCGTGAAGATTTCAGAAGCTAGAATGGGCGAGGATGAACTTACAGCACGTTATTCAGAACTGAAAGGCCCAAGTGATGCCACATTTAATTTTAAACTGGATTTAACCAACAACGGAGGCAGAGAGCAGGTTTACAGCCTTGGAGCACAGGCGCCGGAAGGCTGGCAGGTGACTTTCAAACCGTCTTATGAAAGTCAGCAGGTGGCAAGCATAAGTGTTAAGGCGGGAGAAACTCAGGGCCTCGATGTAAAAGTTATACCTGCTGTCAGCGCTGAAGAAGGTGAATATACGATTCCAGTGCTTGCAGTCAGTTCAGAAGGCAGGGTGTCAGAAGAGTTAAAAGTAATAATAAGCGGCAGTTATGACATGGAGTTTACCACTCCTTCCGGCAGGTTGAATGCCGATTTGGTTGCCGGTAAAGAGAAAAAAGTAAATCTAAAAGTAGAAAACACAGGAAGTGCAGTTTTAAATAACATCACTTTTTCATCAAATGAGCCGCAAAACTGGTCAGTAACTTTCGATCCGAAAAAGATAGATACATTAAAGCCGGGGGAAAGCCGTCAGATTACTGCAACCATTACATCTGACAGTAAAGCTATTTCGGGCGACTACCTGGTATCATTAACTGCGTCCACAAGGGAAACCAGGAGCACGGCTAATTTGCGGGTTACAGTAAAAACTTCTACGCTCTGGGGGATTGTCGGTCTGATAATTGTATTGATTGTGGTTGCGAGCGTATATTGGGCTTTCCACACCTACGGGAGGCGGTAGATTTGACTGCAGAAAAACAAATACTGGTGGAAACAATTGATCTGACAAAATGTTATGGTGATTTAACGGCTGTTGACCATCTTAACTTAAAAGTGGAAAAAGGCAGTATTTTTGGCCTCCTTGGCCCCAACGGCGCAGGAAAGACAACCACCATTCTAATGATTCTCGGTCTAACAGAACCTACAGAAGGCAAAGCGCTGGTGGCAGGTTATGACGCCACCCGCAACCCGTTAGCCGTAAAATCCATAGTAGGGTATTTACCCGATAATGTTGGCTTTTATGATGAATTAACAGGCCGTGAGAATTTATATTATACAGCGGCTTTAAACGGACTTAAAAGAGATGATGCAGAAAAAAGAATCACATGGGCACTTGAGAGAGTTGACCTTCTGAAAGACGGAGACAGAAAAGTAGGCGAATATTCACGTGGAATGCGCCAGCGGCTTGGGATAGCAGATGTGCTTATTAAAGATCCGGAATTAATAATTTTAGATGAACCTACTCTTGGGATTGACCCGGAAGGAATACGTGAAATACTGGAATTAATTAAGGGCCTGGCTCGTGACGATGGAAGAACAGTATTGATTTCATCACATTTATTGCATCAAGTGCAGCAGATTTGTGACAAGGTTGGTATTTTCGTAGAAGGGAAATTGATTGCAAGCGGTTCTATTGATGAACTGGGTACTCAGCTGTTTGAAGGAAAATCCTTACAGGTTGAATTGAAGGCAGAACCAGGCGGGGAATCCCTTGTGCGGCTGTGCCGGAGTATAGACGGTATACAGGAAGTGAGAAAACATGGAGATTTTCTTCTGCTGCAGTGCAGCAAAGACATAAGGCATGTTTTGGTAAACCGTCTTACAGCAGAAGGTTATACGCTGATGCACCTACGCCTTAAAGGTTTTTCCCTCGACGATATTTACCAACGCTACTTCCAAAAGGAGGGATACCATGGCCAAAACATCAGTTCTTGATAATATAGGTTTTGATTCAATGTCACTGCTGCAGGCGAACAAGGGCATCTCGGCTGTGGTAGGCAAAGAGTTGGCAGATCATCTAAGCGGAAAACGCTTTATGATCCTTTCCCTGCTAGTTATGGCAGCATGTATGGCAGCCCTTTATGTAGCAGCAAGCACTATACGGGCTTCTGTAGGTCGGGATGAACTGGACTTTGTGTTTTTGAAATTGTTTACTACTTCAGGTTCTAGTTTGCCATTTTCATTCATCTCTTTTGTGTCTTTTTTGGGTCCCCTGGTTGGTTTGACAATGGGATTTGATGCCATTAATGGAGAAAGAGACCGGCGAACCCTGAGCCGGATTCTTTCACAGCCTATATACAGAGATGCCTTAATTAACGGTAAATTTATTGCAGGTGTAGCAGTGATTGCCATTATGATATTCAGTCTGGGATTTACGGTGGCAGGACTTGGTCTTATTGTTATCGGAGTCCCTCCAACTATTGAAGAAATTCTTCGTATTTTAGCATATTTGGTTTTGAGCGTAATATATATATCTTTCTGGTTGGGGCTTTCTATGTTGTTTTCAGTGTATTTCAGACAGACGTCAACATCGGCGCTGGCTAGTATTGCTGTATGGCTTTTTTTGGCAGTATTTGCAGGGCTTTTAGCAGGTATGGTTGCTGACAGCATTTACCCCGTGACTGATTCAGCCGATGTGGATCAGATTCTATTAAATACCCGGCTTCATCAAAACTTAAGCAGAATTTCGCCAACGAACCTTTATGATGAGGCAATAACTACTTTGCTGAATCCTTCGGTTCGAACATTAGGACCGGTTCTTCTCCAGCAAGCTATAGGAGCAATCGAAGGCCCACTTTCTTTCGGTCAAAGCCTGTTGCTCATCTGGCCGCATGTGGTAGGATTGATTGCCGCAGTGTTAGTTTGTTTTGCCGTTGCATACATCGTTTTCATGCGGCAGGAGATAAGGGCTTAAAACCAAAGACGCACTATAAAAAGGAACCCTAGGGTTCCTTTTTTTGGTGATTAAAGGTCTGCAAGTTTTATATTAAACAATGGCAAAACCTCATTCTTTTCATGTTTAAACAATTTTTTATGTTTATTCAGTTTTATTTTCTTAAAATCTACCTCTTTAATGTTTTCTGGAATTGAAAAATATGGGGCTAATTTTTCCCAATCTCTATCTCGAATAGTAACCACTTCATCTAGATAGAAACTAACCCATACATCACCAATTTTAGAATTTGGCGCTTCTTTGGAAAGCTTGTTTTTGGTAATTTTCACATACTTTTCATCAATATCTATTCCAATATATTTCCGTCCTAAACGTTTTGCAGCAATTACAGTAGTTCCAGTTCCAACGAAAGGATCTAATACAATATCGTTTTCATCTGTACTCATAAGAATTATTCGTTCTAATAAATGTATAGGTAATTGACAGGGGTGTTCATCTCTATATTTGTTATGTTTTATGCGATGAATATCAGTCCAGACATCTGAAATTAGTGGCCCAAATGGATGTAGATTAGCTTTTTTTCCACCATAATCTTTTAATAAATAGTTACATTTTCTACAACGTTTATGCGGATAACGAATTTCATAAAACTTATTTTTTTTCAGGTCTTTTGCATAGTATAAAATGCCGTAATGGGATGGTTGTAAACTTTTTCCCATAGGTGCAGTTGGTGCATCCCATGCTATCCAGTGTTTAAAGTATGCAATTTCATTTAAAAAATTTGAATAGTACGTTAACCATTTAGGAATATTATGTACAAAAATAGAGCCTGTTGGTTTTGTGATTCTAACCATCTCATATATCCATTTCTTACACCAATTTAAATATTCATTAAATTCTTTATTATCTTTATAATCATTATATCTCTTCTTTAAATTAAAAGGAGGGTCTGCGAATGTTATATCCACAGAATTATCTGGAATCTCTTTCATAACTTCTAGTGAATCACCTTGGATTATCTGGTTGATAATTTTTTTATTCATTTTAGAAGACCTCCTGTAATAATTTCTTGAATCGTTCCAATTCATCTTGATGAAATGTAAAAACATCTTCATAGGCAGCAACCATTCTTTTAAGGTCATTTTTTCTTACATACCAGCCAATACCATCTATGAAACCAAAAAAGTGAGCATTAGGATAATGCTTTTTTATTAAAGAATCAATTGAAATTTCCGTTTTAGACTTATCACCTTGACCTGAAGAAGTAGTAACAAGATAAGAACATTCAATAATAATTTTAGGATTTGTTTTATTAGGAATTATAAAATCCATTGTTCGCTTTTTATCTGGTGCATTGCTTATCAATTCTCCTAAATCTCCCTTTTCAAATCCTATGTTCATCTCATCTAGTATGTTCTCTATAACCACTTCTGGATTATTTTCTTTTTTACCTGAATATGAGCCTTTTTCTTTATAGCGAATTAATGTATCTATTAACGCCTCTATTTCAAAATTAAGCTTTGTAATACTCAATTTCTTAAGTTCAAATAGAGGAAGTGCTTTAGAGAGAATAGGAATTGTAGATCCTTCAAAAAAAATGTTTACGAGACCTTTTCTAAAAAACTCATTTTCTCGTATCATTTTATGGATTTTATTATCCGACCATTCTTTAATATCTTCTTGATTATTCCTCTCTACTTCAGTTATCCATTTTTCTTTATTAATAAGGACATTTAATTCGGTATCGTCAACTATTCTTATAAAGGTTATAAGTCTTTTCAGGCTTTCGTTTGAAAAACCTGTTAATGCAAGTAAAGCCTTTAATCCATTTTCTTTTTTATAAATCAAATCTTCAAATAATTCTTTTTTTAATCCTGTGTTTTGAATTTGATTTTTTAAGACCAGCAAGGTTTCTTTGATTGAATTAACATAGCCTTCATAAGCTTCTTCGAATTGTCTATTGTAAAAATAAAAGGTATTTTTTGTAATAACAGTTTCAAATTTTTCCCTAGTATTTCTCATTCATCACACCCTCTTTTGAAAGAATAATATATATTCATCTTTCATAGTATTTCGTATTCCTTTTATAGGTTTTAAAATACTTTTAACAAGAATTAAATTATGTTTTTTGCATGATTCTATTATTTTATCTTCTAACCTAACTCCTCCTGTTTGGTTAGTATTAGAACCTATAATCATAACAAAATATTTCCCTTTTTTTAATACTCTCGAAATTTCTAAGCATACACATTCCATATCTTTAAAATAATTTTCTAATCTTTCTTTTTTATTTTTGCCGATTAGTCCAATCATTTTATTTCGAATACTTTTAACGTCGTATCCTAAAAATTCTAACTGGGCTTTATCGTTTTTTACATAATCAATTGCAAATGAATATGGTGGTGAAGTAATAACGCCATCAATTGAATTGTCTTCCAACGGTATTTTTGTTGCAGTAGCATTTTCTAAAATGTTAACAATTCCAATATCACTTAAGTATTTTGAACTATATAATATGAAATTTGTAACGGAATCTTCATATCTTTTTAAAACTTTTTTAAAAAGCTGTCTATGGTTAGAACTAATTACTCTTTGAGAATGAGAATCCAGAAAAGCAAGTAATGCTAATTCATAAACTTTTAACTTATCATTATCGGTAATTTTCCTTAATTGACTTTTTACATCAGTTACATTAAAAAAATCAAACAATTGTTCAGATTTATCTGAGATTCCTCTTAACAGTTCGAGATTAATTGATAAACTGTTATATTTTACTTTTGTCATAAATTCACAAAAAGGGCTTAAATCAATAGCATAAGAATTTAACCCCATTAGAGCTGCCTCAATGTTTGTAGTCCCACTTCCACACATGGGATCTAAAATAATCTCACCTTTTTTTATTCCAATAATATTAATCAAAGCTTTAATTAACTGAGGATGAAACTTACCACGATAAGGAAATAAACCATGAGTAGCATAACCCGTTGAGAATTGTCCATTTTCAAAATATGCTTTTGCGTTAGCTGAACGATTATTTATAAGTGTTTTGTAAGATTGATTATACATCAAAAAATGCTTTGTAAATTTTCCATCAATTGATTTGAAGTAAGCTAATCTATCCAATAAATCACTTTCGGCCAAACTATTATATTCCAAATATGCCAATTCTAATTCGAACAACTCATTAACCGATGATAATAATTCTACCTCACTATCAAATAAAGATTGTAAAGGTGAAGGCAAATTATAGAATTTTATATTTTTAGTCATTTTATCACCAATCTATTTTTAAAAATTTATACCAAAATAGCTTTTTTATTAGTTTTCGATAATAAATATGAAATTCCTTCATAATTATCTAAAGCCTATATTAAGCAAAGCTACCAAATTTGATTTTTGTTTATGCATTTCTAGAGATATAACTTTTTTGTTAACATTTAATTTAAAAATAGAATAAAATGTATTAGATCGATTTAAAGTCTATTAATGTCATATTTAGAAATTGTATGTTTTTTATTATGAGGGGGAATTTGATAGATGTTTTATTTAAATCAACCCATGTTTACAAACTATTATGAGTTCATAAACAATGTTCAAAGGGCTATTGTTGATGAAATAGAAGCAGCAAAATTCTACAGGGAGCTAAAAAAAATGGCACCTTCAGAACTTCATACAGAGAACATCCAGCATGCAATAGATGATGAAGTAAAGCACCGTAACATGCTGACCCAACTCTATATGGCTCTTACCGGAAGACCTCCAATGGTAATGGGAGCTCCAAGCAGTTCCTGTAATATAATAAGCGAAGAGTATAGGGAGGGTTTGTTAAAAGCTTTTCATGATGAACTGGAAGCAGCAGAGTTTTACAGAAGTATGCTTTTTTCAACGACAAGTACACCAATCCGTGATATTTTGTTTGAAATAATGACAGATGAAATGGAACATGCCGACAGGTTTGAACTTTTATATGCTGATATAAGCTGATAAGACTATGCAAAAACCTTCAGCTGCGCAGCTAGGTGCATTCTGCGACCGAATCACATCCTCGCTACGCCTCTCGCCCATTTATTGAGGTTTAAATCATGGTTCCATCTGTGTTAAAAATGGTATAATAAAAGGGGAAAATATTTTCAGGGAGGTTGTAACTGATGAAGACAGCAATAGGTGATATTACGAAAGCGTCTGCTGATGTTATTGTAAATGCTGCAAACGGAATCGGGCCCATGGGCGGTGGAGTTGCATATGCTCTCAAGAAAGCCGGAGGGAAAGTGATAGAAGAGGAAGCCATTGAGGTATGCCGTAAGGAAGATCCTCAGGAAGGGGATGTTTATGTAACAACCGCAGGGAACTTGAACGCAAAATATATTTTCCATGCGGTTACAATGAAACAGCCGGCTCAGCCTTCAAGCATAGAAATTGTTGAAAAATGCCTGCACTCACTCCTGAAAAAGGCAAGGGAAATGGGCATAAAGTCAATGGTTATGCCTGCACTTGCTACAGGAGTGGGTGGTGTATCTAAAAAAGCCGTGGCAGAATCATTTAAAAAAATTCTATCAGGAGTTGAGGATATAGAAATTACGGTGATGGATAAAAACGGGGATTTCATAAAATTCTTGAATGAGTAGTTTAAATACTTTCTTTTAACGCTTTCCAGAGCCGGCGCTTAATGTTTAAGAATTCAGGATGGTTTATGACATCCTGGCTTCTCGGCCTGCTTAGATTTACTTTGATTTCTGCATTTACTACCGCGGGGCGGTCAGAAAAAACATAAACACGGTCTGATAAAAACACCGCTTCTTCGATGTCATGTGTAATAAAAAGTATAGAAGTTTGAAATCTTTCCCATACATCCAGAAGCCATTTCTGCATTTTCGATTTTGTTATTTCATCAAGCCTGCCGAAAGGTTCATCTAAAAGCATAATATCCTTTTTACACAGAAACGTTCTCAACAACGCAGCCCTCTGGCGCATACCGCCTGAAAGTTCTGAAGGGTAGCTGTGTTCAAATCCCTGCAGCCCGAAAAGAGGCATAAGGTTTAATGCCTCTTTTCGGGCTTGTTTTACAGGGATTCCCTGTATTTCACTGCCTAATACAACATTATCTATAATGGTTCTCCACGGAAACAACAAATCTTTTTGGGGCATGTATGCAACTTTTCCTTTTTTGCCTGTGACATTTTCGCCGTTTATTCTTATTTCACCTGAATCCGGAAGTTGTAACCCGCTGATAATGTTAAAGAGGGTGCTTTTGCCGCATCCGCTGGGGCCGACAATACTGACAAACTCTCCCCTGTTAACAGAAAGGGAAATGTCTTTAATAGCCTTTAAAATACTGCCTGATGAATAAAAAGTTTTGCTTACCCCTTTAACATCTATAACAGCCATTTTATAAACACCTTCTCATGTTTATTCGGGCAAAAACTCGTTAGTGAAAGCTTTCGAAGCATCAATCATCTTAGGTATGAGATTGCGTTCAAACATCCATTTAGCATACCCTTCCCATACCTCTTCTTTCTGAACACCCCATCGCGGAGCATCGTCCTGGTACTTTTTGGCAAGCCATTTTTGACTTGCAGTGACAAGGTCTTTATCCAGTTCAGGGGCAAATTTTAATAGGATGTTTGCAGATTCTTCGGGGTTTTCAATAGCAAACTCATAACCTTTTGTTGTGGCAGCCAAAAATTTCTTTACAAGTTCCGGGTTGTTTTGGATGTTGTCTTCATTTGTTATTATGACAGGAGTATAATAGTCAAGGGCAGGGTCAAAATCCTTTAACATTATAACATTTAAAGGAATACCTTTTAATTCTGCTGCGACTCCATCCCATCCGTAATAAATCCATGCAAAGTCAACATTTCGTTCAATACTCTGGAAGAAATCCGCTGTACCTATATTAATAAACTCTACTTTATTGACATCACCGCCGTCCTTATCCATGATTGCTTTGATAACGGCTTCTTCTATGGGAGACCCCCATCCTCCGTAACGTTTGCCTTCAAAATCTTTAGGCCTGGTGATCCCCGATTCTTTTTTTGAAGCAAACCCTGAGGTGTTGTGCTGGATTATCGCTGCAATGGAAACAATAGGAACATCCTGTGTACGCGCTTGTGTCACACTTTCCTGGTAACTGATTCCAAACTGGGCTTTACCGCTGGCTACTAATTGGTCTGTTCCACCCTCGGGCGGAGATACAATTTCAACATCCAGGCCCTGTTCTTCATAAAATCCTTTCTCTTTTGCGACATAAAGGCCGGTATGATTTGTGTTGGGAACCCAGTCAAGCATGACTGAAACCTTTTTAAGCTCTTTTGAAGTCTGTTCTTCTGAAGGAGTTGTTTTCTGTTTATTACACCCGGCGGCAAACAGCAAAAACCCTATAAGCATAATTGATATTAAAGCTGTTTTTGTTTTGTGTTGTCTCATTTTTAATCTCCTTTCAAGATAAAATAGTTTTCCATAATCAATCTGCCATTATTCATTAGTGTCATCATAAAGTTCCTGGGGAATCTGTTCATTTTTATAATGCCACGGCATGGCCAATCGGGAAGCCAGTTCGATTAATCCGAAAAACGCAAGGCTCAGAAAGGATATTAATGCTATTGCGGCAAATACCCTGTCAACCCTAAATGATTTAGAAGAGAGGATCATAAAATAACCAATTCCCCGGCTTGCTCCAAGCCATTCTCCTATCACCGCACCCATTACGCTGTAAGTAGCTGCAATCTTTAATCCTGAGAAAAAGGATGGAAAAGCCGCAGGAAACCTTACCTTTCTGAAAATCTGACTTTTAGTGGCACCCATTATTAGAAGGAGGTTAACCATATCAGGATCCACAGACTCCAGCCCTTCCACAAGGCTGACAACGATGGGGAAAAAACATACCAGGGCAACTACAAAGATTTTGGGCAGAAGCCCGTAGCCGAACCAGACCATTAAAAGAGGTGCTATAAAAATAATAGGAATGGTTTGAGAGACCACAAGCAGGGGATAAATTCCTTTTTTTATTGTTGGGTATGTGTCCATAACTACTGCAAGAATAAATGCTGTGACCACAGATGCAAAAAAGCCCCATAGTGTTTCATAAATGGTTGTAATTGTATGGTGGATTAGCAAATCAGAGCTCTCTACTAAGGTTTTTAAAATCAAAAGGGGCGAAGGGAGAAACCAGCTTTCTACATCAAACAAAAACACAAGGAACTGCCATAAAATCAAGAATGCGGCCATAAAAGCTGCAGAAGGGAAATATTTTTTCATGACTGTTTCTCCGTATACTTACCAATTTTTTCTTCGATTGTGACACCGTTTTCACAGTAATCTACTTTGATAACAGCACCTATTCTACGGGCGCCTTCTTTATTACATGCTAATATGGCTTTTTTTGCTATGGCAAAAAGTTCATCAAGTTCGCCTTCCATTGTTGTCTCCATAGGGCCGACGAGGTATTTAACCCCTGAGGATTTTATCACTTCTATGGCTTTATCAACCACTTCATATAATCTGTTATCCTCAACATTGGGCATTACCTGGAGACTCAGGTTGACTTTAGGCATTTAGAAACGCTCCTTTCCCAAAAAAGGTCAGATAAAAAAACAAAAACCGCTGACCTGTGAAATAACACTCAACGGTTTATAATAAAACTTACTCCCTACGCTGGCATTATCCAGATCAGGTCATTGGGTCGGAAAACATTTTCCCTCTCAGCCTACTTGGCTCCCCAGTAATTCAAGTATTTAATTTTGTCTTTATTGTAATCCCAAAAACTGTATTTGTCAATAAAAAAACTTTCCTGCTTCACTGTAGATTGTTTGTTCCTTTTTAAGTAGAGTTTTCTAGTTTTGCCAGTAACCGTTTCATAGTTGATGACAGCCAAAAGACCATTAAAATTGCTGCTGCTAATTCTGAAATCGGAAAAGCAAACCATGATGCAGACAGACCATAATATTTCCCCAACAGATACATGACCGGAAGCAAAAAGATGAACTGTCTAAGGAAAGAGAGAGTTAAACTGGGCAGGCCTTTGCCAATGGCCTGAAAAGTGGTTGAACCAACAATTGCAGGGCCAATTATAGGGAAAGCAAGACTGATTCGTTTTAGAGCAATAATCCCGGTTTTTACCAATTCAGGGTTTTGGTTGAACAATCTTATTAATTCCTCCGGAAAAAGTTGAAAAATAATTAACCCTGTTGTTGTAAAGAGAAAACCTATTAACATACCGTATTTCATTGTCTTTTTGATTCTTAATGGATTTTTATGACCGTAGTTGTAGCCGATTATTGGAATATATCCCTGATTTAAGCCGAAAACAGGCATAAAGAAAAAAGACTGCAGCCTGAAATAAATTCCCACAACGGCAACTGCCACTACATTATAGTTGACCACAATTTTATTAACCCCCGCAACCATTACACTTGCCAGTATCTGCATCGACATTGCTGGAAAACCCACTTGATATATTTCTTTAATAATCTGATAGTCAAATTTAAAATCCTTCATGTTTAATTTAAGCTCATTTTTATCACTAAAAAGAATATAAGCTATAAAGATACCGCTTAATAACCTGGCGAAAACCGTTGCATAAGCAGCTCCTTCAACTCCTAACCGGGGGAAAAAACCAATTCCGAAAATGAGAAACGGGTCTAAAACGATGTTTATAATGGCACCTATCAACATTGCCAGCATCGGAACAAAAGTGTTCCCTTCTCCTCTGAGAATGTTATTAGCAATAACAGGAAAGAACATAGCTATAGAACCAATAAGAATAATTCTGATGTATCTTTTGCCCAAATCTATTAAAAGTAAATTGTCTGTGAACATTTTAATCAAAGCGTGGGAGAAGAAAACCCCAACTATACCAACAGCAATTCCATATATAACAGCGAGAAAAACGGCATTTTCAGCAGCATTATTTGCTTTAAGGCGTCTTTTTTCTCCTAATAACCGGGAAATTAAAGAACTTGTTCCTGTTCCCGTACCAACTCCGACTGCTATTAACACCATCTGAATAGGAAAAGCCAGTGAAAGGGCAGATAAAGCCTCCTTGCTTAAATGGCCAATATATATACTGTCTACTACATTGTATAAAGCCTGTATAAACATTCCAAATATCGATGGAATTGAGAGTTTAAGTAATAAAGGAACGATGGGTTCTGTGCCCAATCTATCTGATTTGCTTGTTAGGTCCATTGATTCTGCCTCCTAATTTTTACCACCGGATTTTGGTTTCATTCCTGCAATTAAAATATCCAGTATTTCACCAACAAGATACGGTTTTACTGCCTTTAAAACCAAATCCTTGTTTTTTAAGATCTTTGGCAATCTGTCTGAAAAGCCTGCCCCAGTAGGCTGATAATTTCCCATCACTTCATCAAAAAACTTATCGAATTCATATATTCTGTATCTGTCAATATTACTTTGTGATGCGGCTTTTTCCAAAACAGCAATAACTAATTCTTCATAAGTAGCCGTGTTTTCTAAATCTAAAATTTCTGTTAGTTTCGGTATAATCTTTTCAAGTAGAAGTCTTCTGTAAGGTATCGATTCAGGTAAACCAAGTTTGTTTGCTATATCCATTACATTTTTTTCGTCAATTTTAAGCAGTAAATTCAAAAAATAATCCTCTTTATAATTTGAAATGATACAGTATTTTTTGCCTTTGTATCTTTTTAGAACTCGTAGAGTGTCAAAATACCCCATGTTTAAGTTTTCTTGAGCCCTTTCTGTAGTAAAATCCAAAGTACCTCCTAAATTATCTGAAGGATTTATGTATGTGATATTGAGCCCTTTTTTGTTAACTTTTCTGTTTCTTCCCATACCGTAAAGACGGATAGCTATTATGTCTTTATAACCTCTTGAAACAAGGAGGTTGATTGGTAAATTATCAAAAAAGCCGCCGTCTAAAAACAGTTTTCCATCTACTTTTTCTAATTTAAAGACAGGAAGACTGGCACTTGCTATAAGATAATCGTTTAATTTTCCTTCAGGTATATCTTCCAAAAACAGTTCCAAGGGTTTGAGTTCTGAAATGGATACTGTTACGATTCCAAAATCAATACCGGAGTTTCTAACTTTGTCTTCAAAAATATGCCTGCTAATTAATTTTCTCAATGGTGATATATCTAATCCTTTATTTTTTAATATTTCTTTTAAATTCTTAATAAAAATTTGGATGTTATCTGGAGTAACATCCAAATTTTTAATCTTCTCAAACAATTTATCATCAATTTTAATAATACTTGAAGGTGTAATATTACTCCATATTTCATAGGCCTTTTCAAAATCACCCTGTACAATCATAGCACCATTAAGTGCTCCTACCGAAGTTCCCGCAACACCGTTTATTTCTATACCTAATTCTTTTAAAGCTTTCCAGGCTCCCACTTGATAAGAACCCTTAGCTCCACCACCTTCTAACACAAGTCCCAACAATGATATACCTTCTTTCTAGATTATAAATTTACACTCATATCCTTTAATATGAATCCAAAAACTCTGATGGTATTTCTATCAAACGAACACCTTTTTTATTTATTAAATCTCCGTATATATCTTTAAAATCACTTATCTGTTCTACCCTTACCCCATGTACACCGTATGCATCAGCTAATTTAATAAAATCAGGGTTGCATAAATCTGTTCCTGATGAACGGCCAAAGGTTCTGATTTGATTTACCCTAACAGAACCGTATCTACCATCATTAAAAAGCAGTATAAGCAAATCAATGCCTAATTTAACGGCCGTTGAGAGTTCCTGGGAATTAAAAAGAAAACTTCCGTCTCCGCTCAAACAGATAAAATAGAAAGGTTCTCGGCTTATATACCGGTAAATACCTTGCAGCCCACATTCCTGCCAGGGTTAGGTCTGAGACTAAAACATCCCCGTTTTTTAGACTCTTTTCCAATACCTTAAATATTGTGTTTAATTCAGGCTGTTCTTGTTCCAGCTTTTGTTGAATCTGATTTTTTAGGGTTTTTACCTTGTGAGTAACAGTTTCATCCTTCCTGGACCATTCACCTAATTCCGTTAAAATTAAGTGAGTTGCTTCTAATGCGTTTCCTACAATACCAACTTCAACCGGAAAATTTTTTCCTATGCTTTCAGGATCAATATCTATATGTATTATTTTACCATTCAAAGGCAGTTTGTTGTGCAGCCAGGTTCTTGCAGAGAGGCCTGTTCCTATACATAGAATGAGATCAGCGTTTTTTATAATATCACTTGATCCAACTACAGGACACCATGAATTGCCAACAGCCAAAAAATGATCAGCAGGTATAACCCCTTTTCCCTTTGTTGTAGTTATTACTGGTGCTGATATTTTTTCTGCCAGTCTAGTTATAACATCCCCTGCTTCGGAATGTATTGCTCCTAACCCTGCATATATAAGGGGCCTTTTAGCATTTTTTAATAAATCAACAACTTTTTCTATATCTGCATATTTATGAGCAGTTGTTTCTGTTTGATCTAATTTGGCCGGTTTATCTTCTTCATTTTCTTCAAACATTATTTCTTCTTTTAAGAAATCAATCGGTATTTCTACATAAACCGGTCTGGGCCTTCCATCTATAGTTTGCTTATATGCCTTTTGAATAATTGTTGGAATTTCTTTTGCTGAGGTTACTCTATAAGTTTTTTTGACAACAGACTTGAATGTTGCCATCTGATCTTTCATTTCATGAAGGTATCCCCTTTTATGGCTTATTTCAGTTGAAGCAACTTCAACTGTAATCAGCAGAACAGGTGAAGAATCCGAATATGCTTCGCCCAAAGGGGTTATGGCATTTAGCGCTCCTGGCCCTGGAACTGTTATAACTACACCTGGTTTTCCTGATGCCCTTGCGTATCCGTCAGCCATATAACCTGCTCCCTGTTCATGCCTTGCAACCACTGAGATTATCGAATCAACATCTTCCAGAGCGTCATAGATATCCATATTCTGTATTCCAGGTATTCCGAATACAACATCTACGCTTTCCTTCACCAATGCATCCACAAGGAGCTGCGCTCCGGTTTTTTTCATAAATTTCCACCTCCATTAAAGAAGTCAAAGCTTATAAACTATTATACCACAAATCAAAGGTCAACCATTTAAAATTTTTTAATTGCTCAATTCTCCTGAAACCCCTGCATCTTCGAAAGTAGCCATCTCTGAAATGATTTTAGTTGAAGCTTCTACAATATAGAAGGCTAAAGCGGCTCCTGTGCCCTCTCCTAAACGCATATTCATATGGAGCATAGGTTTTAAACCGATCAGCTCCAGCATTACTCTGTGTCCGGGTTCCTGAGATATATGTGATGCTATCATGTAGTTTACTGCTTTAGGTTCTATTTTTGCTGCTATAAGGGCTGCGGCAGATGAAATAAAACCATCAATAACTATTGGTATTCTGTTAGCTGCAGCTCCTAATATACATCCTGCCAGACCGGCTATTTCTAATCCGCCTACCTTTGCAAGTACATTAATCGGATCGTTTTCATCAGGGCGGTTCCTTTCGAGTGCTTTTTCAATGGCCTTTATCTTTTTATTCAGTCTCTCAGCATTTATTCCAGTTCCACGGCCTACAATTTTTTCGAGGGGGAGTTTAGAATAGACCGCGAGGATAGCACTGCTGGGAGTAGTGTTACCGATTCCCATTTCTCCGGTTCCTAATAAATCTACCCCTTTTTTTGTTTGTTCTTCCACAGTCCAAATTCCTGTTTCAAGCGCCTGCTCTGCTTCTTTCCTGCTCATTGCAGGTCCTTTAGTAATATTATCGGTTCCGTATTTTACCTTCTTCACTATAAGACCTGGGGCGTTTACATCTGATGCCACTCCAATATCCACACAAACGACATCAGCTCCAGCCTGGCGACTCAGAACATTTATAGCAGCCCCTCCTTTTAAAAAATTTAAAACCATCTGAGGGGTTACTTCCTGGGGAAAAGCACTGACTCCTTCGGCTACTACGCCGTGGTCTGCAGCCATTACTATAACTGCTTTTTTTCTGATTTTCGGCATAGGGTTTCCTGTTATTCCGGCCAGTTTTACTGCTAGGTCTTCCAGCACACCCAAACTTCCTTTGGGTTTAGTCAGGATGTCAAGACGTTGTCGAGCTTTTTGCATGGCCTCCTGATTTAATTTGTTAATGTTTTTGATGGTTTTTTGTAACATTATTTTTCCTCCTTCTTTTTTTGTTTGATCTTGTTTAACAAAAAAAGCCCTAACCGATTTCACGGTTTAGGACTTTGCCATCATCCTTACCTTTGAACTATTGAAAAGGCAGGTCTCCTGGCTCACGGATCATGACAACAACCTCTCCTTCCCGGTATGAAACCAGTGGATTCCGAGGAGTGTTCCCCGTATACAGTGGCGGGACCGCTCAGGATTTTCACCTGATTCCCTATTCTCCTCAATTGAGGCACCTTTCCAATATATAAAATATATTTTTTTCTGTTTTTATTTTATAAAAAAACTGCTTTAAGTTCAAGTTTAAGTCAGAAGGATATTAATATTGAGATTCTATGCCATAAGCATATGAGTATTTCTTTTTGCTGCTTTCGTTCATCCCTCAATAATTGTTCCATCTATAGAGATGGTAATAACATTCCATGATATCATCTTTCCACTTCCAATCAGGGCTTTTTTTACCGCATGTACCAATTTCAGTCTTTCTCTTTATTTTTATTGTTATTACAGGTTCATTATATTATAATGAAATGTTAGGAGAATTAATAAGCACTAAAAGTAATATAGCTTGGTACAAACAGGTGGTGATTGCTAAAAAACCCCAATATATACTAATTATTTAATTGTAATTCATTATAGAAAGAGATATAATATTTTTGAGAGAAGTTCATATTAATGAATAGGTGTCCAGATGATGGAATAATAGGGAATCAGGTGAAAATCCTGAGCGGTCCCGCCACTGTAACCGAGGAGCGGCCGGCGAAACCACTGTTTCTTTTAAAATCGGGAGATGGGAAGGTGTCGGTTATGCTATGAGACGGAAGCCAGGAAACCTGCCTATTCATACTGTACCAGAAACCTTCGGTGGAAAGGGGGGTACATCATACAGATATATGATGAGTTATATCCCGGCCTTGAAGGCTGGGTGTTTTATTTGAAGGTATTTATATTGTAGAAAAAAAGGAGGAATCTACTTGATAAAAAATAAATCATTTAAATTGATAATTTTGTTGTGTATAATCTCTATAGTTGGTTTAATGTTCACCGGCTGCATAAGCAAAACTACGGATACAAGATCTGACGAAAAGACTGAAAAGAATATAACGGGTTTCCCTCTTATGATTAAGGATAGTTTAGGCAGAGAAGTCAAGATTGAAAAAGAACCTAAGCGTGTTGTATCGCTTGCTCCGGGTAATACAGAAATTCTTTTTGCTATCGAGGCAGGAGATAAAGTAGTCGGTGTTACAAAATACTGTGATTATCCCCCTGAAGCAAAAACAAAAGAAATTATCGGTGGTTTTTCCGATCCAAACATAGAAAAAATCGTTTCCATCAATCCGGACCTGGTTTTAGCTACTACCATGCATGAAAAAACTGTTAAAGAACTCGAAAAACTTAACATACCGGTAATTGTGCTTCATGCTCAAACCGCTGAAGGCGTTATTAAAATCATCAATCTAGCGGGGAAAGCAGTGGGCCATGAAAAAGAAGCCGCTGCTGTTACAGCATCTATGAAAGAAAAAATCGGAAGTATTACAGAAAAAATCAAGGATATCCCGGAAAAGGACAGGCCGAGTGTGTATTACGAAGTATGGCGCGAACCGATTATGACTGCGGGGCCGAAGACATTGATTCATGACCTTATTACACTGGCGGGCGGAATCAATATTGGTGCTGATGCTGAAACTGATTATCCCCAGTACAGCGTAGAAACTCTACTTAAGAAAAATCCCGATGTTATGATTGCACCTGACCTTCACGGTTCAAACACAGCAACACTGGGAAAGGTCAAACAGAGGCCGGGTTGGTCTAACATCTCAGCTGTGAAGAATAACAGGGTCTATCTCATAGAAGATGATTTGATTACCGTACCAGGCCCGCGGGTTGTAGACGGTTTGGAAGCAATAGCCAAAGCCCTTTATCCTGATAGATTTGACTGAATCCAGGAAAAAGAGAGGGATATTGATGCCGTTTAATTTACGAAAAACATCATGGAGGACAACCGTTTTCATTTTGTTCTTGCTTTTGACGGGGTCCATGGTTTTGGCAACAGGGATAGGAGCAGTGCGGATTAACCCTGTAGAAATTCTAAAAATTTTCTTCTCCCGGATACCTCTTTTATCTTCCATAATAGTTCATGACTGGCCTCAGGCTGATGAAACCATTATATGGCTAATTCGATTACCCCGGGTTGTCCTGGCAGCTCTGGTTGGTGCTTCTCTGGCAGTAGCCGGAGCTGTCTTTCAGGGGTTGTTTCGCAACCCCATGGCAGATCCCTATATTATCGGAGTGTCTTCAGGAGCATCTCTCGGAGCTGCAGTAGCAATTGTGTTTTCGGTAGATATTAACATTTTAGGGCTTAGTGCTGTACCTCTCCTGGCTTTTATAGGAGCATTACTTACTCTGATTGTTGTCTATCGCCTGTCAAAAGTTGGCGGGAATGTTGCCGTTTTGACACTGCTGCTGGCAGGTATTGCGGTGAGTTCATTACTTTCTGCTGCGGTTTCACTCCTGATGTTTTTGGGTGGAGAAAAACTGCACCAGTTAATTTTTTGGCTTATGGGAGGCTTTTCCGGCAGACAATGGAATTATGTTAAAATGGGCATCCCTTACTTTTTCTTAGGGTCGGCAGCTGTATTTTTTTATGCGCGGGATCTTAACGCAATGCTCCTGGGGGAGGAACCGGCTCAGCATCTCGGTATAGATGTTGAAAACGTTAAAAAAATCTTGCTTGTAGGCGCCTCACTTCTTACTGCTGCGGCAGTATCCTGCGGCGGGGTCATAGGTTTTATAGGGTTGATTATACCACATATAGTCCGTATAATGATAGGGCCGGACCATCGTATACTACTGCCTGCAGTTGCCTTCATAGGAGCCATTTCCCTTGTGGCTGCTGATGCAATTGCTCGAACCGTTTTAGCTCCTATGGAAATACCTGTTGGTATTATTACTACTCTCTGCGGTGGGCCATTCTTTATTTATCTATTGCGACAGCGGAAAAACAAGGCCTTATAGCTGAAAGTTAGATTTGTATATAAGATTCAGGGGAGGTCATTCTATGTCTGCAGTTGCACTGCAAATCCATGACATAATATGTTCATATGGCAGCAGGCCGGTACTTGATGGTATTACCTTTCGTATCAATAAAGGAGATTTTGTTGGGATTATAGGCCCTAATGGTTCGGGTAAAACCACACTCCTAAAAACAATCAGCCGGGTTTTGACTCCCCGATCAGGAAAAATAGTGTTATTAAACAAGGATATTAACTTTATGACCAGGCCAGAAATAGCCCGCAGGCTGGCTGTTGTAGCTCAAGATAACAGGATAGATTTTGATTTTACTGTTGAAGAGGTTGTTCTGATGGGCCGTCTTCCTCACCTTAGAAGGTTTGAAAAAGAAAGCCAAAAGGACCTTGCCAAGGCGCATAAAGCAATGGAATTGACCCGGACGTCTCATCTCGCATCCCGTCTCATAACCGAACTGAGCGGCGGGGAAAAGCAAAGAGTCATGATAGCCAGGGCCCTGACCCAGCAACCGGAAGTTTTGCTTCTTGATGAGCCTACGTCTCACCTGGACATCAACCACCAGACCGAGATCCTGGACTTGATGAAAAAGCTTAGCAGGGAAAACAAACTAACCATAGCTGCGGTTTTACATGACCTCAACACGGCTGCCCACTACTGTGATTATCTTATTCTTCTGTCGGAAGGAAAAGTGTTTGCTCTTGGTTCTCCACAGGAAGTCATTACAGCTGACAATATCAAGGCTGTATATAACAGTGATGTTCTTGTAACCAATCACCCTGTTTATAAAAGGCCGATGGTAACCCCCCTCTCCAGGCTGGAGGAAAGCCCTGAGCGTGAAATGTTGAATTTTTCCGTCCATGTGGTCGGGGGAGGGGGAGCGGCTTCACCGCTTCTCCAGAAACTTGTCACAAGTGGCTACAGAGTTACCGCAGGGGTGCTTAACATAAGTGACAGTGATTGGCAAAAGGCCAAAGCATTGGGAATCCCGGTGGTAGAAGCACCTCCGTTTTCGGCTATTACAGAAAAAGGCTATAAAAACAATCTTGAATTAATGCAGAAGGCTGATGCCGTTATACTGGCAAGTATCCCATTTGGATTTGGGAATTTAAAAAACCTCGAAGCGGTTCTTGCGGCTGCACAAAATGGCCGTTTTACAATTGTTTTAGAAGAAGATGACATAACCAGGCGAGATTACACTGATGGAGAGGCCTCTAAAATTTATTACAATCTTATTAAGAATGAAGTATACATTGTTCACAGCATTAAAGAGGTTTTAGATGTTTTAGCGCAGGAGGTGAAGAAGTGCAAAGGGGGAAACTGATCTTAGTAACGGGCGGAGCCCGCAGCGGTAAAAGCAGCTTTGCCGAAAAGCTGGCAGCAGAAATGAAAAAAAATGTTATATATTTAGCTACTTGTGAACCCCTTGACGAAGAGATGGCCCGGCGTATTGATGTTCATAAAAAAAGCCGGCCTTCCGACTGGGACACTGTTGAGGAGCCGCTGGCCGCATCTTCGGTGATAGCTGAAAAGGGTAGTTCAGATTGTGTGATTCTACTGGATTGCCTGGCTCTTCTGGTTTCAAACCTCCTGCTGTCAGGAAGGGAACAACCGGATACATATACTGGTCGAGCTGTACTGGCTGAAATCGAAAGGCTTGCAAAAACAAGCAGAAACTCGGCAGCCCATGTTATCATCGTTACAAACGAGGTCGGCATGGGTCTGGTTCCGGAATACCCTATAGGCAGACTCTACCGTGATGTATTAGGAAAGGCCAATCAAATAATAGCCGCTGCTGCCGATGAGGTGTATCTATTAATATCAGGAATACCTGTAGATGTTAAAAAACTTGCGGTATCGAAGCTGCAGAGAGGACAGCTTAACCTAGAAACTTAATTCGGAGGATAGTATGGCCTTACAGATTGTTCTCGCATTTATTATAGACCTCTTAACAGGAGATCCTCAGGGATTTCCTCACCCCGTCGTTATTATCGGCAGGGCGATTACTGCTCTAGAAAGATGTTTGCTGCCGTTATGCAGGAACAAATGGCACGAGCGGCTTGCAGGAACATTTTTGACGGTAACTATCGTTTTTGGAACATACTTGGTAGTTTATATGATTCTTCGAAGCTTTACTATGATTCATCCCCGGTTAGGGTATGTTGTATCTGTATGGCTTATTTCTTCTTCCCTTGCGGTCCGCAGTCTTGCCGCGGCCGGAATGAAGGTCCTAAAACCTCTAATTCTACATGACCTGAAGTCGGCACGCTACAACCTGGGAATGATTGTTGGTCGTGATACCGAAAAATTGCCCGAGGACGAAATAATACGCGGGGCTGTAGAAACTATCGCAGAAAACATTGTAGATGGTGTCATATCACCTCTGTTTTATGCGTTTCTCGGGGGTGCTCCGCTGGCCCTTGCGTATAAAGCTGTCAATACTCTGGATTCAATGGTAGGATATAAGAATGAACGCTACCTTCATTTTGGCCGGGCCTCCGCAAGACTAGACGACCTTGCAAATTACCTGCCTGCCAGGATAACCGGAATCTTAATTGTAATAACCGCCTTATTATTGAGAAAAGACTGGCGAGGTGCCTGGCAGACAATTCTGCGTGACGCCAGAAAACACCCCAGTCCCAACAGCGGCATACCTGAATCCGGGATAGCCGGGGCATTGGGGATAAGGTTAGGCGGGCTCAATTTTTACCAGGGCATTCCTTCTTTTCGAGCCTACCTTGGTGTGGCCAAACAGCCCCTTTCTCCTAACCATATTAAGGATTCAATAAACATTATGTACCTAACATCCGTACTGGGTGTTTTGATAGGAACTGCCGGAGTAGTGTTAATAAATTGTGTTATTGATTAGGTGGAATGAGGAGGAATTGTAATGACCGGTTTCTTACTGGCTTTGAGTTTCCTTACAAGAATACCCGTACGCCCTGTAAAAGATATAAACGATAGACGTCTGGCTTCATGCAGCATTTATTTTCCCGTAGTTGGACTGGTAATAGGTATTATCCTCGCTGCCGGTGACAATCTAGCCTCCCGACTCTTTCCACCGCTTGTTGTGGCAGCCCTAGACCTGTTAATACTTTTTGCAGAAACCGGCGGGCTGCACATTGACGGTTTCATAGATACGGCAGACGGTTTAATGAGCGGCAAACCCAGGGAAAGAATGCTTGAAATAATGAAAGACAGCCGAACAGGTGCGTTAGGAGTAACCGCTGTGATTATACTGTTAATACTGAAATTTGCCCTTTTTACAGCTCTGCCAGCTGATCATCGTTTCGCTTCCCTGATTCTGTTTCCTTCTTTGGGGCGATGGGCTATGGTGTTGGGAATCGCCTTCTATCCCTATGCACGGAAAGGCGGGCTCGGAAAACCCTTTGGAGACTATGTTGGTAAACGGGAATTTTTATTAGCAACATTGTTTGCCTTTGCCTTTTCGTTTACCCTGGTTCAAGAAAGGGGATTATTGGCTTTTCTGGCAGCAGGGATAGCAGCAGTGTTAGCCTCCAGGGTATTTACACATGTCCTCGGGGGGCTTACCGGAGATACTTACGGGGCCATTAATGAGCTGGTGGAAGTTGTGGTATTGATGGTTCTGGCGGCAGGAAGGTGAGAAAATGATTAAAGCAAGTGCTCTGGCACCCGGAACATGTGGAGAACTCGTACAGGGAAGTATTGACGGAATTGATTTCCTTGTCACATGTCCTGTGGACATATTTTCTAAGGTTGATGTAACTCTTACCCGGGGAGAAAATATAATAAAGTGTGACCCCAACAGGCCAAAAACTGCCCAAGCGGTCCGCCGCAGCTTAATACGCTATGGTGAGAATTTCTACAGCGCTTATATAGAGGTTAAAAGCGGGCTTCCTACAGGAAAGGGCATGGGGAGTAGCAGTGCGGACATATCCGCAGCAGTAGCGGCAACCGCCCGGGCTTTAGGATATGAAGTTGATCCGGACGAGATAGCTGATATCGCTCTTTCCATCGAAGCAAGCGACGGTGTGATGTACGAGGGAATCACCCTTTTTGACCACCGGCAGGGACGTATTAGACGCTTACTTGGCAAACCGCCTTCTCTTGAGATTTTGGTACTCGACCCCGGCGGTGAAGTAGATACCCTGCTATTTAACAGACACCCCGAACTCAGGGAACTCAACAGAAAAAAAGAGAGGTTGGTTATAGAAGCCCTAAATTTGGTGGAAGAAGGCTTAAGAAAGGATGATATAGAGGCTTTAGGAACAGGTGCTACAATCAGCGCCCTGGCTCACCAGGAAATCTTGCCTAAGCCTTTACTGGAAGATGTTATCCGCCTTTCAAAAGAACTGGGAGCTGTGGGTGTAAATGTCGCACACAGCGGGACGGTTATGGGAGTCCTTCTGGACCCACGACGGGTTACTGCCGAAGAGGCAGAAGGTTTTGTCCGTAAACGTTTCCCACAGATGCAAATATTAAAAACTCGCCTTATAGGCGGTGGAGTTCGTATAAAGGAGTGTAACCATGACTCATCATGTGCATGGAGGAAATATCGAAACAGCAGCACGAGAATATGGTCTAAAAGTTGATAGTATTATTGACTTTAGTGCCAACATCAATCCCCTGGGTCCTTCCCCGCGGGCTGTTGAAGCGATAAAGCAAAATCTTGATAAAATTGTTCATTATCCAGATATAGAATACCGAGAACTGCAGCAAGAACTGGCACGCCACCTCTCAGTCAAACCGGAACTTATAATCCCCGGTAACGGAGCCAGTGAACTTATTTATCTTATTGCAAACCGAAAACGACCGGGTTGTGCTCTAATGCCCGCTCCCACGTTTTCAGAATATGAAATGGCCGTTAAGGGAGCAGGGGGCAAGGTGAAGTTTATAGCTCTTTCATCTAATAATAATTTTAATATTGAATTAAACGAATTTGAAAACAATCTCAGTGATATAGACATGGTTTTTTTATGCAACCCCAATAATCCTACCGGAACAATATTAGAACGTGATAGGCTTCTTGAGTTTGTAGATAAAGCCGGTGATAAGGGTATATTTGTTGTAATAGACGAAGCTTTTATGGATTTTGTGGAAGATGAAGACAAACGGACTCTGAGGAATGATGTTGAACAAAGAAACAACCTTTTTGTTCTGGGCTCTCTTACCAAGTTTTTTGCTCTGCCCGGGCTCCGAATTGGCTACGGGATAGGCCCGAGCTGCCTTATTAACCAGCTCCGGCAATACAAAGAACCATGGAGTATCAACATTTTCGCCCAAGCGGCTGCTTTAGCTTCACTTCGAGATACGGAATATATCCGCAAAACTCGAAACTATATTTATAATGAAAAAATGTTTTTATTCAATGCATTAAATGAACTTCCAGGTTTTAAGGCTTATCCATCAGCTTCAAACTATTTTTTTATCGATATACGCGGCAGCGGATTTACAGCAGCTCAACTTCAGTCAAGGTTAGGCCCTAAGGGGATCTTGATCCGCAACTGCAGTTCATACCCGTTTCTTGATGATTATTATATACGGGTAGCTGTGCGGACGCGGGAAGAGAATCTGTTTCTTATAAATGTATTAAAAAATATCCTGGAAGGTAGGTCAAACGATGTTAAGAATTATTCTCGTTAGGCACGGCGAATCTACAGCCAATAAAGAACACCGATATGCAGGCTGCAGTGATTTTCCCCTTACAGATACCGGAAAGATGCAGGCCAGGCGGATTGCCGAGCGGCTGAGCGGGGAAGATGTTACTGCAATTTATTCAAGCAATCTAAGCAGAGCGATGGAAACTGCACGTTTTATTGCTGCCCGATTCGGCCTCTCCATAAAAGAAGAACCTTCCCTGCGTGAAATAGATTTTGGTGAATGGGAAGGCCTTACATATGATGAAATTGGCATAAGCTGGGCAGAATTGCGAGATGCCTGGGTTGCCGACCCTGTCAACATCTCCCCTCCCGGAGGAGAAACTTTGACTAGGCTGCAAAAACGTTCAGTAGAAGCTTTTTTAAAAATTGTCAGGCAGCACAATCAAGGTAGTGTAGTTATAGTTTCTCACGCCGGCCCAATCCGAAGTATCCTGTGTAAACTCCAGGGCCGTGATATATCCTCATTCTGGGACATTCCCGTTCAACCGGGTGATATCATTGTGGTTGATTTTGAGAACAGCAGTTTAAAAGACATTGTTATATCAGCATGATTTGTGATCTAAAATATAAGGATTATCAACAAATGTTATACTATACTAATAAAAGTGGGCTTCTTTTTATAATAACGGGGTATAGTAATTTGTTCCCTTCTTGTTTTTGGTATTGTTTTTTAGCAGGTGGTTAATCGTATTACCTAAAATACGAATCCCTTTTTTGATTTCTTCCGGATAAACCGCTGCGAAGCTAAGGCGGAAATATCGGCTGTCTTTCTGAGTGGAGTAAAACACCGAACCGGGAACAAAAACTACATCTTTTTCCCTGCATTCCAGGTAGAGTTTGTTTGAAGAACAGCCTTCAGGTAGTGCAAGCCAGAAGGTAAGCCCTCCTTCAGGGAGATGGTAGTCAATTTCTTTAGGCATAAAGTTCTCCAGCGCTTCTGACATAACTTTATATCTTTCTTTATAAATTTTCTGCATATACTGTATATGTTTCTGCCAGATTCCCTTCCGTAAATACAAATCAAATGCTCTCTGAGTGAGACCTGAAGTGGAAATATCAGAAGTATGCTTGGCAGCCAGAACATCGTTATATATCTGTTCAGGTAGCACTAGAAACGCCAGCCGCAGCCCCGGCATAAATATTTTTGAAAAACTTTTAATATAAACTACTTTGTTGTAGTGGTCGATAGCCTTAAGAGGGGCCAGCTTTTTGCGGGAAAAATTTAACTCGCTTAAATAATCATCTTCAATAATTAAAGTATCATATTGTTTTGCCAGCTGTAGAAGCGCTTTGCGTTTTTTTAAAGAATAACAATACCCTGTGGGGTTTTGAAAGTTTGGCATTACATAGATGAATTTCGGATGAAACTTTTTTAGTTTCTTTTCTAAGACTTCAAGATTTATTCCGTCTTTTTCAATGGGAACTTCTATGATTTTTGCCCCACGAGATCTAAAGGCGGCGATAGCGCCTGTATAGGTTGGGCTTTCAACAACAAGGCAATCTCCAAAATTCAAGAGCGCCTTGGCCAAAACATCGATTCCCTGCTGGGCACCGGATATGATTTGGATACATTCAGGAGTTTTTTCTATTCCATAATATCTCAGATAGGCAGTAATCGATTCTCGCAAAGGGAAAAACCCCTGGCTTTCCTGATACCCAAAGGCAAAACCTCCATCTCTATCCAGCACTTCATTTAAAACATTTTTAAAATCCTCTACTGGAAAAAGCTCAGGAGTGGGAGTTGCGCTGGCAAAGTTGATTGTATTTGAACGAATGTGTATTTGACCCTGATCCATTAATCTAAATTCTTCCTCCCGAAACGGCTCGGTTTCAGGTGGTTCTAACTGATGGAGCTGATTGTGCAGATTGTCAGAAATGTAAGTACCGCTGCCTACCCTGGAGTAAACATAACCGTGTTGTTCTAAGAGCTTATATGCGTTGACTACGGTTACACTGTTTATCTTAAGCTGTTCTGATAGTTTGCGTATCGGCGGCAGTTTTTCATCAGGTTTTAGCCTGCCTTGTTCGATCATTTGTCGAAGCTGTAGATATAATTGAATATATAATGGCTCATCTTTACTTTTGTCTAATTGTATCGATACAAAAACGCTCATAAACATTCCTCCGATCTGATATTGACAATACAATCCATGTATGTCATAATATTATCAATACATACAATAATTACAAAATGTATCGATACATTAATTTTATCAAATATGTTAAAAAAAGTAAAGGGAGGAATATAAAATGAGCGACCGTTATGAATTAAACAAAAACCTTGCTCAAATGCTAAAGGGAGGGGTGATTATGGACGTTACCACTCCTGAACAAGCACAAATTGCTGAAAAAGCTGGGGCTGTAGCGGTAATGGCATTAGAAAGGGTTCCAGCTGACATCCGAAAAGAAGGCGGTGTTGCCCGGATGTCAGACCCGAAAATGATTAAAGAAATAAAAAATGCGGTATCTATTCCTGTTATGGCAAAAGTAAGGATCGGCCACTTTGTTGAAGCACAAATCCTGGAAGAAATAGGGATTGATTACATTGATGAAAGCGAGGTATTAACCCCTGCAGATGAGATGTTTCATATTAATAAACGCGAGTTCAAAATTCCTTTTGTTTGCGGTGCCCGCAATTTAGGTGAAGCTCTTCGCAGGATCGGTGAAGGGGCTTCGATGATAAGAACAAAGGGAGAAGCCGGTACCGGTAACGTGGTTGAAGCCGTCCGCCATATAAGGATGATAATGTCAGAAATCCGCAAACTTCAGTTGATGCCTAAAGAAGAATTGATGACTGCAGCCAAAGAAATGGGGGCCCCGTTCCACCTTGTGGAGTACGTGGCAGAAAACGGCAGGCTTCCTGTGGTGAATTTTGCTGCCGGAGGAATTGCGACACCTGCTGATGCGGCAATGATGATGCAGCTTGGATGTGATGGGATTTTTGTCGGTTCAGGCATCTTCAAATCAGGCAATCCGGAAAAAAGAGCAAAAGCTATTGTGATGGCAACCACTTATTATAACGATCCAAAGGTAATTGCGGAAGTTTCTGAAGACCTGGGAGAACCGATGGTTGGTATAGAAATTGATAAAATAAGCGAAGAAAACCGTATGGCTGAAAGAGGATGGTAATGATATGGTCAAGGTAGGTGTTCTGGCTCTGCAAGGAGGAGTTATTGAACATATCAATATGCTTAATAAAATATCCGGTGTAGAAGCGGTAGAAGTGAAAAAGGCCGAACAGCTTGCCCATATCCACGGGTTGATTATACCGGGAGGGGAGAGTACCACAATCGGCAAACTCATGGCAAAATTTAACTTAAAAGAGCCTGTTATCCAATATGCAAAAAACGGAATGCCTATCTGGGGTACCTGTGCAGGGATGATTTTACTTGCGAAACATATTGTTAACCAGGATTGGTCCTATTTAAATTTGATGGACATTTATGTACGCAGAAACGCTTACGGCAGTCAATTAGACAGCTTTATCAGCTATCAGCTGATTCCGAAGGTCAGCAGCGAAAAACTTCCGCTTGTCTTTATAAGGGCCCCATATATTGAAAAAGCAGAAGGGGATGTAGAGGTATTAGCAGAGTTAAACGGTAAAATCATAGCCGCAGAGCAAAAAAACCTCCTGGCTACTTCTTTTCATCCTGAGTTAACCGATAACCTGAGTTTTCACCGTTATTTTGTAGACAAGATAATTCATAATGATACGGTGAAAACCGGGTAACCTATTAAAATGTTAAGCCGTTAAGTGGATCGATGATAAACTTAACGGCTTTTTTAAACCCTACTACCAGTGCTTGAATAAATCTGATTGATAAAAGTTATCAATTGCTTTATAATAATAAATGTTATAGACCCCGGTTAAAAAATGGACTAGCAAAAATTGTGAGGTGAGGAAATGAAGAAATGTTTAATTTTTGTTTTTCTTATGATAATATTATTTCATTCTATTGGTTTTACAGATTCCGTAGAACCCGCTGAAGATGTTAGGACCGTAACTGCAAAAGCAAAGGTTTTAGAAGTAGTTAAAGAAGAAAAAATTGAGCAGGGTTCCGGAATGGCTTTCGAGAGGCAGTTGTTTAGGGCAGAAATCACATCTTCTGAGTATAAAGGCAAGATTTTAGAAGTTGAAAATATGACTACAGGCAATATCGCTTATGATATTAAAGTGAAACCCGGGGATAAAGTGATTTTAGAATTAGAAATTTCAGACAATAAGTTAATAAATGCATACCTTGCCGATTACCAGAGGGAGAATTATATTTACCTGTTAGTTGCTTTATTTATAGTATTATTAATTGTTATAGGGAGAATTAAAGGAATCAAGACTATCTTTACATTAATTGTTACTGTGCTATTAATTGGCAAAATATTACTTCCACTAATCCTGCGAGGATATAACCCTATTTTAGTTGCTATTATAATTGCGACTGTTGTTACCGCTATTACTCTCATAACAATCAGCGGTTTAACAAAAAAGACCGCTGCAGCTGTAATAGGAACTGTAGGTGGGGTAATGACAGCAGCCGTTATATCATTTGCTGTCGGCAAAGCCGCACATTTAACCGGAATGAGTGCTGATGAGGCTCAAATGTTAATGTTTATTCCGCAAAATATTAAATTTAATTTTAGAGACCTGCTTTTTGCGGGAATTATAGTAGGGGCACTCGGAGCAGTGATGGATGTAGCCATGTCCATTGCTTCGGCTATGGATGAGATAAAAAAAGTGAATCCTTCTGTTTCAACTGGTAACCTCATAAAGTCGGGAATGAATATGGGAAAGGACATAATGGGCACAATGGCAAACACGCTGATACTGGCGTACACCGGTACATCTATACCTTTGCTTTTATTATTTATGGCATATAATCAATCATATACCAAGATAATCAATCTTGACCTGATTGCTACAGAATTTGTACGAGCTTTATCGGGAAGCATAGGCCTAGTTTTTTCAATACCCTTAACTGCTCTGGCTGCAGGGCTGCTTATCGGTTTAAAAGAAAAAAGTTAAAATAACATGTTGTTCGTTGATTAAAGAAGCTGATTGACTCGGCTTCTTTTTTTATGTGCTTATATGGTTTTGATAGAGTTTTTTTACCAGGAGAATTCTGTTTTAAAATTACGGTTCTAGAAACTGTGACAAAAAAATAAATGAATAAGCTCGAAAAACAGAAAATGTAAAATAACTCAAAATGGTAATTAAGTAAAATTACACAAAAAAATTGATGGCTGTAATATAAAAAAACATTAAAAAACCAGGTAGGAAATAGAAGATTGAGTGCGAGGGAAGATGATAAAGTAAAAATAGGCATGACAAAATAGGCACTCAGTGACTGCCGAAAAAATGAATATATGAAAGTGTTATGCTTTTAAGCTGCCAGTCTGGGAAGATTCGGGAAAATATCCCGTATAGTTAAAGATGATTCCTTAAACCAGGCATCAATATAGCAGCAGAAAGCGCCGAGGAAGACTCTAACAGTTCTGCGTTCCCTTGAAAAAACAACAGCATTTTCAGCATTAAAATCATTGTTTATCCTGTCCCAGATTCTTTCAGTGGTAGTCCTGCGTTTATAAAGATTTTTCCACTGTTTTGAACCACGTAAAATAGGAGTAAAGTACCTGGGGTTTTCAAGGATAGGAGTATATTTACACCAGTTACTTTTGGCCGGGCATTTAGAGCAGTTATCGCACTGGACCGGATACAACCATTTACGCCTGAAAGATTTTTTCATAAGCCCCCAGTTGCGGAAACTATGCCCGCAGGCAGTTCCATGAGGGATACCGTTTTTGTCAAAGTAGTATAAATCACTGCGGGAATCCGGTTTAGAAGCCCTTTCATTCAGCTCGATAACAGGTATGATATTGAAATGATTATTCAAGAGATAAAAGTAGTTGGAATCGTAACCTGAGTCAAAAGCAGCGGAGTAGAAATCAAATTCCGGGTAAAGCTGTATAAGTTCAGTTAAAGCATAGACACCCGTAACAGAATCATGACGTTCGCCTGTAACACATTTAAGATGGATTGGCAGGTCATAAGAGCTGTTGCATGCAGAAAAACAGTGAAAAGCGTGACCGTAGAACCATTGTTCCTTATAACTATCCCATCCCCAGGACGCAGAAGGGTCGAGGAATTTGCGGTTACAGTCACAAGATTGACCCCGTTCCAACTTACAGTCACAAATCTTCTTTCCGTAATGAGAGGCATGAGTAGGCATACAGGTAGTATCACCTGCAATGTTAAATTTATCGGTATCACCGAGGATACCCATAGAAACAGAGGGCACAACAAAAATCTCTTTAAGAATTTTATTAAGAATAGATTCAGGAGTATCAAGCAGAGGTTTATCCGAATATTTGATAACCCTATTGACCAGACGATTTACCACACCCGGTTTAGAAGAATCGTATTTTTGGTTTTTCTTTTGTTTGTTTTTAGGTTTACGTCTGCGTTTACGGATATTAGACTTGTATAACAATTTATCCTTGCGGATAAGCCTGTCCATAAAGTCGTAGAAGGTGCCTATACCCGGGAGAGTATCTGCAGGTATCTCATCAAGATTGGCATCAGGATGAGAGTTCAGGTAATCGGCGGGGATAAAGCCCGACAGGATAGCGTAAAACGGGTTTGTCTGTAAAGTTTCAACCCATTTAGTAATACTCGTTTCACCTGATAGAGTCATCAGGATAAGAGAGCGAAGCAAAGCCACAACATCTTTAGGTGGGGTCCCTTTATTGGAAGATGAGTAGCGATCTCTAACCAAAAAGACAATGTTGGTAAGGTCAGAGATCCAAAGTTTGATAATAAGAGGCGCTAACGTCCAAATAATGCGATTTTGGCCCCACCTGATAAAATACTCATTTAAGAAATCACGGACAAAAGATTGGTACTTTTGATGAGAATACTTGAGAGACAGCATAAAAAACACCTCCGCAACCAAAGTGGTAAAAAATGTATCCACTTTGATTATGGGGGTCGAATGAAATCGTCAAGTTTGATATAGAGCAATTATGAGCAAAAATCAAATAAATGCTCATGATGACTTTTGATTACTTGCAATATCATAGAATTTCAAACCAAGAAAACTTTTGAGGTGAAACAGGAATTTTCTAAATTTTGAATGGAGAATTCGTAATGCCTTGAGAGTTTTCGAGAGAACTCAATAAATTATATTGAGGTGAAATGATATGAAAATAACAACCAAAATATTGATATTGCCTCTTTTGGTGTTTTTCATTGGAGCTGTTTTTATAAAAAGTGCAGAAGCCAAAGAAGTAATGAAAATCGTTAGAGGGAGAATAATAAAAGTCGAGAAATCTGTTCAAGGGTCTGTAGCTGATTCTAAAAAAGAGACTCAATCAATAACAGTTAAGGTTTTACAGGGAGAATATAAGGATAAGTTGCTTAAAATAGAGCGTATAATGACAGGTAATCCTGTCTATGATATTGTTTTGGAAAAAGGTGACGAGGTTCTGTTAAGACTGGGAATAGAAGGGAAAAGGATAACTCAAGCATGTATACAGGAATATGCAAGGGATAAACATCTTAGGTATCTAGTAGCAGCTTTTTTCTTGTTGTTAATTATTATAGGAGGTTTTAAGGGGTTTAAGGCCAGTGTAACCCTTGTAATAACAGCACTGGCATTAGTTAAAATACTTCTAGCTTTTATTTTGAAAGGTTATGACCCGATATATCTTGCAATACTTACGGCAGCTTTAGTTACTATTATTACTTTAACAATTATTGGAGGAATAACAAGAAAAACGATAGCTGCCATAATTGGAACTATTGGTGGTGTTAGTGCTGCCGGAGCTGTTGCTCTTAATGTGGGTGGCGCAGCTAAAATCACAGGGTTCAGTGAAGAAAACGTCCATTTGTTGATGTATATTCCTGAAACCCTGCATATTGACTTTAAAGGTCTATTGTTTGCAGGAATGATCATAGGAGCACTTGGGGCTGTTATGGATGTTGGAATGTCAATAGCGTCTTCAGTAGAAGAAGTTAAACGGGTAAATCCCCGGCTTGGATTTATATCCCTTATTAGAGCGGGTATGAATGTAGGCAGGGATATTATGGGAACTATGGCTAATACGTTGATTCTTGCATATACTGGTGGAGCTTTACCGTTGTTGTTGGTTTTTATGTCTATAAACACTTCATTTATTCATATTATCAATCTTGATTTCATTTCAACAGAAATTGTTAGGGCGCTTGCAGGTAGTATTGGGCTAATTTTGGCAATACCTTTGACAACTGTTATCGCGAGTTTGCTGTTGAGTTTATAAGGCAGGATTTCATTACATCCTGCCAGAACGCAAGATAGAAATCACCAGACCCATTCCAAGCAATACAGCCACAGTAAAACCAACTATGCCAAATATCGGTAAATTAAGTTTCGGGTTAGTTGCCCGAATTATCAGAGATGATCCGATAATTACTGATGCTACAATTATGCTAAACACCAGTCGGTTTATCATTCTGTGCAGTTCAAAAACCACCTTTTCCAGTCCTTTGTATTCGAAATCTATTTTTATACTGTCAGCTTTGATTTTTTTAAACATTTCATTGAAAATTTTGGGTATTATCAATAAGGCCTGATTCAGCTCTGTAAGGTTTTTAAACATTGCCTTCATTAGGTTTTCAGGCCTGTAACGTTCCTGCAGCAGTTTTTTGATAAATGGTTTTGCTACTTCAATGATATTAAAATCCGGATCAAGGTCTCTGCCGATTCCTTCAATGGTTAAAATGCTTTTACATAAAAGGGTGAAATTAGATGGCAGTTTAATTTTATATTTCACGGCAATAGCAAGCAATTCATTAATCAATTTAGATATTTTTATTTGCTTTAAAGTTTTACCGTAATAATGTTCCACCATATCTTCAACATCTAGTTGAAATTTTTCAAGTTCAATATCTTTACTAACAAGCCCAATATCTAAAAATGTTTTGATGATTTTTTCTGAGTCTCTATTTATCACACCGATAATCAAATCTGCCATCTTGTGTTTTGTAAATTCGTTAATCCTGCCCATCATTCCAAAATCAATAAAACTTATCTTCCCGTCAGGGCGTATAAATATGTTCCCGGGGTGAGGGTCTCCATGGAAAAAACCGTGAATGAAAATTTGCTTCATTATTAATCTTGCGCCATTTTCTGCTATTTTTTTTCTGTTCAATCCTAATTCTGAAATTTTATCAAACTGGTTTATTTTTATACCTTGTATGTATTCTATAGTAAGGACCTTTTGGGTAGTTGCATCCCAATAAACCTTTGGGACATATATTGTTTCATCTCCTTCGAAATTCCGGCAAAACCTCTCGATATTCCAACCTTCCCTTGTAAAATCGAGCTCTTTGCGGATTGCATCGGCAAACTCTTCTACTACCCCTACAGGATCATATATACGGCTTTCTGGAATATGTTTTTCTAAAAGCCTTGCCAGATGAATGAGAATTTCAAGATCCATGTTAATTAACCTATCTATACCTGGCCGCTGAACTTTAACAACAACATCCTGCCCAGTCTTCAATACCGCTCTGTGTACCTGCCCGATAGAAGCTGCAGCAACAGGTTGTTTTTTAAACTCTAAAAAGATATCCTCTATACTGCATTTAAATTCCCTTTCAATTTGTTCTTTTGCTTTTTCATAGTCAAACCCAGGGACGTTATCCTGTAGTTTTTTTAGTTCTTTGATATATTCAGCAGGAATAAGGTCAGGTCTTGTGCTGAGAATTTGACCGAGTTTTATAAATGTTGGCCCCAGCTCTTCCAACATTAATACTATTTTTTGAGGAATTGTTAACTTTTTTTCTTTATAGAATTGATTTTTTGAAATTTTCCCCTTCTGCATTATGCTTATAATACCAATCTTCTCCATAATATATCCAAATCCGTATTTTATAAAAATATTAACAATCTGCCTGAACCTCTGGGCGTGTTGGTATGTGGAATTAAACTGCTTAAAAATCAAAGCTAACCCTCCTGCCTGTTTTTTTATATTTCCATTATACCATATCAAACCTGGTTTCATGAAAAGATAAATCTCCTTGACAGAATCCTTAAACATAAAGTATAATATAAAATAGCTTTTGGGGAATTTGTGGATATTGGGGTTATTTGGGGTGTGAATTTTGTTATATATTATTATAAAGTTTTTGAGTTTGATTATTTTAAAATTAGTTTTCAGACTTAAAATAACCGGTAGTGAGAATATGCCGAGAACTGGCCCTTTTATTATTGTGGCAAATCATTCAAGTTTATTAGATGGATTTGTCCTTGTATCATCCGTTAAACATAAAATAACCTTTATGTCTGCTGCATACCTTTTTAGAATACCTTATATCGGCATTTTTTTTCGGGGGATTGGTGCTATTCCTGTTCAGGATAAAAACAATGATATTAATTCTATAAAACAGGCCATAAAAATCCTACAGGCTGGTGGTATTCTGGGAATTTTCCCTGAAGGAGGAATTAATCATCAAAAAAATGATTTTTCACCCAAAGCCGGGGCTGCATATCTTGCAATAAAGACAGGCGTTCCGATTATTCCGGTAGCAATCAAGGAGGTTGATAAGGTTTTACCAGCCGGAACAAAATTTCCCAGATTAAATGAAATTAAAGTAAATATTAGAAAACCAATTTTTTGTTCAAAAAAAGTCAATCTAAACAAAGAAATTCTTAAAAATACAGTAAAATCTTACATGAAAGAAATATATTAAAGGGGAGGGAAAATGTTGCAATACGTTAATAACCCCAAAATCGGGCTTGTTCTGGGAAGCGGGGGAGCGCGCGGATATGCTCATCTGGGTGTACTTAAGGTTTTATACGAAGAAGGTATACATATTGATCTTATTGTAGGAACGAGCTTTGGATCTATAATTGGTGCAGCATATGCTGCGGGATGCGATATCTATGAGTTAGAAAAAATAGCTCTTGAGATTGGATGGATAAAATTATTAAAAATGGTGGATATTGCTCCTCCGAAAGGAATATTTGCAGGGAACAAATTGGAGAGTTTTTTTTCCTCTCTTACACGACAAAAACACTTCTCTGAATTAAAAGTTCCTTTAGCAGTAGTTACAACTGATATTAAAACAGGAGAAGAAGTCCTTATCAGTAAAGGATCAGTATCTAGAGCAATATTAGCCAGTTCCGCACTCCCCGGTATTTTTGCACCGGTAAAGATAGATGATCGATGGCTGGTTGATGGTTCTCTTGTCAATCCTCTACCGATTCAAACAGCTTTTGATATGGGTGCTGATATGGTAATTGCTGTTGATGTTAGTTCGCCAATTGATAACATCAGTCAGTTAATGGCCTTAAAAAAATATCTTAAGATTTTCTCACAAAATTTATATTATCAAATACCTTCTGCGGACAATATTGTTTCTCTTAACAGAATTTCCAACAAGTTTCAGTGTATAATTCCTACAGGTTTTACTATTATCGGAAGGGCTCTTAATGTTCTACATAATAATCAAGGCAAAATGGTTGTTATTCCTGATGACGATAGTGTAGTTATTATCAAACCAAGAGTTGAAAATATCCGCTGGCGTGATTTCCACCATGCGCAGAGATGTATTGAACTAGGTGTAGAGGCTGCTAATCATGTTTTACATGATATTAAAATTAAAACACCTAATCTGTATAGTAAGATTGGGTTAAAAATAGAGGGGGTGAAGCCATAACTACGTAAACAAATAAATATTAAAAAATAAATAATAATGAACAAGATAAAATGTAAGGAGGGTCTTAAATGATTGATTTTGCTTTTGCAAAAAAATACGTAGGTGAAAAAATCCTTCAAGAAACCTTAAACTACCTTGCTAAA
>JARRCM010000005.1 GCA_029982205.1 Thermosediminibacterales bacterium
TTTTATTAGGTGTTCTTCTACTAGTTCGGGCACGTCTTCTTTTTTTACTCTGCAGTAGAATGCTCCTTCGGGGTATATTATTACTATCGGGCCTAGTTCGCATAGACCGTGACATCCTGTCTGGACTATTTTTATTTCTTTGTCTAGTTTTTGTTTTTGTATTTCTTCTTGAAAGGCTTCTATTACTGCCGGGCTGCCTGATGCTACACATCCGGTACCCCCGCATATTAATACGTGTGAACGGTATATTTCCATTGGGTTTTAGACCTCCTTTACGTTTTTTGGTTGTTTTTGTTTTGTGTTTGTTCTTTTTTTAACAATCTTTGGCTTTTTAAAAGTTCTTGACTGTCCATTCTGTTATTATCTGACCGTTTATTATGTGTTTTATTACTATTTCTCTTGCCATTTCGGGGGTCAGGTTTACGTAGGTTGTTTTTTCTCCGTCTGGGGTTATTACGTCTAGTAAAGGTTCGTATTTGCAAAATCCTATACAGCCTGTCTGGGTTACTATTACGTCGGTTTTGTTCCTTTTTTTGAGTTCGTCTATTATTGCTGTCATTACTTGCCTCGCCCCTGCCGCTATCCCGCAGGTGCCCATCCCTACTACTATCTTCGTGGCTTTTTTGTCCCCCTGCCTCAGCCACGTCATCTCTCTAGCTTTCTCTCTTATCTTGTTGAGTTCTTCTATGGATTTCATTTTCTATACACCTCCGTTTACTTATATTTGTCTAAAATTCCTTTAATCTTATCAGGCGTAAGACGCCCATATACCTCATCATTTATAAACATTACAGGAGCCAAACCGCAAGAACCCACACAGCGAACTCCATCTAATGAAAACTTAAGGTCAGGTGTTACATCCCCTACCCCAATATTGAGCTGTTCTTTTAATTCCTCCAATATAGATGCAGCCCCTTTGACATAACACGCTGTTCCAAGACATACCTTGATTTGATATTTCCCTTTAGGCTTTAAAGTAAAGAAAGAATAAAAAGTAGCTACTCCATAAATTTCACTCAATGGAACATCTAATTCTTGAGCTATTTTTTTCTGAACATCCAAAGGAAGATAGCCGTAAATGCTTTGTGCTTCCTGAAGAACAGGTATAAGCGCTCCCTTGGTTCCTTTATACTTTTCAATCACCTCTTTAAGTTTTTTAAGCTTCTCTTCATCATTAAGAATCTTTTGATTTGTTTTTGTTTCCATAAGACATCCTCCTTGTAGTTTATTTGAAATTATATGTTATACATAATACATTATGCATCTCTGTTGGCATAGCTACCCCGACAATATATTTTTCAACCCTGTCACCTGCCCTTTGTTAAAAGATTCACAATCTTAATGGTCTTTATGTAAATTCTACACAATATTTAATATTTCCTTCTTTATTTCTTGCAAATACAGAAAAATTTTCTTTTACACAAAGAGCCAACCCTGATTTATTGACATATGTCCAAAAAGTTTATATAATGTTTTTGTTAACATATCCTAACAATCAAAAAATATTTTAGATTAGGAGGAATTCTATATGGAGGAAAAGCCTATTGAAAAGCTCGCCACCAATGAACTAAATGATATCAAGAAAGTTATCGCAGTTATGAGCGGAAAAGGAGGAGTAGGAAAGTCCTCAGTTACTTCTTTATTAGCAGTTAACTTCAGCAAGAGCGGAAACAAGGTTGGAATACTCGATGCAGATATAACTGGCCCGAGCATACCCAAAATGTTTGGAATCAAAGATAAACCGGAAAATTCGGAGTTTGGTATCTATCCTGTCAAAACCTCAAAACTTGGCATTGAAATCATGTCATTAAACCTGTTATTAGCAAAAGAAGATGATCCAGTGATATGGAGAGGGCCATTAATAGCAGGTGCAGTAAGACAGTTCTGGACAGACGTAATATGGGGAAATCTAGATTATTTATTTATTGATTTGCCTCCGGGAACAGGAGATGCCCCTTTAACAGTCATGCAGCAAATACCTCTTAATGGTTTAATTGTTGTTTCCTCACCTCAAGACCTGGCAATAATGGTAGTGAAAAAAGCAGTAAAAATGGCAGAAAAATTAAACATACCCATCTTAGGCTTAATAGAAAACATGAGTTATGTAATATGTCCTGAATGCGGTAAAAAAATAGAAATTTTTGGAGAAGGTAAAACCCAGGAGGCTGCTCAAAAAATGGATATACCTTTCTTAGGTTCAATACCTATAGATGCTGCTTTAAGCAGATTGTGTGACACAGGCAGGATTGAAGACTTCGAAAACGAAGACGTAGAAAAAATTATATCTTATTTAAAAATTCATCAAGTAAATTAAAAAGATAGAGCACCGCTCTATCTTTTTAATGCACTATTATTCAGGAGGTTGAAACAGCTCAATTCGCTCACCGTTAAGGCCTCTGAAGAAAAACACTTTTGCTGCCTTTGCTTCTGGTTTGCCCCCCTTAAAATCCCTGGGTTCTTCCTGCAGCAATTCCACAGGCTGACATTTAAGCTTTTCAATCATCTCATAAATATCATCTACCTTAAGTGCAATATGACTTACAGGCCCATCTGCTACAGGTTTTATTGTTTCTTCTTTATATTTCACAAGCTCAATCGTATCGTTCCCAGCCGCCAAAAACGCCAGCTTTAGATTAGGCAAATCCACAGATTCTAGAAACTTAAAGCCTAATATATCAGTGTAAAATTTAACGGATGCTTCCATATCTTCTACGACAATACCCACATGTGCAAAACTCTTAATCATCTTTTCTTTCCTCCTTAAGCATATTTAAAACAACTTATCGTTTTTTAGCGTACCTGACCGCTTCCGTAAACAATGTATTTATTCGTCGTAAGTTCTTTCAGGCCCATAGGCCCACGAGCATGAAGTTTTTGGGTGCTTATACCGATTTCTGCACCAAACCCAAACTCAAATCCATCAGTAAACCGTGTTGAGGCATTGACATAAACCGCTGCAGCGTCTACCTGTTCTAGAAACTTCTGAGCGTTTTCATAGCTGTCTGTCACTATAGCCTCAGAATGACGTGTCCCGTATTTATTTATGTGTTCAACAGCCTCATCTACATCTTTCACAACTTTAACAGCGATAATGTAATCAAGGTACTCAGTGTACCAGTCATCTTCAGAAGCAAGTTTACAACCCGGATAAAACTGCCTGGTTTTTTCACATCCTCTGATTTCTACGCCATGATCTTCAAGAGATTTTAAAACTTTCGGTAAAAACTCGGCTGCAATATCTTCAGCTATCAACAAGGTTTCAGCAGCGTTGCATACAGCCGGTCTGCTTGTTTTAGCATTTATTATAATGTTTTTAGCCATTTCAAGGTCGGCCTTGTTATCAACATACACATGGCAGTTACCCACTCCTGTTTCAATCACTGGAACTAAAGAGTTCTCAACAACTGTTTTGATAAGGCCTGCTCCACCTCGGGGTATTAGCACATCTATATAATCCCTCATCTTCATCATTTCTATAGCAGTAGCCCTGTCAGTATCTTCAATAAGCTGAATTGCATCAGGTTGTATTCCGGTTTTTTCCAGAGCTTCTCTAAGGACTTTTACAAGGGCTTTATTAGAATTTATAGCTTCAGAGCCTCCACGAAGTATTACAGCATTACCGGTTTTTAGGCACAGGGCTGCTGCATCAACAGTAACGTTAGGGCGTGCTTCATAAATTATACCAACAACTCCCAATGGAACCCTTTTCTTCCCTATCTGAAGGCCGTTGGGTCTTTTAACCATATATTCTACTTCCCCTATAGGGTCAGGAAGGCCTGCAACAGCAATCAAACCCTCTGCCATATCGTTGATTCTTTTTTCATTTAGTTTTAAACGATCCAGCAGAGCTCCGGACCTTCCTTTTTCTTCAGCAGCCTTTACATCAATCTGGTTTTGTTCAAGTATAAATTTTTCTGCCTGTTTCAAACCTTCTGCCATTGCTTCTAGTGCATTGTTTTTTTTGTTTGTTGAACACACCGCAAGTTCATAAGATGCTTTTTTTGCCTTTTGCCCAATGACTTTTAAAATTTCCACTAATATCCCTCCTTGTGTTTGTTGGTAAAAAAATTGTACCAACATATTTTCCATTTATCAAATCTCGAATTTGTTCTGGTCTCTCACCTTCAATAATTGAAACAAAAATCCCATGTTCAGTTGCCATTTTTGCTGCAGATATCTTGGTTTTCATACCACCTATTCCAAAACTGTCCCCTGCTCCCATGGCAATATTTTCGATCTTTTCAGTAATGTTTTCTACTACAGGTATTTTTCTGACTTCATCGTTTTTTCTGGGATCACCTGTATAAAGGCCATCGATATCTGAAAGTATAACAAGTAAGTCAGCATTAATCAAAATTGCTACAACTGCAGAAAGAGTATCGTTATCACCATAAACTATTTCTTCTACCGCTACGGTATCGTTTTCATTCACAATTGGTATTGCTCTATACTTGAATAAAGTTTCAAATGTATTCCGCGCATTGTCGCGCCTGTTTTTTTCCTCTAAATCCCCACGAGTCAAAAGTAATTGACCAACTGTTATTCCATATTCGAAAAACAGTTTTTCATACATATGCATCAGCAGCCCTTGACCAATCGAGGCAAGTGCCTGTTTTTCCTCAATCTTTTCGGGTTTTTCTTTTAATCCCATTTTCCCTGCTCCAAACCGGATGGCTCCTGAAGAAACCAGCACTACCTCGATACCCTGATTGTGAAGGTCTGATATAATCCTAATGATTCTTTCCATGTTAGAAAGGTTTAATTTTCCTGTTCTTCTTATAAGAGTAGAACTGCCCACTTTAATTACTATACGCTTTATTCTTTTAAGACTCTGTAGTTTTTTCATTGCCATCCACTCCTTAAACGCCAATCTCTAAAACAAAAAACCCTCTCATCCTTCAAGGACGAAAGGGAGCTTCCGCGGTACCACCTTACTTAACCTGATATTCAGGTTCTCTCAACAGGTACGCCTCAAAAAAATAACATTATTTGAGGTTATACCTTCCCTCAAATAACGGCAGGGATACCGGCATGACTTATCGCCAGCAGCTCCAGGGCGGGTTCAGAAAGTCTTCCGATACAAGGCCTCGCAGCTTAAAGCCCTGCTCTCTTTATCTTCAGACAGTTCTTACTATTCCCTTTCACAGCTTTTCTGCAATTATTATTTATAGAATATCATAATTAAAAGTATTTTGTCAATATTTTTAAGGAATTTTTTGCCATTGTTATCCACATACTTCATTAACCTTATTTATAAATGCCTCCTGTATTTTTCTTGTTAACGGCCCAGGCTTTCCGTTTCCAATCAGCTTATCTCCTATTTTTCTTACAGGAAGCACTTCAGAAATTGTTCCTGTAAGAAAGACCTCATCAGCGTCATAAAGTTCTTCTACCGTAAACGCTTCCTCCGCAAAAGGTATTTCTAACTGCTTAATAAGTTCTATAGCCACTCCTCGTGATATTCCATGCAAAATTCGTTCATTAGCTGGGTGTGTTAAAGCCTTCCCTTTTTTAACTATAAAAACATTGCTGCTGGCAGCTTCTGTTACTATCCCATCCCTTTCAAAAACCGCTTCAAAAGCACCCTGAGCTTCAGCCTCAACCTTAGCGAGACAGTTGGGTACAAGCTGTACTGTTTTTATATAGCACAAATGCCACCGTATATCAGGCATAACAATCGCTGATACTCCTTCTTCCCAGATTTTTGGGTCAATGTCAGGAATTTTTCTTACAATTAAAACTGTTGTTGGTTTCATATCACCAATAAAAGCATGTCTGCGGGGTGCAACGCCCCGGGTTATCTGGATATAAATCTGGGCGTCCTTTAAACCGCTGAGAGAAAGGGCTTCCAATGCTATACCCTTAAGTTTTTCAGAAGAATAAGGGGCTTTAATCTTTAAAGCTTCCAGGCCCTGAAGCATCCTTTTTAGATGCTCATCCAGACAGAACGGTTTTCCATTATAGCATCTTACTACTTCATAAATCCCGTCACCAAACTGAAAACCTCTGTCTTCAATAGATATTTTAGCCTCACTGTAGTTGACAAACCTATCATTTAAAAAAACAATATCTGGCATATTAAAAAACCCCCAATAAGTTTTGTTATTATAGATTATTCGCCTTATGTAATACAAATTCCTTCCAGCCATTTTTTAATAATTAGTCAAATAAACTTAATTGTCTCAAAAAACTATTAATACGATTATTCGCTAGTTCAACATATTCTGGGTTGATTTCATAATCCTATATAGTATCTCTCGTCCTTGAGCGCCGCTAAACAAGTTGTCAAAAATTCTTCTGCTTTTTCTCTATAAGAAGCCTTTATCGTAGATAATAGCCTTTTAATTTTGATATATGGTATAATTTTATTTGAGGATTAATATACAACTCACTAAGCCTCAATAATTTTGAAAACGCTCATCAAAAAAAGAAGAGGTGTTGTTTTTTGGGTAATGAAAACCTGTTTTTGGCACAAATTACTGATATGGCTAATTGGGTTAAAAAAAACCGATCTCAAAAAAACACAAATTTCTTAGACCTTTCAAAACAGGCTTTGGCCCGGGATGTATTGAAAGATTTTCCCGATATTAAATTCAGCTTTTTGGGAGGCTACAAAGGAGCAGAACGAAAGATAGCAATTGTATACCCCTCGTTTTTATCTGAAAGCGACTTAAATGTTCCTCTTGCTGCTTTAAGAATAACAGGGGCTTTTGATGAAAAAACATTATCACACAGGGATTTCCTCGGCAGCTTAATTGGACTGGGCATTTCCAGGGAAAAAATTGGTGATATCCTTATAGCTTCAAACCTATGCCAGGTTTTAGTCATGGATGATATTAAGCCTTACATTTTGAATTCCCTGTTTAAAGTTGGAAAATTCAATGTTTCTATAGAAGAAATGGATTTGGAAGACTTGATTCTTCCAGAGAAAAGGGTTAAAGAAATAAAAACCACAGTATCGGCCCTTCGGCTTGATGCAGTAGCTTCTTCGGCTTTTGGCATGTCACGTTCTAAGGTGCTGCCATATATACGGGGCGAAAGGGTTCAGGTTAATTGGAAAACGATAACCAAACCTGCATATGCTCTGAACTCTGGTGATGTGATTTCAATTCGTGGCCGCGGCAGAGCAGTGCTCAAAGAAATCAACGGTAAAAGTCAAAAGGGCAGAATAAAAATATTAGTATTAAGGTATTTATAAAATACCAACTGTTCTATTGTTCTATTAATTTTTTATGGAATAAAAATTTACTATTGAAACACCATGCCTGTATTTGCTATAATTATTATAATAAATTTATAATAAAATTGTAAAAAACTTAATAATTTCAAAATCTCTTATCAAGAGTGGTGGAGGGACTGGCCCTATGAAACCCGGCAACCAGCTTTTAGAGAGAATAAATATTTGCTCTAAAAGCACGGTGCTAACTCCTGCAAAACCTAGCGGTTTTGAGAGATGAGAGAAATCGGTTTGCCTTAAACCCTCTTCATCTCGAAGAGGGTTTAATTTTTAAGTTTGAGGAGGTGCAATTTTATTCTTCTACAGTATTAACAGGAGTTTAACTTAATGAAAAGGAGGCAAAAAGCATGGCAGAAAAAAACTACAGATTTGATACCCTGGCACTTCATGCCGGTCAAAAACCTGATTCTGAAACAGGTTCAAGGGCTGTCCCCATATATCTAACTACATCTTATCTTTTTAAAAACACAGAACATGCAGCTGACTTGTTTGCCTTAAAAGAAACAGGCAACGTATATACGCGAATTTCAAATCCCACCACAGACGTTTTTGAAAAAAGGGTCGCAGCACTGGAAGGAGGAATTGGTGCTTTAGCATTTGCTTCAGGCCAGGCAGCAATAACCTGTTCTATATTAAACATAACTAAAGCGGGAGATGAAATAGTCTCTTCAACAAACCTTTATGGCGGCACATACAACCTTTTTACACATACTTTTTCAAAGTTAGGCATAAAAACACGGTTTGTTGACCCCGAAGATTTTGAGGGATTCAAAAAAGCTATTAACAAAAACACCAAAGCTATATATGCTGAAACTATCGGAAACCCAAAAATCGATGTCTGTGACATTGAAGCTCTTGCAGATTTAGCCCATGAAGCAGGTATACCGCTAATTATTGATAACACTTTTGCTTCTCCTTATCTATGCCGTCCTATTGAGTTCGGCGCAGACATAGTTGTGCATTCAGCCACTAAGTTCATTGGAGGCCATGGCACATCAATCGGTGGAATTGTTGTTGATTCTGGAAATTTTGACTGGAACAACGGAAAGTTTCCTGAGCTTACAGAACCTGACCCCAGTTATCACGGCATTTGTTACACAAAAGAATTCAAAAACACCGCTTACATTGCAAAACTGCGTTTTCAGATTTTAAGGGATTTTGGAGCATGTTTAAGCCCGTTCAATTCATTTTTGTTTTTGCAGGGGTTAGAAACTCTTTCTCTCCGTATGGAGCGTCATTCAACCAACACACTTAAAGTGGCTGAATTTCTGGAATCTCATCCAACTGTTAACTGGGTCAATTATCCAGGCTTAAAGTCCAGCATTTACTATAAGAGAGCACAGAAATACTTACCTAAAGGGCAGGGAGCAATTTTGACTTTTGGAATTAAAGGCGGGTTAGAAGAAGGAAAGAAGTTTATTGAATCCCTTAAGCTTTTTTCTCATCTTGCAAATGTAGGTGATGCAAAATCCTTAGTAATTCATCCTGCCAGCACAACTCACCAGCAGTTGAATGAAGCAGAACAAAGAACTTGTGGAGTAACTCCTGACCTTATAAGGATTTCTATAGGCCTAGAAGACTGTGATGACATTATAGAAGACCTTGATAACGCATTATCACAAATCAAGTAGTTTTTTATATTACAAAATCACAAAAAAACAGAAAGGAGGGTTCGATTTGATTGTTCAAGAACGGTTTTTTACCTTTACAAAAGATGAAATTCCTTTCACCACTGAGAGCGGTTATATCTTCGACGAGATAACCGTAGCCTATGAAACTTACGGAAAATTAAATAAAAACGGTGACAACGCTATTTTGGTTCTCCATGCCCTAAGCGGGGACCACCATGCTGCAGGCCTTTATTCCCCTATTGATAAAAAACCCGGCTGGTGGGATCCCCTAATAGGGCCCGGAAAACCTTTAGATTCCAACAAATATTATATCATATGTTCTAACGTTTTAGGAGGGTGCAGGGGCACTACCGGCCCCTCTTCCATTAATCCCAAAACAGGAAAACCTTATGCTGCTGACTTCCCCGTTATAAATATTCGTGATATGGTTCGCCTGCAGAAAATCCTTCTTGCTTACCTTGGTGTCAAACGCCTGGTTTTGGTAATTGGCGGTTCTATGGGTGGTATGCAGGCTTTGGAGTGGGCAGTAACTTACCCTGATTTTGTGGATTCTGCTGTAGTTATTGCTGCTACAGAAAGACTTTCTCCGCTTGCTATTGCATATAATTATGTTGCCATCAAAGCAATAACCGGTGACCTAAATTGGAACAACGGCAACTATTATAACAATAAAAAGAGCCCTGATATCGGCCTTTCCCTTGCGCGAATGGTTGGCACCATAACATATAAAAGTGACATGCTTTTCAAGAAACGTTTCGGCAGAAATAGAACCAACGATGGTTCTATGTTTCAAGTTGAAAGCTATTTGAATTATCATGGAGTTTCTTTTCTGAAACGTTTTGATGCTAACAGTTATTTGTATCTGTTGCAGGCAATGAACCTGCATGATATATCTACACCTTATGGTTCTTTAAACCGTGCTATTGAAAGAATACGCGCCCGTTTACTTCTGGTTGGGATTGAAACCGACCTGCTTTACTTCCCAAAAGACCTAAAGGAATTTGTTCAGCGTGTTAACAGCTTGGGAGGTAATGCCAAGTATTCAGAAATTTCTACTTTACAGGGCCATGATTCTTTCTTGATAGATTTTGATAAACTGGGTCCTATAATCAAAGGTTTTCTTGAAGTAGATTATGTAGAGTATCAAAAAAATGTATCTACGATGTAGGAGGAATAACAGTGAAGTTAAAAACTTTTAAACAAAAACTGAAGAACGGAAAGTTTTTAATAACTACAGAAATCAGTTCCCCCAAAGGCACAAATTTTATAAAACAAATAAAAGAAATTGAAGTGTTGGAGGGTTTTGTTGATGCTGTAAACATATGTGATTGTCCCATGGCAAATATGCGTATGAGCCCCATTGCTATGGCAAAAATAATCACAGAATCTACCGGAATGGAAACGATACCTCATTTTACATGTCGTGATCGTAATATTATAGGTCTGCAGTCTGAGCTTTTGGGCGCATGGGCTCTGGGTATAAAAAATGTTTTAGCCATTACCGGAGACCCCCCTACAAAAGGCGACCATCCAGGAGCTTCGGGAGTATTTGATTTAGACTCAAAAGGTTTGGTTAAGCTGGTTAAGGGGTTAAACCAGGGCAGAGACCATTCAGGGAACATGCTTGAAGGAGCTACAGACTTTACCATCGGAGTTGTCGCAAACCCCTGTGCTGAAGACCTTAATGCCGAAATTGAAAAACTGGCAGCCAAAATAGAAGCAGGTGCTGATTTTATCCAAACTCAACCCGTGTATGAAGAGCATACTCTTTATAACTTCCTTGAAAAAGTTGAACCTTTTAATATACCGGTTTTAATCGGCATTTTGCCTTTAAAAAGTTATAAAATGGCTGTTAATTTTAATGAAAAAGTAGAAGGAATCAATATTCCTCTTGCCGTAATAGATAGAATGAAAAAAGGCCCTGAAGAAGGAATTAAAATCTCAATTGAGTTTATAAGAAAAATTATAAGCCGGGTTAATGGGATTCATTTAATGCCACTGGGAAACTATAGATTGGTTAAACAGATAATAACCCAGCTAGGCATCAGTAAGGATAGAAATGTTCTACATGGAGTGATTTAATTGATCGTTCACCTGCAAAAAGAATCAATCCCGTTCAACAAATCGGAAGTGCTGCGATATCTCGGATATAAACAGGGAAAGAATATATTAGATGAGAAAACAAACAGAATAATCGATACTGAATTCAAAAAAGCCCTCGAAATCATCAAACCTGTGGGAATCTATAAAACTTATTCAATTGACGAGTTTCCAATCAAACTGAGCGGTAAACACATAAAAAACCATCTCAAAAATTCAGAGGGATTGATTTTGCTCACTGTCACAATAGGTTCAAAAATCGATAAAGCAATCACTGAAAAGTTTAACGAAGGAAAATACACAGAAGGAGTAGTTTTGGATGCCATAGCCACTGAACTGGTTGAAGCCTGTGCTGATCTTTTTACTGAAAACCTCCAAAACAAATTTTCAGAATTCAATTTCACATCAAGATTCAGCCCGGGTTATGGCGACTGGCATTTGAATGTTCAACCAAAAATAATCAAAGAGCTTGAGGCATACAGGATCGGTATTTCAGTGTCTGATTCAATGTTTTTAATCCCGCGAAAAACAATCACGGCCGTGATAGGGATAACAAAAAATCAAACACATTTAGAAAATCATAACTGCAGCAGATGTTTTTTTAAAGGCTGCATTTATCGAAAGCGAGTTGAAACAATACAATGATTGATTCTTTATTAAGAAAAAGAAAAAAAATTCTCATACTTGATGGCGCAATGGGAAGCTATCTATTAGAAAAAGGAATTGAGTTTAAAGGGGCGCCGGAACTCCTTAACATAACTTGCGGCATGAAAATACGCGAAATACATGAAGAGTATGTAGAAGCCGGCGCAGACATAATATACACAAATACCTTTGGAGCAAATCCTTTTAAACTTTCGGAATTCGGTTTGCACTACCGTGTAAAAGAAATCAACCTTGCTGCAATTACCCTTGCCAAACAGGCATCTAAAGGCAAAGCGTTAGTTGCTTTATCTGTGGGGCCCACCGGCCAGCTTTTGGAACCTATGGGAAGCCTTAGTTTTAATGAAGCCGTCAAAGCCTTTAAGACCCAGATGGAAACTGCTGTTGAAGGTAAAGTCGATTTAATAGTAATAGAAACAATGACCCAGCTCAACGAAGCCCGGGCTGCCCTTTTGGCGGCTCAGTCTACAGGAATACCCGCAGTTGTCACAATGTCTTTTGAAGAAAACGGCAGAACTCTTATGGGTGATACACCTGAAGCCGCTGCAGTGGTATTACAATCCATGGGAGCTGCTGCAGTGGGAGCAAACTGTTCCCTTGGCCCCGATAAACTTGTTCCCGTCATTGACGCTATTAAAAAGGTTTCAAAAGTCCCTGTAATTGCAAAGCCTAATGCAGGTATGCCAATACTTAAAAATGGTAAAACAGTGTATAATACAGAACCAGAAAAATTCAGCATTCAATGCAGGGATCTGGCTTTGAAAGGGGCCTCTTTAATCGGAGGCTGCTGCGGCACAAACCCCGATTATATAAGAAAGCTCAAATCAATACTTAAACCTTTGACCCCGGATATGAATACACCAGATTATTTCAATGTGGTTTGTTCAAACCGTAAACTTGTATTTATGGGGCCTGACACTCCAACTGTGGTCATTGGGGAACGAATCAACCCCACAGGTAAATCCAAGCTTTCTGCCGCATTAAAAAAAGGTGATATAAACCCTGTTATAGATGAAGCCAAAAATCAAGCAGATGCCGGAGCCCACATGCTGGACGTAAATGTCAGTGTGGCAGGAATTGATGAAGCCAGTACCATGAGAAAGGTTATTAACACAATATCGAAAATAGTTGATTTGCCTCTTAGTGTAGATAGTTCTAATGCAGAAGCTATTGAGGCAGGACTTTCAGCTTTCTGCGGTCGTGCCCTTGTAAATTCCGTCAATGGCAGTGAAGAATCTTTAAATAAAGTTTTACCACTTGTCAAAAAATTTGGAGCTATGGTGATAGGTTTAACAATGGATGAATCTGGTTTGCCAAAAAACACATCGGAAAGACTAACAATTGCTGAAAGAATAATTGAAAGGGCAGAAGCCATTGGAATACCCAGAAAAGATGTGGTAATTGACTGTCTCACTTTGACTGCCGGAACACATCAAAATCAGGCCGTTGAGACCCTTAAAGCACTTAAACTGGTTAGGGAAAAGCTGGGATGTCTAACAACTCTGGGAATCAGCAACATTTCATACGGACTTCCAAATCGCGGTATAATAAACAATACTTTTCTGGCAATGGCCCTTGGAGCAGGGTTAAACCTGCCGATTATAAACCCCCTTGAAAAAGGCGTGTTTGAAACTATAAAGGCAGCGGACTTATTAAATGGCCGTGACCCTGGTGCCAAACTTTTCTTGATGTCTTATAAGCCGCGACAGGATAAAATAAACGACACTGAATTTCATAAAGAATCTAACACAACCCAAAAGCTAATCGATTCAATTATAAGCGGCGACAAAAAAAACGCCCAGGTCTTTGTAACAGATTTGCTTAAAGATAAAAGCCCTTTTGACATCATTGAATCAGCGATAGTACCTGCTCTTAAAGATGTGGGAGATAAATATGAGAGGGGAGAGTTCTTTCTCCCTCAGTTGATGCTGGCAGCCGAAACAGTGCAGCATGTTTTTTCTAAAATAAAAGAAAAGTTTCCTGGTTCTGTAATGAAATCCCGCGGAAAAGTGCTTTTAGCTACTGTAAAAGGAGATATTCACGACATAGGTAAAAACATAGTTAAAGCTCTTCTGCAGAATCATGGTTTTGAAGTAATAGATCTGGGCAAAGACGTGCCCCATGAAACAATTATAAAATCAGCAAAGGAGAACAAGGTAAAACTCATAGGACTAAGCGCTCTGATGACAACATCTCTTATAAGTCTTGAAAAAACAATTAATGCTATAAAGAACCAGCTCTCTGATTGTTTGATAATGGTAGGAGGAGCAGTTTTAACAAGTGAATACGCCAAAAAAATTGGTGCTGATTTTTATGCTAAAGATGCTATGGAAGGTGTAAAAATAGCTCAGCGGGTATTCCGCTGAGCTATGAGCTATTTTTTAACACCTTCCAGGTCTAAATATTTGAAAATACCTATACCTTTAAGTTTTACCGTAATCTTGTCATCAACAACCGGAAGCCTTTTTGAAACATACACTTTGAGACCATCTACATCAGTTTCATAAAAATCATCTACATTAGCTGGTGCACCTGCAAGCACGGCAGGTTTAATAACAGGGCCGCATCAGCCTCCACCGCCCACATTTGCCACTTTTATGTTTACTGTATCTGTTTTCTTTTTTATATAATCCAGGGCTTTATCTTCAATCTCAACTTTAATCAAAAAACTCACCTCCCTTAAAAAATGCTGCCCCCTGCCTGGGGGGTGTATAATGACTTTATCATACCTCTAAGATTTTGTCAATATGCATTGTTTTTCATTAGGTTTACTCATTTTTATCAGATTTTGAAAGCACTGCATAGTTTGTAGGTGTCTCCCATAATTTCACTCTTTCAAGCCAGCAAGATCTGTCTTTAAACTCTTTTTCAAGGGTTTCCCATATCCATGTTATTATGTTCTCACATGTAGTGTTGAAAGGAAAAACCTTATTCAGGTACTGATGATCCACCTTGTTTATAATTTTTTTGTCAACAATGTTTTTTAGTTCCAAAAAATCTATAACCATTCCTTCATCATCAACAGGGCCTTTTACAGTTATTTCAAGCTTATATGTATGACCGTGGAGGCTTTCACACTTTCCATGGTATTGTTCCAGGTTATGAGCACTGTCAAAAGTAAATACTTTCGTTACTTCAATTAGAGGTCTATCCATATTATTCCCCCCTTTTTAAAATATCAAACGAATTTTAGTTGAACCTGTTCATTGCTTCATTTATACCTATACCAATTATCATTTCAACTGCCTCACACGCTTTGTTAACTGCTTCGTAAATAATGGCTTTTTCTTCTTGTTCAAAGTTCCCTAAAACATGAGCAACAGCATCTTGGCCTTCTCCAGGCCGCCCGATCCCAACTCTTATCCTTGGAAACCCATCATCCTGGAGCTGAAATATTATTGATTTCATTCCGTTATGAGTTCCTGCTCCTCCTTTTGGCCTTATCCTAATTTTCCCTGTATCTAAATCCATATCATCATATACTACTATTAAGTCTTTTAATGAAACTTTTAACCCTTCAACCATATCAAGAACACTTTCACCGCTCAAATTCATAAACGTCTGAGGCTTGGCCAAAAAAACTTGTTTTCCTGAAATTATACCCCTGCCTATTAGAGCTTTATATTTTACTTCATTTACTTTAATCTTATGTTTTCTGGCTAATTCATCTACCACCATAAAACCTATATTATGCCGAGTTCCAGCATATTCGCTTCCGGGATTTCCTAATCCAACTATCAGATACATGCAGCCATCACCTCTTATATATTAATAAAGGGCTCCGCAACAAATCCAGCGGTGCCCTCATCATATGTGAATCTCTTAATTCTATTCTGCTTTTTCTTCTTTTTCTCTTACCAGTTCCGGTTCTGCAGCTTCTTCCTCTTCTGGGGCCTCAGCTTCCTGTTCAATCTTTGGTGCAACTACAGTAGCAATTATCTCATTACCATCATTCAGAACTTCTATGCCTCCGGGAACTATAAGATCACTAACAGTAAAAAACTCACCGATGTCTAACTCTGATACATCCACATCTATGTGTTCAGGAATTTCAGTGGGAAGTGCTTTTATGGTCAACTCTCTCATCTGGTGTTGTAAAACACCACCCTTGCGAACTCCTTCAGCATCCCCTTTAAGCACCAGCGGCACTGTTGTCTCGATCTTGTCTTTGAGCGAGACCTTGAAGAAGTCCACATGTAATACATCTCCCTTAATAAAATCCTTCTGGACTTCCCTTAACATCGTAGTATGGGATTCATCACCGATTTTTAAGTTGATCAACACGTTTGAACCGTAAGTAGACAAAATTTTATTAAGTTCCCTAGCGTCTACCGAAATTAAGCGGTTTTCTATATTTTTACCATAAAATACTGCAGGAACCCTGCCTGCCTGTCGTAAACTTCGCAAATCACTCTTTTTTGTCCCTTTTCTGATATCTGCTGTGAGTTGAACCTGTTCCATATCGTAAACTTCTCCCTTCCATTTCCTTCTTGTCTGATAAATTATAATCTAATTTTAGCATAAAAGTTTTTTAATATCAAGGATATGCTCTCGCCTCTACTCTAGAAGTATTATCAGTCAAACAACTCGCTAACTGACATATGTTTATGTATTCTCTTTACTGCATCAGCAAACAGAGGAGCAACTGACAGTACTTTGATTTTATCAATCTTGCATTCATCCCTTAAAGGAATTGTGTTTGTTACAACGAGTTCTTTTATAGGGGATTCACTTATACGCTTTATGGCAGGCCCTGATAATACAGGATGTGTGCAGCATACATATATTTCCTTTGCACCTCTTTCAAAAAGGGCTTGAGCACCCTGAGTAATTGTGCCACCGGTATCTATTATATCGTCAGTCATGACTACGGTTTTTCCTTGAACCTTACCGATTATATTCATTATTTCAGCTACATTTGGCTCCGGACGGCGTTTATCGATAATTGCCATAGGAGCATTAAGCCTGTCTGCAAGTTCTCTCGCTCTGGTAACTCCGCCCATATCAGGAGAAACGACAACAAGGTTGTCCAGGTTTTTCTTTTTATAATATTCTGCAAAAATAGGCACTCCAAGCAAGTGGTCAACCGGAAAATTAAAATATCCCTGTATTTGACCTGCGTGGAGGTCCATTGTCAATACTCTATTACTGCCGGCGGCAGAAATAAGGTCGGCTATAAGCTTTGCTGTTATAGGGTCTCTTGCACGTATCTTCCTGTCCTGGCGGGCATAACCATAGTAAGGTATTACAGCGGTTATACTCAGGGCAGATGCCCTTTTAAAAGCATCTATCATTATTAAAAGTTCCATGAGATGATCATTTGCTGGATTGCTTGTGGGCTGTACAACATATACATCTGTGCCTCTTACACTTTCTCCTATTTTAACCTGTATTTCTCCATCACTAAACCTGTCTACTAATGACTTGCCCAGTGGAATACCCAAATGATTTGCGATCTCTTCTGCAAGTTCTGGATTGGCATTTCCGGTAAAAACCTTCAAGTTATCTAAATCACCCATTTTTTTACCTCCCTAACTTTTCCTGTTTTTCTTTTTCCAATCTTTTTTATTGATTTGCCTGCAGCGGGCAATCGCAAGAGAATCAGGCGGAACTTCGTCAGTTATATTTGAACCTGCTGCAACATAAGCCCCTTTTCCTACCTTTACAGGCGCTATAAGGTTTGTATTACAGCCAACAAACGCTCCGTCTTCTATCTGAGTCAGGTGTTTCTTTTCTCCATCATAGTTGACTACAATCACCCCTGCACCCACGTTCACCTTTTGGCCTATATGGGCATCACCCACATAAGCAAGATGAGGTATTTTTGAACCATTGCCAATCCGGGATTTTTTCAGTTCAACAAAATCACCAATTTTTACGCCCTGTGCTATTTCAGTCCCCGGCCTAATATGTGCATAGGGCCCCACCTTTGTTTCACTGCCGATTGAACTTTCAAGAATTACTGATTCCCTAATTTCAACACTGTTTTCAATTATAGAATTATAAATTCGTGTATGGGGACCAATTACACAGTTTTCCCCTATTTTCGTGTCCCCCTCTATAAAAGTAGAGGGGTAAATTATTGAATCCCTTCCAATTTCTACTCCTTCATCTATGTATGTTGACTCAGGGTCTAAAATGGTAACACCTGACAGCATTAGTTTGTTTAATATGATTTTCCTCATGTTTTTTTCTGCTTCAGCAAGATGCAACCTGTTGTTTATTCCAATTATCTCAAAAGGGTTTTTTATCTTGTATGCACCTACTGCTAAACCCCTGTCCCGAAAAACTTTAATAACATCTGTTAAATAGAATTCTCTCTGGCTGTTATCGTTATTAATTTCCTCAAGTGCTGAAAACAGAAGCCTGGCATTAAAAGAATATATTCCAGAGTTTATCTCCTTAATCTTTTTTTCTTCCATGCTGGCGTCTTTTTCTTCAACAATCGCTTTAAGCTCTTTGCCTTCACTTCTTATTATTCTTCCATAACCTGTAGGGTTATCCATTTCCGCTGTTACAACAACACATGTAAATCCATTTTCTATGCGAAAATCGTTAACTTTTTTCAGAGTTTCTGCAGTTATAAAGGGAGTATCTCCATTAAGAACCATTATGTTGAAATCTTCATTTTTTAAAATATCGCTATTTAAAGCTTCATAAGTTTGTTTAACTGCATGTGCGGTACCAAGTTGCTGCTTTTGCAAAACATACTCCACATCATTACCCAGCTCCTGTTTTACCTCAGATGCACGATAGCCTACTACAACTAAACACTTGGAAAACCCTGCAGCTTTGACGGCTTTTATCACATATTCCACCATCGGCCTTCCTGCCACTTTGTGCAGCACTTTTGGTTTTCGGGACTTCATCCTGGTTCCCTTACCAGCAGCCAAAACAACAGCTGCTCCGTATTTCATGTCAATCTCTCCTTATAAAAGAAGTCGTTAATAAAGTATACAAAACCAACGAATTTATACCTTCGACATAAAACCCTATAATCCTTTTTATTATTTAAGGAAAGTTTTTCTCAGCACATAAAATTTAAGGAGACTTGCGAAAAAAATTAACCCTGGCAATACTCCAGGGAGGCTGTTGTTTTTTTCTATAATTCACTTTCTTTTTCTAAATATTGATTATATCCATCTAAAACGGCATCTTGAATTTTTTTGCGTGTTTCAGATGTAATGGGATGTGCTATATCTTTAAACTGCCCGTCGGGAGTCTTTCTGCTAGGCATTGCTATAAACATTCCGTTCTGGCCTTCTATAATTCTAATATCATGAACCACAAATTCATCATCTAGTGTAACAGAAACTATTGCTTTCATTTTTCCATCTGAACTCACTTTGCGAATCCTTACATCAGTTACTTCCATGCCCTCACCACCTTCCTGATGCCTTAAAAAATAAATTCTATATAAACAACAATAGTCCTCCTTTATTTATAATAATTTTCTGAAATAATTTTTTATCTGAATGTCTTACGGTTTAATACTTATATCGATCCTGCCGCTATCCTCTTCTATATCATTCAAAACAAACAGCGGCAAGAAGTCTTTTACAAGTTTTTGTTCAGGTTTCTTAGTGGCTACTAATACTCCAATACCTACAACTTCAGCATTAAACTCATTCATAAGTTCAATCATTCCTCTAGCGGTTCCCCCACCCTTCATAAAATCATCGATAACCAAAACATTTGACCCCTCTTTTAAAGCCCTACGCGGCAAGGACATTGTTTGAATTCTTTTAGATGACCCTGAAATATAGTTGATACTAACTGATGTGCCTTCAGTGACTCTGCTATCCCTTCGAGCTATTACAAGGGGTACGTCAAAACATCTAGCGGTCATCAATGCTATGGGTATTCCCTTGGTCTCTACTGTTAACACATAATCAGGATTGGTTTGTGAAAACTTTGTAGCAAAGATCTCTCCAATTTTAAATGCGGTAGCAGGACAGAATATTAAATCTGTCATATAAATAAAACCACCGGGAATAATCCTTTTAGGTTCAACAAGTTTGTTTTTTATTTCAGTCAGAAATTTTTCAATGTTTGATTTTACTTTATAGGGTTTGTATCTTACTCCTCCAGCTGCTCCAGGCAAGGTTTCCACAATTCCCAGGTTTAGTTTTTTAAATGTTTCTTTTATAGTCATAATATCTTCACTAGTAGATGACTTGGCTGAATTCAAAAGTTCTGCAAAGTAATTAAGCGGAAAAACCTTCCCGGGGTTTTCGGTTAGAATCTTTGCAATTACTGCAGTTCGATCAGATCTTTTTATTTTCATTTCTCAATTTAATCCTCCTCACGTATATTTTACGAATAATTTCCATGATTATTTCATCTAATATTCGTATTCTTCATTTTTTGGTTTTTCCCTTCAAAAAAAAAGGAGGTAACCCTCCATTTTAATTGTTCAAACTCAAAAATTTTGTTGCCACTTTTAAATCACTGGGCTTATCCACATCTGTACCAATTTCAGGGTAATGTGAAATAATTGCACGGGCCTTAATATCAAAAAGATTTGAAACCCTTTTTTCAAGTTCTGATATAACCAAATTCCCCAAAAAGAATTTTATCATGAATGACCAACCTAATATTTTAACGAGTCTCCAGGGCTTTTTGCGGTTTTCAAGAACTTCTTCAGCAACCCCGGCAAACCTTTCTATCACCTCAGGATTAAATAAAAAAATATTCCCTCCAGTATAAGTGCCGTCTTTTAGTTTTACATATGTTCTTTTAACCCCGGGATAGCGTTTGTCATTATCTTCCCTGCTTATTATAGGGTAATAAAAATCTGCTTCAAATTTTTTTGTCTGTAATAAAAAATCCTGGATCGCCTCTTTTGTAATCATGGGGATATCGCTGGTTAATACCAGCGTTTTTTTGTTTTTCCCCAAATAATTTAACCCCAGAATTATGTTTTGAAAAATAGAACCGCTTCCATCTATAATTTCAGATACTTTGTCTCCAATTTTTTCTTGAAGTTCAGTTTTTGGCCCGACCACGACAATTTTATCGACTTCTTCTACTGTATTTAAAACATCAACAACATAGTTTATCATAGGCTTGTTATGTATCTGAAGGAGAGCCTTGTTAAAAGGCCATTCCTTTTTTAAAGGGCTGTTTTTTTGGTCGCCGGCCAATAAAATGGCATTATACATGTGGCACACCCTTCCTCAGCCTATTTTTTCCCTCAAATAGGCCATAATGTTTTTTTCTACATTTTCGATGTGTTTCCGGGTCAGCTTTGCTGCAAGTTCCGCATTTCTCTCACTAATTGCTTCTACAATCTTTGTGTGCTCTTTAAACATCTCTGTTGCTCTGTGTAGATATGTTAATGAACTGATTCTATAGCGGTTTATATGCTCTCTTAAATTGTTTATCATCTGTGTAAGTTTCTCATTTCTGGCAGCTTTAAAAAGGTTATCGTGAAATTCGGCATCCTTCTCAATAATTCCTTCTAAATCACCACGCTCAATACACTCCCTTATCTGGACAAGAAGGCGTTCCAGCTGTTCTATTTCTTCATCGGTAATCCTTTCAGCAGCAAGGCTTGCGGCTAAACCTTCAAGACTTCCGCGGATTTCAAAAACATCAGCTGCATCTTTTAAAGAAAGGTCAGCTACATATGCCCCTTTCCGAGGTATCATTACAACAAGGCCTTCCAGTTCAAGTTTCCGAATTGCCTCTCTAACCGGAGTGCGGCTAACCCCCATTTCATCTGCCAGCTGCATCTCCATAAGCCTCTCACCGGGTTCAAGGTCTCCTGATATAATTGCCTCCCTCAAAGTTTCAAACACAACTTCTCTAAGAGGTTTGTAGTTGTCTAATTTGATTGAGTTAAGTTTTTTGGCCATCTCCTCACCCCTTAAATATAAGCATACGTTCTGGTTAAAATTGTTTTTCCATCAAAATTTCTTTTTAAGATTTTATAAGCCCTAACAGCAGTTGATTCATCGTTAAAAATACCATATACACAAGAACCGCTGCCGCTCATAAGACTCCCAAGCGCTCCAACTGATTTTAACAGGGCTTTTAAATCTTCAACAAAAGGAAATTTGTTTATAACAACCTGTTCTAACACATTGCACAAATTTTGAGCCAGTGTCATTACGTCCTTTTTTTCTAATGCTTTTATTATAGCTGCTGTATTGGGCCTGGTCAATATATGGCTGATTTCATCATATTTATTATAGGCCCATGCAGTTGAAATGTTTATAAATGGTTTAAGCAGTATTAAATTCAACTTCGGAAGTGGAGGAAGCTCAGTAATCTTTTCCCCGATACCACGGCATAAAGCTGTTCCTCCATGAAGGCAAAAAGGAACATCAGCACCTATGTTCTTACCTATGCCGCTAAGCTCCTCTCTGTTTAACCCCAATCTCCATAACTGATTTAATCCAGTAAGTACTGCTGCTGCATCTGCACTTCCACCGCCAAGCCCTGCTGCAGCCGGGATGTTCTTTTGAATTTCAATGCTTATGCCTTGTTTTATTTCAAAAAGATCCATAATGCTTTTTGCTGCCTTAAAAGCCAAATTGCTTTCATCTGTTGGAATTTCTGGATCACTGCATCTTAATTCTATTCCTTTTCCCTTTTCCTTTAAAACAATGGTATCGTGCAGCTCCAGTGACTGCATTACTGTTTCTATATCATGATAACCGTCATTTCGGCGGTCCAAAACATCTAAACTTAAATTGATTTTGGCCCTGGCTTTTACTTTTATAAATGCCATTATTATCACCTTTCGAAGTCTAAATCATTCTAATAAAATGTGAATCCTGAATCAAGTATACTGAATAGTATAATTATACATTCCAAAGCCAAAATCCTTTTTTTTGTTAAAATTTATTCTGTTATACAAAAATTATATTTTCCAAATATATAACAGTTTATACAAAAAAACTTCCAAAAAAATTACCCGCGACAATCATCGCGGGTTTCTTCCGACTTAAAAAACAAATGTTTTCAGATTTAACAGCTTTCCTTTACATTGCTCTGGGTATAATCAACTGCTGTCCTGGCAGTATCTTGTCAGGGTCTTTTATGTTGTTTGCTTTCACTATGGCATCAATTGTAGTGTTGTATCTTTTAGCTATCTTCCACAGGCTGTCACCACGCTGCACGATATATATAGTCATACTCGGCTTTTCTTTCTCTTCCGGAGGCTTTTCTCCAGGAGCAACTTCAATTTCAATTATATCTGTAACCACTTCAATCTCAACCGTCTCTGTAACTTTCGCAAACAGGGCAACAACAACTGTTACTTCGTACTCCCTCGGGCCTTTGCGGCTAAATCCCACATGCTCAACTTCTGCATGGACTTCCAAGTCCATATCTTCTTCAGCGCCGGGAATTTCAACAAATTGAGTAAACGAGATCTCTCCTTCTGTAAAGTGTAAAGGCTGTTGAGGTTCTGTTTCGGCAACATCCGCTACGTACAGTGTTTCAATATCAATTGTTCCTTCAATTATTGCCTTGTTTGCTATCAGACTTGTTTCATCAATGCTGACAGATGCTTTTACATTATAAATTTCTTCGATATCAGGCTTTTCCTGAGGAATTGATAGCACATCCTTTACGACTACTTGAGCCTCATCTTCACCTATAACCTGTGCCACTTTTAAAAGTTTCTTTTCCACCTCCAACTCTTCAGAAGGGCTGTAAGCATCTACCACCACCTCAATTTCCTGTGTTTGTGTTACTTTTGCAAATGTCTGGAGCACTGCTTCTACAGTAACGGTTCTGGCATCTTTCCTACGGCCGCGTGCAGCTTCGACTTCAAACCTTGTAAACACCGACATGTCCGGTTCTGCGCCCGGTACTTCTACAAAAGTCGTAAAAGGAACGGTTGCTTCCATAAAATGCACCGGTTGTTGAGGCTCTCCTTCTGGTGCTACTCCAACATATAAAACATTTACTCTGAATGTTCCATCAACGATCACTTTGTCTTCTATTACCTTGACTTCTTTTTCTTCAACAGCAAAATCCACTTTAATTATTTCTTCAATATCCGGCTTTCCTTCTGGTACCGTTATGTCATCTTTAACAATTGTCTGGTTATAGTCTTCTCCGATAACATCCTCTAATTTTAAAGTCTCTTTTAAAACCTGTAAGTCTTCAGGCCCGGTGGCATCTGTAACTATCTCCACTTGAACAGATTCAGTAACTTTTGCAGAAAGCTGTAAGACAATCCTTACATCAGCAATTCTGGGTGAATCTACATCAAACTGTACATATTCAATTTCAGCATTCACTCTTACATCCATATCTGGTTTTGCCCCAGGCACCTTAATAAAATTACTAAAACTAATACTCCCCTCCATAACATGTACAGGTTGGTCTCCTTCAGCAACATCTGCTACATACATAACCTTAACATCTATGCTGCCTTCTATTATCACTTTGTCTTCTATCACTTCTGTTTCTATATCTGCGGTGTTAAGTTTTGCATCCACAGAAAGAACTTTTAGAATATCAGGCTTGCCGTTGGGAACAGTTACCGTGCCATCAACCATAACCTGGGTTTTAGCTTCAGCCACCACCTGGGTTACTTTAAACAGGTCTTTTACCACCTGAACTCCCATTATAATCTTTACCTCCTTTCACTATTGCATAATACTCCTTACTTATATAATAATATATGCTTAGTTATCCAAATATGCCACATTTTGAATCCCAGGTGTTTATAAAATAAAAAACGAGGCACAAACTGCCTCATCTTTTACAATTATGATTTTCTATTTTCCGATAAAGGTCTGTGTGAACATTTTTCCATACGGGCCTCCAACTGCGATTCCTATGCCAATATGTGTAAAGTTCGGGTTCAGTATATTACTTCGATGGCCGGGACTGTTCATTAATGCTTTATGTGCCCTCTCTACATCAGGTGCACCGGCAAGGTTTTCACCCGCATAACGATATGACACTCCAAAAGAGTTTAGCATATCAAAAGGTGAACCATATGTTGGTGAATTATGAGCAAAATAATTGTTTTCAATCATATCTTTACTCTTTAATCTAGCAATTTTAGTAAGTTCTAAATCAGGTTTTAACGGAGGCACACCAGCTTTTATTCTTTCTGCGTTAACCAGTTCAAGCATTTTCTGCTCGTCTTCAGTAAGCCCTTGAACTTTAAGTTTATCAGGTGTCTGTTTGGCTTCCTCCTGCTCAGGATCTGAGATTTGATCCGCTGGGGGCAGAGAAATCTTAGGAATAACAAATTTTGAAGGCAAATTAATAGGTATCTTAAAATAGAATGTTTTATTATAGTATCGTTTTCCGTCTTCTTGTATTATGTAGTTTGCTTTATAATCTATCGGTTTTATGTAATTTTCATCAAAATCAAAAACAGAGTCTCCAGATTTTTTTTCTATTATATGCCAGTTTCCATCTATGCCTTTAATTAATCTGAGAGTGATTTGAGTGCTGTATGTAGCTGCATCTGCAGTATTAACTGGAACCAAAATCGTTAACAAGAACACAAAAAACAGTAACCCTACAAGTTTAATGCTCCTTTTCAAAAAAAATCCCCCTTTGTATAGTTTTTGCTAAATACCCTTTATTCACCGATACACCCTTGTTTTAGTTTAGCATTAAAACTTTAATATTATCAAGCTCCGCAGATTCCTCAAAATCTGTAAAATCGACTATCACATCCTATTTTATGTTAACATGTGCACTCGCCTCAAACCAGCTGCTGTTTAGGCGTTTTAAAGGTATCATGGCAAAAAATTCATTAGCAGATACAAACATTTTATGTAAACCGATCCAGTGTTCTATAAAAAAACACTCACGGCTTGTAGACATGAGTGCTTTATGTATGGTTTATATTCTTTTCATTGAAACTATTTCCTCAAAATGTTTCTTAGGAAATGAAACTGAAATTACCGGAGTTTTGTTGTTTTTTTCAGAAAGGTTTATTTTTAAGACCTTTCCTTCACAAACTTCAGCTCCTCTCCTGTTAACCATTGTCACCTTATCCCCGATAGAAGGCAGAGGATAGTATTCATACGGGAATACAATCAGCGCTTCGGTATCAGAATAAGTATAATCCTTCACATATATTGCAAGGCCCGGACATGCAGCAATACACAAGCCACAGCCAATACATTTTTCCACATCTAAGGTGGGAAGGTTTGTAATAGGATGACCAACCACAATTGCTCCTTTGGGGCATGCGGTTTCACATGGATTACACGGAATCGCTTCAATGCACTCTATTATTGCTATGGGCCCTTTTTTCATATGATGCTCATCCGGAAAACCCGGAGAACCTTTAAGTTCTTCAAGAGAGGGTGAACCTATGGTTTTTAGACAATTTGTTGTTGATGACATCTTATTTCCCTCCTGCTTGTTATCAATTCCTGCTTTTTGATTCTCCTCATTTTCCCAAATGGACCCTGCCTTAACGCATCTAAGCGTTCCCTTACTTCATTACACAACTTTTCCTTTTGCTTGCTGGAATAAAACCCTAAAGAAGCTGCAGCATTAATCCCTGCTAATCGGCCTTCTTCCATTGCACTACTGGCTTCTTCAATTCCAGTTATGTCACCTGCAACATATATGCCTTGTATGGTTGTCTCCATGTTTTCATCATGAAGGGGCACAAATCCCCCAAGTTCAGGAATGTATTTAAACTTGCAGCCTGCGATCCATGCGAGTTCAGCAAGCGGTGTTAACCCTGTAGCTATACAGATCGTATCAACCTCAAACACCTTTTCAGTTCCCGGAATAAATTCCCATTTATCGTTTAACCTACCAATAACCGCACCTTCAACCTTGTTTTCTCCCAACGCCCTCAAAATAGTATGTGATGTATAAAAAGGCACGCCAGCCCTGCAAACTTTTGCTGTGTGGACTCCATATCCACCAAGTCTTGGTGAAGCCTCTACGATTGCAGTTACTTCACAGCCTGCCTGCAGTAACTGGTAAGACACTATAACACCCACATTGCCCGAACCAATCATCAAAACCTTTTTCCCTGGAGCAACTCGATGGATGTTTATAAAGGTCTGGGCGGCTCCAGCTCCCATAACTCCAGGAAGTGTCCACCCCGGAAAATGTATTGAATTTTCCATGGCGCCTGTTGCCAGAACAATTCGCTCTGACAATAACTGGACAGATTCGGTTTTATTTTTGACTGCCCACAGCAATTTGTTTTGTTCAATTCCACAGACCTCGGTATTAAGCCAAACCTCAATTCCCAGTTCCTGAGCTTCCTTTAAAAGCTGTTTCCCTATATCGATACCTCTAACTCCTGCCTTGTGCTCCTTTGACCCAAAAAACTTATGTATCTGTTTAAAAAGCTGTCCCCCGGGCCTTGAGTTTTCATCGATTAAAACCACCTGTGCCCCTGCTTTTGCAGCTTCAATAGCAGCTGATAATCCGGCCGGCCCTCCGCCGATAACAGCTATAGATGTCTTATACACCGTTTTCACCTCTTTTCCATTCACCAACTCCTTTTTGAGTTTCGATAACCATACCATCTTCTACAGGGGTTATGCATGTCCTTACATTCGGAACTCCGTTAACTGTCATAATACAGTCGGTACACCTTCCTATCCCGCAAAATATCCCGCGGGGTGAATGGTGCTTTTTGGTATATCTGAATTGTTTTCGGCCGTTCGCCAATAACGCTGCTGCAATCATTTCCCCTTCATAAGCTTCCATTTCTTCCCCGTCAACAATGATTTTAACTTTTTTTGCTTCTTTTAAGTCCTCTAATATTATATGATGTTTAATCCTGTTCATAAACTAAATCAATCCTTTCAGGGTTCTATGACACCTAGGTCAATCAAATTCTGTTTTAAAACCTTCTTTACTTCTTCATCTGCCTCCGAAAGGGGCAGCCTCAAGCCTCCAACATCAAAACCTTTTATCTTCAAAGCAGCTTTTACCGGGATTGGGTTTGCAGTAATAAACAGGTTTTTAAAAACATCTAAAAGCCTCAAATGAATTTTTGACGCCTTATTTACATCACCTGATATATATGCTTCAATCATCTCACTCATATCTCTTCCAACAACATGGGAAGCAACACTTACAATACCATAACATCCTATAGATAACATGGGAAGAGTAAGTGAATCATCACCGCTGTAAACTATAAATTCTTCAGAGGTTTCTCTTAATATTTTGCCTGCTTGGTCAAGATTGCCGCTGGCTTCTTTTAGGGCTACAATGTTCTTGATTTTAGAAAGCTTTATTACTGTTTCTGCAGTCATATTTATGCCTGTCCTTCCAGGTACATTATAAAGCATCAATGGAAGTGAAACATTTTCTGCTACAGCTTTAAAATGTTTATATAAACAATCTTGATTCGGTTTATTATAATAAGGGACAACTGCCATAAGCCCGTCAACCTTGCATTTTTCCGCCTCAACAGCCAGCTGGATGGTATTTCGGGTGGAATTAGTGCCGATTCCTGCAATAATAGGGACATTTATTTTCTCTTTTAAAACCTTAAAAAGCTCAATCTTTTCTTGATTTGTAAGGGTTGGCGCTTCCCCTGTTGTTCCTGCAACTACTAATGCAGTAGTTCCTTCATCTATTAAATATCGGGCAAGGTCAACCGCTTTATCAAAATCCACTTCTAATTTATCATTAAAAGGAGTAACCATTGCTGTTAATAATCTACCCCATGTTTTCATTTGAAGTCCCCCTTATTTTTTTCTCTTCAAACAACCCAATTCGTACCGGGCGAACCGGCTTTCGATAAGTGGAAGGCATTAATTCTTCAAGCTTCCGGCCAGTTTTCCTGCTCAGGATTCGAGCTACGTTCTTTCTGCACGTTCTGCCCTGACACAATCCCATACCTGCTCTGGTCCATCTTTTAACTTCATTTAAAGTCGTTGCGCCATTGTCAATGGCTTCTTCAATTTCTTCTACGGTAACCTCTTCACACCTGCATACAAAATTTTTTGTTTCATCCATTTGATAATCCCTCATTTCTAAATAAATAGAATTACTTTTCATTAAAGGTTTTCCAATATGTTCTCACATCTTTGATCAGATTTTCAATATGTTCAATCATGCTTTTTTCACTCTCATCAGGGTCTCCTTTTTTTAATGCTTCCAGTATTTTTCTGTGCGAAACCATGTAGGGCGCTCCTACCTTTTCCCTCAGGTACTCAAAAATCTCTGACTGCTGACCTGATAAAGAAATGATGTGATATAGCGTTTCTAAAACCTTGTTACGAGATGCCCTTGCAATAGCTTTGTGGAAATCCAGGTCGTTTTGAGAAATGCTTTTATGCATCCTGTAATTGTTTTCCTGTGTTTCCAAAATTCTTTCCAGCTCAGCAATTTCCTCCTGTGTAATGTTTTCTGCTGCCAGACGGGCTGTAGTGCGTTCAATAGACTTTCGGGCCTCAAGGATCACCAAAAAATCCTCTAAAACCTTTGTATTTATATATTTTTCTAGTTTCTTTTTATGAAATTCAATTTTGTTAATAACATTCGTTGTTTTGATAGCTTCTTCACCTTTTTTTGTAATAACCCTTCCCCTAAATTTTTCTTTTTCTAGATAGCCCATTTTTTCAAGTTTATTAAGAATTCGTCCTACGGTAGCAGAACTAACAGAATAACCTTTCTCTGATAATTTATCTGCTATCACCCAGGAGCCTACTGGTTCATTGCTGTCTCGAATTATTTCTAATACTAAAAGTTCTTTTTCATCAATGTTTTTTCCCACATTCTCACTCCCTGTAAAGAATTATTAGAAGGGGAATTGATTCCCCTTCTAAATATGATTGGTATTCCAAACCCTCTATGCCTCCGTAGAAACACTTGGATCAGCTGTTTTCCCCCGTGTCAAACTCGAAACTACGACAATCAAAATCGTTGACACAACAAGAGCGATAATAACCCTATTGGGGCCTAATGCAGAAATTTGTGTTAACACAGAACCTGCAATCAAGCCGATTCTAGCTCCCCAAGGAGTGATTTTGCTGTTTTTCTTGCCCATTTCAAAAGGTTCATTTGGCCTTTCTTTCCACAAAAGCCCAACTATCAAGAGAGGTACAAGGCCACCACCTGCCATCGCATACGCCTTCGAAAACAGGCCTATAATTGTCTTGGCATAAATAGCAGCCAGTGCTGCAAAAATTCCTATAATAACCGTAAAAGTAGTAGCATATTTAACCAGCTCTTTGTCAGTTGCATCAGGCTTGAAAGGCTTGATCAAATCGTTTACTATCAATATGGCGGCAGAATTGAGGTTGGAATCGGCTGATGACATCCCGGCAGCTAATATCAACACAAAAATCATTGCTGAAATTCCTACGGGAACATAATTGAGCATAAACCAAGGCATAGCATCATCTGGTTTGAGACCCTGGTTCAGGGTTAATATGACCATTCCTACAAGTGCCGTCAACATAACCATAATAATAGCGATTATACCGCTGAAAAGTAGGCCGTTTCTGGCTGTTTTCCCATCTTTTGCTGAAAAACACCTCTGCCAGTATATCTGGGCTGCTAATATTCCGATACACCCTGTAACAAGCTTGGTTACAAGTGTCATTGGCGGAACATTTGAAAAACTCCACAGCTCCGCTTTCCCAACCGCAGCCATTCTTGCTCCTAATTCAGCAATACTCCAGTGGACAGGAGAAAACGCATAGATATAAAAAGCGGTTCCGAAAATGAGTACTAAAATCCCTTGAATCAGGTCAGTCCACACAACCGAGTAAATACCCCCGAGAGTAGTATACAGTATAAATACAGCCGAAAAGAACAGTATTATTGGAATTGGATTTGCACCAGTTACAATGTTAAATATCGTTCCAAAACCCTTGCCCTGGCCTCCTACCCAGGCAATCATTATCATAGATGCAAGCAGACCGCCTAATGCTCTTGTAACTTTATCTCTAACCAATAAATCATCTATCATTTCTGTAAAGGTGTTATATGTAAATCTACCAGCCAAAGCAGCAAACACTAATGCGAAAACTATCTTTGACCCTTGCTCTCCTAATATGAATGCGATATGAGGCAGACCCAGCGAATAACCTTTACCTGCATGACCGACAAAATTCCCTACTCCCATAATTGTAGCAAATTGAGTACAGAAAATAAGATAAATCGGGAATGTCCCGCCACCTATGGCGTAATGGCTAAAACTAGACGTGGCTTGGTTGCTAACCTTCCATGAAACATAGAGAAATGCTCCACACATAACTAACGTAATCACCCATAACAAAACGCCTAAACTCAAGATTTTTCTCCTCCTTTAATTAGATTCAGGTCTTAAAACCGAAAAATTATTTGACTATTTTCCTATCACCTCCCAATTTGCCCCAGACCTCTTTAGTATGGCTTATAGTACAACTCTCAGTTAGTTCCTATAAAACCTTAACTTGGTTTACAATGCGTTTTCAGTCTGTCGGGGCTTAATTCATCCACCGGCAGTGATAGAGTTTCTCCACAAATCATTTGCGCCATTATCTTCCCGGTAATAGGAGCTAGAGCAATCCCATCTCCTTCATGGCCGGCGGCTATGAAAAAACCTTCTTTATCCTTTACTTCACCTAAAAAAGGTTTCCCATCAATTGAAGCAGGCCGAAGACCAGCAAATGTGCGAATTATATGTACATTTCTTAAAACAGGGAAAAACTTTAATACCTGAGATAGTATATTACTAATCCCTTGATAGGTAGTCTTAGTATCAAAACCGACAAATTCTCGTGTCCCACCGATCAAATAATTCCCATCAAGCGTCTGAGTAAAAGAAAGGCCAATCCCCAACTCTGCAAGAATCCTGTCTCTTTTTTCAGCTAAAACAGGGTCAAGCTTTGTTACAATATAATCCGCATCCCAAATATTTGTTTCCCCAACACAGGGAATCTGTTCGGTGACGGCTATTTGGCCTTTTTTAGGTTTTATAGGGATTTCTACTCCCGCAAACTTTCCTACCTCAGCCGCCCATGCACCTGCAGCATTTATTACTACCTCGGCATGGTAACATTTATTATTATCTGTTACAACTTCCCAATATCCATTAGAGAGTTTTTTTAATGCCGTTACAGAAGATGGTTTATCTATTTCCATACCTCTTTCTATGCTTTTCATGTAGAAACCCTTCATTACTCTAAGAGGATTTACTTGAGAATCAATAGGGCTATAGGTCGAAGCTATAACCCTGTCATTCACCAAAGGCTGTTTCTTTTTTACATCCCGTTTATCAATCAACTCCACATCCAGCCCGTAAGACCTTTGTTTTCTAACAAAATCTTCCATTATTTTTAATTGTTCCTGATTCTCTATTAAAATCATCCCACCCCTAGTCTGAAACTCTAAATCCGTATTCAGTTCTTCAGATAGGCATTTATACATTTCAAAGCTTTCTAACGCCATTTGGAGCAAAATGCCGGGCTTTTTCGATTGGAGAAGTATCATGTCATCACAGGCGCCTGAGGATCCCGAACCGATTTCTTTTTTTTCAAGCATCAAAACTTTTTTGCCCTTTTTAGTCAAATAATATGCGGTTGATAAACCTATGATTCCTGCGCCAATTATTATAACATCAAAAACTTTTTTCATAATTATCTCCTCTCCAGCAGCTGCTAATCATTGTATGAGTAGCTTTTTCTTTTAATATACTATCTCATTCACATTTTGTCAATACTAATTTTTTAATGTTCTGAATTAAATACATCAGTTAATAAATGCATAAGTTCAAAAATACTTAATATTGATTTAAATTCTAACATTTTTTTGTTGACCTCAAACTTTTTATAATTTATAATTAATTTAAACCAAGCTGCTCATCTTGTGATGAGCAGCTTGGAAAATAAAATTAAATTAGCTGTATATCAGTTAATTAAAGTTTTTAAATTAATATTTAGAGAAGGAGGTCAAAAAATGTTTGGAAAAATATTGAGCATAGATTTAACATCCGAACAAGTTACTGTCGAAAGAGTAGAACATTCAATAATAGAAAAATTCATTGGAGGAAAAGGTTTAGGAGCTTATTTATTATATAAATCTTTAAAAGGTGGCGAGAATCCTTTTTCTCCTCAAAACCCCTTAATTTTTTTAACCGGACCTTTAACAGCAACAACATTTCCTACATCAGGACGGTTTGTTGTTGTCAGCAAATCCCCTCTTACCGGCATTTATGCTGATTCTCATGCTGGAGGTGCTTTCGGTAATGAGTTGAGAAAAACAGGTTATGACGCCATCATTATAAGAGGAAAAAGCCCACAGCCCAAATTTATCTGGATAAATGACGGCAAAGTAGAGATTAAAGATGCAGAAAAAATTTGGGGGTTGTCTGTTGGCAAAACTATTGATGAACTAAGAAAAATAACAAATAGTAAAGCACACATTGCTTGTATTGGACCTGCTGGTGAAAGGCTGGTGAAGATTTCAAGTATAATGATGGACAAAGACAACGATACTCAAAGAGCAGGAATAGCCGGCAGGGCTGGTTTGGGAGCTGTTATGGGTTCCAAAAATCTTAAGGCTGTTGTAATTAAAGGCGCAAAAAAAATAGAATATTATGACAACAAAAAATTTAATGAGGTTAGCCTGGCTGCTTTTAAAAAAGTTAAAAACAACTCATTTATACCCAATAGGAGAAAGTATGGAACTTCATACTGGGTTGAACCTATGAATAAATACGGATATTTGCCTACGCGAAACTTTCAACAGGGATTTATCAAAGATGGCGAAAAATTATATTCTTCCTACATGAATAAACTTGTTAAAAGGCATGTCACATGTTCCAACTGCCCTATAAGATGCGGAAAGACATTACCATTAAATAACACAGAAGTAAAAGTGGAATATGAAAGTATTGCGTTACTAGGTAGTAACAACGGAATAAAAGACATCAAAGATGTTGCCAGAGCTGTTTGCTTGTGTAACGATCTGGGATTGGATACCATATCCACAGGAAATGTTATAGGGTTTGCCATGGAATGTGCAGAAAAAGGAATTTTAAAGGATGCCCCCCGTTTTGGGGATTCAGAAAAACAGAGAGAATTAATTATAGATATTGCATATAAGAAAAACCTGGGCAAAATACTCTCTGAAGGCGTAAAAAAGGCTTCAGAAACGATAGGAGAAGCTACATATAAATTTGCTATACATGTTAAAGGATTAGAATTGCCCGGATATGAACCCAGAACCTCATGGGGAATGGCTTTGGCATATGCAACTTCAGATAGAGGTGGATGTCATCAAAGGGCATGGACTGTCAAATTAGAACTTGAAGGAATCCTTAAAAAGTTTTCTTTTGAAGACAAACCCCAATTTATAAAAAGCGTTCAGGACGAAAGGGCTGCTGCATATTCACTGCTTTTATGCGATTTTCTTCCTTTCAGCACGGAAGATGTATTAAGTGCAATCAAATATTCTACCGGATCAAACTTTAATGAGCGGGACTATTTAAAGGCAGGGGAAAGAATATGGAACCTGATAAGGCTCTTTAATCTGCGTGAAGGATTATCCAGAAAAGACGATACCTTACCAGGCAGAATGTTTGAAGACAAATTGATATTACCAATGGAAACTAACGGGAAAAAGAACATTGTTTTATCCAAGGAAAAATTTGAAAAAGCACTGGATGATTACTATGAATACAGGGGATGGAACAAAAATGGAGTTCCATCAAAAGAAAAGTTAATTGAGCTGGGGTTAGACGATATTAGCTGTTACATTTAATGTTTTTATTAAAACTTGACTTTTAGCTGTTCCATTACTGAATCTATAGGGTTTACTATCGAAGCCTTTTCAGAACCGGCAAACAGAAGGCCCACAGCCATATTGTTTTCATCCAAGACAAGTGAACCGCTGTCTCCCCCCTGAGCTAACGGCTCGGTTACTAATTGGTTAGCAAACACTGCATATTCACTGCTTTCCGAATCACCCATCAAAACCCTTATAGTAGCATTTATAACTTTTATTTTGCCTGTTGTTACACCGCTGCTTCTGCCGCTTTTCCTAACAGCCAAACCTACTTCGGCAGAAGCAGTTCCTTTTACAGTTCCTAATTCTAAAATATCGGAACGAATTATGTCTTGAGATACAGGCTTAGCTAAAGCCGCGTCCACCAAATTTTCTTTTCCTGATAGCTTCATAAATTGAACCCTGTAATTCGGTTTCAGCATGCTCAACATAAAGTTTGAAAACTCCTGGACAAAAGATGCCACAGAACATTGAGTTGCTTTTTCCTCTTTTATTACAGGCACAAACCTGTAAAGCCTTGCTATAACATCTTTGTTTGTGCCTCCGTCATATGGCCCGGGCTGTAAAATCGGGTCTCCTATAGCAGACCTTCCGTCACTTCCATCTGTTGCATTTGCAAGAACATGGTTGTTTGATAAAATCAATGGCTCTCCCGTTTCAGCATCTTTAACAACCGCTCCAAATGTCCCGGCAGTTATTTTATAGTGGCCTATGCTTATACCCGGCCTTGCCGGTCGCTGTTTAGCTGTTCTGTCCTGGATTAATAATTTGACATCCCCTACTTCAATCACATCTGTATTTGCTTCCGCAATAGTTTCCGGTATTATTTCATCTCTATGAAGTTTTTGTTTTGGCAGTTTTTTTCTTACCAAAACCATAAGCGCAGGTTTATAAGTAACCTTATTCCTTGAAATTTTATAACCTATGCCTACTCCCAAAACATTTTTCATAGACATTAATCTATATTTATATCGGCGCAGCGCTTTCTGTGCCCTCTCCACATCAAATCCTCCTTTACGATATCGTTTAATTTATAATATTTATAAAGAAGGATTTTTGTGAAAAAAAAATAACCCCAGAAACTCCAGGGTCCTTAAACAACATTTTTTATTTTTCGCTGTCCTTCTTTCACTGTTATCTCAACTGTTTCAGTCAGAATATCGGTATAGCTATAAGAAACTCTTCTGGAAGAATTGTTTTTGTCGTCTATCTTTACTACAAAAATATTAGGATATGTCTTTTCTATTATTCCTTCTTTTTCAAAGGTTTTTCTTCTTCCTCTGTTTGCTTTTAATTTAATCTTTTTTCCAACTACAGATTCAATGTTTTTGCGGATTTCTGCCAATGTGTTCTTCGCCGCCATTTAACCACCTTCTTTTAATTGATACATGTATCTGTTTTAACATTGCGCAAAAAGGATAATAACAAATGCGCAAAACTATATATAGTTTAACATATTTTGTTGGCATTGTCAATTAAAATAAAATTATACCAAAAGGTGTATTTGATTGTCAAATGAGTTTCAACCTTAAAATCCAAATCTCAAAAACAAAAAACGTGTTTTTGTAATCTTTCATCCCGTATAATACCTTTTTATCCCTTTTAAAATCCCTTCCGCTGCGCGGTTTAAAAATTCCTCATCTTTTAACTTCTCTTCCTCTTCTGGATTCGTTATAAACACAACTTCAACAAGCACAGAAGGCATATTAGTCTCACGCAGCACAAAGAAATTTGCTTCTTTAACACCCCGGTCTTTTGTATTCAGTTCTCTTACAACTTCTTGCTGTATCGATGTAGCCAGTTTTCTGCCCTCTCTGTCACCGGGATAGTAAAACGTCTCAGTCCCGGAGGCTGCGGGATTTTCATGACCGTTTTGGTGAATGCTTATAAACAAATCGGCTGCTGCATCATTTGCTATCCTGGTTCTTTCTGCAAGAGACACATAAACATCTTTAGAACGGGTTTTTATCACATTACAATCTTCATTTTTCAATTTTTCCTCTAGAAATGCTGCAATTTTTAGATTTACGCTGTCTTCTGATAGACCCGTAGGCCCTTGGGCAGACCCTTTGCCTCCATGCCCGGGATCTATTACTATTTTTTTGCCTTTTAAAGGTTTTTGGGGGGTAGGTTTTAACATTTCTTTTATTTCTATGCCTGTATAGTAAAAACTTAATATCTCATTAAATTTTTTCCCTTCCCTTGCCATGCCATCAGCTCCGTACTGACACATACCGACACCATGGCCATAACCCATTATATTCAGACTTAATTCGTTTATCCTCCATCCAAACCTTGTTGATGGAAGGTTTAAAAGCTTTCTTAACTCTTTGCCTTCAAAAACTTTTCCTTTTATTACTGCTCTTTGGAGTCTTCCGCTGTTGGTACGCTGGATTTCTTCAATCAAACCCGGAACATCCAACCCTTCAACAAAATTTGTATTTTGATCTTGTAGATTCAATTTTCTTAATAATTCATCGACAGTAATCTTCTTTTGAGTTTTCCAAAACGGAGAATGATTGCAGTAATTACATTCAACTTTTCTTAAATAAGAAACTTTGTTGCCCCAAACATTTTCTGAGTCTTCGGTAAATCCTCCACATGTCGAATGATATACAGCTTCAATGGGAATATCGTTATATGTTATTATTAATCCTTTTGTCGCATCAACAGCAAGGGATATTTTATGCCAGTTTTTACTGAAATCATATCCCCAAGCTTGTTGTAACATGCTTTCAGATTTCCATCCCTGGCAGTGTTTGCTGTCGTCACATATATCAGCCTCGGGATTCAGCCTGCATCCTTTTCCCCCGAAAAGTTTCATCCTTTTCACAGCAAAGGTTCGAGCGGCCATGGCCTGGGCTTTTAAGGCTTCTATATGAAAACCAGACGGCATTTCAGCAGCCACAACGCCTTTCACATAATCTTCTAGTTTCATAATTTTTACCTGGTTTTTCCTTGTTAAAAAAACTTTTATAAAAACTTCACCGTTTTTTTTTGAATAAATAAACACAGTTTGTTTATCACTATCCCATTCTACATATGCTTCAAGATTTTCAGCAAGAAACCTTAGTGGCACCACGGTAATACCGTGTTCTATCTTAGGCGCGATCGGAAAAACTTTACGTTCTCCGTTCACAGTTGCAATTTTTTGGCCTACCTTAAACTGTATCTTAATACCATTTTTTATAACCTTAACCTCTTGATTCGCCGCAAGCCAAATTACCGATGCTCCTAAAGATTCAGCTATATCCCTAACACCAATCATTATATGATTTTGTTCTATTATTGGGGGAATCTTCAAGTTTAATTTTTTCCCATCTACGAAAATATCAACTGCCATTGCCATGACCTCCAATTTTTATTCATAAGGCGAGCGTGGAAGCCCTTCTCTTAATTTCCCTCTAGTTTGAAGCCCTCCTATGCCTTTTATTCCTGTTATGCTGCTGCTAATCACATCTTTTATGCTGATTGTTTCATTGATTGGTGAGTACGCAATCTTTTCGATTACAAAAACCGGATCAAGCGCATGAATAAATACTCTATGAGGTGAACTGGCGAAATTTGCACCTGCCGCCAATAATCCCTCATAAAACGACTGGCACGCCCCGGCAAAAATCACAAGGTCATCTAAAGCCGGTTCAAACTGCCGGGCTTTTTTTACACTTTCAATAAAATACTTAGAATTCCTATAACTATTTATATCGGTAAAACTTGATTTGTTTTTGTTTATTAATCCATCATGACCCGTAATCACGAGTATATCAGGAGAATGTTGTTTTAATAACCGTGTTATCCTCTGTGGTTGTTCCCATTCAGGAATGTTTTCACCTACCGCTTCAATAAAAAGTTGTTTATATGTGTTCATACAAATTTGTAGATATTCACCGTCTCCATCGATGTGCAATACTCGGCCCGGTCTATCAAAAAAATCTCTTTCATCCAATTTTATATTACTTTTAGCAGTTCTCATTTGCCTGTAAATTTTTCTTCTAGAAAATATTTTCTCAAGACATTCATTACTGGCTCTTATATAATTTTTCTTGTATTCTCTTATATCCTGTGTAGTAACTTTTTCAAGGTCATCCAAGGGTGCATCTGCTAAGATTCTAAGTTCTAACCCCTTTAAAATCGCTTTTGCGTTGCCCTCCGACCCTACTATATCGATGATTTTAAAATACACATCCCGGTTATAAGACTTACGGCTTACAACATCACCCACTTTTATTATCTCAGACATTCCTGCCCCTCCCTTTTTTCTTCAATATCCCATACTTTTTAAATCAAAAAAGATCAAACATAAACCTTAATACAGAATATGTTCGTGGAATCCAGAACGTTACAGGGTGTAACAAGTTTGAATTCCATCAAATATAATAAATCAAAAAAATGTAACTCTAGAACAGTTTTTTGCTTAATGCTTCTAGGGAGGTTGGTTCTATATATGATAGCCGCTGTTGTGCCTGCTCAAAATGAAGAAGGCAGAATTACAAAAGTTCTGGATAGCCTATCAATCACTGGAGTAAACAAAACTTATGTTGTAATAAACGGTTCAAATGATAATACTCTTCAGGAAGTTTTATCTTATAAAGGCTTAAAAACAGAAGTGATATATTTTCGCGAGAGTTTGGGTATTGATGTGCCAAGGGCCGTCGGCGCTTGGGCCGCTTATGATGAAAATGCGGAAATAATATTGTTTGTAGATGGAGATATGGTGGGTAATATTTCTAACAATTTAATAGAACTCATAAATTGTATTAAAGAACATTCAGATATGGCGTTAACAAACTGCTATCCTAGCATACCTAAAGAAAGTGTTTTGACTTCAAAAATAATCTTTTTCCGGAAAATGTTAAACCAAACCCTCGGTATTTTTGAAGAGATGGGAATAAGTATTCCATCACATGGTCCCCATGCGGTTTCACGCAAGTTTTTAAAAACCATACCTTTTAGGGAACTGGCGGTACCCCCTGTAAGCCTTGCTATAGCAGTAAAAGAGAAATTAAAAATCACAGTTCCATTCACCATACCTCATTTTAAGCTTGGTTCAAAACTCAAAGATAAAAAGCACGCTTATTTAATCGCTGAAACCATAATAGGGGACTGTATAGAAGCAATGAATTTTTATAAAGGCAATCCCCGTGAAAGGATTTTCAACGGTATAGTCTATAACGGTTATAACAGCTTTCGGAGGTGGGATATTTTAAATAAATTTCTAAAGAATAAATATAAGCCCTTATTTTTTCACTGAAAAAATAAGGGCTTATTTTGTATATTTGTCAGCAACCTTTGTAGCACCACATGCATTAGGTTTTATTTTAACTCTATAACCGCTTCCCATAACCCATCCTACAACTTCTTTTATCAGTTCTTTTGTATCACCTTTCTGACCGATGTCTACATGAACCTCAAGGTCCATGTTTTTATATTTGGTTTGTTCTAATTTCTTTTTAATTTTGTCAACAACCTCAAGGGAAAGAGATGTTTCGGTAAATATTTTCTGTCTTAAATTTTTTATCTTACGCTGATAAAAACGTTTATAATAATATTTTGCGCCTTTACCTACACGGTGAACTATAATAGCTGTAACAAAACAAATATCATCTTTATTGTGAGAATCAGTTCCTATTATAATTTTGTAGCGGAAATTAGGTGCCTTTTCAACATATTTTATTATATCATCAAACACTTCATCGAGAGTCATACGGCCTTTGGTCGGGCTTATAAAATTCATAAAAATTCATTCCTTTAAAAACGTTTATTAATCACTATATACCAATATTAAGTATATATTATAATTTGTTTGTTAGGCAAGTCTTTATACAATTACACAATTTGGCAAACTCTTCAATGTTTAAAGTTTCCCCTCTCCTGTTTTCATCAATATCTGCATTTTTAAAAACCTCAGAAACTTTTTCACGTTCAAGTTCCGGAAGTCCGCGGAGCAATGCGTTGCGTAATGTTTTCCGTCTATATATAAACGAAAATTTCACAACTTTAAAAAACAGGGTCTCGTCAATCACAGAAACAGGTGGGGTCTCTCTTACTTTAAGTTTTACTATGGCAGAATCTACTTTGGGTCTGGGCATAAAAACAGTTTTCGGAACTAATGAAACAATTTCCGGTTTTGCGTAATAATTTACCGCCACCGATAACGCACCATAGTTCTTGTTCCCTGGAAAGGCCATAATTCTGTCAGCCACTTCCTTCTGTACTAAATATACCATAAGGGATATATCAAGCTTCTCTTCCAACAGTTTCATTATAACAGGTGTTGTTATATAATACGGCAGGTTTGCTACTACCTTGAATCCCTCGGGGAACTCTTCTTTTACAAGGTTTTTAAGATCCATTTTTAATATATCAGAATGAATTATTTTTACATTTCCACAATGGCTGACATTTGATTTTAAAGCAGGAATAAGATGCCTGTCAATCTCTACTGCCACTATCTTTGCTGCTTTTTTTGCTATCTGTAGGGTAACTGTTCCTAAACCGGCCCCTATCTCCAAGACCCTGTCAGTTTTAACCAGGTTGGCTTCGTTTATAATCTTGTTCAGTGTATTTTCATCTATCAAAAAGTTTTGCCCCAGACTTTTTATAAACCTTAGATTGTGTTCATCCATTATTTGTTTTATAACATGCGGGGATGTGAGTTTCTTTGTCATCCCTGCTCACCTTCCTCAATTTAAAGACAGGGCTGTTTTCTCTGCCTTTTTAGTTGTTTGCCAGTATATATACTTTTACCTTTCTACGGCCGTATTTTATTGCCTCTTCATGGGAATCGTAATAAAGGTCAATCCTGTTGCCTTTAATGGCGCTTCCGATATCAGCTGCAACAGCAAAGCCATAGCCTTCCACATAAAGTCTTGTTCCCAATGGTATAACCTTCGGGTCTACTGCAACAACCCCCTTCTGTGCGGTTATACCCGTATAAGTAATCCCATACTCCGGGTGATCGGGGGTTTTCCCTGTTGACTCATAACCTGCGTCATAAGCCGTTGCAATCATATTCAAAACCTTCTTAAACCTGACTTCTTCTCCTCGGGAAGTAATAAAGGTATCAATTGTCCCATATTCAACTATTTTATCCTGGTGTTCCTTAATAATTTTTTCATCAACCACCTCACGGTTTACCTCTTTACCATCTTCATAAGTCACTTTGATGGTAAGTTCTTTAAGCCCCTCATGCCCTTGCTGTATCACACGAACTACCCCTTTTTCCAGCTGGTCATTCTTCTTTTTGATAAGATGATAATAAATTCGTTTGTTTTCTTTTATAAAATCTTCTGTAACTCTTACCACTCTAATTTCTGAAGGTTTGTCTATGATGGAGTTTAAATCAGGTGTAACCTTATCCTTGGGATTTAAAGCTATACCCGCATTTTTCAAAATTGCCATAACACTGTTTTGAACAGTCATTATAGTATGCTGTTTTCCATCTGCAAAAATTTTTACTGGAAAAGCCCGGGTGATTTTTATTTCCATACCCTCTTTTAAAGGGCTTTCCAGAGAAGGTCGAACCAAATCCTCATCATGCAGCTTAATACCGGTCTCTTCCAGGACCTCAGCCACGCTGTTCTTCATGGTCTTAACTGTCAAAGTGTTGTTGCCATCAACTACAATAACCTGTTTTTGCATCCACATAAAAAGACTTACGGCAAAAAGTATAAAAAGAGTTGCAGAAATGGCAATAATCGTGTGAATTGCGGATTTGTCATACACCTGCTTCCACCTCCCTATTTCAAAATCAGATGTGAGATATGACCACTAGATATTTTAACCAGATTATATAAAATTATAACAGTTTGCCTTTTGCTGTTAATTTCATTTCAAATAAGGCCTTACCCTGAGTTCTGCTCCAATATCCCGGGCAATATGACGGCATTTTTCAATATCTATTCCCGGAAGGTCTACTACAGATAAAATCACTTTTGGAATGTATTTTACACACTCTTTTGCAAAATCAAGAATTGATTCATACGCTTTTTCCCCGAATTCAGAACGGCACAGTTTATCATATTTCTGCGGACTTTCAGCGTTAAGGCTTATGGAAACCGCATCCACCAGACCTTTCAACAGTGGAACAATGTTCTTGCCGTGGATAAGGTTGGCCTGTCCATTTGTATCTATTCGAACATAAGCACCTTTTTGTTTAAGATAGCGGCTAACTTCTAACACCACATCAAGTCTCATCAAAGGTTCTCCATACCCGCAAAAAACCACCTGTTCATATCCGGATGGGTCACCGACTGCTTTAATTATTTCTTCAACAGTAGGTTCTCTGTCCAGCCAGAGCTTATATCCTCCTACTCCTGGGCCTAGATTTCTCAGGCAGAAACTGCAGTTGCTACTACACCTGTTTGTTATATTTAAATAAAGATTTTTTCCTAATTTATATGCTATCAATTGAAACATCTCCTTATAGATTTTAATTTTATATATTTTTTAATTATATTTTCTCAGTGCTAATATTTTATCATAGTTTCATGTTTGTTGCATCAATGAATTATATCCTATAATTTTCTGGCCAAAACTAAAGAAGACCCTGACGGGTCTTCAAAACAGGTTTTATATGCCGAAAAGTTCCTCTGCATTTTTGGTTGTAGCGTCCGCAAGGGTTTCATACGAAATGCCTTTAAGTTCTGCAATCTTTTCGGCTACATGTATTACATAAGCAGGTTCATTTCTCTTGCCCCTGTGTGGCTGAGGAGTAAGATAGGGGCAATCTGTCTCAATTAATAAGCGTTCAAGTGGAATATTTTTGGCTACTTCCTGTAATCGCCGGGCGTTTGAAAATGTTACAGGACCTGCAATGGAAATATAAAATCCCATATCTATACATTCTTTAGCCATTTCCCAGCTGCCTGAAAAACAGTGCAGTACACCACCGATTCTACCTGCACGTTCATCTTTAAGAATTTTCAGGGTATCACCATGAGCGTCCCGGTCATGGACAACAATAGGGAGATTTACCTGTTTGGCAAGGTTTATTTGATATATAAAAACTTTTTTTTGAACTTCTTTAGGTGAAAGGTTTCTGTAATAATCAAGACCTATCTCACCAACAGCTACTACCTTTTTTGAGTTCCTGCACAGGCTATACAGCTCTTCAAAAACCATTTCATCAGCATCTTTTGCATCATGTGGATGTACCCCTACAGCAGCAAACAGCATTTCATGATTTTCGGCCTGTTCCACTGCTTTAAGGGATGAAGGCAGGTCATATCCGATGTTTATAATCTTGTTAACATCGCTGGCTTTAGCCCGTTTTATAACCTTTTCAAAATCTTTTTCAAATTTCCTGTCGTTAAGATGGGCATGTGTATCAATTAACAAAACTTTCTTCCTCCTTTATTTAACCCTTAACCCTGTATCAATCAATTTATCCGTAGTCAGCAGTGATAATTCACCTTCTTTTGAAACCGCCAGAATCATCCCCTTCGATTCGATACCTTTTAATTTGGCAGGTTTAAGGTTTGCAACAAGAATTACGTTCTTGCCTATTAGTTCTTCTGGCAAGTAGTGTTTTGCTATCCCTGATACTACCTGACGTTTTTCCCCACCAACATCAAGAATCAATTTCAAAAGCTTATCAGTTTTTTCTACTTTTTCCGCTTCTAATACCCTTGCTACTCTGAGGTCCATTCTGGCAAACTCATCAATCGTTATCATAGCTTCTTTCTTGGGTTCAGCATCTTTGTCTTCTTTTTCATCGGCCTCTTTCAAGTCATCTTCAGCCTCTATCCTCGGAAAAATGGGGTCCCCTTTGTTGATTTTTGTTCCTGCCGAAAGTTTACCCCATGTTTGGATGCTTTCCCATGTCTGAAGATTGCTGTCTTTAAGACCCATCTGATACCATATCTTCGGCGGTGTATTGGGCATAAATGGGCTTATCAACACAGATATTATCCTTATGGATTCAGCAAGGTTATAAAGCACTGTCGCAAGGCGACCTCTTTTTTCCTTATCTTTGGCAAGAATCCATGGAGTAGTTTCGTCAATGTACTTGTTTGTACGGGAAATCAGTTTCCATATCTCTGACAGTGCGTTGGAGAACTGCAGGTTATTCATCAATCCCTCTACTGTATGCGGGACTTTTAAAGCCATCTCTTTAAGTTCTTCATCAAATTTGCCGGTTTCACCGGGTTCGGGAATGATACCATCAAAATATCTCTCAATCATTGCAAGTGTCCGATTTACAAGGTTGCCCAGATCATTTGCAAGGTCAAAATTTATCCTGTCTATAAGTGCCTTGTTCGAAAAAACCCCATCAGCACCAAACGGTATCTCCCTTAACAGAAAATATCTTATAGCATCAACTCCATATTTCTCAACCAAAACTTTAGGGTCTACAACATTTCCTTTAGATTTTGACATCTTTCCTCCTTCAAGAATAAGCCACCCATGGCCAAAAACCTTCTTAGGCAAAGGCTGGCCTAACGCCATAAGCATTATCGGCCAGATAATTGTATGAAAGCGAACAATTTCTTTACCTACAAGGTGAACATCTGCAGGCCAGTATTTACTGTATTTTTCATCATCATCACTCAAAAAACCTAATGCTGTTATATAATTTGACAACGCATCAATCCATACATATATTACATGATCGGGATCAAAATCCACAGGAATTCCCCATTTGAAACTTGTCCTCGATACACACAGGTCTTCCAGACCAGGTTTCAGGAAGTTATTGATCATTTCATTTCTTCGAGATGCCGGTTGAATAAAATCCGGATTTTCTTCAATGTATTTTATCATTCGGTCTTGATACTTTGACAGTCTAAAGAAATAGGCTTCTTCCTTTATTAATTCCACCGGCCGGCCGCAGTCAGGACAGTTGCCGTTGTCCAGCTGCCTTTCGGTCCAAAATGACTCACAGGGGGTACAGTACCATCCTTCATAAATTCCTTTATAGATATCACCCTGGTCATAAAGTTTCTTAAAGATTTTTTGAACTGATTTTACGTGTCTTTCATCTGTTGTCCTAATAAAATCATCATAGGAAACATCAAGGGTATTCCACAAATCTTTTATCCAATCAACAATTTCATCAACGTACTCTTTTGGCTGCATGCCCTTTTCTTTGGCGATTCTTTCTATTTTTTGGCCGTGTTCATCTGTTCCTGTAAGGAAAAAAACATCATAACCGGTAAGCCTCTTAAACCGTGCAGCAGCATCTGCAGCTACAGTAGTGTAAGAATGGCCTATATGAAGTTTATCACTTGGATAATAAATGGGTGTAGTAATGTAAAATGTTTTTTTGTTTTCTTTCATTAAAGTTCGCCTCCTTTGTTTAAAAAACCTTACCAAACAAAAAACCCCCGCCCTTCATTAGGGACGAGGGAATGCCTCGTGTTACCACCCAAATTCGCCATAACCTCACGGTTAAAGCCTCTCTAAGTATTGAGCCGATACTCAATACCCTCGGTATTAACGGACCAGACTCTCCGGCTCAACCTAATAACCGATTATAGAGCTATAATCGGGGTTCAGCCGAGCGGTTCAGGGGCCATCTTCAATACAGCCTTCAACTGCCGGCTTTCACCTTTCCCGGCTCTCTTTTAAGTTTCACACTGTATTTACTCTTCCCGTCATCACCTTTTAGAATCAGGTTATGAAATTATATATTAAACTATACAGAAACTTCTGTTAGATGTCAAGTTGAATTGGTGTGTATGAATATATAAAAACATCAAAAATGGGGTTGACTTTTATTTACAATTCTGGTATGCTTTATACAAATGCTTGTCGAAACTTGTATAAAGGGGGCGAATTCATGAAATCCACCGGTATTGTAAGAAAAGTAGACGAACTGGGCAGGGTTGTATTACCTATTGAGCTCAGAAGGACTCTGAATATTGCTAAAAAAGACGCTTTGGAGATTTATGTCGACAATGACAAAATAGTATTAAAGAAATATGAACCTGCTTGCATATTCTGTGGCAATGTCGATAATGTAGTTAATTTTAAAGGTAAAAACATATGCCATGACTGTTTAGAAGAATTAAGGAGCTAAAAAGCGCCGTCAGGCGCTTTTTAGTTTTCATTACCCAGCTCTTTAGAACGCTTTTTAGCAGCAGCAACTGCTTTTACAAGGGAATCCTTAAATCCCAATTTATTTAAAACCGACAGACCTGCCATTGTTGTTCCTCCTGGTGAAGTCACTTTATTCCTTAAAACCACAGGTTCTTCACCGCTCTCTGCAGCCATCTTAGCAGCTCCTAAAACCGTCTGTATTGCCAGCTCCTTCGAAACATCTTTATTAAGCCCAGCTTGAACGCCTGCATCTATCAAGGCCTCTATCATCAAATAAACGTAAGCCGGTCCGCTTCCGCTAAGCCCTGTAACCGCATCCATGTCTTCCTCATTAACAGTTACTACCCGGCCCACGGCCGAAAAAATCTGTTTAGCAATATCAATATGTTCTCTATCAGCCCATTTTCCTCCGCATAATGCTGTGGCTGATTCTTTTATCATACATGAAGTATTGGGCATAGACCTTACAACCGCTGCTTTTTCTGTTAGAAAGCTCTCAATAAACGAAGTGCTAATACCAGCGGCTACAGATACAACAACCTGGCTGCTTTTTATGTATTGCCCAATTTCTTCCAATAGTCCTTTTATATCCTGAGGTTTAACGGCCAAAATTACAACATTCGATTTTTCTATCACTTCAAATTTGTCTCGGGTTATATCGATACCCCATTTTTCGTTCAATTTATGCAACCTTTCAACATTATTTCGGTTAGTTATGATGATGTTTTCAGGCTTTATTTTTTCAGAAGTTAAAAGACCGCCGATAATGGCTTCTGCCATTGAACCGGCACCTATAAATCCTATAATCTTGTTTTTAAGCATAAAAAATTCCCCCCCTTAGTTGTTCATTTGAAAAATCAGAACTCTTGTATAAAAAATATCAAACAGGTTTGGTTAAGTCAAGCTATCATGATTTGAGTTTTAATGGTGGATGGTCACCTGATTTATTCTAAATCGAATGACTCCCGGTAAACTTTTGTTTTGGGAAGGTTCCTATCTTTAGCAACCTTCTTAATTGATTCTTTTTTAGGGATTCCCTGTTCTATATACATCTTTATGTGGTCTTTTATACTTATTTGTTCCCAGCAGGATGTCTGTTCCATTTTTTCTTTATTACCGGAACCGGCCACCACAATAGTAAACTCCCCTCTTGGAGTTTTTTCTGCAAAATGTTTTAGAGCATCAGAAATATTTCCCCTAAAGACTTCTTCATATGCTTTAGTCATTTCCCGGGCTATGGCCAGTTTTCTGTCTCCGAAAATCTCATACATTTGATTAAGGGTTTGTTTTAAACGGTGTGGAGATTCATAAAAAACCATAGTCCGGGTTTCTGTTTTTAAATCCTTTAACCTTGACTCTCTATCTTTTTTGTTCCTCGGCAAAAAACCTTCAAATATAAACCTTCCCGTTGGAAGGCCTGATATTACTACAGCTGCTATCAATGCCGTCGGTCCGGGAATAGGCCTCACTTCAATACCTGCTTCAATGGCTTCTTTAACAAGGTCTTCTCCGGGATCGGAAATTCCCGGCATACCCGCATCAGATACCATCACCACATTATTACCTGTTGTGAGTTTATCGATAATTTCATGTTTTCGATAGTTTTTGTTATGTTCATGGTAACTTATCAAAGGAACTTTTATTCTGTATCTGTTTAACAGTTTCAAGGTATGCCTGGTATCTTCAGCAGCAATAAAGTCTGCTTTCCGTAAAACCTTCAGAGCCCTTATTGTTATATCTTCAAGATTTCCTATAGGAGTTGCGCATAAATATAAAATTCCTCGTTTTCCTTTATCTATTGTTTTATCACTGTCCACTGTTAAGCAACCCCTGTCTTTCGGCGTTTTCACCATAAACTGACATTATCTGTTCAGAATAAACGCCTTTCTCTTTATATATATAGAGCGAAGGAAGCACCTTCATTTCAGGATTGCCTCCTTTTACAGACTCTATTAATACCATGTTCGGCGGCGAATCAAACGTCGAATGGACAAACTTAATTTTCTTCGGTTCTATTTTGTGTTTCTTCATATAGCAGAATATATCAGGCAATCGTCGGGTTCTATGTATCAAAAAAAATCTGCCGCCTTTTTTTAATAACATCCCCGCAGCACTAATAACCCCTTCAAGATTTACAAAAAGTTCATGTTTTGCACACGCTTTAACAGGGTCGGGATTTATTTTGCCCGTGCCTATTTCTCTAAATGGAGGATTTGAAACAACTACATCATATTTTCCTCTTCCAAGCTTTTGGGGAGCGTCTTTCATGTCCATTGAAAGTATCTCGATTTTATGTTCCAACCCATTTAATTTCACGCTTCTTTCTGCCATATCCGCTACAGTATCCAAAATCTCGATACCGTATATCTTTTTGGCTGGTGTTTTTGCTGAAAGCAGTAGGGAAATAACCCCTGTGCCGCAGCCGAGATCTACAACTGTCTCGCCTTTTTTAACGGTCACAAAGTTAGACAACAATACGGCATCTATGGAAAAACAGTATGATTTGGGGTTTTGGATTATTTTGAGGTTTTTACATACAAGGTCATCAATTCGTTCATTGGGTTTTAATAAATCCATCATTTACCAGTCTGGCCTCCTGTTTTTTAACATGTCCCATAAAACCCTGCATCATTGTTGAAAAACAAAACGCTGTATACGATGATTGCCTGAATCTGCGATAAGCAAACTGCCATCTTTATCAACCCACAAACCTTTAGGATAATACAGCTGTTTTGCCCCATGACCGAAACTGCCATATGAACCAAGATAATCGCCATCTGAAGAAAATTTCATTATTCTATGATTATAAGTATCGGATACGTATATATTATCCTGACTATCCACTGCTATGCCCTGAGGCCCATTTATATCTCCTTCTTCATCAGAAATTCCAAACCCATCTTCTTCACCGCCGCTGTGGCCGAACCTCAGCAGCAGTTTGCCTTTCGGGCTGAACTTAGTAATATTTCCGTCAAGGGAATTAAGCACATAGATTTCTCCCTGTGAATCAAAAACGGCTTTAAATGGGTTTGGAGTCGGTAGCTCCCTTAAATACTCGCCCCTATTGTTAAATACCTGAATCCTGCTGTTATAAAAATCGGCGACATATATATCGTGTTCTTTGCTTATAGATATTCCAGTTGGGCCTTTTTCTATTCCATATGAATCATAAACTCCAAAATCACCCTTGCCTTCTCCTCTTCCGCCAAAACCTGATTCAAAACGACCTTGTAGGTTAAATTTTTGAACCATATCTAAATCAAGTATATACACATAACCATTGGAATCTACCGCTATATCCTGCGGATTTGCAAAAAAACCTGAATTGTATCCGCTTGTAAATTCTGTTAAAAAACGCCCTTCTGAGTCAAATTTCATTGCTCTGAAGTTAAGCGGATCGTCAATGTATGGATCACCGCTTAAAATATACACATTGCCATCATCATCTCCAGTCACGGCATGGGGAAACACAAAGGCTGATGAATATTTCTTGCTCCCTATACTGTAAAGATATTCTCCTTTTGAATCAAAAGCCTGAATTCGATGGTTATAAGGATCAACAACATAAATGATGTCATCTGAACTCACAGCCAAAGTGGTGGGCCCATTACTTCCGTATTGTTCGCCAATCTTTCCAAAACGACCTTCCCTGCTCCCCATCCCGCCAAATCTGGAAATCACCTTGCCATCAGAAGAAATCTTAAAAACATTATAAGAACCATAATCTGTCACATATAAACAGCTCTGACTGTCAACCCCTATATCTATAAGCTGTGTGAAAATACCGTTAACATCATCATTATTGATCTCTTTTTTAAATCTCCCTTTAGGGTCAAACACCTGTATCCGATTATTCAAGGTATCATTCACATAAATGTTACCTGATTTGTCTACACAAAGGCCATTTGGACCCAGATAAAATTCCGAACCTTCTGCGCCTAACTCGCCAGGTTTCTCACCACGACCGCCTATTTTATCTATAACCCTACCTTCTTTATTTATTCTCCATATCTTATCAAAACTTAACACTACTAATTCTCCTGAAGGGCTCAAGTCTATACTTCTGGGAACAAAACCGTCACTCTCGTCATCATTAAATTCTATCTTTTTCAGCAGACTGCCGTTAGAGCTGTAAACCCAGATACATCTTGACTCAATGTCAGAAACATATACACTTCCATCTACAGCCACCTCAATATCTGTGGGCATCTTCAGGCCATCAGATTTATCGGCCAATTTTCCCACGAAATTGCCGTGTTTATCAAACTTTTTAACCATGCCTTTAATGGAATACAGATCTATAACATAAATATCCTGATTTTTTCCAACTGCCAGGCTGACAGGGTAACCAATAACACTATCTTCTATTCCATAGACCACAGTCTCGCCGGTAAAATCCTCGGTTTCTGTTGATCCCTGCTCGGGTATGCTTTTTTCGTCTTTCTGGTCGGAATCGGTTTGGTTTTGCTGTTCAGGTTTGTTTGAATCATCCTTATAATAGTCAGATCCGGCTCCATCGGTCCTACAGCCAACGAGAACAAATAAAATCATCGCCAAAACAAACAGTAATGCCAGTATTCTGGTTTTCACGGAGCATCCCTCCATTTTATGTTAATATTATTATTTCTACTTCTACAGATGTATTCCTTCTTTTAAACAGAAATGAGTGTTTCTAAAAATTATATGACGAACGGCCTGTCAAAAAGTTTCATTTAAAATTAAATAAATCGGCCAAAAGGCCGATTTAATGTTTCATAATTTTTAAATCAAATTAATCATTGTCTCTATAAATTCCTGCTATGGCCAGAAGTCTTAAAAGCTGCAGAACTGCCATTACTGTCGCTGCCACATAAGTAAGGGCTGCAGCCGAAAGCACTTTCCTTGTGTGAGGAACTTCTTCTCTCATTATAAAACCTCCAGCTTCTAAAGCCTCAATAGCACGGGAGCTTGCATTAAACTCTACAGGTAACGTAACAAGCTGGAACAATACCGCTGCAGCAAAAGCCAATATTCCTATATACATTAAATTTCCGGAGCGAAAAATTAAACCCATAAAAAACAGTGGAAATGCCATTTGAGAACCTATATTTGCAATCGGTACTATTGAATTTCTGATGGATAAAGGAACATAGCCAAGGTCGTGTTGAATGGCATGACCTGTTTCATGAGCAGCAACTCCAAGAGATGCAAGGGAACTTCCGCTGTATACCTCATCTGATAGGCGCAAAACCTTTGTGCGGGGGTCATAATGATCTGTAAGTCTGCCCGCGATTCTTTCAATTTTAACATCATATAATCCATGATTATCTAACAATCTCCGTGCCACCTGAGCTCCTGTCAGGCCGCTTGAGGCCCTCACCCGCAGATATTTTGCAAATGTAGACTGAATTTTTGCCTGTGCATACATGGCAAGGGCTAAAGCCGGAAGAAGGATTATCATCGTAGGATCAAAATAAAAAGGGAAAAACATTTTTCAACCCTCCTTTTTCAACCATAGTTTTGTTTATACCCCATAAGGGTATGCTTGCCTTAATTATATTCACACTTAATTAAAAAGTCAACTTTGCTGATCATCGTTTTTTTCAATAACTTCTTCAAAAGGAAACTCCAATATCTGATTTTCTTCATCTAGTTTCACTGTTACACTTTCTTTCACGACATTTACATCAACAACTTTACCTTCACCTTCAGGTGTAATAACCCTTTTACCTACAGCAGGCAGGTTTTCTCTTATTCCTTCATAAACATCACACTCATATTTAAGACAGCACATAAGCCTTCCGCAAAGGCCTGAAATTTTACCAGGATTAAGGGTAAGATTCTGCTGTTTTGCCATCCTTATTGAAACAGGATCAAATTCCCCTAAAAATGTAGCACAACACAACTGTCTGCCGCAAGGCCCTAAACCGCCCAGCATCTTGGCTTCGTCACGCACTCCTATCTGTCGAAGTTCTATTCGGGTTCTGAAAACCGATGCCAGGTCTTTTACCAGCTCACGAAAATCTACACGGCCATCAGCTGTGAAGTAAAAAATTATTTTGCTTCTATCGAAAGTATATTCAACATCCACTAGTTTCATATCAAGGCCGTGTTTTTCTATCTTATCAAGACATATATTAAAAGCTTCTTTTGCCTTTTTTTTGTTTTCTAAAACCTGTTGGCGGTCTTGTTCTGTAGCTTTGCGAATAACTTTTTTTAAGGGCAATACCAAATCTCCTTCCTTGACCTCTTTCGGCCCCACCACAACTTCACCGTATTCCAGCCCCCGGGCGGTTTCTACAATTACATATTCATGTGGTGAAGGATATTTATTGTTTTGGTAATCTTCCGGATTGCCTGGGTCAAAATAATATATCTTTCCTGCTTTTTTAAATCTCACTCCTACTACTGTGAACACCTTTTTTTAACACCTCCTGTGTCTTCAGCAACATCTGAGTTAAGGCCAGTGAAATGTTTGCATTTGATTCAACAGCCTTTTTAGTCTTTTTTATATCATCTATTATTTTTAGAAGTTCCCGTAATTGCAAAGTTTCTGTTTGGGTTCTGATTTCTTCCAGTTTATCAATGTTTATATTTAATGTTTCCGTATTGGCTGCCTTAAATACCATAAGGTCACGAAACCATAAAAGAAACATATCCAGAAAAATAAGTGCTTTTTCACGGTTCTGTTGAAACTTTTCCCCCAGAAAAAACGGGTAATCTTCCATAGTTTTTCTCAATTGATTTGCAGTTTTTATAACTTCTTCTCTAATTTCTTTAAATTCTTCAGAGTGAGCAAGCTTTACAGCCATTTCTAAAGAACCTTTTGAAAACACCGATATGATCCTTGCTTCTTCAGAAGTCTTTTTCAAGTTACTGATAAGATAATCTTCGACAATCTTCCTTGGCAACGGTTTAAATTTAATAACCTGTGCACGAGAAGTTACGGTAGGAAGAAAAAGATGCTGATTTGTTGTTAAAAGGATAATAACTCCATACAAGGGAGGGTCTTCAAGAGTTTTTAAAAGGCAATTAGAAGCTTCATCAGTCATTTTGTGGGCTTCCCTGATAATAAAAACCCTTTTATCTGCTTCATAAGGCTTTAAATTTATATCCCTTATGAGTTCACGTATTTGCTTTATCTTAATTGATGCGCCGTCAGGGCTAATAATAAACACATCAGGATGTATGCCTTTTTCAATCCTTAAACATGTGTTGCAAATACCACATCCATCATAAACGGTTTTTTTACAATTCAGCGCCTGGGCAAATGCCACAGCTGTTTTCTGTTTTCCTACACCATCAGGACCAACAAACATATACGCATGTGATGGCCTCTGTTTTATAAGAGCATTTTGTAAACTCTTTAAGGCGTGTTCCTGACCAATAATATCCTTAAAAGGCATAAATACACCTTCCCGTTTTAAACATATAGGTCTATAAGCAAACCCCTTATCTCATTGATAAGTTCTAAAATTTTTAAAGTGGATTTTTCATTTTCCAGGAGGGCTTCTGTTAAATCCACAAGCTTTTGATTCACCTTTTCTATTATAACATAGATTTTTTGTCTGCCTTCATTATCCCAAAAGCGCTTTTGTTTGGTAGAAAACATAGAACTTACGGCTTCATTTAAAAACTCATGTATCAATCTTTTATATCTCACAAGTTCTTTAAGTGAAGAAGTGCTCTGTAGTATTTTCCCCTGTTCTTCAATATTTTCCAGCATATTTTGTAAATGTTTGTTTGTATGCTCAGTTTGAATCTTAGCCATTTCAGCGGCAAAGCCGGAGGCATGCCGCATTTTTACCCCTGACTCTTTATCATATTCCTGAGAAGTTAAGCTTTTTAAAGGCATGTCTTTTGATATCTTCATAACCGCACCTCTTATTTCTGTATCTCATCAGCATTTACATACCTCTTAAATGCCGTTCTCGACATTGGCAAGGCTCGTACGTCTTCCTCCGATTATTGCTGATTGTGTAATATTATATGTGCAATACTGTATATTAATGATATTCTTCACAAAAATGTTTTTCCCTTTAATTTAATACCCCCTTTTATTTATGCCTTTGGGTTGTTTTTTGTAAAACGCTCTAAAGCCAACCGACTAACGTCCATGAAAGTTTTTCCATCAACAATCAGGTCTGACACAATTTTCCCTGTTACAGGTGACAGTGCTATTCCATCCCCTTCATGCCCTGCAGCAACAAAAAAGCCTTCAATACCCTCTACAGGCCCAATAATGGGCAGCCCATCGGGTGTATAAGGTCTTAATCCTGCAAACATGCGTATTATGTTCATACCCTTCAACCCGGGGACAAGCCTTGTGGCGTTCTTCAGTATCTCCTTCAAGCCTGTTCTGGTAACATCGGTGTTATAACCCACAAACTCCCGAGTTGCTCCTATCAAAATATTGCCTTTTTGAGTCTGGCTGAGAGAAAGGCCAACTCCTAATTTTATACCTGGATCACTGGAATTCTTCAAAATATCCGGATTGTACTTTGCTACAATATACCTGGCAGAAAGTACGTCTCCCATCACATACGGAGCAACCTCTTCTGTTACAATAATCTGGCCTCGCCTTGGTTTTATTGGGATTGTTAGCCCTATCATTTCTGCGATTTTAGGTGCCCAGGCTCCTGCACAGTTAATCACAATTTCGCAGTCTATATCTCCCCTGCTGGTTTTAACCCCCTGTATTCTTCCATTTCTTTGTTTTATTCCAACCACTTCGGTATGGAGCATAATCCCAGCTCCCTGTTTCCGGGCAGCTTTGGCGAACCCCAGGGTTAATTCAATAGAATTCACATGGGCATCCTGCGGGCTATAGGTAGAACCTACAAGATGATGTGAAAGGCCTGGTTGAAGTTTTCGGGCCTGCTTTAAATCCAAAATTTCCACTTCAAGGCCTATCTGCTGCTGTCTTTTAACAAAATCTTTCATAATCTCCAATTCTTCTTGTGTTTCAATCAGAATCATCCCACCCGTGTTTTCGTATTCTATGGGGTGTTCCAGCTCCGCTTCAAGGGTTTTGTAAATTTCTGCGCTTTTCATGGCTAATTGAAGATGAATCCCTGGATTTTTTGACTGTAAAATGATATCCTGGTCACACGCTCCAGAAGCCCCTGAAGCAAGGTCATTTTTTTCAATAAGCACAACCTCTTTGCCTCGTTTGGTTAGATAATAAGCTATCGAAGTTCCTATAACTCCTCCTCCGATTATCACAATCTCACTCGTCTTTTTCACGAATCTTCCCCCTTTATAACCTCTTCAATTTTTAAAGTTCTTACAGGGGGTCTTGTTCCGGGTTTTAATTCCTTGATGTCAGTTACTTCAGCCAGCATCTTTTCAATAAGCCTGCGGCAGGTCCTCCCCTGACACAATCCCATGGTTGCATGGGTTCTGTTCTTTACGCCTTTGATGGTCCTCGCACCATCAGCTATAGCTTCCAAAATCTCTTCCCGGGTGACTTCCTGACAGCGACATATATAAACAGGTTTTTTCTCTTTCATTAACCTCACCTCTTCCTTTCAATGCTGCGGACTTCCAAGAAATACTTTTTAGGGACTTCAACGGTAACAAGAGCAGTAGCGTCAAATTGTTTCGAATTTCTAATTTTAACTACTTTTCCTTCAACAACAAACTTCCCTTCTCTATTTACACACCTGACTGTCTCACCTGTTTTAGGCAGAGGATGGTATTCAAAAGGAAACTCTACAAGAGAAGTAGTGTTAGTGTAGTTTTTATGGACCTTAAAAATTGCAAGACCAGGACACGCCGCAACACAGAGCCCACATCCTGTACACTTTTCTCCATACAGCTTTGGAAGGTTTGTAATGGGGCTTCCTACTTCAATGGCTCCAAAAGGGCACACAGTCTCACAAGGATTACACGGTATCTCCTGAACACATTCAATAAAAGCCACCGGGCCCTCTTCCAACCGATCCGCATCCGGCAAACCAGGAGATGATTTGAGTTCTTCCCATGAAGGAACACCTGTTTTTTTTATTCCTTTAGCCAATATCAGCACCACCTTCCATCATTTCAATCAGTTTGTCTTTTGCATCTCTTCGTTTTTTCCCAAAGGGCCCTGTCCTTAACGTATTTAGCCTTGCCCAAACTTTTTCCTTGAGGTCTCTGGCTTCCTCTTTGGAATACAGACCCAGGCTTTCTGCACACGCTATACCAGCCAGTCTCCCTTCTTCCATGGCAGAACTTGCCTCCTCTATTCCTGTTAAATCCCCGGCTGCGTATAGGCCTTTTATGGTTGTTTCCATGTTTCTATCATGTTTGGGAACATGGCCGCCCAGAGAAGGAACAAAAGCAAACTCACATCCTGCCAGCCATGCAAGTTCAGCTAGAGGGCTGAGGCCCACTGCAATACACACTGTATCAGCTTCTATTAATTTTTCCGTCCCTTTGATGGGTTTCCATTTTTCATCCAGTCCCACAATGACGGCTCCTTCAACACTGTTTTTCCCTATCACTTCCTGTATAGTGTAAGATGTGTATATTGGAACTCCAGCTCGCCGTATTTTGCTGGCATGGACTCCATAACCTCCAATTTCAGCTGCAGCTTCTATTAGGGCAATAACATCAGCACCTGCCTGAAGCAGTTGATATGATACGATCAATCCTACATTTCCGGAGCCTACCATAATGATTTTTTTCCCCGGAAGCACCCTGTGAACATTTATCATGGTCTGAGCTGCTCCCGCCCCCATTACTCCAGGAAGAGTGCACCCCGGAAAGGCCAGAGCGTTTTCCGAAGCTCCTGTGGCCAGAATAATCCTCTCCGCCTGGATTGCTTTTTCTCTTCCATCAGAGATGTAGCCTATAACAAAATCCTTAAAAATGCTATAAACCGGTGAGTCCAGCAAAACTTTCACACCAAGTTTTTCAGTATCTTCAAGAAGTTTTTCTCCAATTCTGAAACCTCTGGTTCCTGCCCTGTGTTCTCTCGAACCAAAAAACTTGTGTATCTGTTTAAACAGCTGACCACCCGGCTTATGGTTTTCATCCAAGAGAGTCACCTCACCCCCTGCTCGGGCTACCTCAATTGCAGCAGCAAGCCCTGCAGGGCCTGCCCCTATTATGGCTACCTGTGTCTTTTTCATCTGCTTTCCCTCCATTTACCAAGACCCTTCTGTGTCTCAATTACCATTCCATCTTCCACCAATGTAACACATGTCCTGACATTCGGAATTCCATTAACGGTCATCACACAGTCGGTACACCTTCCTATTGCACAAAACACTCCTCTTGGTTGATTTTTTTTAGGTGTCTTCCGAAAGACTCTAATTCCTGCAGCCATCAAGGCTGCAGCGATGGGCTCACCTTCTATTGCTTTAATTTTTTTTCCATCTACAACAATGGTAACGTTTTCCTTCCTTTTGTCTTCTCCTAATATGGGATGGTGTTTAACTCGCATGTATCTCCTTCCCCCCTATTATTAAAAAACGTACATACAGTTTTCAGCCATATTCCCCTGAACTAACAATTTCAATAAACATGACCTCTTATTTCTGCATATTGTCCACAAGAGTAATCAGATGGGCCTCAATTTCTTTATACACCTCTTCAATGCTGTTTTCGGCATTTATAACTTTTATCCTGTCAGGTTCTCTTTCAGCCAGCATCAAATAACCGTTTTGAACCATCCGGTGAAATTCAAGGTCTTCTGTTTCAATCCTGTCAATTGATTTATTCATCTTTTTTCTCATTATACCGATTTCAGGCGATATATCCAAAACAAAAGTCAAATCAGGTTTTAAACCAAAAACGGCCAATTCATTTATCTTCTCAATTGTTTTAATGCCAAGGCCTCTGCTTATACCCTGGTAAACAATACTTGAATCCAAAAATCTGTCACATATTACTACAAGACCATTTTTAAGTGCGGGTATAATAACCTGTTTTACATGTTGTGCCCTGGAAGCGGCATAAAGTAATGCTTCAACTTCGGGCTCCATATCGCTGTTGTTTTTATCAAGTAAAAGCCGGCGAATCTCCTCTCCTATAGGGGTGCCTCCGGGTTCTCTTGTTAGAATAAAATCCATTCCCCGTTTTTGAAAAAAATTTGTAATGAGTTTAATCTGCGTCGTTTTTCCTGAACCGTCAGGTCCTTCAAGGGTTATAAAAAAACCTTTCATTGTAAACTCTCCTCTACTGTTTTAATAGTTTCCAACCGGGTATCTTCCGGGCCGTGAAACTGAATGCCATTTTCCTCCATCTGCAGAATTAATTCAACGATTTCCGGCGTAATCCGTTCTCCCGGTGCCAGAAGAGGCACCCCGGGCGGATATGGAGCAACCGTCTCTGCACTTATTAAACCTGCTGCTTTCTTAAGTTCAACCCTCCTTTTATGTGCAAAAAACGCATCCCTTGGTATGATTTCAACTTTAGGGGCAGGATATACCCAGTCAGCTTTGTTAGTACTTTCAACGGTTTTATTCATTCTAGCTATCGACTTAAGCGCATCAATTAAAGCCTCTATTTTATTAGGGTTATCACCACATGTTATTATAAAAAGCAGGTTGTCCCTATCGGCAAACTCCGGTTGAATTTTGTATTCATTTCTCAAAATATAAGCAACTCGTTTTCCGTTTAATCCCGAATCCCTCACATTTACTGTAAGTTTGGTATAGTCCGGGACAGCTATAGTAAAATCTCCTATCATAATCTGCGGTGAAAAAAGGCCTGTTATATTGTTGATACGAACCCTGGCGTCTCTAACCATCGAAATTATCCTATCAAACTCCCTACGGCCCCGGGAAGAAACAAAAAACCGTGCAGAATCCAATGATGCCATCAGTAAATATGACGGGCTGCTTGACTGCAAAACCTGCAGGGCTTTTTTCAGGCGTTCTAAGTCAATCATATTGCCTTTAACATGAAGCCAGCTGCTCTGGGTAAAGGAGCCAAGAATTTTATGTGGGCTCTGGCAGCATGCGTCTGCTCCTGCCTGCATTGCCGAAACCGCAAAATCTGGATGAAACCCAAGATGAGGGCCGTGTGCTTCATCAACAATTAAAGGGATATTATGTTCATGAACTATATCTGAAATTGATTTCAAATCATAACATATACCAAAATATGTAGGAGAAACAATAAAAAGCGCCTTTGCTCCAGGGTGTTTTTTTAACGTTTGTATAAGTGTATGTCTTGAAGGCCCTAGTACAAGCCCTGTTCTTTTATCAATTTCCGGCATCATATAGACAGGTGTTGCACCATTTAAAATCAAGCCGTTTATGGCCGAGTAATGACAGTTTCTGTCAATAACAACCTCCTCCCCCGGGCCGGCAGCCGCCATCAACATTGCTTCTACCCCTGTAGTAGCACCGTTTACAAGAAAAAACGAACGATCACTGCCATATACCTCAGAAAGCAGTTCTTGAGCTTTCATTATGGCCGCTTTGGGGTTATGTAAATCATCAAGACCATCAACTTCAGTCAGGTCATATAAAAAGACGTTTTTACCAAAAATATCTTTGATTGTTTTTTCTGCACCTTTCCCACCTTTGTGGCCCGGAGTATGAAACCTCAACATGTTTTTTTTGTTATATTCTAGTAGTGCTTCAATCAGCGGAATATTATTATGTTTCAAAACAAATGTTTCCTCCCTGATTCAAATTTCTTTGGTCAGTTTTTATATTATTATAGAACACTGAATTGTTTTTTAAAAGACTTCAGAAAATATTTGATCGCATCATTTTAACGTAGCAAAATTTTAAAGACAGACTTTGCCCTCAATGAACAATGTTGATTTTCAGGGTTTGTGGATACTGGTCAAAAGAGATTAATGTTAAACAAGCCTGCCATCCCGCTGTGGCCCACAGATATGCTTTTTCAATGAATACCCCTCTTTTAGCCAGTTCCTTTTGAATCTCCAAATCAACCCTGGTGACACCTGCTTCGGGATGATTCAAAAGGATCTTTCGGATTCCCATTTGTAAGGCTTCATCTATAAGCTTTAAACTCTCTTCCAAAGAAAGGTGAGAAGTTGCTATACACACATCGCTGTCTCTAATAATCTCTAAAATCTCCTTCACTTCGGGTTTTATATCCCCTTTTTCATCGAATATCCTCTGTGGTTTAAGGGGTCTTGTTTCCGAATTGGTATTCATGTTGGAATAGTTGCAGCTTCCATAATGATTCAAGTGGTTTTGAGCTGAAATTGTGGGCATCCATACTACCCTTGCTCCCAATTTTACCGCGCAATCCACAGCATCGGGGTTAAATCCTCCTACGAAGGAATTCAACACAATGGAACCAATCAATATTTCCCTGCCCAGTCTTCTATTAACCAAATGGGCACGGAAAACAGTGCTGCCTTCATGGGCCTTTAAGACAACGGCCCTCATCTCTGCCTTTAAGGCTTCCTGAGCCAGCTGAAAATCATCTACTGTGCGGGGAAACAATCCCGGTCCCGAGTGGACATGAATGTCTATGCAGTTCTTGAGGATTTTAGAAGACAAATTATTAACCCTCCCCTATTTCATTACATAAATACTCTTCTGTGTTTGTAGGATAAATAAATACACTATTAGTGGACCAGAGGTTTATAGAAAAACGTCCTTCTGGAGGATATTAACTTTTCTTGATTAAACCACCAATCAGGTTGGATTGTTTTAAAACTTACAATCAGTGCTTCTTCCCTGTCTTTTGAAGCTATCACAGGTTGATCCAATCCATATAGGGGATCCAACGTATATAGTGCACTTCTACCGAGATAATTGTTTGAACTTCCTATAAAATTTGAAACAATGGTATACGCCTGTGAACTCATTGTTATTGAATCCCATAGACACATAGCTCCCTCTGGATATCTATTGGTCGAAATATTTTTATCTATTTTTATTTCCTTCCCAAAATCCCCATTCCAGGCAGAAGGAATAACAATGATATCAGCTCTTTTCACAGCCATTACCCCCGCAACCTCCGGAAACGCTGCATCATATCCAATCATCACGCCAATTTTACCTAATTCTGTTGAGAAAACTTTAATTTCATCCCCGGGTTGAGCCCATTGTTTATCTAATTCATTTAAATGAGTCTTTCTATATTTTCCTATAACGTCACCTTTAGGGCTTACCAACACTGCAGTATTATAAAGTTTGTCCTTATCCTTCTCAACCATACCAAAAACAATATATAATGAGTAATCCTTCGCTATTTCTTTAAAAGTTCTTACAGTAGTACCATTTAAAGTTTCTGTCAGTTTACCGGCTTCTTCCAAACCCTTAACTGGACCCGTTGTGGCAAGCTCAGGTAAAACTATTAAATTCAATTTTTTATCTTCATTTTTAGCCTTTAAAATTGCATCCTTTATTAATTTTTTTATCTTAATAATGTTGGCTTCCTTATCATTAATCTCAGGTTCATACTGGAGAATTGCCACAGTTATATTTTTAGGAGTTGTATTTTTCGTATAATCCCATGATGAAATATAAAACATTAATTCTTTGTAAAGTTCGAGTCTTCTCTCCTTTAATCTCCTTTTTGCCTAGAGATTGTATCTACAAATGGTTCTATAGCCTTTCTATCCGCATAATAATAACCCGTTGTAGCCATTTCCGGAGTAACAATTAATTTTGCACCGTTTTGAGCAGCCTCTGTGACTACTTTTAATAAGGCTTCAACATTTTTATCTCGCTCATTTAGCTGCGGATTAAACTGTACCGCTGCCACTTTGATTGGTCCATTCAATTCACTTGCAGAGGTATCTTTTGTCAGATTGTCACAACCTGCTATTAAAAGAGTTATTAAAGCAACAAGAATAAGGCTCAATACTTTTGCATTTCTTCTGAATTTCACAGTGTAATACCCCCCTTAAAAGCTTTTTTGCAGGATTAAAATTTTTTTGGGAGGCCATTAAGCCTCCCCAACCACTTTTTACATTCCCGTAACAACCTCTTCTTCGCCCGGCCGCAGTTCAGCAGCACCTTTGTTCTGCAACCCGTATTTCAGAGCCGTTACAGCCCACAGAGCAATACAGATGGCAACCAGCAGAGCACCTGCGAGAATTACGTTTCCTTTGGCAACATAAACAGGCAATATTGATATGAGAGCCAGCTCTATTACCGAAATGAACACGTATGCCATTCCATAATCCTCTAAAGTACCGCTCTTAAATTCGGGGTCCACAATTCTGAGAAGGGTAACACCCATTGCCACAACTCCCGTTGTCCAACCATATATGAAAATGGAACGTTCAAACCAGAAGTTGTGGAAAAGTTTTTTCCCAATAACCAGCACATAGAACACACTCCAGGCTATACCGATTAACACCATAATCAATATCGGAGCTGCATATTTTATAACAATGGAAATCTTAATAGAAGCTACTCCAAAGGCAACAAGATAGTCCGTCACACTGCTGCCTATTCTTGTTATGATTTTCTTGTCAACGTAGTCCCCCAGACCAACAATGTTGAGTATCATCTGCAGAACAACTCCGGAAAGCATTGAGAGACACATCATGGGCAGGCTTATTTTAGGCATAATTGCTTTAAATGCATAGTATGAATAATATCCTCCTGCTGATGCTATAAGGACCAGTAGCAGATGCCAGGTAAGGGGATCTATTGACATGGGATTTACCGTCTGTTTACCTATTTCCTGTCTTTCATTCTCAGGCACTAACCCGGTCTGCATGCTTTCAGGCAATTCCTTGATGGTTTTAATAAATCTGGTGGCTCTTATCCTGGTTGCCAGGTTTATTAAAGCCAGGCCCCCTAAAATTCCAGAAAGCAGCCCTATTGTGGCAAAGGTCTGACCGATTGTCAGGGCTTCTCCCCAGCCCGCTACGTCTTTCAGGGTTCCACCTATTGCCGCTGCATAACCATGACCACCTACAAAACCGGCCGGCTGCAGAATGGAAAAAGCTTCTGGCACGTTAGGGAACAACTTACCGAGTATGATTCCACCAACCAACAGAGCCACTCCGAATCCTCCGAATTCAGCGGCCATGTTCAATGTAAAGGTGTCTCCCACTTCATCTACAACCTTTTTAAAGGATGTCTTTTGAGTATTCCCTATAAACAGGGAAGCAAACAGCACAACAACCAGCATGTAGGCATAACTGGAAATCTTATCACTGAAAGGAAGCACGTTTAAAAACTGTTTTCCTAAAAACAAACCCAGGAAACCAGCAATAAGGGATGACGGCAGGTAGAGGTTCTGTATAATCTTTACCTTTGATCTGAGATACTGGGCTATAAACAGCAGCACAGACATCAAAGCAAAATCCATCAGCATTGCATACGGCCCAAATTCCATATTAATAACCCACCTTTCTTAAAAATTTATTTTTGTTATAAATGCTTCCAGAACCTCAGGACTTTAACCAAAGGCCTGAGGTATCTGGAAATTTTGTTCCTTATTTCCTCAAAATTTTCTCAAAGAAGCGGTTTAATTCTTCAACTAGTTTTTGAAACACTGGCTTGTCTTCAAACATAAAATCGTTATGTTTTCCTTCAATAAGATAGAGTTGTTTGGGTTCTTTTGCTTTTTCGTAGAGGGAAAGAGCTTCATCCACAGGATGCAGAGCATTGTATTTCCCGTGAGCAATAAATATGGGTCTTGGAGAAATCTTAGCAACAACTTCTTCAGCATTGAAGTTACAGATGGATTCTCCCAGCACATATGCCGTTTGAGGCCCAAAACCGTCTACAGGCTCAAGATCCGCTTTAACTACATCCTCCGTATCCGGATCCAAGGGATAGAAGGTATAGGGGTTACCGTATTTGGATTCTCCCGTTGTCACTCGGCGAACTCTGTCTTCTTCCATCAATTTTTTCAATTTTAACCAGTCAACATAAGTATGCACGGATTTCATCCATCTTTCACCATTATAGAATCCGTTCAATGCAGCTACGCCCTTCACCCGTTCATCTTCAGCCGTTACTTTTGTAACTATAGCGGCACCCATACCCCAACCAATGAGGCCAATGTTATCAGGATCAACCTCATCCTGAAGCTGAGCGAAAGTGATAGCGTTTTTGATATCTTCCACTTCATTCTCAAGGCGGCAGTAACCGGGGTTGCCTTCACTCTTGGCAAAACCCCTGTAATCGAACCCTAGACACACATACCCGTATTTGGTTAGACCCCTGGAAAAAAGCCTGGGATAAATAGCGTTCAAACCTAGATATCCCGAATTGGGTATTATACAGGGACGTTTCTCCCCTTCCTTGTAATCATCAGGCAGGTAGAGAGTCCCATCAAGCTTGCAACCTTCACTGTAAAAGCTGATTCTCCGCTCTTTCATTTTTATCTCCTCCTCCGTCTTTTTATGTTTTTAATATCTTTTCATTTATAAAAGCAAGGATTGTGCCATTATTGTTTTTAATCGAAACCTTAAGGACAAAGGTCTTCACCTTTTAATAAAAAAGCTGGGATTTAAAAAATTTTTTACTTTAGTAAAAAATTTTTGACAACAACAAACAGCTGAACATAAAAAACACTGAAAAGGGATTTATTAACCCTTTTCAGTGTCTTATTAAATCAAAATGGGCATTTCACTCAGCAATCAAACCGTTTTTTACCAGCCATTCTCTTGCAACCACCGTAACATTCCTGTGCTCCATATCTATTAAATAATTTAAGTTTTTCATGCTTTTTTCATCCAGACGGGAGCTGATGTCCCGTAGATATCTTTCAAGCTCCGGAGATTTTTCTAACACTTCCTTACGGATAACAGGGGTGGCATCATAAACAGGGAAAAAGTGTTTATCATCCTTTAAGGGTATGAGGTTGAATCCTTCTATCCGGCCATCGGTAGCAAAACCCACTGCTACATCTACCACTTTTTCTCTCAGGGAGATGTAGGTCAAACCCGCTTCCATTTTTATTATATTTTCCTCAGGGAATTTGAAACCGTACTTTGCTTCAAGGCCTTTTAGGCCATCTTTACGACTGCAGAACTCTGCATTGGACCCAAACATCAAATCCTGAGAATGCTCGTTTGCATAAGCGGCCAGGTCCGTAAGGGTTTTAATCCCCTTGTTTGCTGCATCCTCTTTACGCATCAAGATGGTGTATGTGTTATTGAAGTCTGCTCTATCAAGCCATACAATGCCTTTTGGGGCATCCAGGGTTTTTACTTTTGTATATGCTTTTTCAGGATCCGTTTCCTTGGGTTGTTCATTAAATAACATCAACCCTGTACCCGTATACTCCCAGTAGAGATCAACATAACCCTCTTCAAGAGCAGCTCGAACTGCCCTGCTTCCCATTGTGACCACTTCCTCAACCTCAAACCCCTTTTCTCTCAAGTAAATGGAGGTGATTTTTGAAAGAATAATCTGTTCTGTGAAGTTCTTGCTTCCCACAACTATCGTGCCCTTTTTGTTAATGTGAGAATTGATGTTATGGGATTCCCCACAGCCTGTCAAAACAGCTGATCCTAAAAGGATGCAGCTGATTATTATTAATGTATATTTAAAATGCATTTTTTTCATATCCGTTCATCCTTTAGACAAAATTTTAACTGCGCAGATTGTATTTCTGAAGCTTATACATCAGGCTCTGCCTGGATATCTTCAACAGATTTGCAGCCCTGGCATAGTTACCATTACTTTTGTTGAGGGCTTCAACAATGAGGTGTTTCTCAACGTCTTCAACCTGTTCCGGCAGAGATTTTTTGGGGGATAGCCTTAACGTCAACCCCTTATCTCGGTAAAGGCTTTTCTGCTGCCATACTTCCACAGGAAAATCCTGAAGGAGAATCCTCTCTCCCCGACTCAAAACCGTCACTCGTTCAATAGCATTTTTTAGTTCCCTTATATTCCCGGGCCAGTGGTATTCCATCAATGCCTCCATCACATTGCTCTCTATATGAAAAGAGCGGCCCAGCTTCTTCTCCTGTTCTGAGAGGAACTGAGCTACCAGGAGAGGTATGTCCTCTTTCCTTTTTCTCAAGGGTGGAACCTTGATGGTTACAATATTGAGCCTGTAGTAGAGATCTTCTCGAAATAAACCTTCTTCCACCATTTTGGATAAATCTCTGTTGGTGGCAGCAATAATCCTTACATCCACCTTATGCACTCTGTTGCTTCCCAGCTGTGTAAAGCTTTTTTCTTGAGTTACCTGAAGGAGTTTGGCCTGCAGAGAAAGGGGTAGTTCACCTATTTCATCCAGAAATATTGTCCCTCCATCGGCAGCGGCAAATTTTCCCTGGCGGCTTTCTGTTGCTCCGGTGAAAGCTCCCCGTACATATCCAAAAAGTTCACTTTCCAGTAGATGTTCCGGAATCGCAGCACAATTCACCGTTACGAAAGGTTTATCCTTCCGGCGGCTTTTCCCATGGATCTCCCCGGCTATCAGGCTTTTCCCCGTACCGCTCTCCCCCTCTATCAAAACATTTATATCACTGTCAGCCACCTTCTCGACCATATAATTTACCCGTTCCATAGCAGGGCTGCGGCTGATGAGGATGGTGTCTTTTTCTCTTGATTTGACCATTGCCCTCAACTTCTCGTTTTCTTCTTTCATCTGTATCCAGTTAAAAGCTCGTTCTAAGAACAGTTTTAATTCTTCAAATTTGACAGGCTTACAGATGTAGTCGAATGCTCCCAGTTTCATGGCTGTAACGGCGCTTTCCACATTCCCATAGGCAGTTAAAATTATGGTTTTCACATCAGGGCAAAGGGAAGTCACTTTGGGTAGCACATCAAGCCCTGTCATATCAGGAAGCATAAGGTCCAACAGCAGCACCTTTACCTTCTCCCTTTCAAGCATGCACAGAGCTTCTTCACCGGTTCCCGCCTGCAGAACGTGATAACCTTCTTCCTCCAGTTCTAGAGCAAGGATCTTTCTTAATTTTATCTCATCATCTACCATGAGAATTGTCTTCTTCAAGTTTATCCCCTCCTGCTTCTAATTTGGGAAACACGCAAATCATTGTTGTTCCTTTATTGATTTCGCTTTCCACTGCAATGCTACCGTTGTGCTGATTGATGATCTCATGGACTATTGCCAGGCCAAGACCTGTTCCCGTCAGTTTGGTGGAGAAAAAGGGGTTGAAAATCCGCTGCAGATTGGATTTCTTTATACCCTTACCTGTATCTTTGATGTAAACACACCAGTTTCGTTTTTGTTCTTCAACGGCAATGGTAAGTTCCCCACCATTCTCCATGGCCTGCATGCTGTTTATGATGATGTTTAAAAAAGCCTGGGTAATTCTGTTTTTGTTGCCGTTGATCACAGCCTTTCCGGCCCTGTAGTTTCGATACACCGTAATGTTTCGGGCCTTAAAATTGCTCTGAAGGGCAGATATGAGTTCATCCAGGATCGGTATCAAATCCAGCGGCTGCAATTCTCCCGGGTCTCCTTTAGAAAGCTGCAGGAAATCCTGGAGCAGTTTATTCATCCTAGCGGCGGCTTCCAGGATATTGTCTACCAATTCTTCGGTATAGGCATCTTTTGACTCGTTTTTCTTCTGTCTTCGCTGCAGAGCCTCTGCCGCAGCAGAAACTATATTCAATGGATTTTTTATCTCGTGGGCTATTCCGGCCGTTAACTGGCCAAGAGCGGCTAGGCGTTCTGAACGATAAAGATGCTGCTGCAGTTTCTTAAGTTCCGCTACATCGCGAATAACCACTATTGCTCCTGAATTGTATGATTCTTGAAGAAACAGCGGAGCACAGTAAAGCCTTACATCATGGTGCTGGCCTTTTTTGTCCAGTACATAGGTTTCCGCTTCATCCACTATTTCCCCTTTTTCTAACGTCTGGCGGAACAGCAGCTCCTCCCCCGGCTTCTTCAAATTCAAATCGAACAGGGAGCGACCTATAACCTCTTTTCGTGAATACAGGAGCAAATCCTCAGCTCCTCTGTTAAAGCTCCTGATAATACCCTTTTTATCGGTAGTAATTACGGCATAAGGAATGGATTCCAGAATCTGAAACAGGGATTTTTCCTTTCTTATAAGCTTGGAAGCCATTTGGTGCATTGTATTGGAGAGCACGGTAAGTTCATCTTCCGTATCCATTCTTTCAAAATTTACAGCTTCACCTTTGCTGTAGCTTTTGGCCTGTTCCGTTAATTTGATGATGGGCTGGACCACCCGGTTTGTCCCGGAATAAACCATGGCTATGGCAATAAAGATAATAACCACAAAACACTGAATCAACAACCGGCTTAACCGTGCTGTGGGAATGAAGGCCTGGGTTACAGGTTCTCCTATTACAAGCCCGAGGTTTCCATAGGAAAGGGGGTAGTAGGATGCAATAACCTTCCTATCATTAAGCTCACCCAACCATATACCATGTTTCCCTCTTCTTAAAGCATCGCTCAAATTGGTTTCTTCCACATCACTCCCAATAAGGGTTTTATTCGTATGGACTATTATGTTTCCTTTCCCATCCAGCAGAAAACAGAACCCCTTTTCTCCCAACCTGCTCTGATAAAGAAAATCAGACAGCACTTCAAGGTTTAAAAAGGCAATGAAACCACCCTCAAAAACATCAGATGTTCTGGAAAGAGGGGTGGCAACCCCTATGGTTTTTCTACCATCCGGCAGAGTCATTATATCTGTAACAAAAGGTGCCCTGCTCCATTTAATACGTTCAATGATAGAATCAAGCTTTAGCTCTGCTTCATCGAATTTGATTCTCGGAACTCTTTCAACTATTTCACCCTTTTCGTTAAAAAACTGTATAAACAAATACCAGGGTTTAGTTGCCACAAGGTTTTCCATACGTTTAGTGAAAAAGGCATCATTACCTCTTTCGAAACTTGATTCATACATCATGAGATCATTCTCAATATCCAAAAAAATCTGTTTAAACTGCAGGCTGAGGGCCTTGTTCAGCAAATAATCTCTGTTTTCTATTTCCCTGCGAAGGGCGGTTTTTGAGAAATAATCCACCAGCACCCATACCACAAAGAGGGATAGAAGCAAAACCACAAAAGTGAAGAGAAAATATTTTTTTGTCAGTTTTGTGCGAAAAATCCTCATCATCGATGCATCCCTCTCTAAAAAAATTCTTCTATTGAACACATTGAACCTGTAGCTTTACCTGATTTACCATTGTCAATGGACTCAAAATCCCTCTTTTATGATATCTGTCTCCTACTCTCCTCTATATTCTATTTTTTATCGATTACCTTTTTCCCTGCTGCTTTTTATACTAAAATTATACCAACAAAAAAATATTTTCACATATTATCAAAAATAAGTAAAAGCCCAGATTTCTCTGAGCTTTTACCGATAAAGCTTACTCTATTCCTTTTCACCACAGCGTTCCAGGAGAATTTCCCATCTTCGATCAACTTCAGCCTGAAGTTCATCAATAAGGTGGCGGTTTTCATCAGTAAACAGGTGTTTGAACCGACCTTGAAGTTTTAACCATTCTTCTACAGGAACGCGTTTTTTGGGTTTATAAGTCAGTTTCCATTTCCCGTTCTCTACTTCGTATAACGGCCAGTACCTTGTTTCATAAGCAAGTTTCAATATTTTCACAATATCAGGAGTGTTATAACGCCATCCTCTTGGACATGGTGACATAACATTCAAGAAAGCAGGCCCATCTACCTCGAAAGCTTTTTTTGCTTTTTTGTAAAGGTCCTGCCAGTTTGCAGGTGATGCCTGTGCAACATATGGAATATGGTGTTCTGCCATTATAGCGGTAAGGTCTTTACGATACTGTTGTTTCCCGGGAATTACCTTTCCTGCAGGGCTTGTTGTGGTATCTGCTCCCATTGGAGTAGCGCTTGAACGCTGGATACCTGTGTTCATATATGCTCCATTGTCTACACAGACATATACCATGTTATGCCCTCGTTCCATCGCTCCTGACAGTGATTGTAAACCTATGTCGTAAGTACCACCGTCACCCCCGAAAGCTACAAACTTGATGTTTTCTTTGATTTTGCCTTTTTTCTTTAATGCTCTATATGCGGCTTCCACACCGCTGATTGTAGCAGCAGCATTCTCGAAAGCATTATGAATAAACGAACATTTCCACGCTGTATACGGGTAAATTGTCGTAGCTACTTCAAGGCATCCTGTAGCCACTCCCACAACTACAGGGTCATCAACTGCACTTAAAACCTGCCTGACGGTGATTCCATGGCCACATCCGGCACAAAGCCTGTGTCCACCTGTCAGTATCTCTTCTTTCTTGGAAAGCTCTTTTAATGTTGCCATCGTTTAACACCTCCTATTCACGAACTCCTAAGTAAGTAACCAGTTTGTCATATTTGCCCTTATTAACAATCGCTTCTAAGTCTTCAAAAACCTTTTTAATATCTTGCGGCACTACATCTCGTCCACCTAATCCGTAAATATAATCAACTATTGTATTACCAGCATTCAAATCATACATAGCAGCCCTTATCGGCGCAAACATCGGCCCGCCAAAGTCTGAGAAGGTTTCTGCACGGTCCATAACTCCTATAGCCTTTACACCTTTCAGGGCTTCAGCTATTTCTTTATGTGGGAATGGCCTAAATACCCTGAGCTTTAGCAGGCCTGCTTTTTTGCCCTGAGCCCTCAGTTCATCAACCACATCTTTGGCTGTTCCGGCAGCAGAGTTCATCACAACTACAGCCATTTCCGCATCATCAAGTTTATATTTTTCGAAAAAGCCGTAATTTCTGCCGCTTATTTTTCCGAATTCTTTTCCAACCTCAAGAATCACTTCTTTAGCATTTTCCATCGCCTCGGCCTGCTGACGTTTATGCTCAAAATAGAAATCCTGCAGGTCAAGGGGACCAAATGTCACAGGATTCTTAACATTTAGAAGATAGTAATCAGGTTTGTACTCACCCACAAATTTCTTAACGTCTTCATCACCAATAACTTCCAGGTTTTCAAGGGCATGGCTTATTATAAAACCGTCCATCATTACCATTACTGGTAATAGCACTTTAGGATTCTCAGCAATTTTAACAGCCTGAATCAAATTATCATATGCTTCCTGAGCGTTTTCAGAATAGAGCTGAATCCATCCAGAATCCCTTGCCCCCATTGAATCACTATGGTCACAGTGTATGTTTATAGGTGCGCTTAAAGCCCTATTAACTACAGGCATAACAATGGGCAGACGGTTAGAAGCAGCTATGTAAAGCACTTCCCACATTAAAGCCAATCCATTTGCAGATGTAGCAGTCATTGCCCTTGCTCCTGCAGCAGAAGCCCCCACAGTAGCACTCATAGCACTGTGTTCACTTTCCACTGTTACAAACTCGGTATCTACCTGGCCGTTGGCCACAAAAGAAGAAAAGAATTGAACTATTTCCGTCTGAGGTGTAATAGGATATGCAGCTACAACATCGGGATTTATTTGTTTCATGGCCTGAGCCACAGCCTCATTTCCTGTTAAAGCTACTTTCATCTTCATTTTTTCAAAACCTCCTTCCCTGTATTAAACTTGTTCATTTTTTTGTTTATCTTCATCTGAAGCCATATCTTCATCCACAAAATCTATAGCATTTGTTGGACATACACTAACACACACACCACAACCTTTGCAATGGTCATAATCAAACTCTTTAAACTTTCCGTCATCAGTAATTATGGCTACATCTGGGCAAAATCTCCAACACATTAAACAGTGAATGCATTTGTCCTCATTCCAAATGGGCCGTCGGGAACGCCAGTCACCGGTCTTATAAGACTCTGCATTACCTGCTGTAGGTATTATTCCTCCTCTAACGAGGTCTTTCCATCCTTTATCAGGAGTTACGGCTTCGGCTGAATTTCTCCCTTCTCCCTGACCGAAATTCCTGTTAAAACTCATTCTGATTTCACCTCCTGATAGGCTCTTTCAATGGCTTTAATATTGCCATCTATAACTTCCGGTTTCGATTTAAATTTCTTTTTCAGCTGTCTTTTGGTATCTTCAAGGAAACCTTCAAATGGAATTATTCCTGTTGCTTTTATGAGCGCACCCATTAGAGGAGTGTTAGGAATGTTTTTACCAATAGTTTCTTCAGCAATTTTGCCAGCATCCACAGTAAATACTTTGCCTCCGCTGATTTTAAGTTTTTCCCTCATCTCTTGCGGGGTTTTGCTTGTGTTTATTACAAAAATACTGTCCTGTGCCCCTGCGGTCACATCTGCGGTACCTCCGATGAGAGTCGGATCTAAGATTACCACTACATCAGGATTTGCAATACTTGAATGAATCCTTATTTCTTTATCACTTATTCTGTTAAATGCTGTTACAGGTGCTCCCATGCGTTCTGGACCGTATTCTGGAAACCCTTGAACGAATTTTCCTACTTGAGATGCAGACTGCGCCAAGAGAAGTGCAGCAGTTTTTGCTCCCTGGCCTCCTCTGCCATGCCAGCGAATTTCTATAACATTACTCATTTTTTGTTTTCCTCCTTTCTTGATCTTTTTTCAAAAGCTCTTTATTGTAAAGCTTTTGGGGATTTTATATTTTTTAACGTCAAACCACCTCCTAAGCAATCATGTATGAAGTTGAATTTTAAATTTATTGTATTACAGAAAAGAAAACCCCAGGTGTACTATAATACAAATCCAGCTCTATTAATACAGTTTTTGTATACAAGATACTGTATGACTTTTTTTATTATAACAGCGTCTTTTATGTTAATATAACAGAAAAACAAACAAGGGTCAAATAAGAATTTTATTCAGTGACATCTACTTCTTTTCCTCCGGTTATTTCAATTAACTGATCAATATTAATCGGAAGTGCTGAATTCGCTGTTCCCGCGGCCACATATACTACATCAGACCTCCTGAGGCTTTTGTCAAGATAAATTGTTACGGGATTCTTAAGGTCAAAAGGACATACTCCACCAATTGAATATCCTGTTATTTCTTTAACCTCTACTGGCTTGGCCAATTTGGGTTTATGCCCTGTTATTTTTTTCAGTTTTTTGTCGTTTATTCTGACATCTCCTGCTGAAACCACCATAACATATTCGCATCCTGCTCTAAAAAGAAGCGATTTTGCTATTTGCCCTTGTTCCACTCCAAGTGTATTTGCTGCGGTTTCAACAGTGCTGGTATCTCCTTTAGGTATCAAGATCTTTAAACCCAAATCAAATTTATCAAGGTATTTTTGTAATCTTTCAACCGTTTCCCCTTTGCCCATTGTCACTATCCTCCTAAAGCAAAAAACACTTTGTTATAATATAACTTATATACAACCCAAAATCAATTAAAAAAGCAACTAATCATACGAGGACATAAAAAAACAGTCCTGCGACTGCTTTGAAGGTTACACCAGAATATATTTTAAAGCCACGAGGAGAACAACTCCGGGTATTCCTAAAAAACCAGCCACAAGAGCAGTTATGGGATTAATGGTTACATGAAGCCCTATATATGCCCCTGCAACATTTAACAACCATAACATCACACCGCCAATAACCCCATTATACAGAAGCCTTAAAACAAACTTAACGGGAACAAATAAAATCCTACCAATAATGTATAGAAGTATCAGGCCAAACGCATAAGCTATTAAAATAGAATAATCCATAAACGTTTCACCTCCGGTTAAAAAACCATCCATATGAAAACAGCCTTTCCATTTTTTATCTTTTAATAAATATATATGCGAATAAAATCAAAAATTACCCATATATTTATTTATTATAATCTTGCTTTTATATTGTTTTCTTTTGCTTTTTTTAAAAGATACATGTATTTTTTTCTGGCTGCTTCGTTTAAATATATGGCATAGTCAACCAGGTCAGGGTCTGTAACATTATCGAAATAGCTTTTTGCTGTAAACCATTCCTTTCTAGCCTGTTCCACAGCTTCAAAAAAATCAGGTTCCATCTCTTTTGGTAAACCATCATCTATTAATAAAATCTTTGATGATAATGTATTAAAAAACTTATATACATAATCAGAAATCATCAACAGATCAACCCCTTGCCTTTTTTAAAATTATAACCATTCCGGCAAGGGGTTATACTATATTTCTTTACGCCCTTCCAGAGCTTTTGTTAATGTGACTTCATCAGTGTATTCCAAATCTCCGCCCACTGGAATCCCATGGGCAATCCTTGTAACTTTTATACCCAGGGGTTTTGTCAGGCGGGCAATATACATTGCAGTGGCTTCACCCTCTATATTGGGGTTAGTAGCAAGAATGATTTCCTTTATCTTTTCTTTTCTAATACGTTCAAGCAGTTCCTTAATCCTTATATCATCAGGGCCTATACCTTCCATCGGAGATATTGCCCCATGGAGGATATGGTAAAGCCCTTTATATTCTCGGGTTTTTTCCATTGCAAACACATCTCTAGGATCTTCAACAATACAAATGATGCTTCGGTCGCGATTCGCAGCACTACATATTTTACATGGATCTGTATCTGTTAAATTTCCGCATACAGAGCAATAAACTATTTTTTGTTTTGCATTTATAATAGCTTGAGCAAGCCTTTTAGCTTTATTTTCGGGAATGCTCAGTATATGAAAAGCCAACCTTTGAGCAGTCTTAGGGCCTATTCCGGGCAGCTTCCTGAACTCTTCAATCAAACGGGCCATAGGCTCGGCATATTGATGTAAATCAAAGTAAGTCATTTTTGTTACACCTTCCAACCAGGCAAAAAATTTATTTTAAAAAATACCTGGAATATTTAACCCCCCGGTGATTTTAGACATTTCCTGTGCCACCATCTCTTCAGCTTTTCGAAGAGCTTCATTAACTGCAGCCAGCACCATGTCCTGCAGCATTTCAACATCGTCCGGATCTACTGCTTCAGGGGATATAATCAGTTCCACAAGTTCTTTCTTGCCATTAGCAACAGCTTTAACAGCTCCTCCGCCTGAAGCAGCTTCAACAGTCTGTTGTTCTAATTCAGATTGAAGCTTCTGCATCTCCTGCTGCATTTTTTTCACCTGTTTCATCATTTTACCCATATTCCCAAAGTTACCCATTCCTCTCATAACGCTCATCTCCTTTTAAAATTTTAAGATATTCATTGTTTTAAGTCACTATTTTTCATCAATAACTTTAATAATCTCCGCATCAAAAAGTTCATATGCCTTTTTTATAGCATCATCAATATTCTGCTGTGGGGCGGGTTTGTCTTTAATTTTTGGTTTTGCCAAGTCATCTTCTTCGTCAAGCAATACAAAAGCCAGTCTATAGGCCTTTTTATAAACTTCATTAACCGCCTTTTCTATTACAGTCCGATCCTTTTCCGCCTTTTGTTTTGTTACTTCAAACCCCCAAAAACCTATCTCCAAAACATTCCCTTTTATGTTAACAGGCTTTGTTTTGGCTTCAACAAGAATAAAATATAAAGATATTTTGTCTTTCTTTATTATTTCCAGCACTTTAGGCCATAAGTCTTGTATTTCTTCAATCGTTTTGTCATTTATTCGGCTTTCAATTCCCTTCAATTCACCATCTTCTTTATTATCAGTATCATCTTTATGTTCATTTTTAATCAAAGAAAAATCAGCGTTTTTTACTTTTCCCTCAAGTTGGCTTAAACGCTCGAGAATAGCATCAGGGGTATCATCAAGGCTTGGAAGGATAAGTTTGATGGCTGCAACCTCTACAACTGTTTGAGGATCTGATGACCATTTTACATCTCTTTCTGTTTCAGATAACACACCCAGAATTCTTGTAATCTTTTCTATGCTGAAACCTTTACTCTGAACCTCCAGTTCTTTTAATGCTTCATCAGATAAGTCCACCAGCATTTCTGGATCTTGTGCCACTTTTACAATCATCATGTTTCTAAAATGCAAAATAATGTCATTCACGAATTGATGAAGGTCTTTGCCATTTGCGGAAAGCTCTCCAATAAGTTTGAGAATCCCGCCTGTGTCTTTTCTTCTTATATGTTCTGCAAACTGAAACAACATCTCGTCATTTACAGTGCCCAATATATCAAAAACCGTTTCTTTGTCAATTCGCCCATCTGTATATAACATGCATTGATCCAGAACGCTTAAAGCATCCCTCATAGCACCACGGGAGTTTCGAGCAATAATTCTCAAAGCCTCGTCTTCTGCTTCAATACCATAGTGGTTTGTTATTATCTTCAACCTTCCAAGAATATCCTGGGTAGATAGCCGTTTAAAGTCGAAACGCTGACACCGGGAAAGGATTGTGGCAGGCAGCTTATGGGGCTCTGTTGTTGCCAGAATGAAAACTACATGTTTCGGAGGCTCTTCAAGGGTTTTTAACAATGCATTAAAAGCCTCTGTTGTCAGCATATGCACCTCGTCAATTATATATACCTTGTACTTGCCCTGGGTAGGCGGATAACCAACTTTATCCCTTAATTCCCGTATTTCATCAATACCCCTGTTTGAAGCGGCATCTATTTCGATTACATCCATCAAAATTCCTTGATTAATACCCTCGCAGATATTACAAACATTGCACGGTTTTGGGGTAGGCCCGTTTACACAATTTAAAGCCTTCGCAAAAATTTTTGCAGTGCTTGTTTTTCCCGTACCGCGAATACCACAAAATAAATAAGCATGAGATATACGTCCGCTTTTTATTGCGTTTGTCAGTGTTCTTGTTATATGCTCCTGCCCTATTACATCTTCAAAAACCTGGGGCCTCCATTCACGATATAAAGCTCTGTACACCATAATACCACCTACGGTTTAAAATACATTTTTATACTTCTTCTTAAAAGCTCTTTTTCCTTCTGGATTTTAAAATAAAAAAGGAGGAAATCCCTCCTCCGGTTCAAATTTATGCCGTGCACCCTACCTCGACTTTCCTCTACAGGCGTTACCCCGACAGTTAACTCTGATCAGGCACTCCTGCGGCACATGGAAGGGCTTACTTACCGCTGCTTCCTCCCGGACCTGACGGGGTTCATAAGTTTCCATTGCGCAGGACCCAATCTTCTTCGCCACTTATCCGGGCCGGTCCCCACAGAGGAAAAGCCTCAGAAGGGAATTCAACCCCGCTATAGCGGATTGCGGGTTACAGGGCACCGCTACCTCCCCGTCTAGCACGGCAAACTTTTTGATTTATAAAATAAAGTGGTAATTACCACTTGCATTTTCAATGGCGGAGAGAGCGGGATTTGAACCCGCGAGACGAGTTTAATCCCCGTCTACTCGCTTTCCAGGCGAGCGCCTTCAGCCAGACTCAGCCATCTCTCCATAAAACTAATTTTATATATGCTAAACTGACATTTCTATCTGGCGGAGAGAGTGAGATTCGAACTCACGAGGCAGGTTCTGCCTGCCTACTCGCTTTCGAGGCGAGCGCCTTCAGCCAGACTCGGCCATCTCTCCACACAAAATATTAAGTTGCGTTTCTGAGCCCTTTAAAAAACTTTTTCATGATTTCGGAGCACTCTTTTTCTAAAATCCCGGAAACCACTTCTACTCTATGATTAAATCGTTCATCCTGCAGCAGGTTCATGAGTGTTCCACACACGCCTGCTTTCGGGTCAAACGCTCCGAATATCAATCTATCTATCCGTGCCTGGAGAATAGCTCCTGCACACATCGGACACGGCTCTATAGTAACATAAATGGAACATCCGGTTAACCGCCATCCGCCTAAGGTCTTTGACGCTTCTTTTATAGCTAATATTTCAGCATGGGCGGTGGGGTCTTTTTGGGTTTCCCGAAGATTGTGAGCTCTGGCTATTATATTGCCATCATAAACTACAATTGCTCCTATTGGAACCTCACGCTTTAAAAAGGCTTTCTCAGCTTCTGCAAGAGCCTCTTTCATAAAAAAATCATGATTTATAAACAATTCCTAAAAAACAACCTCCATTACCGGGAGTAATATTAAATGATGGTGCGCCCGGGAGGACTCGAACCCCCGGCACGCGGTTTAGGAAACCGCTGCTCTATCCTCCTGAGCTACGGGCGCATGTTTCGGAAATGGTGCGCCCGGCAGGATTCGAACCTGCGACCTCCAGATTCGTAGTCTGTTACTCTATCCAGCTGAGCTACGGGCGCAAGACATAAAAATGGCGGAGAGAGAGGGATTCGAACCCTCGATACGGGTTTTAGCCCGTATAATCGCTTAGCAGGCGACCGCCTTCGACCTACTCGGCCATCTCTCCACAATCAAACCGGAATCATCTCCGGTGATATATCATTATATCATAAACAAAAACATTTGTCTAATAATTAATTGATAGATATTTTTAAAACCGCATTTAACCTATGAAAAGTTATATTGCAAAAATGGCGGAGGGGGTGGGATTCGAACCCACGGCCCTTTCGGGTCACTGGTTTTCAAGACCAGCTCCTTAAACCGCTCGGACACCCCTCCTCAGTAACCGCAAGAGAAAGTATACCATATAAAGTTTTAATTGTCAATGAGCCCCGCAAACCATATTTTGCTCTAATTTCCTGCTTTTTTATCAAAACATAACTTCACACAAAACTTCAAAACCTGTTTAAATCTTATACAAGTTTTTATTCAAACTTGGATAAAAAAACTTCAGATTAACAAACTAAAAGTATGAAGCAACACGAAAAGGAGGAACAAAAATGGATGAAAAAAACACTATACAGAGTGAAATATCTGATATGATAGAAGAACTTGCTGAAAAAGCCAAATCAGCACTTAAAGATATGGTTAAACTTAATCAGGAACAAGTAGATAAAATTGTTAAAGAAATGGCCCTAGCTGGGCTTGCCAATCATATGAGGTTGGCAAAATTGGCTGTTGAAGAAACAAAAAAAGGAGTTTATGAAGATAAAATCATTAAAAACCTCTTTGCCACTGAGTATATTTATCATAGTATAAAATATCAGAAAACTGTAGGAATTATTAATGAAAACGAAGAGGAGGATTATGTTGAAATAGCAGAACCTGCAGGTGTGATTGCAGGTATAACACCTGTTACAAATCCCACTTCTACAACATTATTCAAATGCTTAATTTCAATGAAAACAAGGAATCCAATAATTTTTGCATTTCATCCAAATTCACAAAAATGCAGCGCAGAATCTGCTAAGGTCATGAGAGATGCAGCTATCAGAGCAGGTGCCCCAGAACATTGTATTCAATGGATTGAAAAACCTTCCATAGAAGCCACTCAATTATTAATGAAAAACGACGGTATTTCATTAATACTGGCTACAGGCGGGTCATCAATGGTCAAAGCTGCATACAGCGCAGGCAAGCCCGCTCTAGGAGTTGGCCCCGGTAATGTGCCGTGTTATATAGAGAAGACAGCAGACATAAAGAGAGCAGTAACAGATTTGATTTTATCAAAGTCCTTTGACAACGGCATGATTTGTGCATCTGAACAGGCAGTAATCGTAGACGAAGACGTCTATGAACCAGTTACATCATATATGAAAAAACATAACTGCTATTTTGTTAACGGAGAGGAAAAAAAGATGTTAGAGGCCCTTGTGGTTGAAGAAAAAACATGTTCAATCAACCCACAGATTGTAGGACAATCTGCTTATACAATCGCTAAAATGGCTGGATTTGAAGTTCCGGAAAACACCAAAATACTGGTTGCTGAAATAAAAGGAATAGGCCCTGATTACCCTTTGTCAAGGGAAAAACTAAGCCCTATACTGGCATGCTTAAAAGTTAAGGATTCAAATGAAGGAATTCAACGATCTGTGGAAATGGTTAACTTTGGGGGATCAGGCCATTCTGCAGTTATTCACTCAAATGATGATAATGTAATAAGCAAATTTGCTTCAAAGGTAAATACCGGGAGAATCATAATTAATCAACCTTCCAGCCATGGAGCTATAGGAGACATATATAATACCACCATGCCTTCTCTTACCCTCGGATGTGGTTCTTTTGGCAGAAACAGCACAACCGCCAATATAACCGCAGTAAACTTAATAAACAAAAAACGTGTGGCCCGGAGAAGATATAATATGCAGTGGTTTAAAATACCTGAAAAAATATATTTTCAACCTGGTTCTGTTCAGTATCTCTCGAAAATGCCGGATATTTCAAGAGCCTTTATTGTTACAGACAAAACAATGGTAAAACTAGGTCTTGTTGATAAAGTTCTCTATCATCTAAGAAAACGGATCGGCAGAAACTATGTACACTCAGAGATTTTTGACAAGGTGGAACCTGATCCAACTGTAAAAACAGTAATGGAAGGTGTTGAAGCTATAAACTCATTTAAACCTGATGTTATTATTGCCCTTGGAGGAGGATCGGCTATTGATACCGCTAAAGCAATATGGTTGTTTTATGAACATCCTGAAACAAACTTCGATGACCTGCGTATGAAATTTATGGATATCCGCAAAAGGGTGTTTAAGTTTCCTCCGCTTGGGAAAAAAGCCAAATTGGTTGCAATACCTACCACTTCAGGCACAGGATCAGAGGTTACATCCTTTACTGTTATTACTGACCCTGAAAACGAAACCAAATACCCGCTTGCAGATTACGAGTTGACACCTGATGTAGCAATAATAGATCCTGAATTTGTTCAAACAATGCCTCCTAATGTAACTGCTGATACCGGTATGGATGTTTTAACACATGCCATAGAAGCATATGTTTCAGTTATGGCATCCGATTTTACTGATGCCCTTGCAATGAAAGCAATCCAAATCGTTTTTGAATACCTGCCGAGATCCTATAAAAACTCTAATGACCTAAAGGCCCGTGAAAAAATGCATAACGCATCTTGTATAGCAGGTATGGCCTTTACAAATGCCTTTTTAGGAATCAATCACAGTTTGGCACACAAATTGGGTGGTGAGTTTCATATATCACACGGCAGAGCTAATGCAATATTGCTTCCACATGTAATCAGATATAACGCTTCAGAACCAACTAAGTTCAATGCTTTTCCAAAATATGAACACTATGTTGCGGATAAAAAATACGCAGAAATAGCCAAATACCTCGGTCTGCCTTGTGGTAATACGGAAGAAGGTGTTAACAGCCTTATATCGGCAATAATAGACCTGATGAAAAAGTTAGAAATACCCCTTTCCTTAAAAGATTTTGGGATACCCGAAAGCCGATTTATGCAGGTTATAGATGAACTAGCAGATAAGGCTTTTGAAGATCAGACTACTACAGCCAATCCAAGAATGCCCCTTGTATCAGAACTAAAAGATATTTATATAAAAGCCTATAACGGATTATAGATTATAAATTATAAATAATTTCTAGAAATTGATAAGAATGTTTAAATAAATTTTGGGAAAAATACTTTTAAACCAAATTAAAAGGAGATGGTGAATATATGGCTAAAATCCACTGTAGTATAAGTAATTGTCATTACTGGAAACAGGGAAACATTTGTGATGCAAGTGAAATATTTATAACATCAGACCAGTTTGGAGACACACAGCCGGACAACGTTGATGCACTTCAGGCATCAACAACACCGCAAACCCCTGTTAATTCAGGTATGGATTCCTGCTGTAAGACCTTTGTTGATAAAAACGCTACTAATAAACACGGTGTCGATGGTATAATGAAAAGCTAATGGTCACAAAATTAGCCGGCAATTTGCCGGCTGCTTATTTTTCTTTTTCTATTTTCTCTAACCCGTTCATGTAAGGCCTTAAAAGTTCAGGAATTACTACACTGCCATCTTTTTGCTGATAGTTTTCCAGCACTGCTGCGACTGTCCTGCCCACTGCAAGACCCGAACCGTTTAATGTATGAACATATCTTGCCTTTCCACCTCCAACAGGCCTGTACTTTATTTCAGCTCTTCTAGCTTGAAAGTCCTCAAAATTACTGCATGATGATATCTCTACATACCTGTTATAACTGGGCATCCACACTTCAATATCATATTTTTTTGCAGCTGTAAAACCCAGATCAGCACTGCACATTAATGTAACCCTATAAGGCAGGCAGAGAAGCTGTAACACCCTTTCAGCATCATTGACAAGCTTTTCTAGTTCATCATAAGAAGTTTCCGGCTCAACAAACTTGACCAGTTCTACTTTATTGAATTGGTGCTGGCGTATTAATCCCCGGGTATCACGACCATGCGAACCGGCTTCTGACCTGAAACAAGCACTATAAGCCACATAATATAACGGCAAAAGATTGCCATCAATAATTTCATCCCTGTGGATATTTGTAACAGGAACTTCAGCCGTAGGAATTAAAAAATAATTATTATCCGAAAGCTTGAAAGCATCTTCCTCAAATTTCGGCAACTGCCCTGTGCCTATCATACTTTGTCTAAGTACTATAAACGGAGGGAAAATTTCTTTATATCCGTGTTCTGAAGTGTGAAGGTCGAGCATAAAGTTTATCAAAGCCCTCTCAAGTCGTGCACCCAGCCCTTTATAAAGAGCAAACCTTGATCCACTGATTTTAGAAGCAGCTTCGAAATCCAGTAAACCTAATGATTCTCCGATATCCCAGTGGGGTTTAGGTTCAAAATCAAATTCTGTCGGTTGACCCCAATGCCTTACAGGGACATTATCATCTTCACTTTTTCCTACCGGAACAGATTCATGTGGTATGTTAGGCACCCTTAATAAAAACTCTTTTATTTGTTCTTCCACCTGTTTAATCTGATCATCCATCTCTTTAATTTTTTGAGATACTTCTCTCATTTCCAGGATTCTTTTTTCAGCGTCTTTGCCCTCTTTCTTTAACCGACCGATCTCTTGAGACACTACGTTTCGAGTGTTTTTTAACTGTTCAACTTCATATAAAAGTTCACGCCTTTTTTCATCCAATAGCAAAAATTCATCCAAATTTATTTTATCACCCCTTTTGGCAATGGCCTCTTTGACAAATTCTGGGTTGTTCCTTATTAATTTAATATCCAGCATAACACATTCCTCCTTTATCTTGAAATCTTGAAAATTTAAACACCTCTCATCCTCAAAGGGACGAGAGGCGTTTCCCGTGTTGCCACCCTAATTGATTATGTTTAAAAACATAATCCCCTTGTTCATATAACGGTTTAAACCGGCATCCTCTTACTGAATGTTTCGGAGGTGCAGCTCAGGGGTGGATTCAACAACTTGATTTACCAGTTTGCACCATCCACCGGCTCTCTATAAAATCAAGTTTATTTACTATTCCCCATCACAGCTTTTTTCCATTTAATATCAATAAATATTATATAACATTTAATATTTCAAATCAAATTTAAGTAGATTTTGTTTTATTCTTTTTATAGTATAATATATAAGCAAGTCAAGTTCACAAAAATATAAAAAGAAAAGGTGGGTAAATATGAAAGCAGGAAAACTACCTCATGATGTTTTAAACAAGTATATATTTCCTTTCCTGGGATTTAAACGGCCTGAAGTGCTTGTTCACTCAAAATTCGGCGAAGACTGTAGTATTATAGATTTTGGGGAATATGTAGCAGTATTATCCACAGACCCTATAACCGGTGCGGGAAAAGATATAGGTCGCCTTGCAGTAAACGTTTCATGTAATGATATAGCAGCAAACGGCGCAGAGCCCATAGGTTTGTTAGTAACGATAATGTTTCCGACAGATACTACTGAGGAAAAAGTTAAAGATGTCATGGAACAGATTCATGCTGCTGCCAGTGACCTGGGAGTTGAAGTTTTAGGAGGGCACACTGAAATAACCCCTGCTGTTTCAAAAACAGTGATTTCATCCACGGCTTTAGGCCGGGCTTTAAAATCAGAATTTGTTACTTCTTCGGGAGCCAAACCCGGAGACAGTGTTATCATGACCAAAACTGCAGGTCTGGAAGGAAGTGCTATCCTTGCTACGGATTTTGAGGAATTGCTAAAAAAAAGAATCGGCTATGCAAAGGTGAAACGTGCACAGGATTTTATTAAAAACATAAGCGTTGTTCCCGAAGGTAAAATTGCAGCTAAACATGGTGCCACAGCAATGCATGATGTTACAGAAGGCGGGATTTTGGGTGCCGTGTATGAACTGGCCAGGGCATCAGAAGTAGGTATTAAGATATTTTCAGAAAAGATACCTATAGCTGAGGAAACCATTCAAATTTGTAAAATATTCGATATAGATCCCCTAAAGCTAATTTCAAGTGGTTGTATGATCATTACAACTCCTAACGGTGAAAAATTAATATCAATTCTAAAGGATGCCGGAATACACGCAACAATTATAGGAGAAGTAACTGCAGGAGACAAAATAGTTTTAGTTAAAAACAGATGTGAAGAACCTGTACCCCCTCCTGACCGTGATGAACTTTTTTCTGCTTTAGAAAAAATAGAAAACCTTAAAATAAAATGAAAATTTTTTAATAACAAGTGTATAAAAACCTCCAAAAATGGTTAATAATATAATGTAATCAAGGAGGTTTAGAGCTTATGGGGGATATTGATATAATAGCTAAAATAGCTGATATGAAGCAAGTTGATTACCGCAACACTCTGGCCATTTCAAGCCTTATTGAACTCCTAATCGAAAAAGGAATAATTGAAAGAAGAGAAGTAGCACTAAAAGCCAGAGAGCTTGAACGAATGACTATAGCTGAAATCAGAGAATTGAGGGCCAAAAGATAAAAGGCGCATTAACCGCGCCTTTTATCTTTTGCATTGAAATTTTCTAAAACAGCTTTCGCATACTCTTTCGCACCAAACAGGGAATGGTCTCTATAGTTTCCGCATTGTTTAGGGTTAACTGCCGGAACTTCTTCTGTTTCAATTATTCTTTTTAAAACACTTTTAAAATCTTCTTCAATTTCCTTTTCAGGCGAATCTCCGAATTTAATAAGATAGAATCCTGTCCTGCATCCCATAGGTGAAATATCTATTATGTCATCCCTTATTTCCCTAAAATAAACTGCAAAAAGATGTTCAAGGGTATGTATTGCTCCTGTAGGTATCGCAGATGAATTTGGCTGAAGCAATCTTAAATCATATTTTTGAACTACATCTCCTTTTAACCCTTTATATGTTTCAGATTTTCTCACATATGGCGCTTTAACATTTAGATGATCCAGCTCAAAACTTTCTACCCTATATTTCATAATAAAACCACCTCTTAAAAAACTTCTAACGACACCTTCACTCAGAAAACCCTGCTGCAAAACCTGCCTCGAGGGAGGTTAAACAGCCAAATCTGTTAAAGGCAGCATGCATTTGGTTCTTCTCGAAACTCCTTATACCTCTTATATGATAAACGGACAAGTGATTTGTCTTGGCTGTATGTTATCCTCTCTACAGCTTCATCTATAGGAAAAAAACGACCATTTATAAATCCTTCGTTTCTATTTATTGTATAGTTTTTATCTTTAGCTTCCATTAGATACCAAATAATCTGATTACAAACAGGCCGCTGGCGGGAATAAGAATAAAATTCGTAACAGGTCTCGCCTACTGAAGAAATTATTTTCGCATCTAGCCCTGTTTCATGTTTTACACGATTAAGAGCTACTTCATATGCCATTTTCCCATGCCTTATTATACCTTTCGGTAGCACCCATTCACCTTTATCATTTTTTAATATAAAAACCTCGTCCTCGTAAAATACCACGCCGCCGGCACAGTTTCTAATTAACATATCTCAGCCCCCATTCATAATTTCTTAAATTAAAAATTCTACAGAGCCAGATGTTTTTCCTCTAATTCGTTTCAAAATATTTTTTGGTATTTTTTGATAATACAGTCTATATTTACATCTTTGTATTATTATTTGGTCAAATATTATTTATTTAAAAAGCAGGAATTCAATTCATTTTTAACGAATATTTTCCTATCATTCTCAATTTTGTAGTAGGGGTGATCTAATGGAAGAAAATTACAAAGGAACACTTTTAGAATGCTTTGTTAGAGTTGCACCTTATATTAACGACCTTACTATAAGAGATATAGCCGTAGCAGTAACTGACCGCGAAAAATACCTTTGTTATTATCCCGGAAAAAATATAGACCATGGAGTCAAGCCGGGAGATCCAGTAAAAAAAGGTTCGGTAGTTTATGACGCAATGGAAAACAAAAAACTCAAAGTTGCTAGGGTTGATGATAAAAGTCTGTTTGGAATAACATATATTGCTCTTGCAATGCCAGTATTAGATGAACATACAGGGACAGTTATAGGAGGAGTTGCTTTCCTAGAAAACACCGACCAGCAGGACACTTTAAGAAGTATGGCAGATGAAATTGCTTCCGCAACCCAAGAAGTAAGCGAATCTACCCAAAAAATAGCCGCTCAAGCTCAGGAATTAGCCACTCTTGGTCAAGAACTTAATAAGTTTGCAAACGATTCTTATCAACAGATTACAAATGTAGATGAAATTATTGATTTCATTAAAGATGTCGCATCTCAAACCAATCTTTTAGGACTAAATGCTGCTATTGAAGCTGCAAGAGTTGGAGAGGCCGGTAGGGGTTTTAGTGTGGTAGCAGGTGAAATAAGGAAACTGTCATCAAAAAGCAGTGAATCAGTAGATAATATTCAATCACTACTCGAAAAGATAAAAAAGTCCAGTGAGCATATAAAGAAATCCGTTGACTCAGTGGACGCTATTGCCAGTGAACAAGCATCTCTCCTTCAATTTATCGTAGGATCGGTAGAAGAAATCAACTCCATGGTCGAAGAACTCTTAAGTTTAGCAGAGAGAATGAGTAATAAATAAATGTTTTTGATTAATAACAAAAAAGGTCTTAGACCGTAGCGACTACGTTCTAAGACCTTTTAATATAAGGAGAATAGGTATCGGCAGCGACTTACTCTTCCGGCCACTTACGAGGCAAGTACCATCAGCGCAGGAGGGCTTAACCTGTGTGTTCGGAATGGGAACCGGTGTATCCCCTCCGCTATAGCCACCGAAAATATTAAATTTACACACTGAAAATTACACAGTGAAGTACTACCTTAAAAGTAGAAGCAATACCTGAAGCTATTTCTAGCATCTAGTCTCCAGCTTCTAATAAGAGGTCAAGCCCTCGACCTATTAGTATCGGTCAGCTGAATACATTACTGCACTTACACCTCCGACCTATCTACCAGGTAATCTACCTGGGGTCTTACTCCTTTAGCAGGATGGGAAACCTTATCTTAGGGGGGGCTTCGCGCTTAGATGCCTTCAGCGCTTATCCCTGCCAGACTTGGCTACCCAGCTGTGCCGATGGCTCGACAACTGGTACACCAGAGGTCTGTCCACCCCGGTCCTCTCGTACTAAGGGCAGCTCCCTTCAAGTTTCCTAC
>JARRCM010000029.1 GCA_029982205.1 Thermosediminibacterales bacterium
CAAACCCTTGATTTTCCTATATCCTAATTTCTACCAGATAATAAAGTCCGCTCTAAAATCTCATATTTTTATCCCATTTATTAACACTTTTTCCTTAATTCTTGTAATAATTTTTAAAATAAAGTCGGTTCTTTTCAGGGGCAAGTTGAAAGGAGAATAGGGTCAAGTTTCACGGGTTAAGGGGTAAGAGTTTATTTAACCTTTTCACTTGCTTTATCAATATTTCCTTCAATATAATAATCAATACTTCTCTCAATCTCTTTAAAATCAATAGTTTTAAGGCTGCAACTAATAAAGAATTCTAATCAAAATTCTAATGAAAAATCTAACCCCTTAACCCTTACTCCTTTTCCCTCACACCCCTATTGTTCATGTAAAAAAACTCTTTCCATTTTCCACCCCTCAAACCCGCATGAATACTGCATCCTAATTTTTACCAGAAAATAAAGTCTTTCCATAAATCTGTTATATTCATCCCTTATATTTCCAAATATGGGAGGGGTTTTAGTAAAAAAACATTTTCCATGGAGGTAGGAGCAAGGATTAAGGATCAAGGGGAAATGAGTAGCTCAAGCCCTGATTTTTCAAGGCTTACCACTTATCCCTTGACCCTTAATCCATAACCCTAATAAAAAAACAAAGGTCAAGAAGGATTCTCTCTCAAAATCCCTCTTAACCCTTGATTTTCAAGCATTCTCTCAATTTTCCTTGTTCCTTAAACCTAATCCCTTAACCCTTCCCAATCGGAAACACTTTATTTTCATCGGAAAAACTTTATTTTCCTACGGAAAGAGTTTTTTTGTTTTCGACAACTCATAACTAATAAGAACCCAATTTATTCTACTGTTACACTTTTAGCCAAATTTCTCGGTTTATCCACATCACACCCTCTGGCTACTGCGGCGTGGTATGCGAAGAGCTGAAGTGGTATTACGGTTAGTACCGGTGCCAGGAAGGGTAGTGTTTTAGGGATATATATAACATGATCCACTGACTTGGTTATTTCGTTATCCCCTTCGAAGGCAACTGCGATTACTGAAGCTTCGCGGGCTTTGACTTCCTTTATGTTGCTGAGGGTTTTTTCATATAAGCTTTTTTGCGTAGCAAGGGCTATTACAGGGACTCCGTCAACTATCAATGCAAGGGTTCCGTGTTTGAGTTCCCCTGCGGGATATGCTTCAGCATGAATATAAGATATCTCTTTGAGCTTCAGTGCCCCTTCCAAAGCCACTGCGTAGTCCAGGCCTCGACCTATAAAGAAAGCATCTTCCCATTCGGCATATTTATAAGCAAGTTCTTTTACTGTGTCCGCATTTTTAAGGCAGTGTTCGGCCTTTTCTGGAAGCTGTTTAAGTTCCTGCATTATCTCAAGGGCGTACTCTTTTGAAATTGTCTGCTTTTTAATGGCCAGGTCTAATCCCAGCATATATAAAGCTGCAAGCTGGGTGCTGTAGGCTTTAGTTGATGCCACCGCAATCTCAGGGCCTGCCCAGGTATACAGCACTTCTTCGGCTTCCCTTGAAACGGAGCTTCCCACCACATTTGTTATGGCTATAATTCTTGCTCCACGTTTTTTGGATTCCCTTAGGGCTGCCAGTGTATCTGCGGTCTCTCCTGACTGGCTTATAATTATTACAAGTGTTTTATCATCCACCATAGGGTCACGGTAGCGGTACTCTGAAGCTATATCTACTTCTACAGGTACCTTTGTCAGTTTTTCTATGACGTTTTTGCCGACTATACCAGCATGGTATGCAGTGCCGCATGCAACTATAAATATTTTCTGTATATCTGAAATGTCTTCAGGTGTAAGTTTAATATCATCCAGTTTTATTTCAACATCGTCAAAGTTGAGGCGCCCTGTCATGGTGTCTTTTAATGCTTTGGGCTGTTCATTGATTTCCTTTATCATGAAGTGGGGATATCCGCCTTTTTCGGCTGCTACAGCGTCCCATTTTACTTCGAATATCTCCTTATCTACCTCTTCTCCGTCAAAATTGATCAGCTTAATCTCGTCTTTTTTCACTACCGCCATCTGGTCGTCTTCTAAAATATAAACCTTCTTTGTGTACTCAAGCACGGCAGGGATATCAGAGGCAATGTAATTCTCACCATCGCCTATGCCGACTATAAGCGGGCTGTCTTTTCTTGCAGCGATGATTTTATCAGGTTCGTTTTTGGATATGATGCCGAGTGCAAAAGAACCTTCAATTTTCTTCAATGCCTTTTTAACGGCTTCAAGCAGGTCTCCGTTATAGAAATGTTCAATTAGGTGGGGAACTGTTTCGGTATCTGTTTCAGTTTCAAACTTATGCCCCTGCTTTTGCAACCATTCTTTTATTTGCTGGTAGTTTTCTATTATTCCGTTATGAACAACAACAATATCGTGTGTGCAATCAGTATGGGGATGTGCGTTTATATCTGAAGGCTTTCCGTGTGTAGCCCATCTGGTATGGCCTATTCCTAAACTTCCTTCAGGATAACGTCCTTCAAGTTTATTTTCTAAATCAGCCAGCTTACCTTTAGTTTTTTCAATCTTAATCATATTATTGTTATATACAGCAATACCGGCTGAGTCATAACCTCTGTACTCAAGTCTTTTAAGACCTTCAAGAAGTATTAAGGCTGCCGGTTTATCTCCAATATATCCTACTATACCGCACATTTGATTTATGCCTCCATTCATTTTGTTAATCAGTATTCAATTTTCCCCAAAATCCAACCCGTTTTGTCCCGAAGATCGCTCTCCGGTTTTGTGGGGGTCGGTAACGGTTATGGGAAAACCGTGGGGCATCCGCCGAAAAATTCGATAAACCCCAACCTCGTCAACTCGAAAAGTCCGAGTTCTGGCGCTTTTGTTTTGATTTTTTTCTCGCAATCACCTCCCCAACAGGTTTTTTGGGCTCACCTTGAAGGATAAAATATGTTAATTACATTCTTTTTCTATAACATAAGCCACATTATTAACAATCTTATCCAGAAGTGATTTATCCCTTCCCTCTGCCATAACACGTATAAGAGGTTCGGTTCCAGAAGGCCTAACTAAAATCCTGCCTTCATCCCCTAAAAGTTCCTCTGCTGAAGCAATCGCATCCTGTATATTTTTATTCTCCCTGAGCCTGTTTTTGTCCGCAACTCTGACATTTACTAAGACCTGAGGAAAAACTGTCATGATACTTGCAAGTTCTGAAAGAGGTTTGTTCTGTTTCTTCATAATCGAGAGAAGCTGCAGGGCTGTAAGCAGCCCGTCTCCGGTTGTGTTATGTTCTAAAAAGATTATATGGCCAGACTGCTCACCTCCAAAAGTATAACCCTTTTGGAGCATTTCTTCAAGAACATAGCGGTCGCCAACTTTTACCTTTTCTATACCGCATCCGGCTTTTTTTAATGCAAAATCCAAACCCATGTTGCTCATTACCGTTGAAACAACAGTATTTTTTGCAAGTTTGCCTTCCTGTTTCAAAAAAATGCCGCATATCGCCATCACATAGTCACCTGTCAGAATATTCCCCTTTTCATCAACCGGAATGAGCCTATCTGCATCACCGTCAAACGCCAGGCCTACATCAGCTTTTTCCTTCAAGGTAAACTCCCGAATAGCATCAGGGTGGGTTGAACCGCAATTTACATTAATATTACAGCCGTCAGGAGTATTATATATTACCTTCACATCAGCTCCTAGTTCTTGCAAAACCCTGGGTGCCGCTTCATAAACTGCTCCGTTCGCGCAGTCTAAAGCTATTTTCATCCCTGAAAAGTCAACATCAACTGAAGATTTCAAGAAATCAATGTAATTGTCTAATGCTTTATCGACCCTGCTAATTCTCCCTACTTTTTCCCCTGTGGGCGCAGGAAAGTCTCCTTTTAACGCTTTTTCTATTTTGTCTTCTATTTTATCAGACAACTTAAATCCGCTGCTGTCAAAAAACTTTATCCCATTGTACTCTACAGGGTTATGGGAAGCCGAAATAACCGCTCCCGCATCAGCACCATAGTGCCGTGTAAGATACGCCACAGCAGGAGTTGGAACAACGCCTACACTTATCACTTCTCCGCCTACAGAACAAATACCTGCAGCCAGTGCTGCTTCCAGCATGTCTCCGGAAATTCTGGTATCTCTTCCTACAACTATTTTTGAAGATTCTTTCCCAGAAATAATATACGCCCCAGCCCTGCCCAGTTCAAAGGCAAGTTGGGGTGTAAGTTGCTTGTTTGCTACTCCTCTTACTCCATCAGTTCCAAAAAGTCTTTCAGTCATAATGATCTCCTTTCTGCTCTGCTATTTAGGCAAAGTTTATCCTCTATATTATAATTATATTATCATACATGTTTAAGGGTTCGTTTGGATTTGCTGAGGATTTTCCTGTTTTTCTATTTTAACAACTATTTTCACATCAAGAGCGTCAGGCTTTAAAAGTTTTAAGCCTTTCGGAACCTTGATCTCAGCCATCCCCTCCACATCACTAGATTTGCCTTTTATGTCAAACGGAGTTGTATAAACCTCCTGTATTTCATCAAGTATGTCTTTATCTCCACTAAGTGAAACAACATCAGGTTGGATCCATACATCTGAAACTGCATAGCCTTCAGCAGGCAAACCTGTAAGGGTCGGTTTCACAGGCAGGTCTTTATAAGCAACTACAGGAACCACAACATCTACAACGTCAGGTCTGTATGTGAGGTTTTCTATCTCTTCACCTTTAGCATTTATGGCTTTTACAGGATAAGAACCTGCAACATTCTGCTCTGAGCCTGTAATATTCAACTTGACTTCTACCTGTTTTACGGAATCTATTAAGCTCCTCGGCCCTCTTAATAAAACTTCCTTCTGCTTTAATGAGGGTGAAAGTGCTGTAAAGCCCGGTTTTGGATCCCCTATAAGTTTAACCGCAACAGGATGCTGTTCTTCGACAACAGCATCAAGGACAACCATAATCTCACTGGGCACCGTTTTTATAAGCTCAATGTTTTCCGGAACGTTTACAGTTACAGGTATAAGGTTTTCTCCCTCTATCCTTCCTCTCATTTTAACTTCTGCATAGATATCGTCTCGGGTGAGTTTGGAAACCGCATCCCTCCTTCCCCTTACTTCCACCTTAACCTCAAAATTTTCATTGCTGTTTTTTAATACAAATTTGTCTGTATTAAGGTCAACAAGCCTTACAGGAATGTCGTTTATTGTTCGGGTAACAACGGGGTTTTGTTCGCTCATTACATACATCCAAAGGATAAGAGCAATAATTAATGAAATTATTTTCAGTGTAAAGTCGTTTTCGAAAAACCTATTCATTGGACTTCCTCCAGTTCCACAAATATAAAGGTGATTGTTCTTTTAACTGATACAAGTCCTTTAACATCTCTTTAAGAGTTTTATAATCCAGATATCTCGTAAGCTTACCGTTAACAGCTACAGAAATTACTCCTGTCTCCTCCGATACTATAATTGCTATCGCGTCAGACTGTTCTGTTATCCCAAGTGCTGCTCTGTGGCGTGTTCCTAATTCCTTACTGAGGTTGGGGTTTTCTGTAAGGGGTAAAAAACATGCTGCAGCCATGATTTTATCATTTCGTATTATTACAGCCCCATCGTGAAGGGGTGTTTTTGGCACAAAAAGGTTTACCAAAAGCTCTGCAGAAAGACGGCTACCAAGAGAAATTCCCGTTTCAATATATTCGTTTAACCCTGTTTCTCTTTCCAAAACCACAAGTGAACCAATCTTGTTTTTGCTGAAATACTGTGCTGCCCTGGCAATCTCGTTTATTATCCGATTGATTTCTTCCTCACCCATTGAAAAGAATGGTTTTATAAACACCTTTCCTCGGCCGAGCTGTTCCAGACCCCTCCGCAGTTCAGGTTGAAACACTATCAAAAGTGCTATCACACCTACCGTCATCGTGTTTCTTAAAAGCCAGTTTATGGTATACAAACCCAGCCATTCACTGGCTTTCGTAGATACAACCAAAACGGCCAATCCTTTTATGAGCTGAACCGCTCGAGTTCCTCTTATCAGCTGTATTAATTTATAGCTGACATAAGCAACTATTAATATGTCAACCGCATCCATAATTCGGAATTGTTGGAAAAGTTCGGGCAGCCGGTAAGACATTTAAACTCACTTCACTTTCTTCCAAAATAATACCTCTTACCATTATTATACCAACATTTATTCTTTTAAAAATATATTTCTACATACATCTTTAAAAACCTTTTTAAGAACAACAAAAAACGCCTGAAAAGGCGCATAAGATTCCTACATTATAATATTTAAATCTTGGCCGCAGTGAATGCATTTCCCATTTTCTGCTTTAATCTGCACTGTAAAACCTTCCCTTTTAACAACTGTTTCTTTGCAGTTTGGACATCGGGTATTGCTCCCTTCATTACCCCATACATTTCCTATGTAAACATAGTCAAGTTGTTTTTCGGCAATCTCCCTTGCACGTTCCAGTGTTTCGATAGGTGTAGGTATGACATCCATTTTATAGTTTGGGAAATACCTTGTAAAATGAAGAGGGATGTCTCTGCTTAAACCACCCAGCCATTCAGAAAGGGCAGAAAGGTCATCATCAGAGTCATTAAAGCCCGGAATCACAAGTGTGGTTATTTCAACATGGCAATGTTTAAGTGCTCGCTCAACAGTTTTAATAACAGGAGCCAGTTCGCCTTTTGTTATTTTCTTATAAAACTTCTCTGTAAACCCCTTAACATCAATGTTCATGGCATCTATATAAGGAAGAAGGGTTTTAAGGGGCTCTTCCTGTATAAAACCGTTAGTTACCAATACGTTTTTTAAACCTTTATCCCTGGCAAGCCTGGCTGTTTCATAAACATATTCAAACCATATCACGGGCTCACTATAGGTATATGCTATGCCTATGTTATCAGGTTTTGACGCTGCAAGTTCTACCACTTTTTCAGGCGGCATCTCTATAGTTGGAGCATCACTTGACTGTGCAATCTGCCAGTTTTGACAGAATTGGCATTTGAAGTTGCATCCAACTGTACCTATTGAAAAAATGTTTCTCCCCGGATAAAAATGGTATAAGGGCTTTTTTTCAATGGGTTCAAATCCATATGAGGAAATTCTGCCGTAGTTAAGAGAATACAGTTCTCCATCTATATTTTTTCTCTCCCTGCAGAATCCTATCCCTCCACTTTTTATAAGGCAGGTGTGCGGGCATAACAAACACTGAACCTTTCCGTCTTCCCGCTTCTCATAAAACATGGCTTTTTTCATATTAAAAATCCCCCTAAAAATGTCTTACAACCTCAAACCTTTCAAGTTTAATACCCTTCTCACCTGGGCGCAGGCCCGCTTTTTGGCATGCAATTTCGACCTGCTTTTCTGCAGTATCTATACCTTCAAGGTTTGGTAAGAGCAGCCCCGTCCTAAAGCCTTTGCGGACAATAACACCATATCTCTTTGGGTCAAGCTGTTCAATTGAATCAATAGGTTCAGGCTGCATTAGAACGTCCACAGAATAAACAAGTTCAGAAAGCTCTTTTTCGGTTACCGGAAAGAACCTGGGGTCTTCACAACCGGCACTAATGGCATTCTGTATTATTTCCTGGGCAATAGAATCCTGTGTGGGGGTAATCGTTCCAATACATCCCCTAAGCTGGCCGTGTTTTTTAATTGATACAAAAACACCTGCACGGTTTTTAATAAGTTCCTCGGGGATATCTTCAGGCGGTTCAATCCTTTTGCCTTTTGCAATATAGCTTTCAAGGCTCATTCTTGCCAGTCTAACATATGGGTCTTCTTTTTGCCTTCTTTCTTCAATTTCCTGCTTTCTTTTGTTTGAAATGTTTTTAAACAGTTTCCTATCAGGATTCTCCCCTTTTACCGAAAAACCTGCAACACAGTAGCCTACTCCGAACGGCCCTTCATAGGACATAATTTCAGATTTCACATTCAATCCGTCAATTGCCCCCAACATCATCATAGCAGGGCGCAAACCGCACTCACCTGCGTTTTCAATCAGGCTGTGGTTAAATTCCATTATTTCCATTACATCTAATTTTTCCAGGGCCTTAACCAGTTTTTTATCAAATACCTTTCCGTCAGGATTGTAGCCTGCCGGTGCGTCTGGTGTTAATCGATGGGAAAGGTCTCCGCTTGCTATTACTACTGTGTTCCTGCCTGTCTCATCAATCGCCTCCCTAAGTGCTATGCCGAATGCATAAAGCTCTTCAAAGGTCAGCAAACCAATGGAAATATGTAAAAGTTTAAATTCCTGATACTCCTTCAATATGAAGTAAAGGGGTACCAGCACCCCGTGGTCCAGTTTGTTTGAAAGACCGTATTCCCGTGCCATGCTTTCGTCTAGGGCCACAGTCTGTACATCTTTCTTTCCGGCATGTTTCATAATAAGTCTTACAAGGTCAACATTGTTTCTAAAATGAAACTCAAGTTCATAAGCTCCAAAGCCAGCAAAGTCTCCTTCAAGCTCAGGTAAAGCGGAAATACATATTGCATCCTGAAACACCGGGCCATGGGGTGTTATTACTACAACGGTTTCTGGACTGATCTGTTTTATCTGTTTTGCAACTTTTCGTGCGGATTCCTGAGTCGATGAGACTTTCTCGGCTTCCCGGCCTCCTATTTCATCAATCATTACAGGCGGGTGAGGCATGAGGTAAGCAGCACGTAATGCAGTCATTTTAAGACACTCCCTTCCTAATTATTAAAATTTATTAAAAACATATAAAATATACATCTTTATATACATCTTTTGGTTTATGGCTGTAATAATTTGTTTTCTAAATCTGATTCAATTTAATTATCTGACATGTCTGAACAAAAATCAAGAAATATGTGAACGTGAAAACTATCACAAGTTTTCAAAATATTTTGACAAATAGGATTTGATATGTTATAATTTATTTACAACATGACAGGGAGGCGATAAGAATGACCACACCGAAAAAACTGCTTCATAAAGAAGTGTGTACATGCAAACATTTAAAGACTGAAGAATCTGTTTATGGAATCATAACCTATTGTGAGTTAGAATCATGGGCAAAACCAACTCCGTGTGATCAAAACACCAAAGACTTCTGTTTCAATCAATGTCACTTGACGGTTTAAATAAGGGTTTACAGCCCTTTTTTTTATTGTTTTTCTTTTCGACCTCTTATTCCATTAATCAATAAATCTGCTGAAACATAAAACAAGCAAAAAATTTTTAAGGCATTTAAGAAAACCTTAAGTTTTTTTTGGTATATTTATATAATATAATGCAGAACAACTCGGAGGTGAAAGTTTTGAAAAACAAATACTTAAAATACGGCTCAATCATATTGTGTGTTTTAATTCTCATCGGAGTGATTGTGAAGTTTTCTTTTAAAACCAAATCAGCCACATCAGCCAATGTTAAATACAGAGCTGTTGAAGTAAAAAAAGGTGATATACAGGTTACTGCAAGTGGAACAGGCAGTATCGAAGCAAATGAACGAAAAGAAATAAAAACACTTGCAAGCGGTGTTGTTGATATGATTTACGTTGAAGAAGGCCAATATGTTGATAAAGGAAACCTAATTTTAACCTTTGACAATGATAAAGAAAACTCGTCTATAAGCCAGGCTAAGTTAAATGTGTTAATGGAAGAGAAAAATCTCAAAGACCTTCAGGAGAATTTAGAAGAGCTCAAAATATATGCCCCTGTGACAGGTTTTGTAGAAGAACTTAACGCAAATATCGGTGAAGAAATTTCAAAAGGCCATGTTTTTGCTACCATAATTGACAAATCAAAATTAGAGCTTGTTGCAAGGTTTAATAAAAGTCAAATAGATAATATCGAAATCGGCGATAAGGCCGAAGTTCTCTTGTTAGACAGTTTAACTACACATGAAGGAACTGTTATAAAAATAAACAAAACACCTGAAGCATATCAGGGAGGTGTTTTATATCAGGTAACGATCGAAGTAGGTAACCCCGGAGGGTTAGAATCAGGTACTGAAGCTCAGGTAACGGTTAAAAACAATAAAGGAAGCATAGAATCTGTAGGAATTTCTGAGTTGGAAGATAAAAAACCATATTATCTAGAGGTTAAAACCGGCGGAACTGTCACAAAACTTAATGTATCAGAAGGCGACTATGTAAAACAAGGAGAACTGCTGGCAGAACTGGAAAATCCAGATCTGCTGCTGAATATTGAACAACAAAAACTAAAACTTGAACAAACCAGGCTGCAGTTAAACGATAAACTTAAAGGGCTTGAAGACACGGCATTATATGCTCCTATTTCAGGTGTAATAACAGAACTCACTGTGACTGTAGGCGAAACTGTTCATGAAAACTCAACGGTTGCTGTAATATCGGATTTAAACAGATTTAAAGTAGTTGTTCCTATAGATGAACTTGATATCGGAAAAATAAAAACAGGCCAGCAGGCACTAGTTGAAGTCGAAGCTTCTCAGAAAAAAAACTACAGTGCAGAAGTTACAAAGATTGCCTTAGAAGGCGAAACCACAGGCGGTGTTGCAACTTTTGACGTGACATTAAACTTAAATGATAATACGGGTTTAAAGCCTGGTATGACAGCAAATGTTGAAATTGTAGTAACCAAAAAAGAAAATGTTTTATTACTGCCCATTGAAGCTTTGCAACAACGTAACAACAGGCAGTTTGTATTAACAGGCAGTTCGACCGATTTAGAACAGGGCAAGCTCAAACTTACTCCTGTAGAAATCGGATTGGTTTCAGAAAATTATGTAGAGATTATTAAAGGGTTAAACGAAGGTGATAAGGTATATATACCCATAAGTACCAGCAACTCCCAATCTCAGCAAACAAGACCCGGTATGGGAATGATGCCAATAGGCGGAAGGCCGCCTCAAAACAGGAGGGACTAATAAAAATGCTTGAGCTTAAATATGTAACAAAAGTATATAACTCAGGTTCTATTCAGTTCAAAGCTTTAAAGGGCATTTCATTAAAAGTTGATAGAGGCGAATTTGTTGCTGTTATGGGCCCTAGCGGGTCTGGCAAGTCAACACTTATGAACATATTGGGGTGTTTAGATGTGCCGACCTCCGGAGAATATTTTTTTGAAGGAATTGAAGTAAGCAACTTTACGGATAATCAATTGGCAGAAATAAGAAACAAAAAAATCGGGTTCATATTTCAAAAGTTTAATCTATTACCTCAGATGAATACATATGAAAATGTCGAACTTCCACTACTATACAGGAGAATGGATACGGCAGAACGAAATCAAAGGGTTAGAAAAGCTTTAGAACAGGTCGGTTTAATAGATTGGAAAGAACATAAACCTACAGAGCTTTCAGGCGGCCAACAGCAGAGAGTAGCCATAGCAAGAGCCCTTGCAGGTGACCCTCACCTCATTCTGGCAGATGAGCCTACCGGAAATTTAGATTCAAAAACAGGAACAGAAGTTTTAAAGATTATGAAAGACTTGAATAAAAACGGTCGGACTATTGTCTTGATTACTCACGATCTAAATGTTGCAAAAAGTGCAAAACGTATTATTTCTATAAAAGACGGCCTCATAGTTGAAGAAAGGAGGAATTAAATGAGTTTCGCCAAGGCAGTAAAGATGGCTTATAAAGAAATTGTCGGTAATAAAATGAGAACATTTTTAACAATGCTTGGAATTATCATAGGCGTTTCTGCTGTTATCATCATGGTGTCTATTGTTCAGGGAACCACAAGTAGAATCACTGAAAGACTTGAAAGCATGGGAACAAACCTTTTGAGTGTAAGGATTATGGGACGCGGAGCAGATAGTTTTTTAGAATACGATGAGGTTTTATCTCTGTCAGATAAATACGGCATTTTAGGGGTAGCTCCTGTTGCAAGCGGAAATGCTACGGTAAAATATGGAACAAACACGATGGATATAACGGTTGAAGGTGTAGATGAAAATTACCAATCAGTTCGGAATCATACGGTTCAGAGCGGACGATTTATTGCACCGCTTGATGTAAAATACAGGCATAAGGTAATTCTACTCGGCTCTGAAGTTGTTAAAGAGCTCTTTACTATTCAAAACCCAATAGGAGAAACTGTTAAACTCAACGGAAGCAATTATACAGTTATAGGCGTACTTGAAGAGAAGGGCAGTTCTATAGGAGGCAGCAATGACGAAAAGGTATTAATACCGATCTCTACTGCACAAAGATTTTTAAAAACAGAAGGTATACGCAGTTTATTCATACAGGCTGAATCCGCTGAAATGGTTGATGTTGCATATGCTGAACTAGAAAAATTCTTACTAAACCGGTTCAAGAACGATGAAGATGCTTTCAGAATTTTTAATCAATCCGAAATGCTTTCAACAGTCAATGAAGTTACCAATAACATGGCACTAATGCTGGGCGGTATTGCAGCTATTTCTCTTATCGTCGGAGGAATAGGAATTATGAATATTATGCTTGTATCTGTAACAGAAAGAACGAGAGAAATCGGAATCAGAAAAGCAATCGGTGCTAAGAGAAAGGATATATTAATACAATTTTTGATTGAATCTGCGACCATCAGCGGTTTTGGAGGCATTATAGGCGTTATTATCGGTCTTGCGGGTAATAAAATGTTAAACATGTTTGCAGGTATAAATACGAAATCAACAGTTTCTGTATTAGTCATAGCTTTTTCTTTTTCACTTATTGTAGGGGTGTTTTTCGGTATCTATCCGGCAAATAAAGCATCAAAATTAAAGCCGGTTGATGCACTAAGGTTTGAATAAAAAGTTTTCCGGGGGTGATAGCATGCGTATACTTCTAGTCGAAGATGAGGTAAGGCTTACGGATGCTCTTAAATATTTATTAACTAAAGAAAAAATAGAGGTTGATGTTGCCAATGATGGAGATTCCGGCTTGTTATTAGCTAAGAGCCAAATATATGATGTGATTGTTCTTGATATAATGCTGCCCGGAAATAGCGGACTTGAGATACTAAAAACAATTAGAAAAGAAGGCAACACTACCCCCGTTTTACTTTTAACTGCAAAGGATACTGTAGAAGATAAGGTCAAAGGCCTTAACCTTGGAGCTGATGACTATTTGGTAAAACCGTTTGCTGTCCCCGAACTTGTTGCTAGAATCAGGTCACTAGGGAGAAGGTTTAACGGTAAATATAATTATTCAGACAATCTTGTTTTTGGAAACATTGAATATATTAAAGATAGTTATGTTTTAAAGATAGACAACAAAAAAGTAAGCCTGTCTGCTAAAGAAGGTATGCTTTTGGAAATGATGATAAGAAGGCCTGAACAGGTTTTTACGAAAGAACAAATCATAAACAGAATCTGGGGATATGAATCAGATGTAACTGAAAATAATGTCGAGGTAATTGTTCATCATTTGAGAAAAAAACTAAAAAAAGGCTCAAATGTTGAGATAAAAACCATCAGGAACGTCGGATACAAACTGACTGAGAGGTAAATGCATATGTTCAAAAAGCTTCGTCTTCAACTAACAATTTACAATGCTGTAATATTAACTGTTTTCATGATAATATTTTCACTGTTTATTTATGTTGTTATGAGTAAAATTGTTCTCTTAAGAATTGACAACACATTGAGGTTTGAAGCTCACAAGGTTGATAATTTAAATCAAATCCCCCCAATAAATTTTGGTAAAATAAATTTTCACAAACCCATTCCAGAAGATGAACCTATTATTAATATCTTCAAAATAGATTTTTTTGATAAAAACACTTATAACAAAGATAAAAGGTTGGAAATAAATTATATTCTGAGGGATGAAGGTTTAAATATTATAACTTCATCATCTTCATCATCGACAAAAGACAGTTCATTTTTATCAAAGGCTTTAGTATATGCCAAAAAAACTCAAAGAGAACCCCGGAACAACTATGTTACTTTAGATACTGCTGAAGGTAAAATAAGGTTATTTACAACAATTTTTAGTAAAAACGGGCAAAAAGGCTTTGTGCAGGTATATACAAATATCGATAGAGAAATCGGCTTTTTGTCAAGTCTAATGGCCATTTTAATCGGAATGGGCCTTGCAAGTATAATTATCTTGGTCACCATTGGATGGATACTGGCAGGCAGATCAATAAAACCAATAAATAAATCATGGCAGCAGCAGAAAGATTTTATTGCGGACGCATCACATGAACTGCGTACCCCTCTTACTGTGCTGCAGACAAATCTGGAAATCCTTTTAAGCGATCCTAAAAAGACAATCGAGGAAAACATTAACTGGATAAACAACATTCAAATAGAAACAAATATGATGTCAAAATTAATTGATGACTTGCTTTTAATTGCCAGAATGGATTCTAAACAAATCAAAATGAATAAAGAAGTTTTTAATGTTTCAGAATTAGTTGATGAAACGGTTGCTAAAATAGCTTCAATATGTAACAAAAATGTGAAAATAGAAAAGCAAGTAAAACCAGATGTAGAAATGTACGGTGATAAGCTCAGGATAAAACAAGTATTAAACATTTTGTTAGACAATGCTGTCAAATACACATTGCCCGGAGGTAAAATTTCAGTTCAACTAAGTTCTGATAAAAAATATATCTATATTAAAGTAAAAGATACGGGTATAGGTATTAGCAAAGAAGATATGGAACGTATTTTTGACCGATTTTATAGAGCAGATAAAGCCCGTTCCAGAAGAGAAGGAGGAACTGGTTTGGGCTTAAGCATAGCAAGCTGGATTGTGAAAGAACATAATGGAAAAATTGAGGTTGAAAGCAAGTTAGGAGAGGGGTCTGTTTTTACAATTGTTTTTCCTGTTTGATTTTGATTGATTAAAATATGTGTAGATTATTTAAAGTGAAGTGCTGCCAGTTTGATAAGGGTTTGTTTTTTATTCAAGTCCGGGCTTTCTAAAACTTTTTCCCAAAGATAATTTAATACTTTGTTTATCTCGGCTTCCTCTTTTATTCCAAGGTTTTTTATTATATCCCGGCTGCTTATGTTAAGACTGTCAATACTGATTATTCCTTCAGTATTCAAAAGTTCAAATACTTTGTCTTCTAACCTATGCATATAACTCAAGTCCATTTCGGGATTTATAGCCTTCCTGTCGGCATATAAAAGTTCTATAAGGTCAATAATACCTTTTTCACCCATTTCTGCCATAAGGTGTCGAAGTTTCGACAAAGGAGAGTTTTCACCATAAAAAAACAGGTGGTTGTATATAAGCTTTTCTACCTGATTTATCAAAGGTTTTGGATACTTAAACCTTGTCAAAATCTCAACTGCCATCTGCGCACTCTTTATGTTATGCCTCGGGTAAAATGGAATCCCGTTTTTTTCCTTTCTGCACCGCGGCTTTCCAACATCATGGAGCAGCCCTGCAAGCCTTAATACAAGCTCGGGTTTTACATAAGAACAAGTTTTTAAATTATGACGGTATACGTCGTACAAATGGTCTCCCCGTTGATTCTTTCCCTTTCCCTCTAAAAGTTCAGGTAATATCTCTTTTAAAAGGCCTAATTCAAAAAGTTTATCAACTCCTTCCTCTACTCTGTCTGAGATAAGTATTTCTGAGAACTCATCTCTTATTTTCTCCCATGGTAGTGTAAGAATTCTTCTGGATAAAGTTTTGATTGCTTTTTCTGTTTTGCTGTCTATAATAAAACCAAGCTGACAAAAAAGCTTAACTGCGCTAAGCATTTTTAGAGGGTCTAATATAAAGGTTCTCTCCTGATCTCCCAAAACTTTTATAACACCTTTTTTATAATCAACCTCAAATCCCTGATTTGCCAGGGGTTTAATCATGCCAAAGACCTCCTGCCAGATATGTTCCCTCAAAAGCTTGTAGTATATGGATCTTTTCACGTGAAACATTTTTTTCCTTTTAATCCATTTTAATCCTTGTCAGAATTTTATGCCTTCAAAGGCCAACAGGCGTTTTTTCAGGTCTAACCCGCCTCCATATCCTACCAGGTTTCCTCTGCTTCCTATTACTCTATGACAGGGTATAATTATAGGTATCGGGTTTGACCCTACTGCACCGCCTACCGCCCTTGAAGCGTTAGGTTTGCTAATTGCTGCAGCAATATCTTTATACGATAGGGTTGCTCCATACGGTATCTTCTGAACTTCATTTAAAACCTTTTTCCTAAAGTCGGTAGTATCAAGGTCAAGGTCTAAATCAAATTCTCTTAGACGGCCGGTAAAATACAAATTCAATTGTTCCAAAACGTCTCGGTTCACACCCAGACCGCTCTCTACATCCCAACCATCATAAAACTCTTTCAACCATTTTTCTGCTCCCCATCGGGCTTTGTTAGGCAGAGCAATTCGATGAACACCTTTTTCTGTTGATGTAACAAAAAAAGTGCCAAAATCGTTTTTTATTTCTGAAAAGTAAATTTTCCTGTGATTTAACGTCACCGTTCTCGCCCCTTACGAGTTTGTCTTTGATCCTGAAAGGGCAATCAAAAGCTTAAACCTTATAAAATCTTTTTGCCGTAGGTGTTGCTGCCAGCCCCCCTAAAGCCGTCTCTTTAAACTCTACAGGCATCTTTTTCCCGATCTCATACATAGCGCCGATAACTTCATCAGCCGGTATAAAACTTTGCAAACCGGCCAGCGCCATATCAGAAGATATCAACGCATTCGCAGCTCCCATGGCATTGCGTTTTATACATGGCACTTCAACAAGCCCGCCCACCGGGTCACATACAAGCCCTAATACGTTTTTCAGCGCAAATGCAACAGCATTACTCACCTGATCCGGGCTGCCTCCTGCCATCTCGACTATTGCTCCTGCTGCCATGGCCGCCGCCGAACCGCATTCCGCCTGGCATCCACCCTCTGCTCCGGAAACAGTAGCTTTCTCTGTTATAACCCTTCCAATTCCACCAGCAGTAAAAAGTGCCATGAGTATTTCATCCTGGGAAGCTTTTATATGTTCGGCAGCCGATAAAAGCGCCCCCGGGATTATACCGCAGGAACCAGCTGTTGGTGCAGCTACTATTTTACCCATTGCAGCATTTACATTAGCCACTGCCATGGCTCTAGCCACAGCTTTCATGATAGTATCCCCTGAATTAAGTTTGCCGTTTAGCCTGGCTTTTTCGAGCATCCTGCCTTCCCCGCCGCTCATCCCACTGGTGGATTTGAGGTTTTCTTTCAAACCCCGTTCAACCGCCTTCTGCATAACATCAAGGTTTTGTTTCATCTGTTGGATTAAGGTTTCCCTGGAAACTCCTTCTAATTCAATTTCAATCTCTATCACAACATCGGAAATTTTTGTGTTTTTTTCTTTGGCCATCTTAACAAGACTTGCAACAGAATAATCAATCATATAAAACCCTCCAACATTTAAATCGGTTCAATAGCGATAGCCGAATAAATCTTGCGGTTTTCCGCAATCTTATCCCGCACCCCGTTAGGAATCGGGTTGTCGGTTTCTATAATCATGAGAGCAAGGTTGCCTTTCTCTTTACGGGAAACTCGCATAAAAGCTATGTTTATTCCATATTGGGCTAAAACTGTCGTCACTTCAGAAATCACGCCCGGTTTATCTTCATGTTGTGTTATGAGGGTGTGAAACTCTCCTTTAAATGAGGTCTCAAATCCATTAATCTTTACAATTTCAATGCTGCCTCCGCCTGTAGACGAACCCACAACAACTGCTTTTTTATCCCCTGCAGATTTCAGTTCAAATCTAACGGTGTTTGGATGAACATCTCCCAAATCGGCTTCCGAAAACGAAACCTTAAGGCCTTTTCTCTCGGCAATTTTTATCGCACTGGGAATCCTCTCATCATCTGTATTCATACCCAAAAGACCGGCCACCAATGCAAGGTCAGTACCGTGACCTCTATAGGTTTTGGAAAAAGAGCCATGCAAAGTAAGCTTAGCCGATACAGGTTCTTCCCCCAAAATATTCCGGGCAATTCTGCCAAGCCTTACCGCACCAGCGGTATGGGAGCTAGAAGGCCCTATCATAATCGGTCCTATAACATCTAAAACCTTCATGTTTTTTCCTCCATACTCAAATCAGCGCCATAACTTCTCTACAAATTTATACAGGTTAAACAAAACTAATGCCATCCCTGATGAGATCAGTGGTCCAACAGGAACACCTTTAAAGACCACCAAACCAATAATAGATCCAAAAACTATAGGTATCACCACTCCCGGGTCTGATGTCAAAAGTTCATAGCCTCCACGTGTAAACATGATGACAAATGCACCGGCCAGGATTGCCGATATTCCTAAAGGAGTTTTGATAGATGCCAGAATATCGTTTAACGTGTATTTCCCCGCTGCAATTGGAGTTAAAATCCCTATTGTCAAAATTATTATTCCTATCTTCAAACCGTTGGCTTCAAGTTTTGGAAACAATATGTCCAGCTTTAAAAGTTTCAGAAAAATGAGAAAAGAACTTGAAATCGCTAATGAGTCATTCTTAATAATTAAACCTAACGCAAGAATAATAAGTAATATTATATAGCTTTGATCCAACTTGCCCACCTCACAAAATTTCTAAATTTATACTTCTATATACTTATTATCATTCCTCCTATAAAACAGTTTTAAAATTATTATATTCTAAAAAAATTTTATAAGAATCGCTCAATGCTTTTTAGGGAATAATAAATTAAATAAATAAAAAATAAAATTCAGTGAAAGGGGATTTTGTTGGAGAGAAAAGATATAGAAAATCTCAGAAAACACCATATGGAAGAACTGGCTGAAGCGGTCCATAATGCTTGGTGGAAAGAAAAAATTCAGCAGGGCAAAACTCACCCTGATATGAAACCATATAATGAGCTGTCAGAACAAGTTAAAGACCTGGACAGGGTTGCAGTGGAAAGTGTATTGAACGCCATCGAAAATATAATAGATAAAGAAAACAAGGAATAACAAAAGCCTTAAAATCTACATAAAATAATATATAAACAAATTATGACCTTTAATGGAAGTGCAAAGCAAAATGCAGCGAGGTGTTAATCATTGAGAGACATGGATTTGAAATTCCTGTTTTTTTTATCAAATTATATTTTGGGGGCTGTTTTAGTCTTCCTTTCATTAAAGTTTTTTTATAGTAAAAAGTCTGTTGCACCACTTTATATATCTTTTGCTGTTATAATAGCCGGGCCTTTAGAAGATATGCTTGTGGACTTTGTAAATTCTCTGCCTAATATACCACCTAATAAACGTAAAACGTATTTATGGCTTGTTGATCAAGTTACCAGTTTAGGGTTCCTGATATTCCTTATAATTGCCGTTATAGAATCATCTAAATAAAAAAACATATCCTGTTTCCTTTTGTTTTTCTTCGGATCATTCCCTTTCCTTCAAGATATTTCAGGTGAGCGGCTGCTTCTCCTGTGGCAAACCATTTTTGCGGTGATGGAAATTGTTCCCAGGAATCATATGTTAGAGCCCAGCTCATTTGTGATGCTACCTGATAAGCATCCTTTTCACCTTTTTCTTTTTCTAAAATAGAGAGGATTTCATCAATTCTCGTTTGGTGATGGTGCTTAAGTTCTTTAATTCTTTCTCTCAAATTTCTAAAAATACTTCTATGACCGGGCAATACCAGTTTGACATCAAGCTCATAAACTTTGTCAAGACTTTTGAGATAGTCGTCGAGGAAGTTCTCCTCATAAGACCATAGAGAGATGTTAGGCGTTATTTCTTTAATAACATGGTCTCCCGTTATCATTATTTTCTTGTTAGGCTCATAGAGACACATATGACCTTTTGTATGACCGGGGGTTTCAATACATTTAAATATGTATTCCCCAATTTTGATCATATCGCCTTCCTTTAGTATATTAAAGTCTATAAATCTAGTAGTACTGTATTTATAACCCGGGTGTTTTTCGACTAACTCTCGAAGTTCCTGTTGAGGAAAACCGCTCATTAAGGCAAATTTCTTTATTCTGTCCCAGAAATTTGTTGAATTAATTATATCTGCATCTGGTTGACTGCAGTATATATTTGAATTATCAGCTGCAAGTTTTGATACAAGCCCGCAGTGGTCTGCATGTAAATGGGTAATAAAGAAATCTGTTTTATTTAAATTAATACCCAGTTCCTTTAAACTAAAATCCATTACAGCCATACATTCTTTTCGGTTCATGCCCGTATCAATAATCAAGTTGCGTCCCGGGGATTTTATAACATATGAATTAATAGATTTTAATGGATTATCGGGAAGCGGAATTTCTATTTTGTATAAATCCGGCAGTATTTTTTCAATCAATAATTTCACTCCTTCTGTTTTATACATACGGCAGCTATTGCCTTTAATTCCTGTTAGTGTCTAATAGTTCCACCAGCGCCAGATAGTAATCCTGCAATTATTCTGATGAAAGGATTTCGGAACTTTAACTCCATTGCGTTTTGGGGACAAAGTTCATGACAGCATAAACACTCTATACATTCATCATAGTTTATGTCAGGTATCTTTCCTTTCATTTTAATAACTTGTGGTGGACAATTCTCTACACACACCTGGCATCCGTTGCATTTTTCAGGATTTGCTGCAGGTACAGCTTTTAATATATTCAAGAGCCCGGTGCCAATAAAGTCAGGAACCCGGGTCAAAAAAGCGTTAGAGGGAAGTCGAAAATCCCTTGCCTTAACAGTTTCTAAAGCCCATCCCTTAATTTGTATTTTATCCAGTTGGGCTACTCCTAGCCCTCTGCGGTCACACTCTGTAAGATAAGGTATTTTTATGGGGTCATATCCTATAATTTTAGAAGCTACCGAATCCAACGCTACTCCATCTGCACTGGCAAGAATAAGGCCTAGGTCCTTTGGGGGTCCTGATCCGGGGCCATTGCCTTCCATTGCCGTTATTCCATCCATGATTGACAACTGCACCCTTGAAATTGAATAGATTTGTGTTAGAATATGGGCAAATTTATTTGGATTTGGATATTTCCTGTGGTATTCGGCTTTTTTTAAACCCGGAATACATCCGAACATGTTTTTAACCGCTCCTGTGAACAAAGTAGCACTATGAGTTTTAAGTTTTGGAAGACTCACAACAACATCTGCTTCTACTACCGGCTTAGCCAGGTATATGATTTCATCATTAGTTACTTTAATTCCCACAACTCCTGTTTTGTCAAAATTTACTACTTCGGCTCCTGCCCTTTCTGCAGCATCTTGAATTCCGCTAACTTTAAATGCTTTTGCTGTAACAGCCTTACCGGCTATAGCTCCACCGGAACTATCTCCTACCATTACTTTTGCCGCCCCGGCTTCTTTAAACAATTCAACTACTGCTTCTACAAATTTCGGGTGAGTTGTTACAGCGGCTTCAGGTGGTTTAGGGCTTAATAAGTTTACTTTTAAGAGAACATTATTCCCTTTGTTCATAAAAGAAGAAATGCCGCCAATCATGTCTAAAGCTTTAGTTATTGATGATTTTAACATTATCTTATCATATTTATTGCACTTGACAACACTTACTTGAGACATACCTTTTTCTCCCTTTCAATTATAGAACCACCCTTGTGTTGGTCGCTTGTTACCATTACAATAGTCTATACTTATAGTATAGCGGAAAATACACATTATTACAAAATGTATTTATATAGTTAAGAGCAAAATTGGATTCAGGAAAAATATGAGGTTTTATTTGTCATAATATTTTTTAGGCTGAGTTATATAACTCAGCCTAATTAACACTCATATTTTATTTTATAAGCCCATTGAGCATAACGGAATAACAACAGCTAATAACACAACTATAGGTATAAGGAGCTGAGTAACAGCTATATCAAAATATCCTTCTTTA
>JARRCM010000030.1 GCA_029982205.1 Thermosediminibacterales bacterium
TAAAGAAGGATATTTTGATATAGCTGTTACTCAGCTCCTTATACCTATAGTTGTGTTATTAGCTGTTGTTATTCCGTTATGCTCAATGGGCTTATAAAAATTAAGTGTTATAATGTAGGCTGAGTTATATAACTCAGCCTAAAAGCATTATGACAACTAAAACCTTATAGTTTTTCTGAATCTAATTCAATTCCTAAATTGCGATGATAAATGCAACATTTCACAAAAAAGGAAAATGGCATTAATTTGAAGAATATAATTCTAAAAATACAAGTTTGAGGAGGTGAGAAAAATGACAAATATAATTTTTGATTACAACAACAAAATAGGCGAAAAAGCTGTAAAAGCTTTTGAAAAAAACGGTTTTTCTGCAAAATATTTTTCAAACAGAGAAGAAGCTTTAAAATACATATTAGACCTTATTCCTAAAAACTCAACAGTAGGTTTAGGCGGTTCTGTAACTATTAGAGAAATTGGCCTTGATGCTGAACTTGAAAAACGGGGATTAACGTTGTATAACCATTGGAGAAAAGGTATAAGTGCTGAAGAAAGGAAAGATATTCTAAAAGCTCAGCAGACATGTGATGTATTTATAACAAGCAGTAATGCCTTAACCCTTGACGGCAAAATAGTAAACATTGATGCTACGGGAAACCGCGTGGCTGCTATGATTTTTGGTCCGTCAAAGGTGATTATAGTATGCGGAATTAACAAACTGACTGAAAATGTTGATTTAGCTCTTAAGCGTATTAAAAATGAGGCATCTCCTAAAAACGCCATCAGGTTGAATAGACAGACTCCCTGTGCCCAAACAGGAACATGTGCAGACTGTCAATCTCAAGATAGAATATGTTGTGTTACAACAATTATAGAAAAACAGCCAATTTTAACAGAAACACATGTTATAATAATTGGAGAACCTTTGGGTTATTAAGAAAGTGTTTTGAATACTGATTTTTAAAGGAAGTGATTAAAGAATGCTTAACACAAGAGAAAAGCTTTTGAAAAAAGCTTATGAAAAAGGCTTTGAATTTGAAAAAACTTACCATGGTTGTGCTCAATGTACTATAGCGGCACTTCAAGAATTTATTGATATTGATGATTCTGTTTTCAAAGCCGCAACAGCTTTGGCAGGAGGGATGTGCCGTCAGGGGTCAGGGCCATGTGGCGGTTTTTCCGGTGGATTACTGGTATTAGGTTCTGTTTTAGGCAGGGATAAAAACAATTTCGGAAAAGGTGAACTTATCAGAGAAGTAGCTGGTATCGGCTGTTTATTAAAGGAAAAGTTTGTTCGGGAATATGGGAGCTACAGATGTCACGATATACAAGAAAAGATTTTTGGGAAAAAGTTCAACTTATGGGATGAAAAAGACTATGAGCTTTTTGAAAAAATGGGTGCACATGAAACGAAATGCCCTGATGTGGTTGGTAAAGCTTCAAAATGGGTATTGGAAATTTTGTTAGATAACAATCTTGTGTCATTAAAAGAATAACCTAAGGGAAATGGGGCTGTTGATAATATAAACTGATGTGTCAGCAGCCTTTTGTTTTTTTTCGATATTATAGGCAAATAAATGGGTAAAATAAAACCGGAAATGAGTTTTGACAGACCGAATAAATGAGGAGGCAAAACAGAGATGCTTAATGAATCATCAGCTTATTCACTGGGCATTGACATCGGAGGAACTAAAATCTCAACTGCAGTTGTAAACATTAAAGGGGAGATAATAACAAAGACTCGAATTCCTACAAATGCTGAAAAAGGCGTCTCTGAAATGGTTAAACGGGTTGTGAATGCAGCAGAAAAAACTCTGCAAAGTTCTAATTTAGAAAAGAATAAAATATGCGGAGTGGGGATTGGAGTGCCAGGCCCTGTAGATTATGAAAAAGGCGTCTTGATTTTTGCCCCGAACCTTTCAGGGTGGAGGAATGTGCCATTTAAAAAAATGATTCAACAGAGAATAAACCTTCCGGTATACCTCGAAAATGATGCGAATGCTGCGGCTTTAGGGGAAAAACTTTTCGGTTCGGGAAGGGATGTAAACAACCTGGTATACATAACCATAAGCACAGGAATAGGTGCAGGTGTTATAATAAACGGCAAACTTTATCAGGGAAGCACTGGAACTGCAGGTGAAGTGGGCCATATGACCATAGATATAAACGGCCCTTTATGCGAATGTGGAAATCGAGGCTGTTTTGAGGCACTTGCTTCAGGGAATGCAGTAGCTCGTGAAATGAGAGAAATGCTTTCATCAGGAAAAAGTTCTGTTATAACAAAATGGGTGGAAGAAATAAAAGAAGTTAAAGCAGAACATGTGTTTAAAGCAGCAAGGGAAGGTGATGTTTCGGCAAAAAAAATTGTTGAGAAGACCTGCAGATATTTAGCGGCAGGCATTGGAAACGTTATTAATCTCTTAAATCCGGAACTCATAATAATAGGCGGAGGAGTTTCAAATGCCTGGGATGTGATAAGAAATCCAGTAATGAAAGAATTAAAAAAAAGGGTTTTTAGCCCCAATCTTGATGCCGTTAAAGTAGTATGTTCACACATGGGTGATGATATAGGCGTGCTGGGAGCAGCAGCCCTGGGTTTTATGAATTCCAAAAACTTTCATGATCGATGTTTTTAAGTGATGCTATGAAATTGTCCCTTGCGTTTGGAAAGATTGACTCAAATCTATCGATAATTTTTTTCATTTCATGGCGGTTAGTATGTCCGTTGGCTGGGCATGGATTTTGCAGAACAGGTATTCCTGCGGTTTTAACGATTGACTCGATGGTAGATTCCTTCAAATACACCATAGGTCTTATAAGCCTTATTTTTTTTCGGTCCAAAAAAGTGTTTGGGTAAAAAGTGGCTATCCGCCCTGTAAACACCATATTGAGGAACAATGTTTCTACAGCATCGTCTCCATGGTGTCCAAGGGCAACAGTGTCGAAACCTAATTCTTTGGCTTTTCCGTATAATGCCCCTCCCCTCAACTTGGCACAAAGGGAACACGGTTTTTTCTCCTTACGGTAATCAAACAGCAGTGGCCCTATCATGGTCTTCTGTATATAAAGGGGTACTTCATGTTTTTCGCAAAATTTTTTGAGGGGTGTGAAATCTACATTCCAACCCATATCCAGAGTTATTGCAGCAAGCTCAAAGTTTATATGGGAGTATTTTTTGAGCAGGCTCATGATATAGACAAGTGTGGTGCTGTCTTTTCCTCCGGAAACCCCTACTGCTACTCTGTCTCCATCTTGAATCATATTGAAGTCTTTTATTGCCTTTTTAACTTTAGATAAAAACCATTTGCCGAAGTTTTTGTTCAAGTTCTGTCTTCCTTTCTTGTTTTTGATTTACACCCTATATTATACTTTATGTCAAAAAGAAAATGAAGCAGATTAAAAACCTACTTCAATTCCCGTATTGTTTATCTCAGAAACAAGACTTATTTTTTTGGATAGAGAATTGTATTCTTCGGGTGTATACCCTATAATGTCTGCTCCAATGTTGAATTTCCAGTGTAGCTGTAAAAACTCTAATCGTTTGAGAAAACTCATATTCTGAAAATCTTTTGAGATAATAACCAAATCAACATCGCTGCAGTTTAAAGGTTCACCTTTTGCATAAGAGCCAAAAAGAACGACCTTTTCAACTTTAATTTTTTTGCTTATTATTGATACGTATTGTTTTATAAGGTTTATAATTTCATCTTTTGTTTTAACCATTTTAACACCTTCTTAGTATCCTCAAGAAATTCTTTGGCAATTTCGTCATTATACATTTTATGACTTGGTCCACCTGCTGCATCAGGATAGCGTGAAACCATATAATGGGGATTCAACTTTAATATTATTGTTTCAATATCCTTTTCAGGATTTGAGTCCACAAATTTCAATAGGGTATGCAGGTTGTGAGTTTTTGGAGGAAAGTTTTTGTTTAATTGAATAATTAAAGCTTTTATTAGTTTTTCAACGGCCTGGTGGCACATGAAAATACAATAATTATATCTTCCGGTTGTAAACATAGTATTTGCCGTTTCAAAATCATACTCAGAACTTTCTAACCAGTCTTTAACTTCTTGTCTCATTAGTTCACCACCTTATTTTATGATTTCAATTAATATTATAACATAATTCTTTATAAATAAAATTCAATTGGAAATTATATAAAAGGGTTTAAAGAAATTATTCCTCTTTTAAAAGGATTTCATTTTATTATGTAGAAACTAAAAAAGGGAAAACTTGAATGGGAGGGATTTTGATGGAATATAGAGCTGATATTGGAGTTTTTGGAGGTTCTGGTTTCTATTCTTTTTTGGAGGACGTGGAAGAAATAAAAGTTGATACACCTTATGGAGCCCCCAGTGATAAGATAGCTCTTGCATCTATTGGAGATAAAAGGGTGGCTTTCCTGCCGCGCCACGGCAAAGACCACAGGCTGCCTCCACATATGATAAATTATCGCGCAAACCTTTATGCAATGAAACAGCTGGGTGTTACAAGGATTATAGGGCCGTGCGCTGCCGGCAGTTTGCAGGCTAATGTGAAGCCCGGTGATTTTGTAGTATGCGACCAGTTTGTAAACAGGACATGGGGCAGAAAGGATACCTTTTATGATGGGCCGATTACTACACATATTGGTGCGGCTGAGCCTTATTGCCCGGAACTCAGGGAACTGGCAATTTCTACAGCTAAAGAATTGGGAATAAGAGTTCATGAAAAAGGGACTGTAGTAGTAGTCCAGGGTCCGAGGTTTTCAACTAAAGCCGAAAGCCGTGAATTTTCAAAGAACGGTTGGGAAGTTATAAACATGACACAGTATCCTGAAGCCATTCTGGCCCGTGAATTAGAGATATGTTATGTAAACATATCCCTTATTACAGATTATGATGTAGGATTGGAAGACGACCCCAGTATAGAACCGGTATCACATGAAGCAGTTATTAAGGTGTTTAATGAAAACATTGATAAGCTGAAGAATTTGCTGTATGAAATGATAAAGAAGATGAAGATTGGTAAAAGAGAGTGTGTTTGCTGTGAAGCTTTGAAAACAGCAAGACTTTAAAACAGCGAAATTTTCGCGGCAAGAAAAACATCGTTTTGACTTTGCAATATAAGAAGGCGGTGAAATTTAAAAATGAGCATACAGCCAATAAAGTGGGAAGACGGTTGTTTAAAACTCATTGATCAGACTAAACTCCCGTCAAAGCTTGAAATCATTGAGTGCAGAGACTATCATTCGGTAGCTGATGCAATTAAGACAATGAAAGTCAGGGGAGCCCCTGCCATTGGAGCCAGTGCTGCATTCGGTATGGCAATAGGCGCCGGTGAAATAAAAGCCAAAGACCGTCAAAAGTGGTTTGAAGAGCTTGAAAAAATAGCCGAGACTTTAAAGCAGACAAGGCCGACAGCAGTAAATCTGTTCTGGGCGATAAACAGGATGATGGAAACTGCCAGGTCACACAAGAATTTAACCACTGAAGAGATTGTCGAGGCATTAAAAAAGGAAGCAGAAAAAATAGCGAAAGAAGATATCGAGAGCAATCTGGCTATAGGTCGTTTTGGAAACGCTTTGGTTCCCCAAAAAGCGCGCATACTTACTCACTGTAATGCAGGAGCCCTTGCAACGGTTGGCTACGGTACGGCTTTAGGGGTTATAAGGGCCGCTCATGAAGCCGGTAAGGACATTGAGGTTTTTGCAGATGAAACAAGGCCTTTTCTCCAGGGGGCCAGGCTAACAGCATGGGAACTTTTGCAGGACAACATTCCGGTAACACTTATTACCGACAACATGGCCGGCTATGTTATGTCAAAGGGAATGGTGGACTTGGTGATTGTAGGCGCCGATAGGATAGCTGCTAATGGTGATACTGCTAACAAAATAGGTACATACACCCTCGCTGTGCTTGCGAAAGAGAACAATATTCCGTTTTATATTGCAGCTCCCGTTAGCACGATTGATATGAGCATAACAACAGGGGATGAAATACCAATAGAAGAAAGGGCACATGATGAGGTTACACATATCCGGGATACGGTTATAGCACCTGAGGGAGTCAGGGTATTTAACCCGGCTTTTGATGTTACACCCCACAACCTTATTACAGCGATAATTACAGATAAAGGGGTTGTCCGAAAACCATATGAGCAGACATTAAAAAATCTGGTATAAAATTTAGAAAGTGGTGTGTTTGATGATAATTAAATTAAAACAACAGCTTGTAAAAACAAGCTTACGGCTTGTAGAAAAGGGGCTTGTTGTGGCTACATGGGGAAATTTGAGTATACGTGAAGAAAAAAAACAGGTATTTGTTATAACACCAAGCGGAATGCCTTACGAGAAGCTCAACCCGGAAGACATGGTAACACTGGATTTTAAGGGCAATGTTTTGGAGGGAGAGCGCAAACCTTCTACTGAGACGCCTTTGCATTTAGAAATTTATAAAGCAAGAGAAGATGTTAAGGCAATAATTCATACCCACAGCATTTTTGCAAGTGCTTGTGCAGTTTCTAGAGTAGCTATTCCACCTGTTATTGAAGACCTGGCGTCGTTAGTTGGCGGAAGTGTAGATATTGCAGATTATGCTCTGCCTGGAAGTGAAGAACTTGCCAAAAATGCATTGAAAGCACTGGGGGAAAAGAACGCCGTTCTCCTGGCAAACCATGGGGTGATAGCTGTTGGTCCAACGGTCGATGAGGCTTTTAAAACAGCATGTCTTGTGGAAAAAGCTGCGTGTATATTTATAAACGCCCATCTAGTAGGTGTACCAAAAGTGATTTCTAAGGAAGATGTTAAAACCCTAAGAAATTATTATGTTAATAAATATGGCCAGAAATAAAAACATGTCTTTGAAGGACTTTTATAGAAAATGGAGAATAAATAATATGCGGTATCGACCGACCTCATTTGTGCATTTTGACGCAGGGAAAGGAGCAAAAAGATGGCCAAGGGAACCAAAACAACAAATAAAGTAGATTATACACTGCTCATAAGACGAAAAATATTAGATTCTCTGGATTCACTGAGGGGTAAAGAGCTAACTGTCAAGGAAATAGATAAATTCATGGAAAGATTGTTTAAAAACGGAAAAGACCAGGTTGTTTCTATATGCCTTTCGAAATTGAAAGAATCGGATGAAGATATTGCCCCTATAGTATGTTATGCTCTGCAGTACGCAAACGACAGTTCGATCATATCACCTCTTATGGATATTCTTTTAAACCCAAGAGTTGATGATATGACGAAAACCAGAGTTCTTGGGATATTAGCTGATTATGGCGTGGATATCGGCAATTTGCCTTTAGACGAAATTCTGCATGACTTTGACAGGATGGCATCTGATTCAATGGAAAAGATGCTTCAGGATATTGATGATGATATGTTCTTCGTATCATACATCTTAGAAGATTTTGACACCTTTACTCCTGAGATGAAAACAGCTTACATCAAAGACCTTGGCGATACCAAAGACGAGAGAGCTGTAATTCTTTTAGAGAGCCTTGCCCAAGTTGATGATCCTAAAATTGCCCAGGAGGCTGTACGACAGCTGGGCAGGATTAAAAAAAGCAAAGCCCTATCAGCCCTTCAGCGTGTTTTGGAGTTTTGCAGTGACGAAATTACAAAAAACGTTGTCTCTCGGGAAATTCGCCGGTTAAAAATGATAGGCATACATCCTGAAGGAACAGACAAATCTGAATTTGAGATAAAACAATATAAAGCCATAGTTTCTTCAATTGACGGCTTAGGCAGCCGCGCTTTATGGTTTTCTTGGCGGCATCCTAAGAATAAAAGAAAACTCTGTTCTATAAATCTTTTAGTTAATATAAAAGATGGGATAAAGGACTGCTGGGCTGTGCCTGAGATATCAGTTAGGGATTTTAATTCTACTTTAAAGGAATTAAAAAAAGAAGCAGAGGTTTTAGAAGACTATGAATATGCTTTAAAAATTTTACAAGATGCGCTTAATCAAAACAGGGTTAGCGGGAAACCTGTTCCCACACTCATGTCATTTTGGAAAAGGTTTTTCAGAAAACAGGATATAGTGGAAAAAAGGTATGATCCAGAAAAACCAAACGAAATTGAAGAAATTGTTTTTAAACCGGATTTTGATGATAAAACTTTCTACCTGTTCGACATGCAGGAATTTAAAGACTGGTTTATTTCTCAGCCCAGGGTTTATGACTATGCAGAAATCTACTTGAAGCTGAATTCAAAAGGTTCTAACGGTAAAAACCACTTAACAAAAATGAAAAGGTTTTACAAAAAATTCAGTGATGAATTGATTTTGCCCAAAAAAGAGGAAATAACCAGGATGATGGAGCTTACATGGGATTTCCTGTTTCGAAAGAACAAACTGGAAGAAGCCAAACAGGCCTACTATGCTTTAACAAAAATAAAGACCCAGCCATTATATGAACTGCCTTTTATTCAAAGGATAATAATTGAAAGTATTAAAATAGCTTTAAACAACTTAAAAAAAGGATTTGATTTAAGGGCTGCAAACCCCAGGTTTTTAGAATAGAGCAGGCAAATAATTAAAAGCCTCCCGAAATCGGGAGGCTTTTAACTTAAGCTTTTATGTTTGGTTCGGCATCAGGAGTTTTTGATAAAATTTTCTTTGCTTCACCGGCAACAATCAAAGCCAGGATAAAAAGAACTACAGATGTTATGCCTAAAACATAGTTTGGTTTTGGTCCGAAGAAATGGCCGTAACCCTGATAAATCAATGCTGCTAAAGTCGTTACTATCATAAAGAGCGCAGGATACATGGTGTATTTTGTCGGCCGTTTAACACCAACAAGATAAGCTGTGATAATAAGCAGTGCCAGAGCAGCTATAAGCTGGTTTGCAGCACCAAACATGGGCCAGATAATGCTGTATGATCCGGTATAACCGAGATAGAAGGCAGGTAAAACAATGGCTAATGAACCGACAAACCTGTTTTTGAATGCCGGAACGGAGGGACCGATAAGTTCAGCTGCAACAAATCGACCCAGGCGAATTGTTGTATCAAGAGTAGTCATAACAAACGTCTTAAGCATAGTTATACCAAACAACATTCCAAATACACCAAACAGGGGTTCAGTTAGGCGGCCATAGCCCATACCAAATGCTTTAATAGGTCCGCCGGCTTTTAGCACATCAAACAGCGCATACTGTTCCATCCCTGCCGGGGCTTTCCAGAACAGGCCTGCACTAACGGTTAACAGTGCAAGTGTAGCAAGAACGCCTTCGGTAAGCATAGCTCCATAACCTACCAAACGACCGTGAGATTGTTTTGCCAGCTGTTTTGAAGTTGTTCCGCCGCCAACAAGGGAATGGAAACCGGATATAGCTCCACAGGCAATTATGATAAACAGCATAGGCCACATTGGCCCGGATGAAGTGTTGAATGTTGTAAAAGCAGGAGCATTAATAGTTGGATGTGTAATAAAAGTTCCGATGAGACCAGCGACAAGCCCTATTATTAATACCCATGTAGATATATAGTCCCTTGGCTGTAAAAGCAGCCAAACAGGTAAAACTGATGCAACAAGTCCGTAAGCCATCAAAAGAATAAACCAAATAGCGAAATTGGTTTTTGGAGCAAAGGGAAGTGAAATAGGAACTTTGTAACCAAGCCAAATTAAGAAGAACAAAGCGATTAATGCAAGTACTGTTGCCAGTGAGGTTGAAAAGTTAAGCCTGTAGACCATATAACCGAAAAGCATAGCAACGGCTATTACGCCGAAAGTAGGGATAACAACGGCGGGAGTTGATATTAAAGTGTTTGTTGCAACATAACCGAAAACAGCCACAATAAGAATCAAAGTTATTAAAACGAAGATGGAAAACAGGTTGCGCGCCCTGCGGCCGACAACTTGCTGTGCGATTTCGGGGATTGAATTTCCTTTAAATTTCACTGATACCATAAGAGAAAGATAGTCATGCACCGCACCGATAAAGACTGTTCCTAAAAGTATCCAGAGGATTGACCCTCCCCAACCGAATGCAGCAACTGCACCTACGGGCCCCAGTATCGGGCCTGCACCTGCTATGGATGAAAAATGATGACCAAATAGGATTATTGGCTTGGCTGGATAGTAGTCAACACCATCATTCATTTCTACAGCCGGTGTAGGTACGCTGTCATCAGGAACGACAAGCTTGTCTTCCATTTTTTTGCCATACCACTTGTAAGCAATAACAAACCAAATAGTAGCTAAAATGGCAAGTACAGCAGAGTTCATTAATAAACCCCCTTGATTAAAATATTATGATGAAAACCAAACAAAAAACCAACTACCCTCCTTCCTGAGATATTTTTGGAATTTTATTTATCTTAATAATAAAAAATCCGCATAGTTTATTCAATGATTTCCAGGTATATGGTTAAAATAAGCAGGTAACCTGCAATATTTTGATATGACTGACAATTATATTCCTAAGATGCCTCGGAGTTCTTTAGCATGATTCCTGCTGACATTTATTTCACTGCCGTCTTTTAAGACCAGCTTATATGTGCTGTAAGACCAGGGTTGAATCTCTTTAACTTTGTTCAGGTTCACAAGATAGCTTTTGTGAGCCCGAAAAAAAGCAGTGCTGTCGAAGCGTTTTTCCAGGTCACGCAGGGTAAAACTTGTTAATAGACTGTTGTTTCTGGTTTTAATGAAAGTTTTTCCTTCTTCCGAATAAGCGTAATATATATCTGAAGGATTTATAAGATAAATACGGCCGTTCTTTTCAGCGGGAATCTTAGTGAAATCCGGACCTTCACTATCGAGCTTGTTTATCAATGAATCCAGTTTGTCTGAAATTTTATAGCGATTAAGTATTTCTCTAACCCTCTGAAGGGTTTTTTCGATTCTTTTTTCATTTACAGGTTTTAAAAGATAATCTAATGCTTCAAATTCAAAAGCCTTTAAGGCATACTTATCATATGCTGTAACCAGAACAACAATTGGTTTGGGTTTTAATTCTTTTATAAGAGATATAAGGTCAAATCCTGACAGTTCGGGCATCTGGATGTCCAGAAAAAGGAGGTCTGGCTTGTATTCCAATATTTTTTGAAGAGCTTCCTCTCCTCCTGAAACACTTCCAACAACATCTATGTCATCATGTTTTTTTAAAAGGAACATCATCTCTTCCCGAGCGGGAGCTTCATCATCAACAATTACAGCCCTTATTTTTTTCATAATGCAATACACCTCCAAGGTTTTTTGAAAATATTCTATAATCAAACCTGCTAGCTATATTATATCATCATTTTTCTTGTATTTCTGTAAGATGAAGCGAGTGGGAATGCTTTTTTAGATAATTTTTTGGTTTTTAGTGAACTTTTACAGTTAATAACCAGTCATTTCAGTAAAGACTATAAAAAGGAGACTTGCAAAATGGGCTTGGATTTTATAATTTCTATGTGGATTAATCATTTAGCAGGAAAGAATATTTTAAAGTTGATGAAATATAAGTAGGCAGGATATTTGATTGGAGCTGGCGTAGCATGGATCAAGAGCTTTATTACTTGGTTAAAAAGGCTAAGAAAGGGAATAAAGATGCATTTGCGGATTTAGTCAGACTATACAAAGGGCCTGTGTTCCGACAAGCTTTCGCAATATTAAATGATCGGACGGAGGCTGAAGATGTTTCGCAAGAAGCTTTTTTAAAGGCCTACTATTCTATAAAAAAATTAAACAGCGAATATGCATTTGTATCATGGTTGAGCCGTATAGTAACCAACCTTTCCACTGATAAATTGAAGAGAAGGGGTAAAGAAAAAGTTGCCACCCAGCAGTGGATAAACGAACATGCTGCTTTTAGTGGAAACTGGCGAGACCCCATTGAAGACAAAGAATTAGAGTTAAACATAAGGAAAGCCTTGCAAAAGTTGTCTACCCAACACCGGAACATAATTGTGCTGCGGGATGTACAGGGTTTTTCTTACGAAGAAATAGCCAAAATTTTAAAAGTTCCGGTTGGTACTGTTAAATCGCGAATTCATGCAGCAAGGTTGGCCTTAAGAGAAAAACTTCAAAACAGGTGGTGATTAGTATGAAAGGACATGTTGACAAATTAATTTCGGCTTACATTGATGGGGAGTTAAGCAAGGAAGAGCACGAACTAGTGGAAAATCACTTAATGACTTGCAACAAATGCCGGGGGCTTTTGGAACAACTTTCTTCACAAAGGAAAATGGTCCAAGAGGTTTTTTATTCCTTAGAAATTCCCGACACAATTGAGGAAAACGTAATGAATGCGATAAATACAAATAGCTATATGCCGGTGCCAAGCGATAGTAAAGTTACTTGGTTTAGCTGGATTGTAATGCTGTTGGGACTTATGATTTTATTGCTCGGTCCATCATATACGATATTTGGGACAGGTTTTGCATCATCTATTGTTAGCATTGTGTTAAGTTTTTTACACATGGCCCCGCTTTTAACTAGCATGGTTCCATTTTTAATAGAAGGATTATTGACGTTTGCAGTGATAGTTCTGTTAATATCGGTGTGGTCACTACGTCGCTTGTTGGTATAGATAATGCTTAAAGAGGGTGAAATGGATGAAGAAAAAATTAAGACTTTTTATTTGTTTGAGTCTTCTGTTCCTTTTTTTAATGTCGTCCAATGCTATTGCGGCTGATAGAAATATTTTACAACGTCAAGATACCGTTGTGCCTCAAGGACAGATTGTTGAAAATGTCGTTGTTATAGGAGCAGATGCAACTATTTATGGATCAGTCAGCGACGCCGTAATAGTAATAAATGGTGATTTGGATATTAAGCATTCTGCCCAAATAGCTGGTCCAATCTTGGTGGTAGGTGGTAATATTGACCAAGAGCAGGGTGCTCAAATCAGGGAAAATGTTTTCAATATAACTTTTGATGAGGCAACTAAGAACAGTTTATTAATTGCAGTTGGACTTTTATTAGGAATATGGTTATTAAAGCTTGGTTTGAGTTTGATTATGGCCATTTTAACCGTTATTACTACGGTCTTAATCAGAAAGCAAATTGAACCATTTACGGAAATGATACGTCAATCGCCTGGACGGGTAATTTTGATAGGATTTGTAACAAGTCTTTTTCTAATTGCAGCAAGTATTTTATTGGCAATTACTATTATTGGCATTCCGCTAGTGGCCATTATCGCCATAATTTCACTGCTCTTTTTACTGGTAACTATAGCTGTTTGCAGCCTTATCATTGGGGAACACTTCTTTGACACAATTGATTACCCACTGTGGCAGGTAGCGACAGTAGGTGGAGTAATAATTATTGCAGCCTTTAATATACCTTTATTGGGCGGTTTGTTCTTTTTGGCTTTAATTTGGCTTTCCATGGGACTGATGACATTATGGTTATGGGGTAAGGTCAAAGGCAAAAAAAGGGAGTAGTGCTGTGTTGAATATCAGCACATTGGACAGGCTTCAAATTAGGCGTGCCCTTTTTTCAGAAATATGGTCATCGCTTTCATATGGGGCCGGAGAAGCTGGCCCAAGCATCCCGGTGGTTTAATAATACGCATATTTTTATCTCAATCGGCAAGGTATTAGGTTCCCAATTGATAAATAAGGGAAAGTTGGAAACATGCCTAGCTTTAGACGCTATGGGACGACAGTATTTAGAAACTATTCCTAAACAAGACAATTTCAGTTTAACATACCCAATTTGATAATCTAGATAAAAAAGAAGGATGAAACATATGACAACTAAAAAGAAATTAACATTTTCACCATTAGTAAAACTTGGCCTGCCGCTGACAGGAGGTATAACAGTAGGTTTATTACTTTTGCTTTTATTTGTGAAACTTGCAGAAGACCTCTTATACCAGGAGCTAGGGACTTTTGATGCAGTGGTAGAAAATTTTATACGTGGCTTTACCAGTGAAGGATTAACACGAGTAGCTATTTTTGTTACTAACCTGGGTTCAGCAGCAGTAGAGATTAGTTTACTTTTAGTTGTAGGTGGATTTTTATATTTCCGCCTCAAGCATATTTGGGAACCGGTAATATTAACAAGCAGCTTGGCAGGTGGTTGGATATTAAATGAAGCTCTAAAAGCGATTTTCCATCGCTCCCGTCCGAGCATTCAGCATTTAGTGGAAGTAGGAGGATACAGCCTTCCCAGTGGACACGCGATGGTATCTGCAGCATTTTACGGAATGCTTGGCTATTTATTATGGGTGAATATGCGGAAAAACTCTAAACCTGCTTGGTATGTGGTGTTATCAACATTTGTACTTATTTTTGCAATCGGATTAAGTAGAATATATCTTGGGGTGCATTTTGCCAGTGATGTGCTTGCTGGGTTCGCTGCCGGGGGTGCATGGTTGATAGCTTGTATTATTGCCTTACATTGCCTTACAAGGAATTAAGTATTATAAGAGTATGTTTCTAACGTATGAGTAAAATAGAACCATGGAAATATGGCCTGCTGACTTTTTCTGGGATATATCCATGGTCGTTCACAATGATGCTTCTAGGGCGAACTTATAAAGGGAACAAGGGTCTAATTATACAGGCATTAAGGCAGCACAGCAAATATTTTTTTATAGGTATGTTAGTTATACTGACAATTTATTTTCTCTATAGCCTTTACCACAAGTCGTATTCAATGGAAAAGGGCTAAAATAAAAACTTGTTTAGACATATTTTTTGTTGATGCAGTCACCAATTAGCGGGATACTGATTTTTTTGTGGCGCGTTAAGCCATATAATGTTGAATAACTTTTACCTATAAAGCCCAAAAAACACTGATAACACTTGCAGAAATACACTTTCATAGATTTTCAAACATTCACCCAACAGGTGAAACATAAATTTCAAACGAGGATATAACTGTAATATGAAGAATAAAATATTTGTTGCAGAACGTATATGGAATATTAATTAAAGTGATAATTAGGCGGTGATGTTGATGAATCTGTTTGTGTTTTGGGAATCAATAAAAGACGAACTGACGGTTTTTTTATTATCAGCTATGCCTGTTTCTGAACTCAGGGGCTCAATTCCGCTGGGGATATCAATGGGTATACCAACATGGGAAACGTATTTTTTAAGTGTTGCAGGAAGCCTGCTGCCGGCTCCTGTTTTGCTTATATTTTTACAGCCGTTTTTTGGTTTTTTACGAAAAACAGTTTTGTTCAGGCGTTTAATAGACTGGTCGTTAAGACGATCTGCCAAAAAAAGTCATCAAATAAAGAAATATGGAATTATCGGTCTGTTTTTGTTTGTGGCAGTACCTTTACCTTCCACAGGGGTCTGGACAGGGTGTATTGCTGCTTCACTATTAGGACTTAAATTCTGGCAGGCGTTCCCTGCGGTAGCTGCTGGCAATATGGTTGCCGGCCTGCTTGTTTTAACAATCAGCCATCAGATAATTTGATTTGACTTTTCGACATTGTTATGCTAATATTTGATTTGAAAAAAACGTATATGTCGTTAAACAGAACTCTGATTCACAAGAGATCTGACCTCTTCCATGAATGGGAGAGGTTATTTTAAATAAAGGAGGGGCTCCGGATGTCAAGATATTTATTTACATCTGAATCTGTAACAGAAGGTCATCCTGATAAAATATGTGACCAGGTTTCAGACGCTATTTTAGATGAAATACTTAAGAAAGACCCAATGGCACGGGTAGCCTGTGAAACCATGGTAACGACTGGTCTTGTCATGGTAGCTGGAGAAATAACTACCGAATGTTATGTTGATATTCCTAAAATAGTAAGGGAAACGATTAGAGAAATAGGTTATACAAGGGCAAAATACGGGTTTGACTGTGATACATGTTCAGTTTTAACTTCTATTGATGAACAGTCTCCAGATATTGCTATGGGTGTAAACGCTGCTCTTGAAATCAGAGAAGGAACTGCCAGTGACAAAAACGGTAAAAACGAAATAGGGGCAGGAGATCAGGGAATGATGTTTGGCTTTGCCACAAACGAAACCCCTGAACTTATGCCTATGCCTATTTCCCTTGCTCACAAACTTGCCAGGAGACTTTCAGAAGTCAGGAAGAAGCGGATTTTACCGTATTTGAGGCCTGACGGGAAAACCCAGGTAACCGTTGAGTATCAAGATGATAAACCAGTAAGAGTTGATACAGTTGTTATATCCACACAGCATAAACCTTCAGTAAGCCGTGAAACTATTGAGAGAGACATGATAGAAAACGTTGTTAAGGCAGTTATCCCCCCTGAATTGCTGGACGAATCCACCAAGTATTATATAAATCCCACAGGAAGGTTTGTTGTAGGGGGGCCGCAAGGCGATACAGGCCTTACAGGCCGCAAGATAATAGTTGACACATACGGTGGATATGCCAGACACGGAGGAGGAGCTTTCTCAGGTAAAGATCCTACAAAAGTAGACAGGTCAGCGAGTTATGCCGCTCGATATGTAGCAAAAAATATTGTGGCTGCAGGTATAGCCAATAAATGTGAAGTACAAGTGGCTTATGCAATAGGCAAGGCTCAACCTGTTTCAGTTATGGTTGACACCTTTGGAACAGGTAAACTTGACAATGAAAAGATTGTCGAGCTTATCCGGAAGAATTTTGACCTGCGGCCTGCTGCAATAATCCAGGACCTTGACTTGAGAAGGCCTATATATAAACAGGTGGCGGCATACGGCCATTTTGGACGCACCGATTTGGACTTGCCCTGGGAACGCACAGATAAAGCTGAAACTTTGAAAAAACAAGCCGGTTTATAAAGAAAAAACTTATTTGTTCTGTTTAGCTCACCCTTTGGGGTGAGCTTTTATGCTTCAACAGAAGGAAAAAACCTCGATTTATAGAATAATATATATAAAGATGTCGTTGGAAGGTGTAATGATGGGAGATAAAGGGGATAAAGAAATTAATGTTGCAGAACATCTAGACAAGGTTATAAACAAGGCGCTTAATGCTTTAGAAAAAGGCAAGAAAGAAATTTTTGACATAGCTGAAACCACCCGGAATGAATGTCAAAAGATTGAGAGAGAATTGTTAAACCTTAAACAAAGAGCAGTGGAGCTGATAAAGGAAGTCGAGCATCTGGAAAAACATGCAAAAAATGCGCGTTACAAGCTGATGATTGTAAGCCGCAACTTTAATAAATATTCACAGGAGGATATTAAAGAGGCATATGATAAAGCAAATCAGCTGCAAATAAGCCTGTCTTTAAAACGAGCTGAAGAAAAACAGATACGTCTTAGAAGAAATGAACTTGAAATTCAGCTTAAAAACTTAATGGAAAATGTAAAACGGGCAGAAAATCTCATGTCTCAATTGAGCGTGATTACAGGATTTCTTAAAGGCGATATGAAAGATATTACTTTACAAATAGATGGAATACAGAAACGACAGTTGTTAGGAGCAAAGATTATTCAAGCCCAGGAGGAAGAACGGAAGAGGATTGCCAGGGACATCCATGACGGCCCGGCTCAAACCATTGCTAATGTGGTTATGTGTAGTGAAGTATGTGAACGCTTGCTTGATAAAGACATAAATAAAGCCCGGCAGGAGATTTCGGAGTTAAAAAACAACCTGAGAGGGGTTTTGCAGGAACTTAGGAAAATTATATTTGACTTAAGACCTATGCTTATAGACGACATGGGTCTGGTCCCGGCTATCAAAAAATATTTAAGCATTTTTGAAAAACAGAACAATATAGAAACAAGCTTTTCGGTTATAGGTAATGAAAGGAAACTTCCTTCAATTTTAGAAGTCACCATATTCAGAATCTTACAAGAAGCTATTAACAATGTTAAAAAACATGCAAAGGCCAATACGGTTTTTTTAAAAATTGAGTTTAATAATGATTATGTAACCATGCTGATAAGGGATGATGGCCGGGGTTTTGATACTGAAAAGGTTTTTAACGATAAAAAAGCGGGTATAGAGACATTCGGTCTGATGGGAATTAAAGAAAGAGCCCAACTCATGGGCGGTAAACTGGAGATATATTCAAAACCCGGCAAAGGAACCCGTGTTTTTCTGAAAATTCCCTTGGATAACTTTGATGAGGAGAGCAAAAATGAAAGTTACCAAAGGAAATAAAACGATCAAAGTTTTAATAGCAGATGACCATGCCTTAATCAGAAAGGGCCTAAAAAAAATCCTTGAAATGGAACATGATATTTTGGTAACGGGCGAGGCACAGGATGGAGAAGAAGCTGTAGCTAAGACAAAAGAATTAAACCCGGATGTTGTGCTTATGGACATAAATATGCCGAAACTTAACGGTGTTGAGGCGACGCGAATTTTTAAACAAGAAGGGCTGCGGGCAGGGGTGGTTATCCTTACAATTCATGAAGACCCTGAATACCTTTTTGAAGCAGTAAAGGCAGGAGCTTTAGGTTTTGTATTAAAAGATGTTGAACCTGAAGGCCTTATAAAAGCTGTAAGAGCGGTTTATCAAGGTGAGTCATATATACAACCCAGCATGACAAAAGAGCTCTTGTCAGAATTCTGCAGGCTTTCTGAAAAGAAAGCTGATAAGCAGGAAAAAACAAAAAACGCTTTGACAGACCGGCAGTTGGAGGTCTTAAAACTGATCGCACAGGGTCTTACTAATGGAGAAATAGCTGACAAATTGGCAATAAGTGAAAAAACAGTTAAAAACCATGTGAGCAGTATTTTACGAAAGCTGGATGTTTTAGACAGAACTCAGGCTGCGATATATGCCATAAAAAACAACCTTATATAATACAAAAAACCTTTATTTTGCTTTTGCATCTCACCTTAAGTCTCACCTATTAATTATTGAGGGCATATTATAAAGTATGCTCTTTTTTGTTTTCGTTGTCATAATCTGAATGGGGGGGGATGAGATGGCCTTTAACAGCTTAAGAAACTTTGATTTGGGGTTTTTGTTTATATTGATAGGTGCAATGTACGGTCTTTTTAGCATCCTGTACAGTGTGGCATGTTATTTATTAAAAAAATCAAGAAATATAAAAACTCCCCAAATGGGAATAATTATTCTGGTAAAAGACCAGGAAAATTTCATAGAAGGTATTATAAGGTCTGTAGCATGCCGGGGTTTCAGATACGGAGCTGAAGACAATTTGTTAAGCATCGTGGTGGTTGATGTTTATTCAAAAGACCAGACGCCTCAAATTATGCAGCGCCTGGCGGAAGAATATCCTGTCCTTACGTTTTTGCAAATGGCTAAACTTTCTAAAGACATATCCCCTGTAGAAGCAGGTTTGTCTTTGTGCAACGGGGAGGTTATTTGGCTTCTTGATTTAAGGGGGCGTATTTCTCCAAAAAGAGCGGAAGAAATCATTGATTATCTTGTTAACGAAAGAAAATTCTTGCATAACCAAGAAACTTTATGTAATATATAGTTCCTAAGACCTATATAAAATGGGACTAACGGTTGATTTAAAATATATTAAAAAAAAAATATAATATAACCAAAAGAAAAGATAAAAAAAAGGAAGGTGATAGCTTTTAATTAAACAACTAACATAAGTAAGCATACCTCCCGGTTCTCCTTTTTATATAACCCTATTCAGTAAATGGATAGGGTTTTTTCATCTTAAATATTTAATCAACTATATTCAAACTGTTATCAGTTAATTTGAAGGAGTTTTTTAAACCTGAAGTTAAATATATTTTTGAGTCTTTTGTAATGAAGATTGCCTCAGTATTATCAAGCTTTTCAATTAGATTTAAACCTTCTTTTAGCCCCATTGCAAAAACAGATGTGGATAATGAATCGGCATCTATAGATTTATCGGTTATTATAGTAACAGACATTAAATTGTTTTCAACAGGATAGCCCGTTTCAGGATCAAGTATATGATGATATATTTTGCCGTTTTCTTCGAAATATCTTTCATAAATGCCAGAAGTTACAACAGCTTTATTTATTACACTAACAACTCCCGCATAATCACCCCTTGGAGCAAACGGTTTTTGAATTCCTATTCTCCATTTACTGCCGTCAGGCTTATTGCCATAAGCCAAAACATTTCCTCCCAAATTAACTATTGCATGTTTTACGTGATTTTCTTTTAAAATTTTAGAAACTTCATCGGCAGCATAACCTTTTGCAATTCCTCCTAAATCAAGCATCATTTCTTCTTTTTTAAGCATTATGCTTTTTTCTTTAGAATTCAAAAGCACACTATTATAAT
>JARRCM010000031.1 GCA_029982205.1 Thermosediminibacterales bacterium
CCAAAAACCCGTTTTGTAGTGTAGACTTTGTTAGCTTATTAAAGTCAATGTTTTCAACATTTCTAGGGCTGGAAAAAAATGTTGGTTGAATTTCAGTTTCAAATTCCTTTATCTTTTCTTCGATCCAGTGAAACCTGTTACCTTTGGAGTCCGGCCATCTGGGATAATCCCATAATGTTATTATTCCCTGCCAGTTTTTTTCAGATTTTTCAAGGAACTGTTGCTCACTTTTTTTAAACAAACTACAAGCTGATGTAAAAGCAGTTAATAGAAAAAACATCAAAACAAAAACCACCCACTTTTTCTTATTTAACATATGAAAACCCCCTATAAATTTTTCCAAGTTAACACAAACTGCCTTGTATATTTATATTTTTATTAATTTATCTATATTCATTTTTTACTATAATTTGTATATTTAATAAACGCTTCTGGAATAATAATACTATGTTAGATTTGCTCAAACGGGCAATATTTTAGGAAATAATAGAAGTTATAATCAAAGGCCGGTGGGAATTAAAATGAAGATATTAATGCTGTCCTGGGAATACCCTCCCAGGGTAATAGGTGGACTTGCACGACATGTTTATCATGTTTCTAGAGAAATAGCTCGAAATGGCCATGAAATACATGTCATTACATGCATACCTGAAAACTTTGAGAAAGAACTCCCTCAACATTCAGAAAGTGTTTATATTCATTGGGTCCACCCTTATGATATAGTCACTAATGATTTCAAACTATGGGTTCTACACCTTAATATGAGTATGATTGAAAAGGCAATTAACTTAATTTTACAAACAGGCAACTTTGATATTATCCATTGCCATGACTGGATGACAGCTTATAGCGGAAAAGCATTAAAACATTCTTTTCGAATCCCCCTGGTGGCAACAATTCACGCTACCGAATGGGGAAGGAACGGTGGAATTTATAACCAAACTCAGAGCTATATAAACAGTGTAGAATGGTGGTTAAACTATGAAGCATGGAAGGTTATATGTTGCAGTAAATACATGAAAAACGAATTACAGAATCTTTTTAGTCTTCCCGAAGATAAAATACGTATTATACCAAACGGAATTGAAGTAAATACTTTAAAAGACCTAGATATTAAATTCAAACGCAGCGATTATGCCTCAGATGATGAAAAAATCATCTTTTTTATCGGAAGGCTTGTTGAAGAAAAAGGTGTTCAGATAGCTCTTAAAGCAATGCCTATTGTGTTAGCCGAAAATCCAAATGTCAAATTTGTTATAAGCGGTGATGGCCCTAGGTCACCTGCACTTAAAAAATTAGCCAGCGAATTAGGGATAGCTCATAAAGTGATATTTACCGGCTATATTGATGATAAGGTCAGAAACAGTCTTTTCAATGCTTCATCAGCAGCAATCTTTCCAAGCTTATATGAACCTTTTGGTATTGTTGCTCTTGAAGCTATGGCTGCAGGGGTACCGGTAATAGTCAGTGACACCGGCGGGTTTAAAGAAATCGTCGATGAAAGAGAAAATGGCCTTAAAGTACCTCCAGGCAATCCTGAAATGCTGGCAAAAGCAATAAACACAATCTTGGAAAATCAAATACTAGCACAAAAAATTAAGGCTAAAGGCCTGAACATGGTAAAAAAACGTTTTTCATGGGAAAATATAGCACAGAAAACCGTTGAAGTCTATTCTGAAACCTTAAAAGAGTATGAACATTCTCCGTGGAAACCCTTTATGAAATTTAAGTCGCCAACTACTGTATCAACCAGGAGTTAAGGTGTATAGTTCATAAGGTTTCAGCATAAGTTTTATAACAAACAAATGTTGGAGGTGGAATTTTGAAAGCAGTAGTTATGGCTGGCGGAAAAGGTACACGGCTTCGCCCTTTAACATGTGACCTTCCAAAGCCTATGATGCCTATTATGAATAGACCTATGATGGAACATATTCTCAATCTTTTAAAAAAACATGATATTACTGATATATGTGCTACACTTCAATATCGCCCGGATGTAATAAAATATCATTTTGAAGACGGCTCAAGGTTTGGTATGAACATTAAGTACTATATTGAAGAAATACCGCTAGGAACTGCTGGAAGTGTAAAAAACGCTCAAGATTTTTTGGATGAAACTTTTATAGTAATAAGTGGTGATGTATTAACAGATATTGACCTTACCGAAGCTATAGAGTTTCATAAGAACAAAGGGGCTTTGGCAACTCTTGTACTTACAAAACAAGATATTCCATTGGAATATGGTGTTGTAGTAACTGATTATGAGGGCCGAATAGTTCGTTTCCTTGAAAAACCCGATTGGTCAGAAGTATTCAGCGACACAGTAAATACCGGTATCTATATTCTTGAACCTGAGGTTTTAGAGTATTTCGACAAAGAAACCGTATTTGATTTTAGTAAAGACCTTTTTCCACTGCTTCTGAAAAAAGGAAAACCCCTATTCGGCTTTATATCTAACGGTTACTGGTGTGACATCGGAAACCCCGATACGTATATAAAAGCACATTGGGACATACTAGAAAACAAAGTAAAAGGAAATTTTTTAAGTCAATCCGATGAAGGAATTCATGTTGGTAGAGGTACAAAAATACCACTAAATTGTAAAATCAATCCACCTGTAGTAATTGGCAGTAACTGTAATATTGAACAAGGAGTTCTATTGGACAGTTATACAATAATAGGTAACAATGTTACAGTTAAACGAAATGCCTCGATTAAGCGAAGCATAATAAATGACAATTGTTACATCGGCCCTTCTTCCGAACTCCGCGGTGCACTGATTTGTAAAAACACCATAATAAAATCAGGCAGTTCTGTTTTTGAAGGTGCAGTAATCGGCGAAAACACCATTTTAGAAAACCGTGTAGTAATAAGGCCTGGTGTGAAAATATGGCCTCAAAAAATCATTGATGCTGAAACTGTAGTTACTTCTAATGTTATATGGGGCAATCGCTCTCCTAAAAGCCTTTTTGGCTCAAGCGGAATAAAAGGTATAGTTAGTGATGAAATCACACCTGAATTTGTAATCAGATTAGGTGGAGCTTATGCCAGTATGCTTTCAGATAATAATGTTAAACATGCTAAGAAAATAGGTATAAGTTGTGAAAAAAAGCCTCTTAATGATATGTTAAAATCATCATTGGTTGCAGGTTTGCTTTCAGGTGGTGCCGAAGTTATTGACATGGGTGACTGCCCGCTGCCTGTTTTTCGCTGGGCAATTAAATATTTGAATCTCACAGGAGCTATAAAAATGAATCTTGATGGAGACATCACAAACATAGAATTTTTTGATGAAAAAGGTATAAATATTGATAAAGATTTAAGGCGAAAACTGCAGGCCTCAGTTCAAAGGAGCGATTTTCAGTTTTGTAAAGCTACTGATATAAAAAGTGTCAAAACTTTAAAAGAAGACCTGTTTGAACTGTATTTTGATAACAAACTTCAGAGTTTTGAGTTTAAGTCTCCTACCATACAGAATAAACTAACTATTTGTTATCAAGCTCCTTCAAAAACTATAGAACAATTGTGTGAGAAGTTTTTTCAAAAACTCTCAATTGAAGCTTATCCTTTAGCAGAAAATATGAATCCGGACATTACGTTTTCAATAAATGGTTCTGGAGACTCTTTTCAAGTAATAACAAAAACCGGTCAGATAATTGAGGAAAATACACTTTTGGCACTTTTATCCTTAATAAAAATGAAACGTAACCCTGATTCTGTTATTGTGGTGCCGTACAAGGCACCAGGCATTTTTGAAAAACTATCTGAAATTCACGGCGGTAAAGTCTATAGAGCCAGCTCATCACTTCCTAAACTTTTATCTAAACAATACCAGATGGAAGCTTATGATGACTGTTTCACAAACATCATAAATCTATTGGATTACCTGAATATGACAGGTTCTTCCCTTGAATCATTAATAAAAGAAATCCCAGAGTATTTTTTCAAAGAAGCCAAAATTAAATGCCCCTGGAAATTCAAAGGTCAGGTTATCCGCCATTTTATGCAGCATCAGGAAAAAGATACAAAAATCGAAGCATTAGAAGGTGTCAAGCTTTTTCACAAAAACGGCAGTGTTCTTGTAATCCCTGACGCAGATGAACCTTTCTGTCTCTTATCTATAGAAGGTAAGACAGAAAACGACATCGAAAATCTGTTCCGGTTTTACAATGATAAAATAGAAAAGATGATTGAATCCAATGACCAACTTCCGGTAAAATAGCGAAGCGCACCATTTTCAGTGCGCTTCATGATTTTTTTTGGTATACCCTATAGTCTATATCTGGAAATATGTTATCCAGATATGTAATATTCCGCAGCCAATTTTCATCTATTTTATTGTTAACAATATCCTCATAGAGTTTGTTAAAACGATATATATGGTCTTTTGTCCTTTTAACAGCATATTCTACCATAGTGCCTGAATCCATTATAAATGCCCAATCACTACTCTGGGCAAGCAAAAGCTCCCTTGCCGCCTGGTTTAAGGCATCCCGCTGCAAGCCTCGTGCATCTTTAAACCTTTCGGTAAGTTCCACCATTTTACGGGCTGCCTGATGGAGGTGTCTGTATATCCAGTCATTGTTTTTGTTCAGCCATACCTCAAAATAGCCTTTATTGCCCCAGCTGGAAGGGTTCGGGCTGCATATCTGGATTTTAGGATATTTGTCAAGGTATTCAGAAGGAGTAATGAATTTAAAAGTGTTCTGGTCTTTTGATGCTTTCCGAAATAAAAACTCAAGCCATTTCGGGCCTTCAAACCACCAATGTCCAAAAAGTTCTGCATCATAAGGGCACAAAACAATAGGGGGGTTATCCATTCCTCCTGAAGCATATCTAATCTGATGTTCCCTATTAAACATGAAGTTCCCGGCATGTTTTTCGGCTTTTGATATTGCTCTTTTATAGTTATATGGCTGTTTATCCTTTAAATCAACTTTGCCTGTTATTTTATAATATTTTATACCTGTCTGTATTCTGATTCCATCAGGATGTATATATGGTTTAATGTAGTCAAAATCCAGGTCATGCCCAATATCTCTGTAGAATTCACGATACTCATAGTCTCCGGGATATCCTTCTGTAGCACTCCAAACCTGTTTTGATGACTCTATATCTCTTCCAAAAGCCGCCACACCTCCGGGAGATAAAATTGGAGCAAAAGTAGCATATTTTGGTTTCGGATCAGCAAACAAAACTCCATGGGTTTCTAAAATATAATAACTTATACCTTCTTTTTTTAAAAATTCATCCAACTCAGAAGTATAGGCACATTCCGGCAGCCAGAAACCTCTAGGCCTCTTGCCAAAATGCTTAATATAACTATCGATTCCCACTTTAATCTGGGCTCTAACCGCTTCCGGAACCTGAACCATATGGGGCAAAAAACCGTGAGTGGCAGCAGATGTAATGATTTCAAGGTGACCTGAATCCTGAAACCTTTTAAAAACCCCCACAAGATTTCCCTTACAATAATCAGTATAAATTTGATAAACTTCGCTAAAAAGAGAACGATAAAACTTAGCTGTATCATGGAATTCTGGCTGGTGTAACCGTGTGCGTTCTACTTCTTTTTCCGAAAGCTCAATTAATTTTTCAAGGTAATGCTTGTATCTTTTTTGTATTAATTCATCTGACATCAAAGACACCAGTGTAGGAGTTAATGTCATCGTAATTCTAAAATCAACATCTTCTCTTATTAAAGCATCAAAAACTTTTATGAGCGGAATATAAGTCTCGGTCACCGCTTCATAGTACCATTTTTCTTCCAAAAAGAACTCATGCTCTGGGTGCCTTACATAAGGCAGATGTGCGTGTAGTACCAGTGATACGTATCCTTTTTCCAAATTAATCATCCTCACTTTTTAGATATTCTGAACCAGGACTTGTTATCCCTTTCTCTAAAAACTTCAACACTTGAAACACATCATTCCTAAAAATTCTATAATACTCTTCAAAGTTGTTAGAAACGCTGTTTCTTGGAGTTGTAACTTTATTTGATACGGCTAAAGTTTGAAACACACCATCCACAATATACCCCAATTCCACTTCAAAGGTGCTGCCAGGCTTTTCCACTTCTATATGCCAATTGTCTGCAAACTCATTTGTATAAATAAAACAATAACTTTTCTCGGTCAGGTTTTTAACTTTTAAAACCGGTGGAATTCCTTTAAATACCTTCCTTGTTTCGCTCACTAATTCCCAATAAGCAAAAACCCAAAAAGGATCCCTCACCATTAATGTTATTGAATTTTCCATAAAACACCTCCTTGCTGTATCATTTTTTTATTATGGTCAATTCAGAGAGATTTTATTATGTTTCGTTTTACATAATATTATTTTTCTATGAAAAACTAATATTGATTATTTCTAAAGCAATGGTAAGGTGAGTCTAATGAAACAAGACTGGATCTTCCATAATTCTCACGATGTATATTATCGCAGCCCTTTTGGAGCTGCCTCATGTAAAGAAAAAATCTCTTTAAAAATTAGAATTCACTCAAAAAAGCCTCCAAATTCAGTAATTCTTCGGCTCTGGAGAGAGGGAACAGGAGAAGAAAAAATAGATATGAAATTGATTAAAAACACAGGAGAAATCAAAGACTATAAAGCTGAGATACTTGCTCCTTCTGTACCGGACCTTTTATGGTATTACTTTATTGTAGTTAAACAAGGTATAACATACTATTATGGAAACAACCCCGGTTGTCTGGGAGGTATTGGTCAAATCCAAGAACATGAACCTCCGTCATATCAAATTACCGTTTATAAAAAAGACGCCCACACTCCCAATTGGTTTAAAGAGTCAATTATTTATCAAATATTTGTAGACCGTTTTTATAACGGCAATAAAGATGGCAAGATATTAAATCCCAAGAAGAAAAACTGTATTTACCATAATTGGAATGATGATGTGCCTCTTTATAGGAGAGACCCTGAAACAGGGAAAATTATCACTTATGATTTTTTCGGCGGAAACTTATTAGGTGTAATAAAAAAACTCCCTTATTTAAAAGAACTTGGAATAAACGTAATCTATTTTAATCCAATTTTTGAATCTCCGAGCAACCATAAGTATGATACTTCTGATTACAAAAAGATTGACCCAATGTTTGGAGATAACCATCTGTTTAGCAAACTATGTGCTGAAGCCGAAAAAATGGGTATATCTATAATCTTAGACGGTGTTTTCAGCCATACAGGGAGTGACAGCATTTATTTTAACAAAGAAGGAAGTTATCCAAGTTTAGGCGCTTATCAATCAAAGGAATCACCATACTATCCGTGGTATCGTTTTTATGAATATCCTGAAAAATATGAATGCTGGTGGGGAATAGACACTCTACCTAATGTTAATGAACTGGAAGTCTCTTATCAAAATTTCATCATTCATGATGAAGATAGTGTGTTAAAATACTGGATGAAAATGGGCGTTAAAGGATGGCGTTTAGATGTTGCAGATGAACTTCCGGATGAATTCATAAAAACTTTTCGAAAAGCTATGAAAGAAATTGATCCAGAATCAGTTCTTATAGGTGAGGTATGGGAAGACGCATCAAATAAAATCAGCTATGGGAAAAGGCGCGAATATTTATTAGGCGAAGAATTGGATTCAGTAACAAACTATCCTTTAAGAAACATCTTGCTGGATTATATTCTGGGAAAAACTGATGCTCAACTAACTCATCTTCGGCTTATGAATATCTATGAAAATTATCCAATACATCATTTTTATTCTGCAATGAATTTAATAGGCAGCCATGATGTCCCCCGTGTTTTAACACTCCTGGGCGATGCGCCACCCGAAGATTTAATATCTAAAGAAGAACAAGCCAAGTTTAAATTGTCTCCTGAACAAAAGGCCATAGCTGTAGCTAGATTAAAACTTCTCTCCCTGTTTGTAATGAGTTTTCCAGGAGTGCCCTGCATTTATTACGGAGACGAAGCTGGAATGGAAGGTTATGCAGATCCTTTAAACCGCGGTTGTTATCCCTGGGGAAATGAAAACCTTGAGCTCCTTAACTGGTACAAAAAAATAATTTCATTAAGAAACAACTACGATGTACTTAAAACAGGAAAATGGATACCTATATATGCAGAAGGCGATGTGTACAGCTTTGTAAGAAAAATCGAAAACGGAAGAGATGTGTTTAATCAAAGAAAAAAGGACAATGTAGCTCTCCTTTTGTTTAATAGGAATCCAAAAAAAGAAGCAAACATTTCCATAAACCTTAAAAATTTATGCGGCAAAACCTTTATAGATATGTTGAAAAACCGTCAGAAATTGTATATAAAAAACGGCTTGCTAAAAATATCCCTTTCACCTCTAGAAGGTAAAATCTTAATTCAAACGGAGGAGCACAATGGTATTTAAAAGACAAAGCGGTATCCTATTACATCCCACATCACTGCCGTCAAAATACGGAATTGGAGATATGGGAAAAGAAGCTTATAATTTTGTTGATTTTTTAAGAAAAACCAAACAAAAGCTCTGGCAGGTGCTCCCTTTAAACCCTCCCGGGTACGGTGAATCACCTTATCAACCGTTTTCAGCATTTGCTGGAAATCCGATGCTCATAAGCATTGACAAATTGTATGAAGAAGGGCTTTTATCAAAGCATGATATAAGTAATACACCTTGTTTTGACATTAAAAAAGTAGAATTTGCTAAGGTTAAAGATTTTAAAGAAAAACTGTTTAGGAAAGCTTTTGAAAGATTCAAGACCTTAAAAGAAAAATCAAATTATCGCATTTTTGTACATCAAAACAGGATATGGTTGGAAAATTATTCTCTATTCATGGCCCTAAGCAAGTATTTCAGAACATCAACTTGGAATCACTGGGAAAAGGCAATTGCTTTCAGGAAAGAAAAAGCTGTTACATGTTTTAAAAATCTTCTTTTTGAAGAAATAGAATACAACAATTTTCTACAGTTCATGTTTTTTACACAGTGGACTGAATTAAAAAATCACGCTAACCGTAATAAAATAAAAATAATTGGTGACCTTCCGATTTTTGTATCATATAACAGCAGTGATGTATGGGCTAATCCACATTTATTTGAGCTGGATCAGTCCGGAAATCCTTTAAAAGTTGCGGGAGTTCCTCCAGATTATTTTAGTGAAACAGGCCAGTTATGGGGCAATCCCCTCTACAACTGGAGTGAAATGGAAAAAGATGATTATAAATGGTGGAGAGAAAGGTTTCAAAACCTTTTGAAACTTGTAGATGTCATACGGATAGACCATTTTAGAGGATTTGAAGCATATTGGGAGATTCCGGCTGAAGAAAATACTGCCGTTAACGGCAGATGGGTAAAAGGACCGGGTGACAAGTTTTTTTTAACTATAAAGAAATATTTAGGAGATATTCCCGTCATTGCCGAAGACCTGGGATTCATTACTCCCCAAGTAGAAAAGTTAAGAAATAAATTCAAATTCCCAGGCATGAAAGTAATTCAATTTATATTTGAAAGCAAAGCAGTAAAACCTTTTTCACCTCTGACTTTTGAAAGAAATACTGTAGTATATACAGGAACTCATGATAATGATACAATCCTCGGATGGTATAAAAACATTGTTCTTGCTGAAGCAGAAGTTGCAAAAACAATAAACAACTATTTATCGCCATTTACATATCCAAATAAAAAAAATATCTGCTGGCGTTTTATCGAAATCGCCTTACAATCAAGCGCAAACACTGCAATTATTCCTTTACAAGATATTCTTTGCCTCGATAGCAGTGCCAGAATGAATTATCCCGGCACAGTAGAAGGAAACTGGAAATGGCGGTTTCAAAAAAAATGTCTTAATGAAAAAATCGAAAACAAACTACGCAGCTTAACAACAGCTTATAATAGATAAGATACTCCAATTCTACTTAATTTTTTAAGGATCGAGTTAAGCATTATTCTGTTTCCTCCTCATATTTGAATACGTTTTTTTCATTTCTCCCGTTACTTCTGTTAATAAAACTGCTATATGGCTAATTTCATTTTCTTTAACCTTTTTTTTGAATTCATCCTCCATTAGTTTTTGTGTATGTTTTGCTATATTATACGCAATGGGGTAATTCTCACTTACTTTATATAACACTTCACCTTTATATTCTATACCTTTTATAGGTATATTAAGCGCCTCTAATATATGATAAAAAAGACTAACAGCTAGGTGGTAATTAATGCCTTTACCCATGGTTATCTTAATCCTATGGTCAATACCTTTTAAGACTTTAAAGACCTTATTAAATTTTTCTGCCAATTCGGGGCGTTTGTTTAATACAACCGGTTTAAATTCATTATTAAATCTTTTTTCCCAATTCACTTCATCAGTCACTTCATTTTCACCCCTTTTTCAGTAAATCATATCAAAAAAACTTACTAGCCTAAGAAATATTTAAACTGTAAAAAATGTATATATATACTAGCATATTTAATTTGATAAGTTTTTATTCTATAAAGATTTAAAAATTCCTTTAATATTACCGTTTTTTTCTATTTTTAACATAAAAAAGGATGGTTTTACCATCCTTCTCCATTATTAATATTCGAATAACGGTAGTTCCCCAAGAAAAATTATATCTTTACGTCTTGTAGCCTGACCTTCAGCGAGAATAGCAGCTTTTGCCACTACATTTCCACCAGCTTTTTTAACAAGTCGTTCCAGTGCTTCCAGTGATGACCCGGTACTTACTACATCATCAATGAGCGCAACACGTTTGCCTTTTATCTTTTCAGCATCTTTGCCGTTCAAAACAAGAATCTGTTTTTTCTGGGTTGTTATAGATTCTACTTCATCCACTATTGGTGATTCCATATAAGGTTTTATGCTCTTTCGGGCAACAATATAATTCATACCCAGCAGCCGTGATATCTCATGCACCAAAGGAATCCCTTTAGCTTCAGCGGAAATTATAGCATCCACTTCAGGTAATCTCTTAACAATTTCAGGTGCTACAGTAGTAACAAGTTCTGTATCACCCAGGATTACAAAGGATGCAATACTCAGTCCAGGTGCCACCTCAATTATAGGTAATTCTCTCTTTAAACCACATATTTCAAGGCTATAGAATTCCGGCATTTTTTATATCCCCCTTTATAGACCAAGAGATCCAGTCAGGAATTTCATTAACAAACCTGCTACCATACCTGTAAAAGGATCAGTTGTAGCCGTTACTACAGCAGTTACTCCACCTACCACAGGGTCTTCCATTGCCATTTTAGTGTTAATTGGCACGGTAACAACAGCACCCAAAACAAGCAGAAAACCGGCAATCGATTCCATCGGCACATATCTTCCAATTTTAGGAAGCATTCCTGTAACAAGTATCACAGCCATTAAACTCATCATCAAAACACCTGATGCAACAGGATGCGGAGCTGCACCTGTAGCTGAAATTATGGATTCTACAGGCCCTCCACCAAATAGCGATGAAGCCACATCAGCAAGGCTGCTAACAACCGCCAAATGATCTATATTAACTGGTTTATTGGCTATAGAACCGGTAATGTTGCCAAAAGCAATGTTGGCTCCTATGTTTAAGCAGACCATTGCAAGCGCTCCTCTGATTACAACCGGATTAATAATTGGTTTTTGAAACTTGAATTTTTCTCTAGTTCCATCATAAACAACGGTATCACTTTTGATATAGTTTCCAACGATGCTAGAAAACACTACAGATGAAACGATAGTATATACCAAGTCTTTAGAAAAAAGATAGACAACAAATGCAACCGCTATTGAAGTCAATCCAACCTTTTTATTCTTTTTTGCCATCCCAACGGCAACCATAGAAAGCATTATTCCAACTCCAGCCATCATTCCATTTGTGATTACAGGCCCAATAAAGTCCACAATTGTTTGAAGCATACCAATAAGACCTATAAAACCCATGATTATTCCGCCATAGAAAATCATGGAAAGCCTTTCTCTAAGATTTGATCCCATAGTCCCGGCAAGAGTTATGGTCTCAGCCTGGAATGAAATAGGCGCTACTAGTCCTAAAAGCCCTGCTCCTACAGCACCAACTACAAAGGCAAGGGCTGTAGGTAGTGACGCAAACCCAAAAGAAAGCGCTAGAATACCTTGGGGCAAACCATTAATTATCACTCCAAGCGCTGCTAAAACGTCTTTGATATCCATTTTCAAATCTCCTCCCTCAATTATTTTAACATCAAAAACCCGAACTTTATTCGTGTTTTATATATTATTATTCGACATTTTTCTTGCTTTTCCTCCTGCTAAAATTATTTTTTTTTATAAAAAAAACAGCACACCATTAATGGTGTACTACATCTCTACTCCGAAACTTTATCAAACTTTTTAGCAATCTTTTGCTTTGTTCTTTTTAAAAAACGATCTTGTCAACAACTTATTATCTTTTGTTTGGAATATGAAGAGCTATTTTGTCAGCATCAAGAGCTGCCTCAACCATTGTTTCTGCTAAAGTCGGATGAGCATGAATAGTGTTTGCAATTTCTTCTAAGGTTGCTTCAAGTTTTATAGCAAGTGCAGCTTCATGAATCAAATCCGTGGCATGAGGCCCTATTATATGAACTCCCAGTATCTCTCCATATTTAGTATCAGCAATAATCTTAACAAAGCCCTCGGATTCATTCATGGCCAGTGCTTTTCCATTTGCCCTAAATGGAAATCTACCTATTTTAAGTTTGTGTCCAACTTGTTTGGCTTCCTCTTCACTGAGACCAACTGAACCAATTTCCGGTCTCGTAAATATACCGCTTGGAACCACTTTGTAGTCTATTGCTGCTTCATGACCCAAAGCATTTTCTGCCGCAACCTTTCCTTCTTCAAACGCTACATGTGCAAGTAAGATCCCACCAGTCACATCACCTGCTGCATAGATGTTTGGGACATTTGTCTCCATATGTTCATTGACCACTATACTTCCCCGTTCTGTTCTAATACCAGCCTTTTCCAACCCTAATCCTTCTATATTAGCCCTGCGGCCTACGCTTACGAGAACTTTATCTGCAGTTATCGTGGATCTGTTTTCTTTCTCATCTACAAATTCGATGACTTTGCCTCCAGCTGAATCGTCAATAGATTCAACCCTACTATTAAGATATACGGCTATTCCCTGCCTTTTCAAAACCGCTTTCAAAGTTTCTGCAACTTCTGCATCAATGTTTGGAATCAATCGTGGCATCATTTCTATGATGGTTACTTTTGTACCTACTGATGCAAAAATTGTAGCAAACTCTACTCCAATAACCCCTCCACCTATTATTACCATGCTTTTTGGGGGGGCTGTAATTTCTAAAGCTTTGTCACTTGTAATTACACCATCTGAATCAATACCTGGTATCGGCGGCATAGCGGGAACCGAACCAGATGCAATTATAAATTTCCTTGCTGTAAGTTTTTCTTTTTGACCGTCTGGTTTTGTTAATTCAACTTCATTTTTTCCTGTAAATGAAGCAGTAGCGTTTATTACTTCCACATTACTGCTCTTTAAAAGATAATTTACTCCTGTAACCAGTTGTTTAACAACAGCGTTTTTTCTGGCGACTGCTTTTGCAAAATCTATCGAAGCTTCTCCTGCTGTTACTCCAAACCTTGAGGCATTTTTTACTAATTCGAATACCTCCGTGCTTTGTAACAGGGCTTTTGTTGGTATACATCCTCGATTCAGGCATGTTCCGCCAAGATCTCGGTTTTCTACTACAGCCACTTTTGCTCCAAGTTGTGAAGCACGAAGTGCTGCAACATAACCAGCAGGCCCTCCGCCTATTATTACTATTTCGGTGTTATTGACCATTAATTCTACCTCCTCTGAAATTGCCAATAAAATTGGTGCGTATATATTATACCATTATTTTCCTTGAAAGCAAACACCTAAAAACTTTCGGGCGAGACAGTCGTTAAAGGGAGGGATTACCCCTCCCCTCTTTTTTTATTTCTTCAACCAAGGCATCATGGCTCTTAGCTCTTTACCTACTTTTTCGATAAGATGGTTTTCATCCTTTTTAGTAAGGGCATTAAAGACCGGCCGGTTTGCCTGGTTTTCAAGAATCCACTCTTTCGCAAAGGCCCCTGATTGAATATCTTCGAGAAGCTTCTTCATGACTTTTTTAGTATCCTCTGTTATCACTTTAGGCCCTGCTGTCAAATCACCGTATTGAGCAGTATCACTTACCGAATACCTCATCAATGAAAGCCCACCTTCATATATAAGGTCAACAATGAGTTTTAGTTCATTTAGACATTCAAAATATGCTATCTCAGGCTGATATCCTGCCTCTACAAGGGTTTCAAATCCGGCTTTAATTAAAGCAGTAACTCCTCCACAAAGCACAGCCTGTTCACCAAACAAATCAGTTTCTGTCTCTTCTTTGAACGTAGTTTCTATAACTCCAGCCCTTGCACAACCAATGCCTTTAGCATAAGCCAAAGCATATTCTTTAGCTTTTCCTGAATAATCCTGATAAACCGCAAGCAACCCTGGAACACCCTGGCCTTGGATATACATGCGGCGCAGGATATGCCCCGGGCTTTTTGGAGCAATCATTATAACATCAACATTTTCGGGTGGTACGATCTGGCCGTAGTGAATATTGAATCCATGTGAGAACATCAGTATTTTGCCTTCTGTCAGGTGCTGTTTTATTTCCTCAGCATAAACCTTTGACTGACGCTCATCAGGTATTAAAATTTGAATAAGGTCTGCTTTTTTTGAGGCCTCTTCAACTGTCATAACCTTGAAACCGTCATCTTCTGCTTTCTTCCAACTTTTAGATCCATTACGTAGACCTATAACAACTTCTAACCCGCTGTCTTTCAAGTTCTGTGCCTGAGCATGACCCTGACTGCCATAACCTAAAACGGCAATAGTCTTACCCTTTAATAATGTAATGTCAGCATCTTTCTCATAATATAGCTTTGCCATAAGTATTCCTCCCTTATTTTTATTAAAATTTTTATTAAAACAAAGAAACCTTCCATCTAGAGACGAAAGGTTTCTTTCGCGGTACCACTCTACTTAACTGTAAAGATCTACAGCTCTCTCATAAGATAGGGTGAATCAGTAAATTTATCTCCTATCCTTTCCAATAACGGTAGATATCCGGCCAAATCTACTCTCTTCACAAGAAGATTTCGGTTGGCACTCAGGGGTGATTTTCAACCGGAAAAGGATACCGTTTTCACCATATACGGCTCTCTGAAATCTCTTTTTCCGTCTACTTTTCCCCTTCATAGTTTTTTTACATTATTTTGTATATATTTTTGGATTATTTTATCATTGTGCAACAACTCAGTCAAGCAATTTTTAATCATTATTATATCAATAATTTCACATTTTAATATTATAAAATTATGATTATATCTTTCGCAAAATTTATGTAGCTACTTTATTGACGCTGCAGCTGTTGAAAAAAACATAATGTTTATACTATAATAATTTAGCAGGATAAAGATAAATTGTAAAGGATGTGATTTAAAATGAACATAAAAACTTTTGGAGTAGAACGCTGGATGAATACTTATGAAAACGATGCGGTTTATAACCTTGCAGAAACCGATGCAAAACCATTTACCCTTGAAGAACTTGTGTCTATCGGTGATAAGAATAAGGTTCTAAATGACATGCTCAAAGTAAAATTAAGCTATAATCCAACTACCGGGAGTAAAAAATTAAGAGAAGTAATTTCCGGTTTTTACAATGACACTTCACCGGAAAACGTGCTTGTAACAACCGGGGCTATTGAAGCTGATTTCCTTGTAACAAACTCCCTGGTTGAACCGGGCGATACAGTTGTGGTTCAATTTCCGGCATACCAAGCTCTTTATTCAACTGCCGAAGCACGTGGGGCAAACGTTAAATACTGGAAAATGGATATAGATGACAATTATGAGCCTGATATTGAAAAACTCAAAAATTTAATCGATGATAAGACTAAACTGGTAGTTTTAAACATACCCCATAACCCAACCGGAGCAGTTATATCTGAGCAACAACTGAGAACCATTTTATCATGGGCTGAAGAACAAGGATTCTGGGTCTTATGTGATGAGGTTTACCATGATTTCGCAATAAATAAAGGGGTTATCCCACCATACGGCCGAAGTCTCAGCCAAAAAGCCATAAGTGTTGGAAGCATGTCCAAATCTTACGGCCTGTCAGGGCTCAGATTGGGGTGGATAGCAGGGCCAACCGAACTTATTAACAAATGTTGGTCATGGAAAGACTATACTTCTATAAGCAATTCTCCATTAAACGATTTTCTGGCTGCTTTTGCGTTAATAAATGTTGACAAAGTGATGAAACGAAACCTGCAAATAGCTCGAAAAAACTTCAGAATCCTTATGGATTGGTTTGAAGAACATAACAATTGGTTTGATTATGTCAAACCGAAAGCTGGAGTATTAGTTTTCCCAAGACTTAAAAATATTCCATTTTCAACTGAAGAACTGTGTAAAAAACTTTTTTACGACAAGAAACTTCTAATGGTACCGGGTGAATGTTTTGAAATGCCGGGATATTTGAGAATAGGCTATGGTAACAATACCGAAATGTTTGAAAAAGGATTATCTATTTTTTCTAGTTTTTTGAAAAATTTATAAGTATTCTAGTCAAATAAAAAGCGGCAATCGCCGCTTTTTATTTGACACATGTTTTTTCTTGTTTTAATCAGCTGTTCTGCCTCCATCTACAAGAAGAAGTGATCCTGTAGTAAAAGCTGCAGCATCAGAAGCAAGGTAAATTACTGCTCCCACTACATCTTCCGGCTTCCCTAGTCTCCCCATAGGAATTGTGCTTACAATCTTTTTATAATTATCTCCTTCTCTTAAGTGTGCAGAAGTCAGCGATGTTTCAATATAAGCAGGCCCTATACAGTTTACGGTTACATTGTTTTTTGCCATTTCCATAGCAAATACCTTTGTAAACAGGAGTACCCCACCTTTACTTGCCGCATAAGCAGAATGGTTTGGATGGCCTAATACCGAAGATACAGAACCAAAGTTTACTATTCTTCCATATTTCTGGTCTGCCATTACCTTTCCAACTTCTTTACACATCAAAAACGTGCCTTTTAAGTTAATATCCATGATTCTGTCCCATTCTTCTTCAGGAAACTCTATAACAGGAACACGTTTATTTACACCTGCACAGTTAATTAAGATGTCAATTCTGCCATATTTAGACTTAACCTCTTCTACCATAGATTTGACACTTTTAGAATTTGTTACATCTGTTTTTATAAATTCAACTTCTGAGCTCCTGACTTCTTTTATATCTGTAATAACAACTTTAGCACCGAATTCAACAAGGCCTTCTACAATTTTCTGGCCAATTCCACCAGCCCCTCCTGATACTATAGCCACTTTGTTTTCTAAGCTAAACAGTTTTTTATAACTCATTCTTTTTCACACCACCTTTTTTATGCAAAATGATTGACAACCACCTAAAAGGCTAATTTTATTTATGATTATACAAAACCTGCCGGGATTTGTTTGACTTTGATATCTCCGGCAGGTTTTAAAATATAGATCGAAATCATTTATAGAAGCTACATAATATCATTCTTCAGATTTTACGGAATAAGCTTTCTTTTTGTTTTTTACTCTTATGTGGTGTGTAGCAAATGCTATAATCAATACCACAATACCTATCAGGTCTGTCATTGCTCCGGGGTGCATCATCAATAAAGCTCCTGCAAAAAACACTATCCGTTCATATATCTTAAGGTAATCATTCATGTAATTTTGAACTGCAACGGCTAATGCATAAACACCTATAAATCCTGTAATAAACACCCGTATTATAGTAAGAATAGATGCACCCTCCCAAACGATAACAGGATTATATGCAAACATAAAAGGAATTAAAAAGCCTGCAAGGGTTAATTTTAAACCCGTCCATCCTGTCTTCATGGGGTCAGCACCGGCAATTCCAGCACCTGTATAAGACGCCAGAGCAACAGGAGGTGTAACATTTGACATTGCTCCGAACCAGAACACAAACATATGTGCAGCAATAGGTGCTACTCCCAATTCTACAAGAGCAGGTGCAGCGGTAACCGCCACCACAATATAAAGCGCTGTAGAAGGCAGACCCATACTCAAAATTATTGCAACTGCCATAACTGCTAAAAGGGCTATGAATAGTATACCGCCTGAGAGTTGTATGATGTTGTGAGCTAATACAGAACCAATTCCTGTCATTCCTGCAACTCCGACTATTATACCACATGTAGCACAAGCAATTCCGACCTGAATAGCTCCATATGAAGCTTCCTCCATGGCGCCTAAAATATCTTTAATGCCCATCCGTGTTTCTTTTTTCAAAGAGGCAACAAGAATCGTTGATATGATTCCTGCAAACCCGGCATATAGGGCACTGCGCCCTGAAACCAAGGTATATATTATTACAATTAAAGGAATTATAAGAAGACCCTTTTGTTTTATAACATCTAATAAGTTCGGAATTTTTGACGCATCCAAACCTTTCACAGGCCCAATCTTTTAGCTTCTAAGTCAACAGAAATACTTATACCAGCATAATACAATATAGCAGGTATAATACCGGCCATTATAATTCTCAGATAAGGCACTTCTAAAAATGTTGCCATTATAAAAGCTGCAGCTCCCATTATCGGAGGCATTATCATCCCGCCAGTAGATGCTGCAGCCTCAACAGCACCGGCAAAATGGGGTTTGTAGCCTATGCTTTTCATCATTGGGATTGTAACAGAACCTGTAGTGGCAACATTTGCAACTGCGCTTCCGCTAAGTGTACCCATCAAACCACTTGACACAACAGCAACCTGTGCAGGGCCTCCACGTTTCTTACCTGCCAGGGCAAGGGATAGATCGTTAAAAAACTCTGTTGCTCCACTTTTTCTAAGAAACGCTCCGAATAAGATAAACAAGAATATATATGTTGCAGAAACGCTTAAAGTTATACCGAAAATACCTTCATATGTTAGATTCATCCTGTATAATATTCTTTTCCAGTAAAAACCACCGTGTGCAAACATCCCGGGAAAATATCTCCCATACTTAGCATAAATCAAAAACAGAATTGCCAATCCCGGAATTATATTACCCATAGTACGTCTTGAGGCTTCTAAAAGAAGCAAAATTGTTATTACAGCAAAAACATAATCTCGAGTAATTGCTATTGAACCCCTTTGCACATGAATTATATCAAAGTTTACAGCAAGATAAACTCCTGCAGCAGCACCTAATACAGCCAATACTATATCGACTACAGTAAACCTGTTCTGAGGGGATTTTTTCCGAGCCGGATACAACAAAAAAGCCAATACAAGTAAAAAGCCTAAATGATATGCGTTCCTAATGGTTGATGGAATATTGCTAAAGCTGTTTACATAAATCTGATATGAGGCAAATAAAATAGCTATCACAGATACTATCTTCTTCTGATTTCCTTCAAGAATACGACGTGACTTTTCAACTTCTCTCTCTTTCTTTGCTTTCGGTTTGCCTGACTGTCGACGCAAAATACCCAAGTCTTGATACCTCCTATTCGAAAAATTTTACATTAATCATTATCACAATAAAAGCCGGTTTATTGCTTTAATTAGCCAGGTAGTCAAACAACTACCTGGCGTTTAAACAGATATTATATGCCGTCTTTTGCTTTAATTAACTTCTACTTTGCTTCTTCTGGAATTAAGCGCTCGGGTATTTCAAGGCCGGCTTCTTTATAGTACTTGATTGCCCCTGGATGTAGCGGCACCGGAACACCGGTAAATATGGAATCTAAACTGATCTGTTTTGTGGCTGCATGAACTCCATGCAGGTAATCAAGGTTTTCAAAAATAGTTTTTGTAAGCTTGTATACGATTTCTTCATCCACGTCTTTATTAACAGCTAACCAGTTGGGCTGTGCAATTGTTTTGATTTCTTTATCC
>JARRCM010000006.1 GCA_029982205.1 Thermosediminibacterales bacterium
TTTTATTAGGTGTTCTTCTACTAGTTCGGGCACGTCTTCTTTTTTTACTCTGCAGTAGAATGCTCCTTCGGGGTATATTATTACTATCGGGCCTAGTTCACATAGACCGTGGCATCCTGTCTGGACTATTTTCACTTCTTTGTCTAGTTTTTGTTTTTGTATTTCTTTTTGAAAGGCTTCTATTACTGCCGGGCTGCCTGATGCTGTGCATCCGGTCCCGCCGCATATTAATACGTGTGAACGGTATATTTCCATTGGTTTTTAGACCTCCTTTACGTTTTTTGGTTGCTTTCGTTTTGCTGTTTGTTCTTTTTTTAACAATCTTATGTTTGCTTGTTTTAGAAGTTCTTGACTGTCCATTCGGTTATTGCCTGACCGTTTATTATGTGTTTTATTACTATTTCTCTTGCCATTTCGGGGGTCAGGTTTACGTAGGTTATTTTTTCCCCGTCCGGGGTTATTACGTCTATTAGGGGTTCGTATTTGCAAAATCCTATACACCCTGTCTGGGTTACTATTACGTCGGTTTTGTTCCTTTTTTTGAGTTCGTCCATTATTGCTGTCATTACTTGTCTTGCCCCTGCCGCTATCCCGCAGGTGCCCATCCCTACTACTATTTTCGTGGCTTTTTTGTCACCTTGCCTGAGCCATGTCATCTCTTTTACTTTTTCTTTTATCTTTTTGAGTTCTTCTATGGATTTCATTTTCTATACACCTCCGTTTATATCTTTTAAACCCTCTTTCACATTTTTCTTAATCCAATCCACCACAAGAGGATTGTTAACTGCTACATCTTCCAATATTTGTTTTAATTCTCTGGAATCTAAAATATACGTCCCTTCGTCAGTGGTGTGACGATAAACAAATTCTATTCCTGGGTTTCCTGAAATCAAAAGAGCAAGAGTTGAGGCAATATCACCTAAAGGAGCTCTGTCTATATGGCTCCATTTAAAACTCCCTTCTACCTCGGTGCCTATTCCCGGTTTAGACCTTATCCGGAAACTGCCTTCACACCTCTGACATGCAGTTTGAAACAGAGATAAACCTAAACCGACTTTACGTGTGGTTCTAGTGGTTTTAAAAGGGCTTATAACATCTTTAAGAAACTCTTTGTCCATTCCACATCCGTTGTCTTTAATTTTGATTGTCATTAAGTCTTTAGAACGGCTTTCAGCAATCTCTATTTCAATCAGTGTAGAACCGGCACGTATTGAGTTTTCAGTCAGATCCATTATGTGTAAAGACAGTTCTCTCACTGTTTATTCACTCTCTTTATATTTTTTAAGAATTTCCGGCACGCGTTCTGGAACCATCCTGCCGTATACATCATCATTGATTATAACCACAGGTGCTAAACCACATGCTCCTACACATCTTGTGGCCTGTAGTGAAAACAGTTCATCCTGGGTTACCCCGCCAACCTCTACATTTAATTCTTCTTTGATTTTGTCTAAAATTTTGGCAGCGCCCTTTACATAGCATGCGGTACCCAGGCATACGCTAATCTGATATTTCCCGCGAGGGGTAAGGGAAAAAAATGAATAAAATGTAACTACCCCATATACCTCGCTGAGAGGAATCCCCAGGCCATCTGCAACATGTTTTTGGACATCCAGCGGCAAATATCCAAATATATCCTGTGCTTCATGAAGTACTGTAATGAGGACGCCTTCCTTGCCTTTATACTTCTCAATAACCTCATCTAATCTTTTGAATTTTTCATTTAGTCGTTTGTCTTGTTTACATACAGCCATGTAAATTTCTCCTCCTCCTTACTTTAAGATATTGTTCATCAGTTTTTAAAATAAATTCCTGAATTATAATTTTAAAATGATTACCTGTTACTCTAATATCACCTTCCCCCTTTCCTGACCTTCAATAACTGATGCCACATCATAAAACGTCTTTCCATTAAGCTGCATAAATGTAGTTGGCATAGGAATGTCCTCTAAACTGTGTGCATCAGATGATTTTATTGCCAGATAATTTTTAATATCTGGAAACCTTTTTGCAAAATCATTTACAGAAACATTTTTAGATATTTCAACAGCTTTTATCCCAAGATTCTTAGGTATAAAGCCGAGGTTTGACAGAACACTATAATGCTGTCTATCTATATGTGAAGGAATACAAATACCTTCATTCTTTGTTACTTGATTCACAACATCGTCTATAGATAAACTTGTCGAAGTCAATAACAGCTGTTCTTCCTCACCCAGAACATTACCCATGGGGTCTAAAATAAGCTGGTTGCCGAAATATTCTTTCCTGTTTTTTACAGGCGTCAGACGGGCATAAACCATATCCTGAAACTCTAAAGCCCTTTCCAGATCAGGAAACAGACATATCATATGAGCTTCTTCTTTTGTGGTTACTTCCATACCTGGTATAACAAGTATATCAAGGTGTTTTGAAGCTTCGATAGATGCGCCAACATTTTTACAGGAATTATGGTCAGTAATAGCTATAATGTCAATTCCACATAGTTTTGCCATATTAAGTATATTAATAGGAGTCATGTCATCACTTGCACAGGGTGACAGAGCCGTATGAATGTGAAGGTCAACAGCATATTTTTTAACTGAATTCCCGGCCACTAAACTTCGCCTTCTTTAATACCCATTTGATACATTTCACCACATATCTGATAAACTGGAGCACTGGAAGTTAAAACAGGTATGCCTTCTTCTTCAGCTTTCTGCAGTACCGAATCTTCAACTTCAACTCCTTCAGCTATAATTATTGCGGATAAATTTAACAAAACAGCAACTGCAATTATATTCTGGTGGCTCTGGACTGTCACCCATATATTACCTTCATTAGCATGAGCCATTACCCAACTGAGCAAATCTGAAGAATAGCCTCCGGTCACTTCCCTGTCCAGGTTTTCTTTACAAGTTTTTACTTCAAGATTTAGCCTTTGGACCACTTCATTAAGTTTCATTTTTCTCTCCCTTTCTGTTAAAATCTCCGTCTCCCATAGCCGGTGGAAGTCTCTTGGAAAGTTCCAGCATTTCTTCAGCAAGCTCTTTTACTTTTTCTCTTAACACAAACACACAATCGTTTTCAGAAGCAATACCCCTTACAATATCTTCTGCCAAAGCCCTACAGTTGGGAGAACCACATGAACCACAATCGAGGCCGGGAAGCCTTTCTAAAGTTTTTTCAAGAAGTTCCATTTTTTCAATTGCTTTGGCTATATCTTCATCCAGTTTCATAACGTGCTTAGGCTCAATTTTTTCTGTCATAAAATAATAATTATTATCGTATTCTTTTAATACTACATATTCATCTACCGCAAAGTTTTGGGCAAGGGTCTCTGAAAGCTTCCGCAGTCTTGTCCTTGCTATAACCTGTTTTTCCACCATAAGGGCTCCACCCACACATCCGCCAATACATGCCTGGGCTTCAATAAAGTCTATATCTTTGAGCCTTCCCATCTCTACTTCCTCTAAAACCTCTATCACATTGTGAATCCCATCAACTGAAAGGGTGTTCCCCATGGCTAAAGCTTTATTTTCACCGCCGGAACGCCCCCAGCCTACACCCAACCCAGATGCCTTTTGAAGCGTTCCGTCTAAATCACTCTCTTTAACAGATTTTATATTCTTCAAAAGGTCACCGTAAATTTGCGAAACGGAAAACGCACCGTTTATAAAAGAAGTCTTTGCACCTACAGGTGATTTTATGGAAGTAACCTTAGCAGGACATGGAGTAATGAAGAAAACTCCTATCTCATCATCTTTAAACCCTTTTTCTTTTTTAATCTTTTCACGAGCCTTCTTCGCAGCGATTTCAATAGGTGCTTTTATCGGAACTATGTTTTTAATCAAATCAGGAAACCTTACCTGTATAAGCCTAACAACAGCCGGGCATGCTGATGAAATGCCTGGTTTCGGGTTGTTTTTTTCACTTAAATACCTTCGAACTGCTATTGATACATTTTCAGCAGCAAGAGCCACTTCATAAACCTCGTCAAAACCCATCTTTTTTAGGCCCATAAGTATTTTCTCAGGATTCATATACTCTTTAAACTGCCCGTAAAGGGAAGGAGCAGGTATAACAACTCTATATCTAAAATTATTTAAAATTGACAGTTCATCAGTTTTTGCAAGTTTTGCATGCTGTGGGCAAATTCTTATACATTCACCGCAATCTATACATCTATCCTCAAGTATTTTTGCTTTACCATCTCTTACACGAATTGCCTCTGTGGGACAGTTTTTAATACAGTTGGTACAGCCTTTACATTTTTCACGATCTAAAACAACGGAGTGGTAGTTTCTCTCTATCATTTTTTTCACCACTTTTCTAATAATATATAGTCATACTCACTTTTGTCCCTACACCCAGCTCTGTTTTTATCTCGAATTTATCCGAACACTTTTTCATGTTTGGAAGACCCATTCCTGCACCAAAACCCATCTCCCTTACATCATCAGAAGCAGTAGAATAACCTTCTTTCATGGCCAGCTCAATATCTGCAATCCCTGGGCCTTCATCTTCTGCCAAAATATTAATTTCTCCCGGAGAAACGGTTACTGTCAGCACACCTTTATATGCATGTATGACTATATTCATTTCAGCTTCATAAGCAGAAACAGCCGCCCTCCTAACAACATCAGAATTCAGACCAATTTGTTTTAGTTTCCTTTTAATTTCACTCGAAGCCGCTCCAGCCGCATTAAAATTGTTTCCTTCAATATCGAAACTCATTTTTAAAAGAAAATTCTTGTTCAATCGTCATCAACCTCACTGGTTCCCTTTAAACCGTTTGTATAAAGTATACCGGCTGCTTCATACATCGGAAGTTTCGTTAAAAGAACAGGAATTCCCTTTTCTAATGCCATTTCGACAACTTCTTTTGACGGCCTTTTACCCCGAACAAATATTATTGCAGATATATCGATCATTTCTGCCGTTCTTATTACTTGAGCGTTTGTAAGACCTGTTAATAATGCTGCTTTTTCCTTACAGCTTGCCAGCACATCGCTCATTAAATCAGATCCGCATGCAAATTTAATGTCAACAGAAAGGTTTTTCCCGCATAAAATCTCAGCTTGTAAAAGGTCTTTAATCTCAGACAGTTTCACAATATACCCCCCCTCCCCTTAGGGCTTGTGACGTTTTTCACAATATAGTTTAAAAATTTTTAATATTTTTAACTAGGCATCTATTTTGCATTCCTGCAAGTTATATGTTAAAACCTCAAGTTCTGCAGCCAAGTCAACTCTTCTGAGAATAACATTCTCATCTACTATTATAGACCTCGGAGCAAAATTAATAATACCTTTTATTCCTGCCTTAACTAATGCCCATGCAGCTTCCTGTGCTGCAACCGCAGGAACAGCAATTATTCCAAGGCGCAAATCTAATTCTTTAACCTTTTCATTCAGTTCATCCATGCTGTATACATTTATGTTTCCAATTTTTGACCCTATTTTAGAAGGGTCAACATCAAAAATTGCTTTTATTTCAAAACCTCTTTTAGCAAAACCCTTATAGTGAGCAAGAGCTCTACCCAAATTACCGGCACCTATCAAAGCAACATTCCATATTTTGGTAAGCCCCAGTATTTTCCTTATATGTTTTAAAAGGTCTTTTACTGTATAACCGATACCGCGGGTGCCGAACTCTCCAAAATAAGCCAGGTCTTTTCGCACCTGAGCAGGGGTAACTCCGACATTTTTTGCAATGTCGGTTGACGAAACAGTCAAAATGCCCTTTGCATCTGCCTGTTCCAAAAATCGGGAATAAATTGTAAGTCTGCTTATAGTTGCCTCAGGCACCTTCATTGTCTTCATTTTATCCCTTCTTTCTCTCTTGCGAAAATTATAACACAAAAAAAGATTCTATACAATATGGTTTTCCATATCTTACTATATTTTTTTGTATTTAAACATTGATATAATTAAACAGCTGACTTTGCTTTAATTACTTCTTCTTTTAAATAACTCCATATTTGTTCATAAAGTTCAACAAATCTTTTGTTAGCTCTCATCGATAATGTATCTCTAGGTCTTGGCAAATCTATTTTGATTTCAGCTTTTAATCTTCCGGGATGTGCAGTCATGACTAATACCCTGTCCCCCAATATAAGGGCTTCATCTATACTATGTGTAATAAAAACTGCTGTTTTGAAAGTCCCCTCCCATATTTTAAGCAGTTCCTGCTGCAGCAATATCCTGTTTTGTTCATCTAATGCGCCAAAAGGCTCATCCAATAACAAAATCTCCGGGTCATTTGCAAAAGCCCTAGCTACACTTACCCGCTGCCTCATACCCCCTGACAGTTGATGAGGGTAAGCGTTTTCAAATTTACTAAGGCCCATCATATTTATATAATGTGCTACAACCTTTTCATAATCTTTCGGAGCAACTCCCCTCATTTTTAATCCGTAAGCAACGTTCTGCTTAACTGTCATCCAGGGGAACAACGAATCGCCCTGAAACACCATAGAGTTCAGAGGTTTTTCAGGTTCTCTGGGGGATATTATTACTCTACCGGAAGTTTGTTGTTCTAGGCCGGCCAATATCCTTAAAAGTGTAGTTTTTCCACAACCGCTCGGCCCAACGATACACAAAAATTCACCATCATAAATAGAAAGATTTAATTTTTCAATTGCTGTTACCTTTTGAGATTTAACATTAAAAACCTTTGTTACACCTTCAAGTTTTATTATAGTCCTTTCTTTATAAAACAAATCGGCCCCCCCTTGTTTGTTTAGTTGTGTTTCCAGGGTATTGCTAATCTTTCTATCCAATCAATAACAAATGAAAAAACATATCCTAAAACAGACATCATTATTAAAGCCACAAACATCCTTTCTATGTCAAACATGTCATAAGCCCTCCAGATCATGTAACCAATTCCTGCCCTTGCTGCAGAAAGTTCAGCTGCTACAATTAATAACAGTGCAGTACCCATAGCCACTTTAAAACCTGCAAAAATCATTGGAAGCGCTCCGGGCAGCGCCACTGTAAGATAAAAATCTTTACGACTTGCTCCATAATTTTTTGCAACATCAAGGTATATCTGTTCAATGTTAAGCACTCCTGCCATTGTATTTATAACTACCAAAAAAAATACCCCCATAGCTATAACAAAAATTTTTGAGACCTCTCCTAACCCAAACACCAACAATATAAGCGGCATTATTGCAAGTTTGGGTATGGGAAAAACAGCAGAAACGATAGGCTGAAACACTAATCTTATTAAAGGGAACAAACCCATTGAAAGGCCAACTATCACCCCAGGTATTGCTCCTGCTAAAAAACCCAAAACAATCCTACGGATACTGATAAATGTGTTATAAAAAAGTTCTCCTGAAATTACCACAGGCAGCATTGACTTAAGTATCAAAGAAGGCGTCGAAAAAAGCCTGATGTCTAGAATACCAAGTTTTGACAACAACTCCCATAAAACAAGAATAAGTAATGGTGAAAAAAGGGAACATATCTTAAAAACGATTCCGTCAAGTCCAAAAACACTCCGTTTCTGATTGTTTTCTTCCGACTCCAAAACTATAACGTTTTTTATTTCTTTTTCCCTAGGAATCTTTATTTTAAGTTTTTCTTCTGTCATATTCATTCCCTTCACCATCCTTTTTTTAAGATTGAAGGCCGGAAATCCGGCATGTCATATATACGGATGTTTCCGGCCTTGAATAAGTAATGCTTAGACTTATTTTTCATATTTGCCTAAAACTTTTACGGCAAAATCACAGTATTGATTATCCAGAACATCATCAACTGTAAGACTGCCGCCTTTTAGCAATCCACGCGACTCATACCATTCTAAATCTAAAGCTATTCCTTTTTCCCTTACATAACCATCCGGGTTTAGTGCAACAGGGTACATTTTTTCATAAAGCACGGGATCTTTTACAACAGAGTTTTCGCACAGGAGTTTGATCATCTCATCTTTTTTTATTCCCTTCATGAATGCATCATTATAATCCCTCAAAGATTTTACATATGCTACCATAAATCTTTTGGCAAGCTCTGGTCTTTCCATTATACTCTTCCCGTAAACTAGAAGTGCTGTTTGCGCATGGGGATCATACTCTGCCGGGTCTTTCCATCGATCACCTATTCCTTTTTCCACAGCAAGAGCTACAAAAGGCTCAATCAGCATTCCTCCATCGATACTTCCATTCGACAGTGCAGCTACTATATCCGGGAAAGATCGGATAACCTGGAGGTCTACATCTTTTGTTGTCATTCCTCCCTTGTTCAATACCCTATCAAGGGCTATTTCATCAAGAGAAGCCGTACCTACAATAGCAAGTTTTCTGCCTTTTAAATCTTCATAGTCTTTAATCTCATCTGCAAGGTCTTTTCTAATAACAAGTCGATAATATCCCTGGCCGGGTAGGTTGCATCCTTTATCTGCTACAATCTTTATGGGAAGCCCCCTAAGCATTGCGTTAAAGAGGCCCGCCGCAGTAACTGTAGCTCCCACATCCAGCTGCCCTGCTGCCAGTGAATTGATCATTTCTTGCCCGGAATTGAATTGAACAGGTTTGATGTTAATGCCCAGCTCTTTATAGTAGCCTCTTGCCATTCCTACCAGTACACCTGCATCTGATACCACCTGTTTCATACCTACCGTAACTTCAACTTCAGGATAAAGCGGTTCTAATTTGGTTTCTGTATGCTGTTTTTGCTGTTCTTGCTGTTCTTTCGGTCCTTCGGCTGGTTTTGGTTGTTCTGCCGGCTTTTGGCTGCATCCACCCAAAAACAGTGATAGTACCATAACCATCACCAGCACAAAAGCTAAAACCCTTGTTTCCACAATGTTAATCCTCCTTTCAAACTTTTTCTTCTTTTATATTATTAAGCAGGGCTGTTTTTTGTTACAAAAAAAAGAACACCCAATGGGTGTTCACCTTTATTCGTGAAGTATCGGTGAAAGCTTCTTATAAAGCAAAAACGTTATTATACAAATCATAGCCCCTTTAATTATGTTAAAAGGCAATATCCCTATTACAACAAGTGTTTTCAAATCAGTTATAGCAGGGTTTGCAGCTGTACCCATTTGAATTATTGCGCTCATGGGAAAACCTAAAAACTTTTCATAAAGGGGTAAAAAAACATAGTAATTTGCCACACTCATTAAAATCGCCATAAAAATTGTCCCCAAAATCATTCCAATCAATGCGTTTGTTCTGCTTTTTTTTCTAAAATAGTAGAGCCCTGCCACATATACCAGGCTGGCACCGGTAATAAAGTTTGCAAATTCTCCTACCCCGGCGGTTTCATTTTTAAATATAAAATGAAGTATGTTCTTCAAAAGTTCAATTACTACTCCCATAAAAGGCCCAAGGCTGAATGCTCCAATAAGTGCAGGAACATCGCTGAAATCGATTTTCAAAAATGCAGGAAACAGAAAAGGCAATGGAAAATCTACATACTGCAGTAAAAACGCCACCACTGATAAAACAGCCAATTTAACCATTGTTCTTGTTTTAGCACTAGATTGTGCTGTAAGTGTTTCATTTGGCACAGAACATCTCCTCCTCGTTTTTGATAATAAAGTTGATTAAACTAAAAAGCCCTAAAGGCATACACCTTCAGGACTTATACACAAACAAAAAACGCCTTCTCCCATCCAGACTTTACTGTCGGCTTTGGAATTTCACCAAATCAACCCGATTAAGGGCTCGCGGGCTTTACCGCCGGTCGGGAATTTCACCCTGTCCTGAAGGTTTTATTGTTTTTTCATTTATATTCTATCACAACCAAAGTTTAGATTCAATGTCTTTGTTGAGCTTTATTTGGTTATAATATTATACTTCTCACTTTTCCAATCAGATATAAAGACCCTGTAAAACATACCATATCATTCTGACCAGCCATTGACAAACCTGTTTCTACAGCTTTTACGATATTCGGCTCGACGGCAACACTACAATCGAATTTTTCAAATTCTTTTCTAAGTCTTTCAGGTTCAAGGGCTCGCGGGCTTTCAGGTTTTGTTATGACGACTTTATCAGCTAAAGGACCGAGTATACTAACTATTTCAGTAAAATCTTTATCCGCTAAAACCCCGATGACTAAAACCAGTTTTTTATATTTGAAAAAAGTCTTAATGGTTTCTGCTAAAACTTCTGCTCCGGCCGGGTTATGCGCCCCATCTATTAACACAGTAGGGCTCTTGGCTAAAATTTCCATGCGTCCCGGCCATTTCACTTTTTTTAAACCCTCGTAAATGCTAGCTTTATCAATCTGAAGCCCTTTTAGGTTTAGTAGTTCTATAGAGGCGACTGCGTTTGCTGCATTCTGCTGCTGGTGTTTCCCCAGTAACGGAATATATACTTCATGGTAGTTATCATTGATTCCATGAATATCGAATACCTGGCCATTTTCATCAAACTCTTTTTCAACCGCGCAGAAATCCTTTCCATAGATGTAAAAAGGAGAATTTGCCTCAAAACATTTGTTTTTTATGATTCCCAGGGCCTCTTGAGGCTGTCGGCCGCAGATCACAGAACTTTCCGGTTTTATTATCCCTGCCTTTTCCCGGGAAATATCTCTCAGATTGTCACCTAAAATTCCTGTATGGTCAAGGCTTATAGGTGTAATCACCGAAACCAGTGGTTTTATCACATTTGTGGAATCAAGACGGCCCCCAAGGCCCACTTCTACTACTGCAATATCAACTTTACATTTTTCAAAATAGCTAAAACACATAGCAGTTACAAATTCAAACTCTGTAGGTTCACCAATTCCCACTGTCTTCATTTTTTCTACAACAGGTTTAGCGTTTTTAACAAATTCTAGAACTTGTGTTTCGGGAATATCACTTTGATCCAAATTGCCTTGAAATATCTGTATTCGCTCGGTAAACCGTTCTAAATAAGGAGAAGTGAATTGACCTACTTTAAAGCCAGATTCTTTCAAAATTGATGTGATCATCGCAGAAGTAGAACCTTTGCCATTAGTTCCGGCTATATGAACCGCCTTCAACTTTTCGTGGGGATTACCTAGAGCTTCTAATAAAAAGTTGATTCTTTCAAATCCTAATTTTATACCAAACTTCTGAAGCCCGTGTATATAATCTAAAGCTTCGGTGTAGTTCACCGTTTTTATTCCTCCTAATCCCTAAAATAAAAAAATAATAATTTATGGCAAAAACCTTCAGCTGCGCAGCTAGGTGCATCCCGCGGACCGAATCTCATCCTTTATCGCTTTAATAATTCTCCTACATGAAAAGTTTTAACCTTTCCTCCACTTTTTTGTACCTTTCTGTATAATCTTTCTGTTTCTTCCTTTCTTTTTCAACTACATCTTTTGGGGCTTTTTCCAGAAAGCCCTTGTTGGACAGTTTTTTATTGGCTCTTTCAATTTCACTTTTCAGGTTTTTAAGTTCTTTTTGAAGTCTCTCGATTTCTTTATCAATATCTACAAGGCCTTCTAACGGCATATAAATCTCTGCTCCAGAAATAACTGCCGTCATAGCTTTCTTGGGAACATCTTCTTTTTTCTCAATAAAAGTTATTTTTGATACATTAGCAAGGTTTTTGATATAAACTGCTCCTTCTTTTAAAATTTCTAAAACATCGTCAGAACTTACACGAACCACAGCTTCTGCCTTTCGTGAAGGGGCAACATTTAACTCTCCCCGGATGTTCCTGATACTTCTAATGGCTTCCATTATTAGATACATTTTAGATTCATCATCCGGGAAGCAATTTGCCTCATCAAATTCAGGCCATTTTGATACCATTATACTTTCACCTTCATGTGGAAGATGCTGCCATATTTCTTCGGTAATAAATGGCATAAATGGATGAAGCAGTTTCATTGTTCCGCTTAAAACTAACCACAACACATGCTGGGCTGTAACCCTGCTTTCCATATCCTCACCGTAGAGCCGCGGCTTTGTCAGTTCTATATACCAATCACAGAATTCACTCCAGATAAAATCATAAAGTTTCTGAGCGGCTATACCAAATTCATAGCTGTCAAGGGATTTGGTCACTTCTTTTATAATCGAATTGTAACGGCTTAAAATCCATTTGTCTGCAATTGTCAGTTTGGCAGTATCCATATCTCCTTTCGGCGTAAAATCTTCTAGGTTCATCATAACAAACCTGGAGGCGTTCCAAATCTTGTTTGCAAAGTTTCGGCTTGATTCTACCCTCTCCCAGTAAAACCTCAGGTCATTACCCGGTGTGTTGCCGGTACTCAGTGTAAACCTCAGGGTATCAGCACCGTATTTTTCAATAACTTCTAATGGATCTATACCGTTACCCAGTGACTTACTCATTTTACGGCCCAACGAATCCCTGACCAAACCAGTTACAACCACATCTTTAAAAGGAATGTCTTTCATAAACTCAAGCCCTGAAAATATCATCCTAGCAACCCAGAAGAAAATAATATCATAACCTGTAACCAATACAGAAGTTGGATAAAAGTATTTTAAATCCTCTGTTTCTCTTGGCCATCCCAGAGTAGAAAAAGGCCAGAGCGCAGAACTAAACCATGTATCAAGAACATCCGGATCCTGTTCCAGGATATTTCCGCCGCACTTACTGCAGCTTTTCGGGGTTTCCCTTGCAACAATAATTTCTCCACAGTTTTTGCAGTACCAAGCGGGGATCCTGTGACCCCACCACAGCTGGCGGGAAATACACCAGTCTTTTATGTTTTCAAGCCAGTTTATATAGATTTTAGTAAACCTTTCAGGTATAAATCGAATCTTTCCTTCTTTTACTACTTCGATTGCCGGTTCTGCAAGGGGCTTCATTTTCACAAACCACTGTTTGGAAATCATTGGTTCAATAGTCGTATCACATCTATAACAATGGCCTACATTATGGTAATGGTCTTCCACTTTAAGCAAATAACCCTGTTCATCTAAGTCCTTGATAAGTGTCTTTCGACACTCGTAACGGTCCATGCCTTCGTATTTGCCGGCATTTTTTGTCATTTTGCCTTCATCATCAATTACCACGATAGGCTCTTGGTTATGCCTTATACCTATTTCAAAGTCGTTCGGGTCATGGGCGGGAGTCACTTTAACTGCACCGCTTCCAAACTCGGGGTCAACATATTCATCAGCAACTATTGGGATTTCTCGGTTTAATATAGGCAGTATCAGAGTTCTACCCACCAGTTCTTTGTAACGTTCATCATCAGGATGAACCGCAACACAAGTGTCCCCCAGCATTGTTTCAGGTCTGGTTGTTGCAACTGTTACATATCCGCTTCCATCTTTAAACGGGTATTTTATGTGCCATAACTTCCCTTCTTCCTCTATATGTTCAACTTCTATATCCGAAAGGGTGGTATGGCACGTAGGACACCAGTTAACAATATAGTCTCCCCGGTAAATCAATCCCTTTTCGTAAAGTCTTACAAACACCTCACGAACCGCTTCAGAACAACCTTCATCCATTGTAAACCTTTCGCGCGACCAGTCACAGGACGCGCCAAGTTTTTTTAGCTGTTTAATAATTGTCCCGCCGTATTTTTCTTTCCACTGCCATACCCTCTTTAAAAACTCCTCACGCCCAAGGTCATATTTGCTGAGCCCTTCTTCAGCAATCTGCTCCTTTACCTTTGCTTCAGTGGCTATACCGGCATGGTCTGTACCCGGAAGCCATAATGTAGGAATTCCTTCCATGCGTTTTTTTCTGATTATTATATCCTGCATAGTGTTGTTCAAAGCATGCCCCATATGGAGCTGCCCTGTTACATTAGGAGGCGGAATTACTATAGTAAACGGGCGTTTACTATAATCAATTTCGGGAGTAAAATACCCTCCTTCTAACCAGTAATCATACCATTTGTCTTCTACTTTTTTTGGATCGTAAACCGTCGATATATTTGCGGCTTTTCCCATCTCATCTCCTCCTTTATTAATACATATAAAAACCTAAAGCCTTTCATCCGTTAAAGGACGAAAGGCTCTTTGTCTTCCGCGGTACCACCTTATTTCCCTAAAGGGCAGCTTGCAATTCTAACGGAACTTCCGTCTGAACTTACTGTTTTCAGTTCAGATGCTCCCGGGCGACATTCAGGGTTAACCTGCCGAAAGGCTTTTCAGCCTATGAGCCTTTCTCTCTGAGGCGGTTCGCTCCTTACTCCTCCCGTTCAAAGCATTTTTCTTCTTGAGAATTCTGTTTCTTAATATTATACACTATTTCTTTTAGTTGTCAATAAATCTCCTATCAGTCGAAGCAGTTCTTCTCTGCCTTCTTTATTAAGAGCAGAAAAGGTTATAAGTTTATCCCCAGATTGGATTTTCATCATTTCTTCAATAACTTTTAAATGTTTATTCCATTGACCCCGTGATATCTTATCTGCCTTAGTAGCACAAACAATCGTATTAATGCGGTAATACTTAAGCCAATCATACATAAGTATATCGTCTTCTGTTGGTGGATGTCTAATATCTACTAATTGAACAACTCCTGTTAAATTTTTCCTGTTTTTTAGGTATTCTTCTAATTTTATTCCCCACTGCTCCTTTTTTTTCTTTGACACTTTAGCAAATCCATAACCAGGTAAATCCACGAAGAAAAAAGCGCCATTATTAACTTTATAGAAATTGAGCATCTGGGTTTTCCCTGGCCTGGAACTTGTTTTAGCTAAATTCCGTTTATTTAATAAACAGTTTATTAAGGAAGACTTGCCTACATTAGACCTTCCAACAAAAGCAATTTCCGGTTTTTTATGTTTCGGGTATTGTGTATGGTTAAGGCAGCTTTTCACAAAAGCAGCTTCAAAAACCTTCATTATGTTTCACCCTTTTTCACAAGCGCATGTTTTAACACCTGGTCCATATGATCAACCATAATAAACTCTAATCTCTTTTTTACATTTTGCGGTATTTCTTCAAGGTCCTTTTTGTTTTCAACAGGCAGCAAGATTTTCTTAATGCCTGCCCGGTGAGCAGCAAGAACCTTTTCTTTAATCCCCCCAACAGGAAGAACCCTACCTCTAAGTGTAATCTCTCCTGTCATAGCCACATCTTTGCTTACAGGAATATTGCTTAAAGCCGATACCAGTGCCGTAGCCATAGTAATCCCTGCAGAAGGCCCGTCTTTCGGTATAGCCCCTTCAGGAACATGAATATGAATATCGTATTTTTCATAGAAGTCCTCTTCGATATCAAACTCAGATGCCCTAGACCGAATATAACTAAATCCTGCCCTGGCCGACTCCTGCATGACATCTCCCAGCTTACCTGTAAGGGTAAGTTTGCCCTTTCCCTTCATTACAGATACTTCGATTGCAAGAATGTCTCCACCGCTTTCAGTCCATGCTAAACCAGTAGCTACACCTATTTCATCGTTCTTTTCCGCCATTCCGTATCTAAATCTGGGAATACCTAAAAACATTTCTATGTTTTTTGCGGTTACACTTATACGTTTATTTTCTCCTTTTACTATTTTTGTGGCACACTTACGGCATACAGCAGCTATTTGACGTTCCAGATTACGCACACCTGCTTCTCGCGTGTATTCCCTTATGATTTTTCTTATTGCAGATTCAGAAAACTTAATGTTTTCTCTTTTCAAACCGTGTTCTTTTAATTGTTTCGGCAATAAATAGTCTATTGCTATTCTTACTTTTTCTTCTTCTGTGTAGCCAGATATATATATTGTTTCCATACGGTCCAAAAGCGGCCTTGGAATGTTGTATTGCGCATTAGCAGTTGTAATAAACATGACCTTTGAAAGGTCAAACGGCAGCTCAATAAAATGGTCGCTAAAAGCATTGTTTTGTTCGGGGTCAAGTACTTCCAGCAATGCAGAAGAAGGGTCTCCACGGAAATCGGAACTCATTTTATCTATTTCATCCATCAAAAAAACAGGGTTTTTAGAGCCTGCCTGCTTCATGCCTTGAATAATTCTTCCAGGCAAAGCACCTACATATGTTCGTCTATGCCCCCTTATTTCAGCCTCATCACGCACTCCGCCAAGGGAAATACGAACAAATTTCCTTTCAAGGGCACGTGCAATAGATCGGGCAAGAGATGTTTTACCCACACCAGGAGGGCCAACAAGGCAAAGAATCGGGCCTTTCATTTTTTTAGCAAGTTGCCTGATAGCCAAATATTCAATTATTCGCTCTTTAACTTTTTTTAATCCATAATGGTCTTCATCTAAAATCTGTTCAGCAACATTTATATCCAGTCGGTCCTGAGTCTCATACGTCCAGGGAAGTGACAATATCCAGTCAAGATAGTTTCTTATCACAACACCCTCTGCAGCAGCAGGAGGCATTTTAGAAAGCCTATCAACTTCTTTTAAAGCCTTTTCTTTTACTGCTTCAGGTAAATTCAATTTTTCTATTTTTTCCCGGTATTCATCTACTTCGGCTATACGTTCATCTTTTTCTCCAAGTTCCTTTTGAATTGCTTTCAACTGTTCCCTAAGATAGTATTCTTTCTGTGTTTTTTCCATTTGTTTGCGAACCCTCATACTGATTTTTCTTTCTATTTCTAATATCTCTATTTCTCTACTCATAATAGCATATAATTTCTTGAGTCTTTCTTTTGCTGTAACCGCTTCAAGGATTTTCTGTTTGTCTTGAATTTTCAATGTAAGGTGAGATGCAATTATATCTGCTAGACGGCCGGGTTCATCTATTACGTTTATAGTAGTCAATATTTCAGGAGAAAGTTTTTTGCTGAGTTTGACGTAGTCTTCAAACTGATCCTTAACACTTCTCATAAGTGCTTCTATTTCAGTATTGCTTTCATCTTCCTCTTCTTCTATTTCCATAATTTCAACTTTAAAGAACGGTTCTGTTTCTATATAATTCAAAATTTTAGCCCTTTTTATACCCTCTACAAGTACCCTTATGGTATTTCCGGGAAGTTTTAAAAGCTGTTTTATTCTTGCTATGGTACCCGTTCTGTATATATCATTTTCTTGTGGAGAATCAATTTTGGGATCTTTCTGAGTACACAAGAGAATCAATTGATCCTCAGCCATAGCTTCTTCAAGTGCGCTGATTGACTTGTCCCTGCCTACATCAAAATGTAATATCATATATGGAAAAACTATTAAACCTCTTAAAGGAAGCAGGGGAAGTAGTTTTTGTTTCTCTTGAGTCATCAAATCACTTCCCTTCTTAATTTGTTTTTTTGTCTTTTTAAATGTTTATGTATTTTTATGTATTCGATTTGATTTCAGTAAATCCTGCATAAATTTAATTACCCGGCCTGAGACCGGGTTTTTAGTTTTTTAAACTCCTTTTGCACTCAACACTTCAATTTGCGGACTGGTCGTAAATGTATTTTTATCTGTGTTGACAAGGGCCTGTTCTATAACTTCTTCAATCCTTTCAACAGGAATTATATCTATTTGATAATTTTTAAACATCTCCTGCCAGTTCTCTTTGGGAATTAAAACCTTCTTTGCTCCTGCCTGTTTTGCGGCCTCTATTTTTGCAACTATACCACCAACAGGTTTAACATAACCTCTTACAGATATTTCTCCTGTCATTGCCACCTTGTTGTCGACAGGTATGTTTTTTATAGCAGAATATATAGCTGTAGCCACTGCAACTCCAGCCGAAGGCCCATCTACAGGAACACCCCCCGGGAAATTCAGATGAATATCATAGTCTCTTGAATCAACATTAAGGTAACTGCGCAGAACAGTAATGACATTATCTGTAGAGCTTTTTGCAGTGGCTTTTCGCCGAATTTTTCTGCCTCCACCACCCATTTCTTCTTCCTCAACAATTCCTGTTACAACAAAACTTCCCTGACGTTTTTTTGTGTTAATTGCTGTTGCTTCTATTTCAATTAAACTGCCTATATTAGGGCCGTAAATAGCCAAACCGTTAACATAACCTATCTGAGGGGAATCGGGGATTTTTTTCTCAGGCCTGGGTGAATAATGACCGCTGTTCACAACCCATTCTATATCTTCAACCTTTATTTCTTTTCTTTTTTCTGTTAAAGCAATGCCTCCCGCTATTTGTATAATGTTGACTGCTTCTCTGCCGTTTGTGGCATACCTTTTTATAACATCGATAGCTTTATCCTCCATTTTAAAGTCTACTTTTTTGGCGGCATTTGCGGCAATAATTCCGATTTCCTCAGGAGTCAAGGGCCTAAAAAACACCTCTAAACATCGTGATCGTATGGCAGGAGGTATCTCCTCAGGGGTTCTGGTTGTGGCTCCTACCAACCTAAAGTCTGCGGGGAGGCCGTTTTGAAAAATGTCATGAATATGTTGGGGAACGTTTGTATCTTCTGAACTGTAATATGCGCTTTCCAGAAAAACTTTTCTGTCTTCCAAAACTTTTAGCAGCTTGTTCATTTGAATTGGATGGAGTTCACCTATTTCATCTATAAACAATAGACCGCCATGAGCTTTGGTCACAGCCCCTGGTTTTGGCTGAGGTATTCCTGCCATCCCCAAAGGACCAGCCCCTTGATAAATAGGGTCATGAACTGATCCTATTAAAGGGTCTGCAATTCCTCGCTCATCAAATCTGGCGGTTGTTGCATCAATCTCAACAAACTTAGAGTATTCATTGAAAGGAGAATCAGGGTTTTTTTTGGCCTCTTCTAATACTAACCTCGCAGCAGCTGTTTTTCCTATGCCAGGAGGGCCGTAAATTATCAGGTGCTGCGGATTGGGACCGCACAAAGCGGCTCTAAGAGCTTTTATCCCTTCTTCCTGGCCAATTATTTCCTCAAAACTGGTTGGCCTGGTTTTTTCCGAAAGAGGCTCTGTCAAATTTATTTCCCTAAGTTTTTTCAGTTTTTCCATTTCTTTTTTGGATTCTCTTTCAACAGCAATCTTATTTCCCTGTTGGCCTCGTAACAGGTTCAAAAAATAAAGCCCTATTACAACAGCGAAAAAAAACTGTATCAACCCAAATATACTGGAATTAAACGTCACCTATATATCAACCTCCCTTCCTTTATAATTGCAACATTTTTATTATATCCATAGGAAGGGATTTTATCCTGATGGAAAAAGCTAAGTGCAGCGTAAAAGGCTGCACTTATGCCGTTTCCTCTTTTTTCTTTTTAGACTTCTTTTTTCTGTCAGCTGTAACTAGAATAGGCTCTTCACGGTTTAATATAACTTCTTTAGTTACTACACATTTGGTAATATCTTTTCGTGACGGGATCTCATACATTACATTTAACATGATATCTTCCAAAATTGCTCTCAAACCTCGAGCACCAGTTTTTCGTTTTATTGCCTCTTGAGCAATAGTCCTTAAAGCATCCTCTTTAAATTCAAGCATAACATCATCTATTTCAAAGAACTTTTGATACTGTTTCACTAAAGCATTCTTTGGCTCTGTCAAAATCTTAACAAGGGCATCTTCATCTAATCCGTCTAATGTTACAATCACAGGTAGCCTTCCAACAAATTCCGGAATAAGACCGTATTTTAAGAGGTCTTCAGGAAGTATGTGTTTTAAGACTTCGCCGATTTCAAGGTTTTGTTTGCTTTGAATCTCTGCACCGAACCCTATTGATTTTTTCCCTATTCTGTTTAATATTATCTTGTCTATACCGTCAAATGCGCCACCACATATAAAAAGTATGTTTGTAGTATCAATTTGGATAAATTCCTGATGAGGATGTTTCCTGCCTCCTTGAGGCGGAACGCTAGCTACCGTACCTTCTAAAATTTTCAGCAGAGCCTGCTGAACACCCTCGCCTGATACGTCTCTGGTTATTGATGGATTCTCGGATTTTCTAGCTATTTTATCAATTTCATCAATATATATTATACCTTTTTCTGCTTTCTCAACATCATAATCAGCTGCCTGAATCAGTTTCAAAAGGATATTTTCAACGTCCTCACCCACATAGCCAGCTTCAGTAAGAGATGTAGCATCAGCTATGGCAAAAGGCACATTTAGTATCTTGGCAAGGGTCTGAGCCAGTAAAGTTTTCCCTGAACCGGTAGGGCCTAACATTATAATATTGCTCTTAGTGAGTTCAACATCATCTACTCTCATATCTGAATTTATACGTTTATAATGGTTATAAACTGCAACAGCTAAAGTTTTCTTTGCCCTCTCCTGGCCTATCACATATTGGTCCAAGATCTTCTTGATTTCTTTGGGTTTTGGGATATCTTTCAAGTCTAATTCCGCTTCTTCCCCAAACTCTTCTTCTATTATTTCGTTACAGAGTTCTATACATTCATCGCAAATATACACCCCGGGTCCTGCAACGAGCTTTCTAACCTGTTCTTGCAGTTTGCCACAGAAGGAACACCTTAACTGACCTTTATCATCGTTAAATTTAAACATCATATCACCTCTTTCAAGCTCATTTCCTCCGGGTTATAACTTCATCTATGATACCGTATTTCTTTGCCTCCTCTGACGACATGTAAAAATCCCGTTCAGTATCCTTTGAAATCCTATCAATAGACTGTTTGGTATGTTTCGATAATATTTTATTAAGCAGTTCCCTTAACTGGAGTATTTCTTTTGCGTGAATTTCAATATCTACAGCTTTACCTTGAACCCCACCCCATGGCTGATGAATCATTATTCTTGAATGAGGTAGTGAATATCTCTTACCTTCAGCGCCTGCAGCCAACAATACGGCTCCCATACTTGCGGCAAGCCCTGTACAAATAGTAGAAACATCCGGTTTTATATACTGCATTGTATCATAAATAGCGAGCCCTGCTGTAACAGACCCTCCAGGGCTGTTAATATAAAGATGAATATCTTTATCCGGGTCTTCTGATTCTAAAAACAGCAGCTGTGCTATGACAAGGCTTGCAATTGTATCATCTATAGGAGTTCCTATAAAAATTATTCTGTCTTTAAGAAGTCTGGAATATATATCATATGCGCGTTCGCCACGGTTTGTTTGTTCAACAACAATAGGCACCAAACTCATAACAAAACCTCCTAAATAGTTATCGTTTATTTTTCTTAACTTTCAGATACTCCGTCTTGTTTTTCTCCTTCACTTGTATTAGTTTCTTCTTCTTTTTTTATGTTGCTTTCACCTTCTTTGATTGATTTCACCTTTATATTAGCATTATCTACTAAAAAATCAAGGGTTTTTCTGTTAACAATATTGTCCTTTATGCGCTCTAGCTGTTCCTCAGAGATGTTTTTCTTATAGTCCTCAAAGCTCTTGTTATAAACCTTGGCCATTTCTTTCAACTCTTCATCAATCTCATCCTGAGTAGCTTCCAGTTTTTCTTGTTTTGCAATAGCTTCTAATACAAGTGCCGCTTTAACATCATAATATGCATCATCTCTAAATTTGCTTTTTAAATCTTCCTGAGTCATGTTGGCTGAATCCAGATATGTTTCAAGATTTGTTCCCTGATACCTAAGCTGCAGACTAAAGTTGCGGATCATGTTGTTTATTTGATTCTCTACCATTACTTCGGGAATATCGACTTCAGCATTTTCAGTAACTTTTTTTACAATTGTGTCTTGCAACATGTTTTTGCTGAGATTTTCTAACCTTTCTTTTATTTTATTCTCTAAATCTTTCCTGAATTCCTGCAAAGTTTCAAACTCACTCACATCTTTTGCAAATTCATCGTCCAGTTCCGGCAGCTGTTTTTCCTTTATTTCCTTTACTTTAACTTTGAATATAGCCTCTTTACCTGCAAACTCTTTTAAGTGATATTCTTCCGGGAAAGTTACTTTTATTTCTTTCTCATCATCGATTTTTACCCCTTCTAACTGTTCCTCAAAACCCGGTATGAAACTTCCTGAACCAAGTTCAAGAGGAAAGTTTTCAGCTTTACCTCCTTCAAAAGGCTGGCCATCAATAAAACCTTCAAAATCTATAATAACTATATCACCTTTTTGAGCGGCGCGGTTTTCAACCGAAACAAGTCTGGCGTTTTTTTGCCTTATTTTTTCAAGTTCATCATTTACTGTTTTTTCTGTTACTTCATATTCTAATTTTTCCGCTTCTATGCCTTTATATTCCCCTAATTTCACTTCAGGTTTAACGGTTACTTCGGCCGTAAATATAAACGGCTTGTCTTTTTCAAGCTGTAGAATGTCAAATTTAGGATTGTCAACAGGCTCAATCCCTGTTTCTTTTACCGCCTTTGGATATACCTCAGGAATTATCAGGTTTACAGCATCTTCATAAAAAATAGCCTCACCATACCTTGCTTCAAGTATTTTCCTAGGAACTTTACCCTTTCTGAATCCCGGAACAAAAAATTTTTTTACATTTTTTCTATAGGATTTTTCTATAGCCTCAGCAAATTTCTCTTTAGTAACTTCTATTTTTATAGTTGCAGTATTTTTTTCTTTCTTCTCAAGTTGGGCCTTCATTTATTAGTTCCTCCTCTTGAAAAAATTTATGTAAAAAATAAAAAAATACTAACTTTAACCATTATATTATAGCATACATTATTATAATATCCAATAAAACACAAAACAAAAACCCTGCCTGTAAATAGAAACATAACACACCAATAATATACCACAATTTTAGCGCACCATAAAGGTGCGCTAAAATGCACTCAACAAAAGAATTTACAGTTAAAAAAATAAAAATGGAGCGGAAGACGGGATTTGAACCCGCGACCCTCGCCTTGGCAAGGCGATGCTCTACCACTGAGCCACTTCCGCATACTGGTGCGAGGAAAGGGACTCGAACCCCCACGCCGTAAGGGCACTAGATCCTAAGTCTAGCGCGTCTGCCAATTCCGCCATCCTCGCAATTAGTTAATGGTGAGCCATGGAGGAATCGAACCTCCGACACCCTGATTAAAAGTCAGGTGCTCTACCGACTGAGCTAATGGCCCACGTTCAGTCCAACTTCTTAATGGTGCGCCCGGCAGGATTCGAACCTGCGACCTCCAGATTCGAAGTCTGTAACTCTATCCAGCTGAGCTACGGGCGCTTAATAAATTTGACAGCTAAAATTATAACAAAAAAACTTCACCTGGTCAAGGACAATTTCAGCCTAACTTCACCCTATTGTAAAAACCAAAAAAACTGTTCCCAGAAGTCGTTTTTATAAAATAAGTCCGGTTTGGATTTATTATTATCTCAAATGGAAAACTAAATGTCTGAGGCTTTCCATAAATGTCAAGTATATCAACATCCCTTATATCAGGATATGTCGTAAAAAACTTCTGCAGTGTTAAACCAAAAGGCCTGGCCAGCACATTTGCTAAAAGAAAGACCGCTGCAATGTTTATCAGAGACAGGTGTTTATAAAAAAAGAGCATAAATATAAATACAAGAGAGAAAAGAAAATTGGCAGCTGCTATTGAAGTTCCACATCTTGGATGCAAAGCAAGTCTTGTTTCACCGTTCGCCATGCGGTAAAGGCCTTCTCTTGCAGCATCCAAAACTTCGTAATGGGATGGAAGATCCGGGCCTGAAAGCGAGAAACCGTTAGAATATGCAAGCCCTCCTATTCTTAAAGAACGGCCGTATCTCTCCTCAAGCACGTTAACAGTAGCATGTTCCAAACTATGATTCTTTCTAACCCTCTTGTCCACAGCTATTTTCAAAATCTGCCACGGTATCGTAATTACATTGAAAAAGGAATTAAAAATGATTACATATGGAATCAAAAACAAAAAACCTATTACAGAGAAAATAAGAAACGGTATCAGAAGATAAGGAAAGAATAAAAGAATTAAAAGCAACACAAATAAAAAAGGCACAAAAATCAACCTCCCTTTTGATGGAAGAACTGTTTTTATTATATCAAATAATTTGACAAAAAAAAATAAAAACTCACTAAAAACAAACTTAGTTCAAAACAAAAAAACAGCTTGTTTAAAGCTGTTTCACGACTTTTTGGGGTGGATAGTGGGATTTGAACCCACGGCCTCCAGAGCCACAATCTGGCGCTCTAACCAGCTGAGCTATACCCACCATAAATGGTGCGCCTGGGAGGACTCGAACCCCCGACACACGGATTAGAAGTCCGTTGCTCTATCCACCTGAGCTACAGGCGCATTTTATATAATGGAGCGGGAAACGGGATTCGAACCCGCGACCCCCAGCTTGGAAGGCTGGTGCTCTAGCCCCTGAGCTACTCCCGCATCTTTATTCTTAAACAAAAAAATTTAAATTAAAGACAATGTATAGTATAACCGAATTTCAAACCCGAGTCAAAATCGGGAACAGCATTTAAATTTACATTAATAAAAGCTATTAGATAAATACTCGCTGTATTTCTGTTTTTCTCGTGTTATCGTTATTAATTTTACCATAATTTCATTTTGTATGCAACTTTAAGAACAACAAAAAGATGTTTTCTAATTATATATGCTTTTGAAGTATTGAAAAATATCCCGGAAAAGAAACTGAAACACACTCCGAGCCCTTGATAACCGTTTCCCCCCTGGCTTTCAAACCAGCAACAGACATTGCCATAGCTATTCGATGGTCGTTATGGCTTTCAACCTCAGCTGAGTGTAGTTGTTTCCTGCCTTTTATTATAAGCCCGTCATCTGTTTCGGTTACTTCTCCACCCAATTTGTTTAATTCTGCAGCCATTGCGCTTAAGCGGTTGCTCTCCTTGACCTTTAGCTCAGCAGCGTCTTTTATGACGGTAGTGCCTTCGGCAAAAGCGGCGGCTACAGACAGTATAGGAATTTCATCTATTAACCTGGGTATTATTTCACCGCCTATTTCTGTGGATTTCAATTTGCTGCTTACTACCTCTATATCTGCCACTGGTTCGTTGTTTTTTACTCTTTTGTTTCTAAGCCGGATTTTAGCACCCATTCGGTATAATACATCGAGAAGCCCTGTTCGGGTAGGGTTAATTCCCACTTCTTCAATTATAATGTGGGAATCTGGAATTAAAGTTGCAGCAACGATAAAGAAGGCGGCTGAGGAGAAATCCCCGGGGACAACAATATCTGCAGCAGTGAAACTGTCAACCCTGCGGACTTTTACCGTGTTTCCTTCAACTGTTACGGGACAGCCGAAGTGTTCAAGCATCCGCTCGGTATGGTCTCGTGATTTGGCGGGTTCAGTAACTTTAGTCTCCCCTTCGGCGTAGAGCCCGGCTAAGAGCAGACAGGACTTTACCTGAGCACTGGCCACAGGGCTTTTATAATCTATGCCTTTTAACCTGCCTCCCTTTATTTTTAACGGTGCAAGATTGGCATCATCCCTGCCGTAAATCTCAGCGCCCATCAACTTCAAAGGCTTAGTTACCCTTGCCATCGGCCTTCTTTTAATCGAATCATCCCCGGTTATCTCTGCTGTAAAGGGCTGGCCTGCAAGTATGCCGAGGAGCAGCCGTATTGTGGTCCCTGAATTCCCAACATCTAATACCTGTTCAGGCGGTTTTAAGCCATAAAGTCCTTTGCCGTATACCACAACCCTATTTCTTGTTTTGTCAACATCTATCTTAACTCCCATTTTCCTAAAACAGTTTATTGTGCTTATACAGTCTTGGCCCATTAAAAATCCATCAATTGCAGTTATCCCCTCAGCTATTGAACCCAGCATTACTGCCCTGTGTGAAACAGATTTATCGCCTGGTATTCTTATTATGCCTTTTAAACCTTTTGTTGCCTCTCGAATAATCAACTGCTATCACTCCTCAAATTGTTTCATTGTTTTCTTATTACATTTCATTACCGTTAAACCTTCTGCCAGTGAGTTCAACCACTGATTTTAATTCTTTCATAAGATTTGTAAAGTTTTCTATTGTCAAGGACTGTGGGCCATCTGAACATGCCTCTTTTGGATTAGGATGGACCTCTATTATTAAACCGTCTGCTCCGGCGGCCACTGCCGCTTTTGCCATAGGTGAAACCATCCACCATTTGCCTGTGGCATGGCTCGGGTCAACTATAACAGGCAAATGGCTCAATTGTTTTATTGCCGGAACAGCGCTTAAATCAAGGGTGTTCCTCGTATAAGTTTCAAATGTCCTTATTCCCCTCTCGCAAAGCATCACATTAAAATTGCCTTCTTTCATGATATATTCTGCTGCATTAAGCCATTCTTCAAGTGTAGCAGACATCCCGCGTTTTAGCATAACAGGTTTGTTTGTTTTCCCTACTTCTTTAAGCAGGTGAAAGTTCTGCATGTTCCTAGCTCCGATTTGCAATATGTCAGCATATTTAGAAACCATTTCAAGTGTATCAACCCTTACAACTTCAGTAATAATTAAAAGACCGGTTTGTTCCCTGGCTTCTGCCAGTATCTTCAACCCTTCTTCTTCTAAACCCTGGAAGGAATAAGGTGATGTTCTCGGCTTAAACGCTCCACCACGCAGTATTTTAGCTCCGGCTTTTTTAACGGCATGGGCGGTTTTGAGAACCTGCTCCCTGCTTTCAACTGCACATGGGCCTGCCATAACAACAAATTCACCGTTACCTATCTCTACATCGCCTATTTTAATAACAGTAGGCTCAGGCTTGAAACTCCGGCTGGCAAGCTTGTAAGGTTCCATAATAGGCACTATTTTTTCAACCCCGCTCATCAACTCTATAGGTTTATCTATTATCTTGTTCCTGTCACCTATAACCCCTATTATGGTTACTTCTTTTCCTTTTGATAGGTGCACTTCCAGCCCTGAATTTTTTATAAATGATACCACCTGTTCAATATCATGCTTTGTTGCGCTTTTGTTCATAACAATTACCATTCGTAAACACCTCCACTATTTAATATTTGTTAAATTTAAATCAAAAACCCCTCGCCCTTCTGGGACGAGAGGTTCTCGCGTTACCACCCAGGTTATTTTGCGTTTGCAAAATCCCTCATTATTAGGGTACGGAGCTTTTAAGCCCTTATACCCCCTTTCTTTTAACGGTGAAAGTTTCCGTCCCGGCCTACTGTCATTTCAGCCTGCAGCTCCGGGGTGTATTCAACGGTTTCTCCCCATCGGCCTTCCACCATCACCGACTCGCTAAAGGTATCGAAAGCCGTCTACTTCTCCCCTTCACAGCCCTTTTGACATTATTTAAATTCAATTGTTTTATAATATTTTGAATAAAATTATATTATATTTTTTTACCCCTGTCAACAACATCAAAAAATTTTTCTAAAGTTTTGTGATCTATTTCAAACACATCTACCATTCCATAATCTTTCGGCAGCACGAACCTTGGAATTTCTCTTTTTATCTTTTTATCATAATATATGTTCCTGATGACCTCTTCAGGGTCGATTCCGTTAAAATCAATTGGAAGCCCTGCTTTAATCAGGATTGCTTTAATTCTTTCAACAATATCCTCCCTTACAAGGCCCAGGAATACGGCTAATTTAGCTTCGAAGTACTGCCCCACCGCAACTGCTTCTCCATGGCGAAAGCGCGAATACCCTCCTGCAGCTTCAACCGCATGGCCGATCGTATGCCCAAAATTCAATATTGCACGAATTCCCTTTTCTTTTTCATCTTTAGAAACTATATGAGCCTTGATTTCACAAGACCTTTTTACAGCTTTGATAATTTTTTCTTCATCGAAGTCAAAAAAGATTTTATCAAGTTCTTTTTCCAGGAACTCAAAAAACTCCCAGTCCCATATGATTCCATACTTAATAACTTCACTGAGGCCTGCCCTGAATTCTCTTTCAGGCAGCGATTTTAATACAGATATATCTATGAATACTGATTTGGGCTGGTGAAACGCTCCGATTATGTTTTTGGCATGGGGTAGATTTACAGCCACCTTACCGCCAACGCTGCTGTCTACTTGGGCTAAAAGGGTCGTGGGAATCTGAAAGTAGTCTATACCCCTCATGTAACAGGCTGCGGTAAACCCTGCGATATCACCCACCACACCGCCGCCTAATGCAACTATAACTGAATCCCTATCCAATCGTTTTTCCAAAGCGGCTGTAAACAGGCTTTCCATAACCGAAAGGCGCTTGCTTTTTTCGCCGGGAGGAATCTCCTCAACAAAAACATCCAGACCTTCATCAAGAAATGATTTTTTAACCTTTTCACCCGCCAAACGGTTTACTGTAGAATCGGTTATTATCATAACTTTAGGTGATCTCATATATTGTCTCAAGAAACGTCCTGCTTTACTAATTTCCCCGTTTGTTATAAAAATCGTGTATGAATTTTCCCCCAGTTTAACTTCTACTCTTTCCAAGGTTTCCACCTACCTATTTCTTAAATGTTTAATATAATTTTCAAAATTAGATACAAGTTCTTCTAAACTGTCACCGCCGAACTTTTCCGTTACTGCTTGAGCTAAAACCCATGCAACTACAGCTTCACCTACTACAGATGCTGCATAAACCGCACTCACATCTGAACGTTCTATTCCTGCGGCAATAGGCTGTTTTGTCTTTATATCCACACTTCTAAGGGGTTTTCGTAAAGTTGGTATTGGCTTCATAGCTGCCTTAACTACTATTGGACTGCCGTTAGAAATACCTGCTTCTATCCCTCCTGCATTGTTGGTTTCCCGGTAAAAACCCCTCTGTTTGTCATAAAAAATCTCATCATGCACTTTTGAACCCGGCAATCCGGCAGATTTGAAACCCAAACCTATTTCAACACCTTTTACTGCCTGAATGCTCATTAGACCAAAAGCCAGGTGCGCATCAAGTTTCCGGTCCCAATGGACATGACTTCCTAAACCCGGCGGAACACCTTCTGCCGTAATCTGGAAAATTCCTCCCAGGGAATCTCCTTCTGAACGAACTTTATCTATAGTCTTTTTTATATCATCTTCTTTATCCGCTCCACCTACTTCCAAGACCTTTCCCGTTACTGTTATCCCTAAAACTTCCAACAGCTGTTTTGCAACACCACCCACAGCTACTCTTATGGCTGTTTCCCTTGCGCTGGCTCGTTCCAAAACGTTTCTTATATCATTATGGTTGTATTTCAAAGCCCCTGCCAGGTCCCCATGACCTGGTCGTGGCCTCGTAAACACAGGGGGGGTTTTGTCTTTCCAGTTTTCCCAGTCAAGATTTTTTATCATTAAAGTAAGGGGTGAGCCTGTTGTCCTGTTTTTGATTAGCCCGCTCAGAACCTCCACATGGTCTTTTTCTATTTTCATTCTGCCTCCCCGGCCATAACCCTGCTGCCTCCGTGCCAAATCGGCATCTATTTTCGAAGTGTCTATTGTCAAATTTGACGGCAGACCTTCAATTATTGCCATCAATGCCTTTCCATGGGATTCTCCTCCTGAAAGATAGCGCAGCAATCATATCACCTCTTTTAAAAAACACACTTCACCTACAATGTGAAATGCTTTATTTCAGTTTTCACCTGACCGTTTTCTTCTATATAGAGCTTGCCGAAAGACCTTTGAGACCCGCTTCGGGGTAATGCGGTGCTTCCTGGATTCAAAAAAACTATTCCGTCATCTACAAAGACCTCTGCTATATGTGTATGGCCAAACACCACGATATCAGCTTTGACTTCTTTTGCCCTTAATATGATATTTATGTATCCCCATTTAACATTATACCTGTTTCCATGTGTCAATAAAATACGCTTATCCATAAGGGTAAAAAGCCTTTCTTCAGGAAAAACTTTATTAAAATCGCAGTTGCCAGATACACATATTAATTCAAACCTGGGAAAATGCTGTTTTATTTTTTTTATATCTGAAACACCATCTCCGGCATGTAACAACACATCTATACGTCCCATTTTATTAACAGCCTTTTTTGCTGTTTCATAAAACCCGTGAGTATCACTAATAACTCCGATCACCAAACAAATCACCTTTCCATTTGAAAAACGTCAATTATCTTTTGTTTCATTTTTGATAAAGCTTTAGCCCGATGACTGATACGGTTTTTCAAATCATCACCAAGTTCAGCCATTGTTGCATTGTATTCCGGGATGAAAAACAGGGGGTCGTATCCGAACCCGTGTTTGCCTTTAGGTTCTGTTGCTATATACCCTTCACATGAACCTGTTGTTGTAAATATACTGCCCTGGGGAAGGGCTAAAGCCATAACACATACAAATCGGGCGGTTCTTTCATTGAAACTTACTCCCTCCAGCAGTTTAAGCAGCTTTTTATTGTTCTGTTCATCTGTTGCGTTTTCGCCTGCAAACCTGGCAGACCTTACTCCGGGCAGGCCTCCTATGTAATCAACTTCAAGGCCTGAATCATCAGCCAGTACCGGTAGGTCTAAGATTTCCATAATTGTTTTTGCTTTTTTAACAGCATTTTGCTTAAAAGTGTCCCCGTCTTCTTTTACCTCCGGTAGACCTTTAAAATCATCAATGGACTTTACCAACAAGGGTAGTTCGGAAAGAATGCTTTTTATTTCTTTAATCTTACCTTTGTTTCTGCTTGCTATGACAATCTTATTCATATCCATATCTAATCAATCAGCCCTTTTCAAATATTATTCAAAACTTGTTTTTGTATTTGAATAAGTTCTTTTATTCCTTTTTCCGCCAGGTTTAAAAGTTCCAACATTTCCTGTTTTGTAAAGGGGCTTTCTTCGCCTGTACCCTGGATTTCTACGATTTTTCCACTTTCTGTCATAACAACATTCATGTCCACCTTGGCTCCCGAGTCTTCGGTAAAACACAAGTCAAGCATTGGTTTATCATTTACCACACCCACACTCACGGCGGCCAAAAACTCTTTTATGGGAAATCTTTCTATTTGGCCATTTTTTAAAAGATGATCTAAAGCATCATATAGGGCTACAAATGCACCGGTTATAGAAGCAGTCCTTGTTCCACCGTCAGCTTGAATCACATCACAGTCTAACCAAATTGTACGTTCACCAAGAGCTGAAAGGTCTACTACAGAACGCAAAGCTCTTCCTATAAGGCGCTGAATCTCCTGTGTCCTGCCGCTGAGTCTTCCCTTGGCAACTTCTCGTATGTTTCTGGCTTCAGTTGCCCTGGGAAGCATTGAATATTCACCGGTTACCCATCCTTTGTTTTGCCCTCTAAGGAAGGGAGGCAGTTTTTCTTCAACTGTCGCAGTAACTATCACTTTGGTATCTCCTGTTTCTATTAAAACAGAACCCTCTGCATACTTGTTATAATTTCTTGTAATTTTGACAGGGCGAAGTTCGTCAAATTGCCTTTTGTCACATCTTTCCATGGCATCATCTCCTTATTCAACATTATATTTGAACAAAAGACTATTTGCAACAAAATTACCACAGCTTGTCCTCTTAAAATTTAAAAAAGTCTGTATTAATTATTTTATAGGTTCAAAGAATTAATAAAGACTGGTTTAATGATCGGCTGTTCCAGCATTGTCCCTTCAGGAAGCAGGCCTGACTTGCCTTCTATTTTTATTTTCACACTATTTATACCCGGAAACTGGGTCAGTGTCAGCAGGATTGATTTAACAAGGGTCATTTCATTAGTGATACCTCCTCCATAATTCATTACTTCTTTTGAAAGGTCAATAATGGCCATGTCTCCATTTGTTTCTATGCCTAACAACTTTGTGTCATTCGGTATTGAACTATAAAGATTTTTGCCTTTACACGGCCCTTTTATTAGTTCTTCCAAAGCAGTTTTCATTAAATTGCCCTCAGGTTTGACACGTCTTGTTACAGGAACAAAATACTGAAAACTACCGTCGGCACCTGATGAAGCAAAATAAAGGGTGATGTGGGAATACCCCGCGACATCACCCTTAACACCATCTTCAAGATTGATCTCTTTTCTCGTTAAAGGTTCCCCAACATAAGTGCCGTGATTAAGGGTTTCAAGAATTTTCCCGTTCACCATTATTTGAACCCTGTCAACGGTTTGGAATTCTGTCAGGGTGTACACCACAGCATTCACTCCATTTTTTTCAGCCTGTGCATCTTCAAAATTCAAAAAGTTTTCATTGAAATCGATTTTAGCCAATCCATCTCTTATAGTCATGCCTAAAATCTGAGTGCCTGATGGAAGGCTTGGCTTCAAACCCTGGGCTTCCAATTCATTCCTTAATTCATCAGTGTCGATCAGGCCCCTTACAGCAGCTTTTCCGATGCCTTCAACCCATTTGATTTCTTTCATTATCGGCACAAGGTATCCATCACTGTTTACATAGTAGAAAACCGTTTGCCTCATTCTGGTTTCACCTGCAGAAGATGCAGGCTCTTCGGGCTGCTGCTGATCAGGGATTTCCAACTCTTCCTGTTTTATTTCTCCTTCTTCTGTCTCCTTTTCTACTAGAGTCTTACATGCTGTAAAACTAAACGCCATCAACAAAATAAACACTATCAACAGGAACTTTTTAAACAGCACTTGTTAAACCCCCTCACAAAAAATTAAATTGTGCTTTAAGTCAAATCTACTCTTTTATTTAACTATATTAATGAGGGGGGCTAACTATTCATAGTAAAACAAGATTTTTTTTCATGATTCTTAGGGCAGTTGACGGATAGTGTTTTGATAAAAGGCCCATTGCAGACAAGATATAAAGTTTGTCAAGTAAAAATGCAGGTTTTTTAGGCTTTAATATGTTTGGATTACTTTTGTCATAGATGGCTTCTTTTAATATGTTTAAAGGGTTTTTGCTATGTATAACCACTCCACCTGTTCCTACAACATATTTTATTCCCGTCAAATCTTTACCCCATTGTAGATACTTAGGCCCAAAAGGCAGGGATGTAGGCTTTCTGTAACCCACATGCCTTTCTACGGCTAGATTCACAGCAATTTTCGCCAGGGCTTCATCCATTTTATATTCAGATGGTGTTTGGGGCAAAATCCCCAAATCTGTTTTCACACGTTCAACCCACGACGCCAATTCCTTAATTTTAATTTCATTTGTATCATGCCGTTTTATTATTGTTTGCAATAGATTCCTCGCATTATACCTTACACCCAAATCACCTTCTACTGTTCGTTTCGCATAAGGTTCTTCCATGCCTTTTTTCAGAACATTATCATCTTCAGGGTCTCCCCATCCTATAGAATATAGATCAGTAGTAGCTCCTCCCACATCCACCAGCATTAAAGGACCTAAGCCCTCTTCTTCAGGAGTTCCGTCAGCAAGAAGCTTTGCAGCATCTAACACCGCTGAAGGTGTGGGTACAAGAGTTTCATCAACAAAAGCATCTGCTTTTTCTAGCCCTTTAGCTTCAATGATTTTTTCAATAAACACGTCATGAATAACCTTACGGGCCGGTTCGGCGTTTAATATGTTTAGTTTAGGCATAACGTTTTCTGTTACATAAACAGTTTTTCCGCCTCTTGATAATATATCTGCCACCCTGTCTTTAACACGGAAATTTCCTGCAAACACAATCGGAACATCAATGTTTAGTTTTGAAAGCATTTTTGCATTATAAACAAGTATTTCTTCATTTCCACCATCTGTTCCGCCCACAAGCAAAAGAATATCTGGTTTCAGTGATTCAATTCTTTGTAAATCCCGGGTTTTTAACTTGTATGATAAAGTTTCTATTACTTTTGCTCCCGCTTTTAGGGCAGCTGTACGAGCAGCTTTGACTGTTAACTCCTGAACAACACCTATAGAAATCATCCGAAGCCCGCCAGCTGCACTGCTTGCAGCAAATTTATGTTTGAATTTTAGTCTTCTGCCTAACTTTTGTTCTACTTGTGCCAGTGCGTTTTTAAAACCTGTCATTATGTCAGTATCTACAGTGGTCAAAGCCTTTGCCGTTGCAGCTATTTCCTCTTTCAACAAATCCACTACAGTTAGTTTTGTAAATGTGCTGCCGAAATCAATAAGCAAAACTAGCTCCACAACAGAATCCCTCCACATCACTTTGCTTTTTGGGTTCTTCTAAAATATCCGCCTCTGGTAGCACGAGCATCCATTACCGTAACAAATGCTTCAGGGTCAATTTTTTCAATATAGTCAAGCAGCCGCGGAAGGTCGCGCCGTTTTAAAGATATGTTAAGAATTTTCCTTGGCCCCTTTAAACCGAGGGCTTCTATAACAGTAACACCAAAACCCTGGGATCTTAACGTCTCTAAAAGTTCAGAACATTTGTTTTTAGGAATAACTTGAGCTGAAATGTTGCCTAAAGCTATTTTTTCTTCAATAAAACTACCCACAAAATTCCCTGTAGCAAAACCCAGCGCATACATTAGAAGGTTTAACGGATTATCCAGGTTTTTCACAACTTTATTTAAAGCAACAATATAAACACTAACTTCGAAAAATCCTATGCATGCCGCCTGTAACCGACGTCCCCTTACAATCATCAATGTTCTCAAAGTTGCAAGGCTGACGTCTATTACCCTTGCAAAAAAAATAAAAAGGTAGCCTCCAATAACTGAAAAAATCATAAAAATTACCTCCATAATTGTATTAACAATATGGAATGTTATCAGATGTATATAGAAGTGTCAACAATATTATATAATAAAAAGAGTGATAATATCACCCTTGATAATACCACTCTTTTAATCTTTCTGTTCATAGTATTTTAAAATCCCTTTATAGAGCGCTTCTGCGGCTTTTTGTCGAAACTCCGGGTCTAAAAGCTTTTTCTCGTCTTCGGGATGTGTAAGGTAGCCCACCTCTGCAAGAACTGCAGGCATTTTTGTTTCCCGTAAAACTACCAAGTTTTCCCTTTCCCAGATGCCGCGGTCAACCATACCGAGCTCTTCTACCATGGTTTCCTGTACTAATTTTGCAATTTTTTTGCTTTCACCGGAACTGCCGGAACAGTAAAGTGTTTCAACTCCCTGTATCCTATCGTTGTAATAAGCATTGATGTGTATACTGAAAAACAAATCCGCTTTCATTTCGTTCGCTATATTAGGCCTTATCTGGTAAGGAACAGTAATATCCGTAGACCTTATCATATACGTTTTTGCACCTCCATCCAGGAGAAGCTCATTTAGACGTTTAGCTATATCTAATGTAAGGTCCTTTTCTTTTACTCCCGAAGGGCTTATTGCACCCGGTTCGTCACCGCCATGGCCTGCATCAACTACTATTAACTCTTCGGATAACGGAGACTTGAAGATATCTACGATGACCTCTTCAGTAGGGCAGGTGTTTATGATTTCATGTTTATAGTAATAAGGCAGTTTTATTACAGCAACAACTTTAATTCCTCCGTTTTCCTCAACCTGCTTTAGTTCAATATTATCAACAATCCCGTCATCCACAGGAAGGACGTTTTGCGATATTTTAATAACAGCCTGAGGAATTTCTACAGTTAGCTGTTTATCTTCTCTCTCCACTCTAAAATCAACAGGGTCATTTGTTTTAAAAACAAGTCTTGTCCTGTTTGAAAACTTTTTAAATCTTACTTCTTCAAGCTTTTTATATTTATTAAAGTAAACCTTTAAACCTTCCCCTTCAACCGGTTCTACGGTATAATCTGCCTTTTCCTTTAAATCAAACACAACCCTAACCACATCCGGGTTCACTGAAAACTGTGCCATTCTTATTCTATAAAGGATTTCATCGTTAATTTCTATATTAGAACTATCTGCATTAAATTCGGCATCATGTAAATCTATAACAATTCGATCAGGTTCCGAAAGCTCATTGACGCTGTATTCTGTGTCAAATGGAGTTTTTATCAAAGCACTCTGCCCTAATTCTTCTTTGCTGTAATCCACACCAAACATTTGGTTTTTAAAACAAACCACAACCTGTTTTTTGTTTTCAGATGTATGTATAGAATATGACATTTCTTTCTCTAAATCTATCACAACTCTAGTTATATCAGGGTCAACTTTAAACTGTCCAACCCTTATCTGCTTTACTCCGTTTTTCCCCACGTTTACTACCGGAACCTGTAACGCCACTTTTGTGGAAGGAAAATCTAAAATCAACCTGTTCGGATTCTGTAAAAAAAGTTGTTCATACTCCACAGGCCCGGAAGCATCAATCAGAACATCCAGCCCTTCAGGTGTTTTAGCATAAGCTACATTTATAATCTGTTGAGACTTTTTAACAACTTTGACAGTTCTTGTAGAACCATCCCAGAAAACATCTGCTCCTAATGCTTCACCCACAAAACGCAATGGAACCATGGTCCGGTTGTTAAAGATCTTGGCAGATACGTCCAATGTTACTTTTTTTTCATTAATTAAAGCCTCATTTTTATCTATAGTTAATTTGATGATTCTGTTATGGGTTTTGATTTCTACCTGGCGTTCGGAACTGTGCCAGAAAACTTCAGCTCCCAGAGTTTCCGATACTATTCGTATAGGCACCATCGTCCTGTTTTTATATATAAGAGGAGGGGTATCAGATTTTATTGTTTTGTTATTTATTATAAGAGTAATATCATTAGACCTCTCCGCAGTTACCGGCACAATATTTGATAGTAGAATCAATATAACAATTACTAGAAAAGCCGCTTTTTTAAACACTGCAACAGCTCCTCCCCAGATTTCTATTTTAATACTTTTTAACCTTTTTCGACCTTTTTTGTCTAAATCCTGCAAGAAATTAATGGGATTAAAAAAAAGGCCGGTATTCGACCTTGTTTTCAAAGAATTAACTGCATGTTGTCAAAAGCCCCCCAATTGATTTTTTTTGTTTCAAGACTTTTAGAAAAGCTTCAACAACCATGGGATCAAACTGGCTGCCGGAACATCTCTGAAGTTCATCTATTGCTCCCTCATATGTTTTAGCAACAGCTTTATACGGCCTATTAGTAGTCATGGCATCAAAACTGTCAGCAACCGAAAGTATTCTTGCACCTAGCGGAATTTGGTCACCTTTAAGGCCGAAAGGATATCCCCCTCCGTCATAGTATTCATGATGATACAAGATAAAAGGAACAATGCAACGCAGTGACTGAACCGATTTTATTATATCAGCTCCCCAAATTGGGTGTTTTTTCATGATTTCCCATTCCTCTAAAGTCAATGGAGACTTTTTGTTCAAAAGGCCCTCATCAATTTCTATTTTTCCAATATCATGTAAATAAGCAGCGTATTTAAGAATTCTTTTATCTTTATCAGAAAGCTGTAGTTGATCTGCAATAAGCTGAACATAAGCAGCAACCCGCTCAGAATGACCGTATGTATACCTGTCTTTAGCATTTATTATACTTATAAGGGTTTTTGCGGTTTCTATCACCTTTTGATCAGATTGATTCAAATCCTTTTTCAGATTATCCAGCACGGAAAAATAAAGTTCAACTTTATTTCTGCTTATATACTTGGCTTTATATAGAGCTTCGTCTGCTGCCCTGATAAGAGAATCTTTATCTTTCGCATTATCCGGATAGATTCCTATACCTATTGACACCGTCAATTTGCGTTTCAATGTGTTCTCAATTCCCGTAAATGGGAACTTCTCTAAATTCGACCTTATTCTTTCAGCCACTTTTTGGGCAGAGTTTGCATTTGTTTCAGGCATTATTATGGCAAATTCATCTCCCCCGTAGCGTGCCGGTATGTCTGTTGCCCTTGTGTAATGCATCAAAAGTTTCCCTATCTGTTTCAAAATCATATCCCCTCTATGATGGCCGTTAGCATCATTATAAAATTTAAAATGGTCTATATCCAACATTATTAAGGCCAACTTTGAATTCTTTTCTTCGGCTTTGTTTATTTCACGTTCCAACCTCTCCTGGAAGTACCTGTGATTATATAAACCCGTTAATCCATCCCGGTTTGCCAAGGCAGTTAATGTCTTCCTGAAACCCATTTCTGTCTCAACCATTGAGCCTATTATCCAGCCGGCCATAAAAAAAATACCTATTAAGACAATATCCGATTCTAAGTAGATGTTGCGGGATAAGTGCATATTTAAAACAAAGTCATTAAACAATACCCCTAAAGTAGATAATAATGAAGTTGTTATGCCTATTTTCTTTCCATGTCTTAATGAATAAACGATTATTGCAAGAAGATAAAGGTCTTTAAACCTGCTTTCATGCGCACCTGTAAAATACACTATTGTTGTCAAAAAAACAATTGTAAAAAGTAAGTACAGGTAATGTGACTTTGTTAAAGAAGTATTTATATCTTTTTTATTTGAATATATCTCCCATATTTTCACTAAAACAAAGAAAAAGAAATAAAAAACAGCAAGAATACTTATGGTTAAAGTAGATGTATTCATTTCCAAAGGCATATAGCTTATTAAAGCAACCACAATTAAAAATAAAGAAAATATTTTTATAATCGCTATTAAGTCATTAAGTTTTTTTACCCGCTCTCTTTCATATCTCTGCATAAACACACCTCAAAAACTTTTTAACAGTGAAAGAAAAGGTAAGCTCAGCCACCTTTTCTTTTCAAAAACTTATTCTTCTCTTAAAGCTTTAGGAAGTTCAGGTTGATAAAACAACAATGTACAAGCTGAAGCAGCACTTGCCTGAGCCACCAGGGTCAATAATGCAACTCCAAGCGCAAACAGCATTTTTTTCATCAAAAAACACCTCCTTTATCTTTAGTTTTTCTGTAAAACAAACTTAACCATGTCAAACCATAATCTACCTTGTTCAAAAATCTGTAACCTGTTGGGGTTATGATAAATGCCTGCCATGTCATACCAATGATAATACTGAGTATGTATTCAGGATCTAATTTAAAGAAAATCAGCAGAACAGCAAGAGCGAAATATAAAATAACAATTGTAACAGATATTCTCCTTAAACCTGTTTTCTTTTTATTTGAAATAGGTTTTGCAGGGGTATCTGCAGGTGAGTATTTCATAAAAGAGCTTAAACTGATTAACAAAGATATAAAACTTGCAAACAGCATAAAATAAATATTACTTACATTTTGTGAAACGTAATATGTCAACAACCCTAAACTTGGAAAAAATATGGAACCGAAAAAGTTGCATTTAAACGGTGTCGAACAGTGTGCGCCTCCTGCAAAAACTCTTAAAATACCTGCAGCTATCGTAATAGTTAATGTCGTTTCTAATACTCCCAAAAACATCGAAACAATAATAACAAAAAAAAGTCCTATTGTAATTGACATCACTACATTAAGCGAGTATTCAACAACTTCTCGCTTATCTTCATCTAAAGAGAGTTCGTCTTTCAGGATAAATGAAATTTTTGAAGAAATTTCGCTAATCGACATTTTTCAAACCTCTTTTATTCCTGTTAGAATCCACTTTATATTTAATAAAGCAAAATATATACAGTATAGCTAAGGATGGCAAGCCAAACATTAATCTTAACAAGTCATTACTTAACATGTAATTCAAATCATAACCGGTAATTTTCAACATCAATGTAATACTTATCCATTCTCCAATTGCTAAAAGTGCAACAGCAGAAATCATCGCTGTAATTGATTTTTTCAATTCTATACTTAGATATAGGTTGAGAATAAACATATAGATAATCATACTTATAATTGAGTGAATACCAAATTTCACGGGAAGCATCCTTATAAAATATACAATAATACCTCCGCTCAAGCCAAAAATCAATGTATTCCTTAATGTGATTTTTTCATATTCTTTTATAACCGCCATTCCCACCAAAAAAATCCCTATAACTTCAGGAATGGCTCTTAGAAACAAAAATGAAAACGGCGCTTCAAATCTTATAACCTCCTGAGTTTGTTCCAAAATTTTCTTTATATAAAATTATACGACAAAAACTAAAAAAATCCTGCCATAATTGTAAAATTTTGTTCAAAATATTAACCCTGCTTTTTAAAGCAAGGTTTAATTTTGCATTTTCGGTAAAGTAAAACTAAAGATAGAACCCTTTCCGGGAGAACTCTCTGCTGAAACCTCTCCGCCATGGACTTCTATGATGTTTTTTACTATTGCCAGTCCAAGCCCGGTGCCTCCTGTTTTCCTGGTTCTGGATTTGTCTACTTTGTGAAACCTTTGCCATATATTTTCTATATCTTCTTTAGGTATACCGATTCCTGTATCCTGAACACTAATTTTTATATACTGTTCCATCTCCTCAGAAAAAACAGTAACAGTTCCTTTTTCAGGAGTAAAATTAATCGCATTGGATATCAGATTTATTAATACCTGTTCTATCCGATCCTCATTTCCATAAGCTAAAGATAAATTATCGTTTATATTGTTAATAATTTTTATATTCCTATTATCTGCTAGAGCTTTCATTTTATCTATAACCCTTTTTGTGATTTCGGGAAGGCTGATAGGCTTCATTTCCCATTGAACTTTACCCGATTCCAAAAGGGCTAAATCCAATAAATCGGTAACCAATCGGTTAAGCCTCAAGGTCTCTTCATGAATCATGTTTAGATATTTTTCCTGACTTTCTTTTTCATCAATAAGACCATCGATCATGGCCTCTATAAAACCCTGAATAGAAGTCAGCGGCGTTCTCAACTCATGAGAAACGTTTGCCACAAAATCTCTCCTCATTTGTTCCAGCTTCCTGATTGCAGTAATATCCTGTAAAACCGCCACAGCGCCCTGGAGGTCTTCTTCTCCGCTCTGTATCGGCGACGCGTGAACCAAAAAAATCAACTTTTCATTATCTAAAACAATTTCGGTGCTGCTGGATTCTTTTTCAATTAAAACTTTATTTAAAACTTCAGCAAGCTTTTGGGGCTTTAAAACATTTTCAACAGACATGCCGTTATAGTTGATTTCTTTAAGGCCCAAATGCTCTTCCGCCTGGGCATTGGCTAAAATCAATCCCCCATTTTTGTCTATAGCTATTACCCCTTCAGCCATATTTTCAACGATTTTTTCTATTTTACTTTTTTCAGTAGATAAGGCCGTTATGGTTTTGCTTAAAGTTTCAGTCAGGGTGTTAAAACTCTGGGCCAACTGGCCTACTTCATCCTGTGATGTTACTTCTATCCTATGATTAAAATCGCCTCTTGCCATTTGTAATGATGCTCTGCTCATTTGTTTTAATGGTTTGGAAATGGATTTTGATAAAAAAATACCAATTACCGCTGAAAGTATCACACCTCCCAAAGCTGCATAAACAATCATCTGCCGCACATTAAATATCACAGCTGTTGCACCTTCAATAGGGGCTCTAAGCAGCAAGCCGCCGATTATTTTGTTATTCATTTTAATAGGGACAGCTACAGCTATCATTGCCTGGTTAAACAGGGGGTGAAACCCTATGCTTGTGACTGTTTCACCTTTTAAGACCCTTGCAGTTTCCTCTGTATTCAGCTTGAGCCCTCTTGGAAGCCTCTTCCCGGCAGTAGATGCAACTATTCTGCCTTCAGTATTTATTACGAACAACCTTGAATCTAAAAAGTTGTCTAAAGTTTTAAGCAATATTTCGGCTGTTTCATCTGGAAGACGATTCTGGGTGTTTTGAACAAGAATACGGGCTATTTCCTTTCCTTCTCTGATAAGTTCGTTTTGTTTTGAATTAAAATAATAGTTCTGGAAAAGATGTGACAACAGTATACCCATAGATAAAAGTGTTATAACTATAATTCCCAGGTATGACACAAATAACCTGCTGAAAAGGTTTTTAAACATTACTTATCCACCTCAAATTTATAGCCCACTCCCCATACTGTTTTGATAAACTGGTTGCCATCTTTTTCTAACTTCATTCTCAATCTTTTTACATGTGTGTCAACAGTTCTCGGGTCGCCCAGATATACATAACCCCATACATTTTCTAACAGCTGTTCCCTGCTGTAAACCCTGCCGGGGTTTTTTGCCAAAAACCAAAGCAGTTCAAATTCTTTAGGCGACAGCTTTATTTCTTTGCCCCCTACTGTCACCTTGCGAAAATCATAGTCTATATTTAAGCCATCATAAGAAAGGGACTTAGAATCAGAAACAGAGCTGTCAAGCCTTCTTAAAATTGCTTTTACTCTTGCCACAAGTTCTCTCGGGCTAAAAGGTTTACATACATAATCATCGGCGCCCATCTCAAGCCCTAATACACGGTCTATCTCTTCTCCCTTTGCCGTCAGCAGAATGATTGGAATGGAATAATTCTTGCGAATTTCCTGACAAACCTTCAATCCATCAATCTTTGGCAGCATAATGTCCAGAATTATCAACTTAGGGCTTATTTCTTTTACCTTTTTTAAAGCTTCTTCTCCGTTGTTTGCAGTAAATACCTTAAAACCATTTTTTTCAAGGTATAACCTGACAAGTTCAAGTATTTTCTCCTCATCATCAACTACTAAAATAGCAGGTTTATCCATAAAAGCTTTCCTCCCGATAACAGGTTGTCTTCTTGATTAAATATATTATTTCATTATCTTCAAATCTTTTCAACTAATCCTGGTTAAAAAACTCAAAAAAAATGAAGGAAGGTAGCTTTAACCTTCCCTCAAACCCTACTTAAATTAAAACCTGAAACCTCTTCCCCCGCAACCGAACCCGCCACGGCGGAACCCTTTGCCGAAACCGCGAGCAAACCCTGACTCAAGTTTTTCTAGCTGTTCTGTAGTTAAAATTGACTTCAGCTCAGTTCTGTGTTCTTCGGCTAGTTCTTTCATTTTTGTTCTAAGGTCTGTTAGCTGTTCTTTTAATTCTGAAATCTTGTCCTGATCAGGATTTTCCTGCAGATAAAGCTGCCTTAATTCAAACATTTTTTCTGCTATTTGTTCTCTCATGTCCTGAGTTTCAGTAAAATGTTCCTTCTGAAGTTCTAACAGTTGCGCTCTTTGTTCTTCTGAAAGGTCTAAACTAACGTTCCATCTTTCACCTCCCATAAAACCAGGGCCTGCCGCAGAAGCAAACTGTGCAATACCCAGCACCAGAAGTGAAACTACGGTTAACAAAATCACCTTTTTCCTCATTTTCTTCACCTCCATTTTTATTTGATTTTATTTTATCCCACGTTTTTGACAAAACTGTGAACAAACTCTAAAGAAAATATGAATTATAACTCCATTAATTATAATCCCAAAAAAACACATCAAAAAAATCCCAGGTTATACTGGGATTTTCTTTTGAAGTTAATTAATTTCGGGTTCAGAATTTTTTTTGTGATCAAAATTGGTATAATTTACGTTTCTAAAAGGGGTTATAGTAGATACTGCATGTTTATAAATCAAATGCTGTTTTCCATCTATATCCATGACTATTGTAAAATTATCAAAACCTTTGACCACTCCCTTCAATTGAAATCCGTTTACTAGATATACAGTAACGGGAATATTTTCTTTACGCACCTGGTTTAAAAAACTGTCCTGTAAGTTGATTTGTTGTTTAGTCATCTTCTTATTTCCCCCCTTATCTAATTATTATAGTAATTCTAGGAAATCGATTATTTTCCTGCAAATTTTAGATAATTTTCATATATAAAATCAACAGGGTTTAATTCATCAGTATTTATCCATATAATCCTTTTATCCTTCTTAAACCATGTAAATTGTCGTTTTGCAAATCTTCGGGTTTCACGTTTGATAAGATTGATTGCTTCATCAAGTGTTAACTTGCCTTCTAAATAATCTATTATTTGTTTATATCCAAGACCTTTCATGGAATTCATTTTTTTAGTAAAACCCATATCCAGGAGGTTTTTCACTTCTTGTACCAATCCTTTTTCTATCATTTTATCGACTCGCTTATTTATCTTTTCATAAAGCTTTTTTCTAGGCGCCTCAAGCCCATAAATTATTAATTTGTATTTCGGTTTTCTTAGTTTTGTTTGCTCATAATAATATGAAATAGGTTTCCCCGTTTTTTCATAAACCTCTAATGCCCTTATAATTCGTTTTGTGTCATTAGGATGAACTTTTTCCGCTGTTTTTGGGTCTATCTGTTTCAGCTTTTCATACATATACATTTTCCCATATTTTACAAACTGGTCTTTTAACTTGTTTCTTAATGGCCAGTCAACATCAGCTTCTGAAAAAAAGTAATTATCTGTTATTGATTTAATATACAGACCAGTTCCACCTGTAAGTATAGGCAATTTTCCAGTATGTAAAATTTCATCAATCTTTTCTTCAGCCATTTTTTTGTAATCTGCTACGCTAAACTCTTGATCAGGCTCTATTATATCTATCATGTGATGTTTGATACCTTTCATTTCATCTCGAGTTGGCTTGGCCGTTCCTATATCCATATATTTATAAATCTGCATTGAATCGGCTGATACAATTTCCCCATTGAGACGTATAGCTACATCAATTGCTGTAGATGTCTTTCCCACGGCTGTAGGACCTACAATTACCATCAAATTTTTTTCTTCTTTCATACCAATTCCTCTTTTTTATAATCTTAGAGTTTGCAAATTAAATCCTTTTGAATTTCTTCATTAATTCGTTTTGACTTATAGAAACAATTGTAGGTCTGCCATGGGGACAGGTATAAGGGTTTCTGGTTTGTTTCAGCTGATCTAATAACTTTTTAATTTCTATTAAGTTTAATCTATCAGACGCTTTTATCGCAGCACGACAAGCTGTAACAGTGATGATTTTATTTTCAATTTTAGAATTTTTTATAGGAAATGAAACAATTCCATCTACTATGCTCAAAAAGTGTTTATCAACAAACTTTTTATTGAAAAACGATGGAACTGACCTAATAAGTATAGTCTTTTCTCCAAAGTCTTCAATTTCATAACCTAACCTTTCAAAGATTTCAAGGTTTTGAATTACAATGTTTTTTTCAAAGTATGTTAAGTTAACTGAAAAAGGTGTCAGTATCGTTTGTTTTATGGCTTTTCTTTTTTCATAATTTTCCAGTAAGGACTCATATATAATCCTTTCGTGTGCTGCATGCTGATCAATAATAAAAAACTCATCTTTACTTTGAGCAAGAATATACGTATTAAACAATTGACTTAAGGGAACCATTTCCGGAAGTTTGTCTTGGGGTTTATATTTATAAGAAACTTTTTCTTCATTTAGTATTTTTTCCCTTTTTTTGTGTAAATATTCGTTTTTTTTAGTTTCAGTTGTTAAATTACCGCTTTGATTTGAATTTAATTCAGTTAAATATATCTGCTGCTGTTTTATATTATCTTCAGTTCTGGGCAAATCTTGTTTTGGTTTGGGTTCAGGGAATTCAAATCCCGGTATAAGCCGTTTGCTTAAAATGTGTTTTTGAACAGCCTCTTTTATGAAAACATAAACACCTTTTTCGTCATCAAATCTAACCTTTATTTTAGAAGGATGAACATTAACATCTACCCTGTCTAAATCAATGTTTAAATTCAAAACAAATACAGGATAACTGTTCCTGGGCAATAATGTTTTATACCCTTCTTCCACAGCTTTTGAAAGCAAATAGTCTTTTATCATTCTTCCATTAACAAAAAAAGATTGATGTGTGCGGTTTCCTCTAAACAACTCAGGTTTTGAAATATAACCATACAGCCTGAAATCTGATGTTTCTTCTTCAATGTAAACCATAGATTTTGCTGCATCTAAACCATATACATTAATTATTGTATCAATCAATTTTTCATTGCCGGGTGAGTCAATTATCACTTTGCCGTTATGAGTAAGCTTAAAATATTTTTCAGGATTCCCTAAAGTGAATTTGCTGACCAAATCACTTATATAGCTGAATTCAGTGGCAGCGGATTTTAAATGTTTTAATCTGGCTGGTGTATTAAAAAAAATATTAGACACTTCTATAGATGTCCCTCCAGGCCATCCGATTTTAGATGTTTCAACTATTTTCCCTGCTTTTATATTCAAACAGGTTCCCAATTCTTCTTCATCGGTTTTTGTTTTTAAACAAACCATCGAAACCGCTGCTATGCTGGGAAGGGCTTCACCTCTAAATCCTAAAGTTTTAACCTTATACAGGTCTTCAAAATTGAATATTTTACTTGTGGCATGCCTTTCAAAAGCAAGCTGTGCATCTATAAAATTCATCCCAATACCATCATCAACAACTTTTATATACTTCTTGCCTCCATCAACAATTTCTATTGAAATACGAGAACTGCCAGCATCGATGGAATTTTCAATCAGTTCTTTGACCACCGATGCAGGCCTTTCTACAATTTCACCTGCAGCAATCTTATTTACAAGTTTTTCATCTAATACTCTAATTTTATTATTCATATGTTTTTTCACTCCTGAACATTTTTCAAACGTTTCTGAAAAGAATATAGAAGATTTAAAGCCTCAATTGGAGTGATCGTAGATATGTCTATATTGTTTATTTCTTCTATTACCTTTTGAGATTCTAAATAAAAAAGGTTTATCTGGCTGTCCCTATCAACAAGGTTTTCTTTAACAGAACTTGTTTCTTTTCGGGCTTCAATTTCAATTCCCTCGATCTCCTTTAGAATTTGTTTTGCTCTTTCAATAACTTTTGGAGGAAGGCCTGCAAGACGGGCAACCTGTATTCCATAACTTTTGTCTGCTTCACCACGAACTATTTTTCTTAAAAAAATAATGTTATCGCCTTTTTCTTTTACAGATATTTTATAGTTTTTAATTCCGAAATATTTGTTTTCCAGTTCTGTTAATTCATGATAGTGAGTGGCAAAAAGTGTCTTTGCGCAAATGTTTTCATTTATAAACTCTATCACAGACCAAGCAATACTCATTCCGTCAAATGTACTTGTGCCTCTCCCTACCTCATCAAGTATGATTAAACTTTTTGATGTTGCATTGTTTAAAATATTTGCGACTTCATTCATTTCTACCATAAACGTGCTCTGGCCGGAAACAAGGTCATCAGATGCACCTACTCTTGTAAAAACACGGTCCACTATACCTATCACAGCTTCTTCTGCTGGTATAAAACTACCTATTTGAGCCATTATTACATTCAAAGCCACTTGACGTATGTAAGTTGATTTTCCTGCCATATTAGGCCCTGTTATTATAGCCATTTGGCTTTCTTTATTGTTTAAAAAAACATCATTTGGAATAAATAAATCATTTTTTAGAACTTTTTCAACTACCGGATGGCGTGAATTCTTGATTTTTATTACATCACTTTCATTCACAACAGGCTTTTTGTATTCATTGTAAACAGCAACTTCTGCTAAAGAAGTCAAAACATCTATTTGGGCAATTATTTTAGCGGTATTTTGTATCCTCTGAGTTTGCTGGCTGATTTTTTCTCTTATTTCATTAAACAATTCATACTCCAATTGTTTTACTTTTTCTTCCGCCCCAAGAATCATGGATTCATATTCTTTTAGTTCAGGAGTAATAAATCTTTCAGAATTTACCAAAGTTTGTTTTCGAATGTATTCATCAGGCACTGATTCGAGGTTGGATTTAGTAATTTCTATATAATATCCAAAAACCTTATTAAAACCAACTTTTAAAGACTTAATGCCAGTCCTTTCCCTTTCTTTTGCTTCTAAAGAAGCGATCCAGTTCTTTCCCTCGGTTGAGGCAGAGCGCAGCTCATCAACTTTCGAGTTGTAACCTGGTTTGATGATTCCGCCATCTTTAACAGATACAGGGGGGTTTTCGATAATAGCTTCTTCAATAAGCTGATTCAAGTCTTCTAAAGTATCCAAATTATTCTTTGAGTCAACTAATATCTCACTGGTTGATTTGTTTAATGCAGCTTTTATTGCCGGCAAATGTTTTAAAGAATTTTTTAAAGCTATAAGGTCCCTTGGATTTACAGTGTTATAAATTATTTTGCTTAGAATCCTTTCTAGGTCATATATGTTTTTAAGGGAATTTTTGATTTCTTCTCTTAATACGGTGTCGTTTACTAAATTTTCAACAGCTTTTAATCTCAAATTTATTTTTTCCACACTTAATAACGGTTGTTCAATCCATTTTCGAAGCAACCTTCCTCCCATAGCCGTAACTGTTTTGTCTAGCACCCATAAAAGTGTTCCTTTTTTGGTGTCATCCGAATATTTTTTGGTTAGCTCTAAATTCCTTTTGGTTGCAAGGTCAATAACCATATAATCATTGCTGTTATATGTTGATAATGTTGAGAGGTTTTTTAATGATATCTTTTGAGTTTGTTCTAAATATTCAAGTAAAGCCCCTGCGGAAATAACTGCTTTTTTCTTGTTTTCACAGCCATATCCTTCTAAATTTAATGTATTAAAATGTTTGATCAGTTTGTTATAAGCATATGAGAAGTCAAAAATCCACTCTTCTAATGAATTTATCATTAAACCAAAACGTTCTTTAAGCTGTTGTATCAGTTTATCATTTTCTAGAATATTCTTGTTAACTATACATTCAACAGGATCAAAACCTGAAATTTCATCAAAAAGTTGATTGAATTCTGAATCTGTTTTAAACTCTGTTGTAAAAAAATCCCCTGTGGAGATGTCTACAGCTGATAAACCAAAACACAAACCATCTTTGTAAATAGAAATCAAAAAATTGTTCTTTTTTTCTTCTAATGCTTTTGTGTCTATTAATGTACCAGGAGTTACAATCCGCACAACATCACGTTTCACAATTCCTTTAGCCTGTTCTGGGTTTTCAAGCTGTTCACATATCGCTACTTTATAACCTTTTTCTACCAGTTTTGATATGTAATGCTCAGCCGACTGATGTGGTACCCCTGCCATAGGAATATTATTCTTTGAATCTCTAGAAGTTAATGCGATTTCTAATTCTTTAGATGCTATTTTAGCATCTTCATAAAACATTTCATAAAAGTCACCCATTCTAAAAAACAGTATAGCGTTTTTATATTGTTCTTTGATCTTTTTGTACTGCTGCATCATGGGTGTGTCTTTTACCAAATCCTTCACCCCTTTCATAAAACAGCTAATATTAAAGTGTCGAAAAACTAAGATTTAGTCTTGGTTAATTACACCATCTAATGTCCAGGTTTTAGGATTAGTTATTTTTACATTGACAAGGCGGCCAATTAATTCTTTGCTGCCATCAAAGTGTACCAATTTGTTTGTTCTTGTCCTGCCGAAAAGTTTGCCTTTTTTTGATTTGTCATAACCCTCAACCAACACTTCAACTGTCTTTCCTTTTAAAAGCTGGTTTTTCTGTTTGCTAATTCTGTTTTGCAGGTCCATTAAACGTTCAAGCCGGTTTTTTTTGATTCTTTCATCAACCTGACAAGGCATGGTTGCCGCAGGAGTACCAGTTCTTTTTGAATATACAAATGTAAAAGCAGAATCAAATTCTACTTTCTCAACAAGGTCCAGTGTTTCCTGAAAATCTTCTTCGGTTTCTCCTGGAAAACCAACTATTATATCAGTAGTTATACTGCATTCCGGGATCTCAGAACGTATTTTTTCCACTAATTCTATATAACGTTCTTTAGTGTAATGGCGGTTCATCATTTTAAGAACTTTATTGCTTCCAGCCTGAACTGGCAAATGTATATGCTCACATATTTTTTTGCATTCTTTAATCGTGAATATCAATGAATCAGAAAAATCTTTAGGATGAGATGTCATAAACCGTATTCTTTCTATCCCGTTTATTTTATTTAATTCTTTTAAAAGCCCCGAAAAGTCAATTTCTGTTTTTAGGTCTTTTCCATAAGAGTTTACATTCTGTCCTAAAAGAGTAATTTCTTTATAACCTTTTTCTGCTAAACGTTCAACTTCTTTGATTATTTCTTTAGGCAAACGGCTTCTCTCTCTCCCTCTCACATACGGTACTATACAATATGAACAAAAGTTGTTGCATCCATAAATAATTGTAACCCATGCTTTCAAATTATCTGCTCTTGAAACAGGCAGGTTCTCTATTATTTTTTCTTCTTTTTCTAATACTTCTATGAAAGTTGTTTTTGATTGCACAGCTTTTTGCAGCAGTTCTGGAAAATTGTCCAAGTTATATGTTCCAAAAACCAGATCCACGTATGGAAAATTTTTGGCTATCTTTTCAGCTACGCCTTTTTGCTGAGTCATACATCCGCAAACCGCAATAATCAGATTCGGATTTTTATGTTTTAAATGTTTTAACTGACCGATCCGTCCAAACACTTTAATTTCAGCATTTTCTCTTACACAACAGGTGTTTAATATTATAATGTCAGCCTCGTTCAACTTTTCAGTACGGGTGTAATTCATTTCCTCTAACATTCCTGATAGCACTTCAGAATCATGTTCATTCATCTGACATCCCCATGTCAAAATATGATACTTCATACTTTTTGAACCTCTCTTTTTTAATTTATTTAAAGTCATAATCCGGCTTGATTTCTTTACACTTCTGTATGGCTTTTTGGAAATCTCCCCAAACCTGCCATTTGGCCTTTACTAACGCCTGTCCTTTTTTTCTTAACAGATATGCAGGGTGAAAAGTGGGTAATACCCATATCCCCTTATAGATAATCCAGTTTCCCCTTTCTTGCATTATACTTGTTTTTTCTTTGAAAAATCTTAATGCAACAGATCCTAATGCTATAATAACTGAAGGTTTTATAATATTTATCTCAAGTTCTAAGATTCGTCTGCATGCTGATATTTCCTTTGGAAAAGGAGTGCGATTATTGGGCGGCCTGCATTTTACCACATTAGTTATATATACCTTTTCCCGATTGATCTCGCTTTTTGATAATATTCTGCTTAAAAGCTGCCCTGCTTTTCCTACAAACGGTTTCCCTTGACGGTCTTCTTCAAACCCGGGGGCTTCTCCAACAAGCATTAGAGGTGTAAAAATTGACCCTTCTCCGGGAACTTTTTGAGTGCATCCTCCAGAAAATCTCAAGTTGCATTCTTCACATTTTAAAACTTTATTTCTTATAGCATTTTTTAAAAAAAGAGCTTTATTCAAGCTTTGATTGCTGTCCTTTAACAAAAATTCAGCTTCTATTTCTGCATTCAATTTAACAGTTTTAAAGCCAAAAAGCCTCTGAATATCTTCGATGGTTACCCCCATTTTACTGCCCCCTATTTTTACAATTCATCAATATTATAACATAAATCGTTTTTTTACCAAAAGCTTATAAATCAAACTGGTTTAATTTCATTTTCCATAGTAAATTATAGTGTCTGAAGGTTTATATATGTCAGTCGAAATCAATTCTTTTTTAACTATTTGACCATATGTATTTTTAACAATCCTCCAGACCTTTACTTTATAGCCAGGCCTGCCTTCTTTTATTCTAATCTCCCCTGGTTTTAAATTGGCATCTTTTTCAATTTTTACTTCTGGTTGTATTCGTTCTACAAGTGAAGAATTAATCTCTACATCGATATTATTATTTTTATTTCCAAAAAGTTTAAGTAATAATGTATCATCATAGATTTTTGAAATCAACAATAAATAGTCTGGAGTGTTATTTTTGAATTTTAGATCAATTTGATCAAAAACTACTGTTGCGTCTCTCCCTAAAGGCACGTAACTTACGGGTTGAGAATGGTTTGCCCTCTCTATGATTTCTAAATCAGCCAATAAAGCTGCATTGTATAAAGTAGATGAAACCTGGCATATTCCTCCACCATAATCTAACTCTACTTTGTCGTTTATAAAAACAGGTGCTTTTTCATATCCTCTATCTTCTGAACGTAAACCTATAGTGTCGTTGAACGAAAATATTTCTCCCGGTTTGATAATACAGCTATTAAGTTTGTTTGCAGCAATTGTAATGTTTTTTGTTCTTGATATTTTTGTTTTATCAAACTTTGTCGAAAAAGCAGCAATCAGATCATTGATTTTAAGAGATTCAGCATCTTCAGTTGTAAAACTGGGTTTAACCGTTTTGGTTTTTAAAAACACAATACGTGATTTAGTGTCATTATATGTTAGGGCTTTTTTTAAATCTATTAGAAACAAATCTTCATTTAACTGCCGGCCGTATTTAGAATTAATGATCTTTATTTTGTTGTCTTGTTCAGTAAATCGAGCATCCGCAGGCGCTTCATATACGGTTTCTTTAAATATATCGAGATGTTTTCTGAAGTTTTTGTTTGTTTTGATTTCAACAGGTAGATATACATAGTTTTTTGACATGGCCTTTCTGTTTAAAATTATTCTTATAGGATTTTTTTCCGACCTGCCAATAAGAAAAGCATTTTCAACTGTTTTAGTAATATCTAAATCTATTCCTAATTGCTTAGGTGTATATACCCAATTCAAATCTTTATATTTGAATTGTATCTCATCATTTAATATCTCATTTTTTTTATATAATAAAATTTTTTCAGCTTCTTTTTTTGTTTTACCCCCTATAGATATATTATATATATATACTCCATCAAATATCATTCTACAGTATTTGATATAGTCACTTATCAATGTTAAACATGTTCCTGTTATTAATATTAATAATATCAATAACAAAAAAGCAAATGTTTTTTTTAAATACATAACAGGTAGCCCCTTTAAAAAAAGATTTTTTGGGATAAATTAGAAGCCGAAAAAATAAAAAGGAAGTTTTAAGGGTTTGTGTTGTCTCTTTTATGATAACTCAAAAGAATTGAAGCATATTTTTTGTTGTTTTTTCTTAGTTGTTTTATTTGCCTTTTCAATCTATTTATTTCATTGTTTCGATTTCTTTCGATTTCGTGTATTAAATTCATCAAAATTCTTCTTCCAATTCTGAGTTTGGTAATTTTTTCTTCCATTTTTGATATCTTTTCTTTTAAAAAATCTAATTCTTTATAATTATTAACAGTTTGTTTCATCAAAACACCTCCATAAATCTTTTGTTTTATATATATTTAAAAACAACTTTTTTTATACTGTTAATAAGCGGTTTAAAACAACAACACCCCATTTCCTTTTATAGGTAAATGGGGTGTTGTTGTTTTAATGCTTTATAATCTTTTTAAGGCTTGTTTAATTATTTCAGTTGAAGCTGTGTACGGATCGGTCAATTTTAAATAGACTTTCTCTATTAGACCATTTATATCTATATTATTTTCCGTTGATTTGTCATATATGACATTAAATATTTTTAATTTCACCAATTCAAGTATCTCATTCTTGATTATTTCCTTACGTTTTTTCATAAGCAAGTTATTAGTTTTAAGAAATTCCAGGTGTTCTAGTACCGTATTTAAAAGTTCTTCTATGCCTTTATTCTCCGTAGCTGTGGTTTTTACAACGGGGGCCCTCCACAGGCTGTTATCTTGTTTTAGATCTAGCATTAGTTCAATCTCCGTAACTACCTTTTCTGATCCTTCTTTATCAGCCTTATTCACCACAAATATATCTCCAATTTCCATTATACCTGCTTTAATCGTCTGTATATCATCACCCAAACCAGGAACCATAACTAAAATAGTGGTATCGGCCGTTTTTACTATATCAACTTCTGATTGCCCTACACCCACAGTTTCAATAAAAATAAAATCTTTTCCTAGAGCATCTAAAATTTTTACTGCAGATAATGTTGCTTTAGATAAACCCCCTAAATGCCCTCTGGTACCCATGCTCCTGATAAAAACCCCTTCGTCTAAACTGAGGTCCTGCATTCGAATTCTATCGCCCAAAATAGCTCCACCGGTAAAAGGGCTGGTTGGATCAACTGCAATTATACCTACGGTTTTGTTTCTTTTGCGCAGTTCCTTTGCTAATTTGTCTGTTAAAGTGCTTTTGCCTGAACCTGGAGGGCCTGTAATGCCTATCACATAGGCATTACCTGTATATTTATACAACTCTCTCAAAAAGTTGACAGCTTCAGGGCTGTCGTTTTCTGCCATGGTTATAAGTTTTGCTGCAGCTCTTCGATCACCGTTTTTTATTCTGGTTACTAAGTCCATTTTTTCACCGCCTGATTATTTTACGTTACTCTTTATGAAATCAATTATATCTTTAGTAGAAGTTCCAGGAGTAAAAACTTCTGCTATTCCGGCCTGTTTTAATACAGGAATGTCTTCTTCTGGAATTACACCTCCACCTATAATAAGAATATCATTTGCTTCTTTTTGTTTAAGCAGCTCGGCAACTTTGCTAAATAAAGGCAAATGAGCTCCAGAGAGACTGCTCAAACCTATAACATCAACATCTTCTTGTATTGCTGTTTCTACTATTTGTTCTGGTGTTTGCCTTAATCCGGTATATATTACTTCCATTCCAGCATCCCTTAATGCTCTCGCAATCACTTTTGCCCCTCTATCATGGCCGTCTAAACCAGGTTTTGCTACTAAAACTCTTATCTTTTTTTCTTCCATAATCTATAATCCTCCTTTAAATATAATTTTGTATATTGTATTATCTAATTAATATAATACCAAAAAAAATCATAATTTAACATACTTAAATCAAATTATAACCTCTCTTTTATGTAAAAGAGAGGTTATAATTTGATATGTCTTTTTTTATTTTACGATTTTATTTTATAACCATCCGCGTATTTTCATGGCATCAGCCACTCGTTTTACAGAAACGAGATAGGCTGCTTCTCTCATATTAACTCCTTTTTCTTTATGCATAGCATAAACTTCTTTAAACGCTTTAACCATAATTGCTTCAAGTTTTGAGTTGACTTCTTCTTCTGACCAGTAATAGTTCATCAAATTCTGTACCCATTCAAAGTATGATACGGTAACTCCGCCGGCATTTGCCAAGATATCCGGTATGACCAGAATTCCATTTTTATAAAGAATTTTATCAGCTTCAGGTGTTGTCGGGCCATTGGCGCATTCACCTATGATTTTGGCTTTTATGTTAGCAGCATTTTTGGAAGTAATTACGTTTTCTAATGCAGCAGGAATAAGAATATCGACATCAAGTTCCAGCAGTTCTTCTCCACTGATATCTTTAGTTCCAGGGAAACCTTTTACCGTAGATGTATTTTCTTTATGTTTAAGAACAGCAAGTGGGTCTAAACCTTCAGGATTGTAGGCTCCACCTTTGGAATCATTTACAGCTACGATTTTACATCCAAGTTCAGCCAACAGTTTAGCAGCTACACTGCCAGCATTTCCATATCCCTGAACCGCCACAGTTGCTCCATTCAAATCCAATCCAATTTCTTTAGCGGCTTCACGAATTGTAAAGGTGCATCCTCGAGCTGTGGCTTCATTTCTTCCGGCCGAACCTCCGAGATTAAGAGGTTTTCCTGTAACAACACCGGGTGTATTGTATCCTTTTAATTTGCTGTATTCATCCATAAACCATGCCATTATTTGCGGGTTTGTATAGACATCAGGAGCTGGAATATCTTTTTCCGGGCCAACCATTGATGCAATAGCTCTAAAATATCCCCTTGCAAGTCTTTCAAGTTCTGATTTTGAAAGCTCTTTAGGGTTTACAACAACTCCGCCTTTTGCTCCTCCATATGGAATTCCTACAACTGAACATTTTATAGTCATCCATGTAGAAAGAGCTTTAACTTCATCTAATGTAACATCAGGATGGAACCTGACACCACCCTTTGCGGGCCCTACGGCTGTGTTATGCTGGGAACGGAATCCAATAAAAGTTTTAATACTGCCATCATCCATCTTAACAGGAATGTTTACGGTAAGAACCTTTTCCGGTTCCTTTAACAATTCATATACGGAATCGTCATAACCCAGCTTTTCACAAGCAGTTTTCAGCTGTTGCTGAACAATCTTAAAAGGATTAAGTAGTTCAGCCATTTTTAACACCCTCCTTATTTTTTTGTTATTCTCTATAATTCTCTAATCATACTATACGGTTAAGCCTTAATTCACCTCCTTCAAAATGCTAAAATAAAGCAGCAACTATATTTAATATTTTATGATTTATAGTATTCTACATATAACAAATAAATCCTTCTAGAATTATTTTTCCTAAATTCAAAAAACCTGTTTATTCATTTTTATTTATGAATAAACAGGTTTTAAAAAAACCTATCGAGGTTGAACGATCAATTTTATAGCTGTCCGTTCCTCTCCATCTATTTCAATGTCTGTGAATGCGGGTATACAAATCAAATCAACTCCACTTGGAGCAACAAACCCTCGTGCTATAGCTACTGCTTTTACTGCCTGATTTAGTGCCCCTGCTCCTATTGCTTGAATTTCTGCCCCACCTCTTTCACGTAAAACACCGGCTAATGCACCTGCAACTGAGTTGGGATTTGATTTTGCTGATACTTTTAATACTTCCATGGATATAACCTCCTTATGAGTTTAATAATTACTAGATATGTAATTATATTCTATAGAGTAGATTTAAAATCCTCTTTTTCCCACTTCAAAAAATACTTTTTTTACTAAAAATTTAATCATTCTAAATATTGTCATATTTTAAATTTAATCTGCAAATGTTTTTAGCTTTTCCGAGTTTGTCATCTATTTCGATTACTACCGCATTTATTTGTGCGGGGCCTTTTGCAACCTCAAAGCGAACAGGCATTTGCGTAAGAAATTTCTTTAAAATTATGCCAGTTTCAACTCCAAGTACAGAGTTGTAGGGTCCGGTCATTCCCACATCGGTAATATAAGCAGTATCTCCCGGAAGGATACATTCATCAGCAGTCTGTATATGTGTATGAGTACCGACGACAGCACTTACTTTTCCGGCTAAAAACCATCCCATGGCTACTTTTTCAGATGTGGCTTCTGCATGAAAATCAACCAGTATACAGTTAGTTTTATCTTTGATTTTTGATATTTCCGTTTTAACAGACATAAAAGGACAGTTAAGAGGATCTAAAAAAATTCTGCCTGAAACATTTATGACTCCTAAGCTGGTATTATTTTTATTAATAACCATAGAACCTTTACCTGGACACTCCGCAGGATAATTTGCAGGTCTAATAATACGGTTATCGCTGTCTATAAAATCAATTATTTCTTTTTTATCCCAAACATGGTTACCCATTGTTAAGAAATCTATTCCTGAAGAATAAAGTTCCTCTGCTACTTTTTTTGTAAGACCATTCCCCCCTGCAGCATTTTCTCCATTTGCTATCGTTATATCAATACAAAATCTTTCTATTATTTCTTTCAAATGTTTTTTTACCACATTTCTTCCCGGTCTACCCATAATATCCCCAACAAACAAAACATTAATAAAAAATCACCCTCTCCTGCATTATCAAAATTATTATTACCAGTATTATTAGTATTATTAGCAATTCTTATCCAGTTAAAAATTTATAAGAAAAACGCGCTTAAGCGCGTTTATTTATTGAATTGTTATTTTGCATATTCTACTGCACGTATTTCTCTAATAACATTAACTTTAATTTGGCCGGGATACTCTAATTCTTCTTCAATTTTTTTAGCAACGCTTCTTGCGATCTGAGCAGCTTCATAATCATCCACATCCTCAGGTTTAACCATTATTCGAACTTCACGACCAGCTTGAATAGCATACGCTTTTTCAACACCTTTAAAAGAATCTGCGATTTCTTCAAGCTTCTCTAAACGTTTTATATATGACTCAAGAGTTTCTCTCCGGGCTCCGGGACGCGCAGCGGAAATGGCATCTGCTGCTTGGACAAGTATGGCTTCCACAGATTTTGGTTCTACATCATTGTGATGTGCTGCTATTGCATGTATCACTTCAGGAGTTTCCCGGAATTTTTTGGCTAATTCAGCTCCAATAGTTGCATGAGGGCCTTCTACTTCATGGTCAATAGCCTTGCCAATGTCATGTAAAAGCCCCGCTCTCTTAGCAATTTGTATATCAGCACCTAATTCTGCAGCCATCACCCCTGCTAAATGAGCAACTTCTATCGAATGTTTTAATACATTTTGGCCATAACTTGTTCTGAATTTTAGCTTTCCAAGAAGTTTAACAATTTCTACATGCAAACCGTGCACTCCTGTTTCAAAAGTGGCTTGTTCCCCTTCTTCTCTAATACGGGTGTCTACTTCTTTTTGGGCCTTTTCGACCATCTCTTCTATCCTAGCAGGATGGATTCTTCCATCAGTTATCAGTTTTTCAAGAGCAACTTTGGCTACTTCCCTTCTTATAGGATCAAATCCCGAAAGAATCACAGCTTCTGGTGTATCATCAATTATCAAATCAATCCCTGTAAGAGTTTCTAAAGCCCTGATGTTCCTTCCTTCTCGACCGATTATTCGGCCTTTCATTTCATCATTAGGTAATGAAATGACTGAAACAGTTGTTTCAGCAGCATGATCGGCCGCACATTTTTGAATTGCCATTGAAATAATTTCTTTTGCTCTTTTTTCAGCTTCTTCTCGAGCTTCAGTTTCAATCTCTTTAATCATCATCGCTGCTTCATGTTTTATCTCATCTCTTATGTTAGATAAAAGAAGCTCTTTTGCTTCTTCAGAAGTCAAGCCTGATAATCTTTCTAATTCTGCAAGCTGTTGTTTGTAAATCTCTTGAATCTTGTTTTGAGTATCATTAATTTGTTGTTCTTTTTCAGTCAATGATTGTTCTTTTTTTTCTAAAATTTCGGCTTTTTTGGTTAATATCTCTTCTTTTTGTTCTAAACGTCGTTCTATCCTATGGAACTCATTTCTTCGTTCTCTTATTTCTTTTTCAAACTCGTTTCGCAATTTGTGAAGTTCTTCTTTAGCTTCTAACATTGCTTCTCTTTTGTTAGATTCAGCTTCTCTGTGTGCTTCTTCGATTATTTTCTTTGCTGCTTCTTCCGCAGAAGCTATTTTTGCTTCAGCTATATATTTTCGCACGAAATAACCTATCAAAAAGGAGACTATTACAATAGAAACAAGAATTATTATTATTGGTATTAGATTAATATAACCTCACCTCCATAAAACTTAGTAGAAACTCAACTATAAAGAAATAAAACCGAGGGGAACTCGGCTTTATAAAGAGAAACATTTTATATGTTGTTATTACAGTTAAAAGTCGCTCTTAAATAAAGACTCTGCCTTAGTTCCTGCTATTGACCCGAAAAACTAAGCTGATGTTGTTATCACAAATTTATTTTATATCTTTTTTTATACATTGTCAAGCTAATAAATTCCAGCAATCACGCAGGGTTTAAGTTCTTAGCTGATTTTTAAGCTCCTGTAATATTTTAATTATAACATCATACCCGAAACCCCTTCTCTTCAAAAAAGCAGCTGTTTTATTCAGCTTTTTTTCCATGGAATCATTATGATATCTTTTGATTCTCGTATTTGCAAGCTTTAAGGCTGTTTGATATTCATATTCCTCAGAAATGTCAGAAACCAGTTTTTCTATTATCTCTTTTGGTATACCCTTTTTGGCTAAGTCCCAATATACCTTTCTTTTGCCAACAGGTTTTAAAAGTTGATGGTTTTCTAACCAAAGCTTTGCGTATTCTTCATCGTTTAAGTATTTCTTTTGCTTCAATTCACGAACAGCCTGTTCTACAACATCTTCTTTAAAACCTTTATTAATAAGTTTTTTATAAATTTCTTGCGATGTATAATTTTTATATGAAAGAATTCTTAATGCTTCATTATATGCTTTTTTTATTTCTTCCATTGCTATCTAACCTTTTGCTTGGTTTTTTCTTCTATTTCTTTGTTTTCGCTTTTCTTAACCAATCCGAATTTTTCTTTAATTTTCATCTCGATTTCTTTACATATTTCAACATTGTCTCTTAAAAATTGCTTTGCGTTTTCCCTTCCCTGACCCAGACGCTCATCACCGTAAGAATACCATGAACCACTCTTATTTAACACGCCTATATCTACTCCAAAGTCAAGAATACAGCCTTCTTTAGAGATACCTTCACCGTACATGATGTCAAATTCCGCTTGTTTAAAAGGAGGCGCCAGTTTGTTTTTTACTATTTTTACACGTGTTCTGTTGCCTATCAGTTCATTTCCCTGCTTAAGTGTTTCTGTTCTTTTAACTTCCATTCGGATTGATGAATAGAATTTTAATGCTCTACCCCCAGGAGTTGTTTCAGGGTTGCCATAAATTACACCGACTTTTTCCCTGATTTGATTTATAAAAATCGCAGTTGTGTTTGATTTGCTGATAGCTCCTGCCAACTTTCTTAAAGCCTGAGACATAAGCCTTGCCTGTAAACCCACATGAGCATCACCCATTTCACCATCTATTTCAGCCCTGGGTACCAATGCGGCAACTGAGTCTATAACTACAACGTCTACAGCGCCGCTCCTGACAAGGTGTTCTGAAATTTCTAAAGCTTGCTCACCATTATCAGGTTGAGATATTAAAAGATTGTCTATATCAACTCCTAATTTTTTTGAATAAGATGGATCAAGTGCGTGTTCTGCATCAATAAAAGCTGCTATGCCTCCAGCTTTTTGCGCTTCAGCAATAATATGTAGTGCAACAGTCGTTTTACCCGAAGACTCAGGGCCATAAATCTCTACAATACGCCCTCGAGGGACACCACCGATTCCCAAAGCAATATCTAAAGGTAAGGCGCCGGTGCTTATTACATCAACATTCAACTTGGCAGTTGCCTGGCCCAATTTCATGATTGAGCCTTTGCCGAACTGTTTTTCAATTTGCTTTAAGGCGTTCTGAAGAGCCTGTATTTTTTCAGACATTTTTTTGACCTCCTTGATAAAACATATGTTCGATCGTGATTGTAAAATAAAACTTATTTCAATGTAAACGTTTTTAGCGGGGTATAAACAGGGCCTTTAGGTGTTAGAACACTTTTTATAAAACTTATAGAATTTATACATGTTTTTATTTCAACGTTGTTAAATTTTTGTAGCTCGTCATAAAGGTTGATTTTCAGATTTGACTTTATTCTGCCTAAGGTCATATGGGCTTTAAATTTTCTTTTTTCTTTTGAAAACCCTATTTTGAAAAGTTCTGTTTCCAGTTCATTATAAATATTAACAAGGCTTTCTGTTTCCGGATGAACCGCAATCCATATAACTTTCGGATTTTTAAAATTCGGAAACACGCCTAAGCCTTTAAAAGATAACCTAAATGCAGTTTTACCTTTGAAAACTTGTTCCGATTTTTTGATGATTTCTATGGCTCTTTCTGGTGAAACTTCACCTAAAAACTTTATTGTAACATGAAAATTATGAGGATCCACCCACTTTACCGGATATATTTTGTTTTTGATATTTTTTTGCAGTAAACTCAATTTGTTCACAGCATCTTCAGTTAAGTCTGCTGCAAAAAATCCCCTTATATTGTACATAACAACCTCCTGCATTAATAATTCTACATTAATAGATGTTTTCCTTCTAGACAAAAAAAAGAGGTTTAAACCCTTAATCAATCAAAACTCGTTCAAGGGTCAAACCCCTTTTCAAATTATAAACTTTAATAATATCTGCTGCCACTAGTTTCGGCGATTCATTAATGTCAAAATACAACAGCACTACACTATAAGGTATTTCTTTTTGGGTTTGCAGCCCCCTTATACCAGCTGCTCCAGAAGTCCCTGCATTAACAAAAACACTACCGTCAATGTTTTCTATACCGAAAGAATGAGTATGGCCAAAAAGAACAACTTTTTTGTTTTTAAATATTTTTTTGGCTATAACAGGGTTATGGGTTGCAGCTATATCGATAGGTGTATTTATGTTTTCCATCGTATTGATTATGTTTTCGGTAAATGTATCCAAAATAAACCCATCCGGCGGTTTGATATCATTGTAATCAGCCGAGGGGTCTTGAACCCCAAATATTTTCAAACCTTTAACTTTAACTAAATCTTCTTTTAAAACTACTACATTTTTAAGTGTTTTCATTTTTTCAGTTATTATAGGCGAATCATGATTACCGGGAATAAAAATATAAGGTATCTTCAATTTTTCAATTCGGGTTAAAAGCTCTGCTTCCAGTGGTGTTCCAAAATCGGTAATGTCTCCGGTATCAATTATAATATCTGCTTTGAAACTTTCAACAATATCTTCTATAAAATCCATTGCAACAGGATTGTTATGAATGTCCGAAACATGAAGAACTTTGATTCTTTCTTTTTCATTCAATCCTAAAGGCTTAAGCTCATCTATTTTTTCAAAAAGTGTATAAATGTTTTCTGCCATTATCTCCATTCGGTCACCTAACTCATTAACTTTCGAAAGGGCTTCTTCCGCCAATCCCATCATCCATGGGGCAGCTTTTAAAATGCCTGTATATTCAGGGTTTGAAAAAGCATTGTAATCATAAGTGTAATATGTTAACGAAACCATCGCTGCCATAAACAACAAACCAATCAAACCATAAAAAAAAACATATTTTATAGCTTTTAAATTTGCGGCATACGCTGCAAAAACTGCTCCTAAAAAGGAAAGAAACAGGAGTTTTAATATATAGATTTTTATTATCTTGCCTGCTTCATTTTTAATATCATTGAATATTGCCAACTTGTCAGGTGATGAAAGCAGTATGTCTTTGATAACATCAAGATTAACATTTGTTAATGTAATATTAATCTGAAGCGGGGTTTTGTGGGTGATTGCCGTTATCCTGCCTATAGGTGGAATATTAACATTTGTAGCCGGTCTAGTAGAGAATTTAGAAGACAGTTTTATCTCAAAAGCACTAATTCGAGCAGAATATTCACCAAATATATGGACAAAAACCAGAACACCTATCAGTGAAACAAATAATATCCATAACATCTTTTTTCTGCTCATTCAATCACCCGTTTCACGGCAAATTTATTAGATACTTCCTCAACATGTTAAGTGCAGTGAGAGCAGCACGGTTTTTTATGATCTCTCTTCTACCGTTAAATACATAATTTTTGCAAATAGTGTTTTCTGGAGTTGAAAGTGCAACATAAACAAGACCAACCGGTTTGTCAGGAGTAGCTCCAGAAGGGCCTGCAATACCTGTCACAGCCAAGCCCAGCTTGCTTCCTGAAACTTTTCTTATTCCTTCAGCCATTGCTGTAGCAGTTTCTTTGCTGACTGCTCCAAAGCTGTTCAAAATCTCAGGCGGTACGCCTAATTCTTCAATTTTTGATTTGTTACTGTATGTTACTATACATCTATCGAAAACTTTCGAAATTCCCGGAACGTTGGTAAGTTTATCAGCTATAAGACCTCCTGTACATGATTCAGCTATTGAGATTGTTTGGTTTTTATCAACAAGGATTTTACCAACACATTCTTCTAAAGTTTCATCATCCACACCGTAAACATACTTGCCGACCCTTGCTCTAATTAGTTTTTCCATATTTGATATTTTTTCTTCAACTTTTTTTGCCTCTGTTCCTTTTGCAGTGATTCTCAGAGAAACTTCACCTCTTCCTGCTAAAGGAGCAAGTGTCGGGTTATCGCTTCTAAGTAAATCTTTTATTTTTTCTTCAAGGCTTGATTCACCTATTCCTATGAATTTAAGGACTTTAGATTTTATTATCCCCTGACCTCTTTTTATCAAATATGGTTCTACATGTTCTTTATACATAGCCATCATTTCATTTGGCGGACCAGGAAGCATAAACACCGTTTTGTTGTTTTTTTCTATTAAAACTCCGGGGGCAGTACCCTGTCTGTTCGGTAGTGCGATAGAACCTTTGGGAATCAAGGCTTGTTTTTTGTTGTTATTAGTCATTTTTACTTTAATCTTCTCAAAATAATTTTTAATGCTCTGCAAAGCTTCAAAATCTTCTTCAAGCTCTAGCCCCAAAACATCAGCAATGGTTTCTTTTGTAAGGTCGTCTTCTGTTGGGCCTAACCCTCCGGTAGTAATGATTAAATCAGAACGTTTTAGGGCTGTTTCAAACACAGATTTTAACCTTTTCTGATTGTCACCTACCTCTGTTCGATAATAAACATTAATTCCTATGCTGGCAAGGGACTTAGACAAATACTGCGCATTTGTGTTCAAAATTTGGCCCAGGAGAAGCTCGGTTCCAATTGAAATAATTTCAGCATTCATTCTGAACACCTCGATCAAAAATATTTTTTTAATATATAATTCTTTCTTCAATTTCATAATCCTTTATTTTGGTACGTTGAATTTCTTTCAATAGTTTTTTGAATTGAGCACCGCCGATCTTTTCCTGGTCTAATAATATGTTTACTAATTTATTTATAACACTTGCGTTTTTTTCTAATACTGAATTTACAAAAATCTCCTGTTTTTTCAAAATCGCTTTCGTTTCATTATGAATCGTTTTTGATGAAACATTCTCTTTATCTACAACCCCTAAAGAAGAAAGCCCTGAAAAAATTATTTTTTTTGCCAGTTTGACAGCCTGTTCAAAGTCGTTAGAAGACCCGGTGCTTTTATCACCTATTATTAATTGTTCTGCACATGCCCCTGCCATACATACAGCAATTTGGTTTTCTATATATTTTTTTGTATATAAATACATGTCATCTTCAGGTGTCTGCCTCATATATCCAAGGGCATTGCCCCTCGATGTTATTGTTATTGCGGATACTGATCCGGGCCTTACAACTTCACTAATTATGGCATGCCCTGTTTCATGAACTGCCACTCTATACAGCTCATCTTTCTTCGGTTTTCTGTCAAGTTTTTCCCCCATTATAACCTTGTCTACCGCTTCGAGAAAATGTTTTTGCTGTATTTTATTTTTGTTTTCTCTAAGAGCTAAAATAGCAGCTTCATTAGTTAAACTCTCTAAATGAGCTCCTGAAAAACCAAAAGTTTCTTTAGCGATAATTTCCAAATCTACGTCAGAATCAAGAGGCTTGTTTTTAGTATGAAGTTTTAATATATGAATTCTCCCTTCTTTATCGGGAAGGTCAACTTTTACAACCCTGTCAAAACGTCCGGGCCTCATTATGGCTGGATCAAGAATTTCAGGACGGTTTGTTGCCCCTATTAATAACAATCTAACTTGGTCATCAACTGATATGCCGTCCATCTCAACCAATAATTGGTTTAAAGTTTGATCATATTCCAAATGACTTTGATGTTGACCACGTCTGCCAGCCAACACATCTATTTCATCTATAAATATAACAGCATTGCTCTTTTCTTTTTTCAAAGCTTCTTCCCTTGCTGTTTTAAAAAGCTGGCGAACTCTTTGAGCACCTACCCCTGCATACATCTCTATAAATTCACTGCCCGAAGCAGTAATAAATACTGAATCTATATAATTTGCAGCAGCTTTAGCCATCAATGTCTTTCCCGTACCTGGAGGGCCGATTAGAAGAATCCCTTTTAAAGGCCTGATGCCAAGCCCTTTGATTTTTTCTTCGTTAATAATGAAATCTAATGCTTCTAACAATTCTTTTTTGGCTGTTTTTTGTCCGCCTATTTCATTAAAAGTTATTATACCGTCTCTTTTAGATATGTTTTTATAATTTTTTCTGGCGATTATTCCATTTTGTGTCAAATAATAAACTGCTCCAAGCATTCCAAAAAAGAAAATTAAAGGCATTAAATTAATGCCTTGAAAAAGCAGAAATATGAATACAGCTAATATTGCTCCGATACCGATCTCTTTAATCATTTTTGTTCCCCCTTTCAGTAATGTTAGCCGCCCAATATGGTGTATCTGTTCTGGAAACTATTTTATATAGATATTTATCTTCATTGTTGAGTTGAATATATAAGTTCTTTTCATCAATATAAAGTTTTGAATTGACATTACTTCTTTGAGATTCTGCCATAATATATTGAGACATCTTCAAAAAGTCACCTTTTTGAATTGCCTCATAAACAACAAATTGTATTTTATAATAAAATTCATTCAGTTTCTCATCAGCATTTTTATCATTTTCTAATTTTATAACAAACTTTTTGTTATTCAGCACTTTTTCTGTTCCAACTAAAAGAGAGTCATAAGCATCTTTTAGATTGTCTACCTGTTTTAAAGTCAAGTTGATTTCTTTAATGCTATTTTTGTTGATGATTTCATAGTCTTTAACAATTGATGAGTTTTCATAAAACTCTTTTAGTGGTTTTTCGATATAATATATTCTATAAACATAATTAGCCAAAAATAATATGCTCAAAAAAACGAGTAAAAAAATCATTACTCGCCTAACATTAATATCTTTAAATTCCAATGGGTCCCCCTCCCCCTGCCTCTTGTTTACATAATATTATTATATCATACATAATTCTTTTATATCAAACACAAAAAAGTTTTTAAAAACAAAAAAGGCACTTTTTATTCTGTGCCTGTTTTAATTAATTCTCTTCCGCGATACAGGTAATCGATTCCGGATAAGACAGTGAAAAACACGGCAAATCCCATAAATATTTCTCCAAAAGGAATATGAAGCCTCATCAATGAAAGAGGGTAATCGTTAACCAAAATGCTTACAATCGCTATAATTTGAGTTAATGTCTTGATTTTCCCTAGTTTGCTGGCAGAAATAACTATGCCTTCAGAAGCTGCTATTACCCTTAATCCGGTGATAGCGAACTCTCTACCTATAATAATCATCGCAACCCAAGTTGATAATCTTCCCATTTCAACCAGAGATACTAATGCTGCTGTTATTAGCAATTTGTCTGCAAGTGGATCTATGAATTTGCCTAATTTTGTTATTTGATTTCTGGACCTCGCAATATATCCATCCAGACCATCCGTACTTGCAGCAAGTATAAAAATTCCTGTCGCAATATATATGCCATATTTCACTTTTGTTAGCAGAAAAAAAAGAAAAACAGGAACTAAAAATATCCTTATCAAAGTCAGTTTATTGGCCAAATTAAGATTCATCAAGAACCTCTCCAATCAAGTCATAATCCAATCCTTTTATTATTTTAGCATGAACAAAACTGCCAATTTTTATCTTTTTGTCTGACTTTACAAAAATTTCACCATCTATTTCCGGTGCATCACGATATGTTCTTCCATAATACATGTTTTTTTCATCATCAAAACCTTCTACTAAAACTTTAAATGTTTTACCACAAAGGTTTTCGTTTTTTTTACGAGATATATCTTTTTGAAGCTTCATCAATTTGTTATACCTTTTAATTTTTTCGGATTTCGAAACCTGTAACGGCATAAGTGCCGCAGGTGTTCCTCCTTCTTGAGAATAAGAAAAAACTCCGAGCTTGTCAAATTCTACTTCCCTTACAAAATCTAACAATTCTTCAAACTCTTCTTCAGTTTCTCCCGGAAATCCTACTATAAAAGTAGTTCTTAAAACAATTCCAGGGATTTTCTTTCTCAATTTGGCTATAAGGTTTTTGATTTGTGTTTTGGTTGTTTTTCTCCCCATTTTTTTGAGAATGTCGTTGTTTATGTGTTGCAGCGGGATATCTAAATATCTGCATATTTTATCATTGTTTAGTATTGTATTTATCAGTTCTTCTGAAATATATTGCGGATAGCAATACAAAAGCCTTATCCATTCAACCCCTGAAATTTTTGAAGCCGATTCTATCAGTTCAGGCAGCTTGTATTCACCATACAAATCAATGCCGTATTGTGTAGTATCTTGAGCTATCAAGATTATTTCTTTTGCTCCGGAATTTGCAAAGCGCCGTATTTCATTTAATATGTTTTCTAGATGCCTGCTTTTGTAACTTCCTCGCAACAATGGTATTACACAATAGGTGCACCTGTTATTACACCCCTCGGCAACTTTAATATAAACAGTATGTTTTGGTGCGGTTGATACCCTTGGCAGGTTTTCAGGATAACAAAATTCGTTTTGCAGTTCTGTTAAGTTTAAACCATGTTTGCCATTAATACATTGCTTTATTACATTGACTATTTCGGTATAATTCATTGTTCCGATAAGGGCATCAATCTCGCCTATCTGATCCAACAGCTCGTCTTTATACCTTTGGGCAAGACATCCGGTAACTATAATCTTTTTGTTTTTGTCTAATTTCTTATAGTTAATAAGCTCAAAAATTGTATCGATTGATTCTTGTTTTGCATCTTCTATAAATCCACAGGTGTTTACAACTAAAATTTGAGCATCTTTAGGGTCTCTGGTAAAGCTAAAGCCTTCCTTTTGCAAAAGGCCCAACATAATTTCACTGTCTATTAGGTTTTTATCACAACCAAGTGATATAAATCCGACTTTAAATGACTGCATCGAATTTTCCTCCATTTTCAAACTGATTTTTAGTATATTGTATTTATTTAATTCTGTCAATTTTCAATGCCAATCAAAATAAGCTGATATTTATTTACTTTTTTCAAAAACAAAATTTCTTGCAGTTTTACCTAAACCGTTCAACTCAAAGCCATTTATATAAATATTTGCCGATAATGGGTTGCCAATTCTTATTACTATTTTTTCTTTGCCTGCCCATTCTTTTTCATTATCAGTTTCTTTAATTGTTCCTTCAAAAACCGGAGTGCCGTCAACATTTACTGATATCCAGCACCTGTCTGTTGTTTTGAATTTCATGTTAATGCTGTCTGAGTCTATTAGATAATAAACATTGTTTTCATCTTCTTTGATTTTTATTACTTTACTTTGCGTATCGGGAACATATTGGTTAGATTCATTGCTTTTTGGAACATAACTCTTATTAAGCTCAGTATTTGAAGGAGTATTATCAATCTCAGCTTTTTGTTGTATGTTTAATGATTCTTGATTTTGCGGCAAATCGTTCTTTTTGAATACGAAAAAAATTGAGATTATTACAATTACAATTATCAACAAGGCTGCTGCTTTATATAAAAAAGTATTCTTAAAACTAACTTTTTCTGGAAATATAGTGATTGATTGTTCATCTGATTTTTCGTCTGTTAACTGATCAGGGTCTTCTTTGTTTAACTTTTTATATTCTTGTATGATTTCTTCACCGTTAATATCAACACAGCTGGCATAATTCTTAATGAAACCTTTTACATATGGTTCTCCGCCAGGAATTTTATCAAATTCACCCTCTTCGATGTTTTTTAAGTATTTAACTTTTATTTTCGTTTCCTGGCTAATATCATCTAATGTTAATTCTTTTTTGATTCTAGCACTTTTTAATTTTTCTCCAATCTGTTTCAAAATCAGCTCACCTCCCGGTCGTTATTTATGAATTTCTTAATAATCTGTTCTGCTGCAGTTTGAAGGTTTGAAGAGTCTAAAACCATATCATATTTTTCAACTTTCAGCTCAGAATGTTTGTAAAACGGATCATAATATTTTATCAGCAATTCTTCAATAAATCTATCAATATTCCTTGTTTCCAAATACTTTATAAGGTTTTGATAGTTTTGTTTTCCTAACTTGTTTGTTATTTTACTTAAACTTTTTTTTATCCTTAATACTTCATCATCATTCAAATCATTTGAATAAATTTTTTTCAACCTATTAACTCTTATTGCTAAAGGAGCTTTCAACAAAATATGTCTTCCTTGTTCCATCTTATTAATCAAAAATTTTGGTACTATAATATTCCCTATCCTTGCGCTTTCCGATTCTATAAATACTACATTTTTTGAGATTTGATTAAGTTTTTGCAGAAGATAACTTTCGAACATTTTCTGGGAAGCGGGTCTTCCCATTCCATAAGACCCGAAGATTGAACCCCGATTATTTGCCATTTTTTCAAGATCTATAATCTCTGCACCCTTTTTCTCTAATATGGATAAAAGTTCAGTTTTCCCCACACCAGTCATGCCGTGGACTACAACAAAATCAAACCAAAGATTTATATTCTGAAGGCTTTCAATAACATATTTTCTATATGCCTTGTAGCCTCCTTTAAGTACATAAATGTTATCAAGGTTCATCAAATCCAAAACTTCAGCAATCGATCGGCTTCTCATGCCGCCTCTCCAGCAAAAAATAATTACCTTGTTGTTTTTTTGAATCTCTTTTATTGATTTATATATCTGCAAAAGTTTAGAAGATAAAATTTCTAATCCTTTTTCATAAGCACTGCCACGGTCAATTTTCTTGTATATTTTACCTATGATTTCCCTTTCTTCATTGTTAAAAACAGGTATGTTCACAGCTCCCGGTATCGTAGCGTTTTCAAATTCTTTTGGAGACCTTAAATCTACAAATACCGCTTTTTCTAAATTTAATGCTTCATCTATGTTTATAACTTTCATATTAAAATGAATCACTTCCTGATTTAGTTTTTTCAAAATTAAAATATTTGTCAAACTGCTGTTTGCTTATCAAAACCTGACGGGGTTTTGTCCCTTCATATCCTCCTATGTAACCATGTTCTTCCATTTGATCAATTAAGCGAGCAGCCCTTGTATAACCAATATGTAATCGGCGTTGAAGCAAAGAAATTGACGCTTGGCCCGTATCAACAATTAATTTTAATGCTTCAACAAAAAGCTCGTCAACATCAGAAGAATTTTTAGTGTTCGGTTCTTCATTAATAACTATCTCTTCCTGCTGAATATGTTCCCCCTGTTTTTTTATAAATTTTACTACTTCTTCTACTTCTTTTTCAGTAATATAAGTCCCCTGTATTCTTTTGGGTTTTGAAAAACCAACAGGATAAAAAAGCATATCTCCTTTCCCTAAAAGCTTTTCAGCTCCATTCATATCTAAAATTGTTCTGGAATCGGTTTGTGAAGAAACCGCAAAAGATATCCTTGAAGGAATGTTTGCTTTTATAACACCAGTAATAACATCCACTGACGGCCTTTGAGTCGCCACTACAAGATGAATGCCTGCAGCCCTGGCCATTTGAGCAAGACGGCAAATCGCATCTTCAACATCAGCAGGTGCAACCATCATTAAGTCTGATAATTCATCTATTATCACCACAATCTGAGGCATAAGAGAAGTGTTTTCATTGATTTTTTCATTGTAGCGCTGAATATCTCTAACACCTGTTTTTGCAAATTTTCTATAACGGTTCTCCATTTCTGAAACAACCCAGTTCAAAGCCGATGCAGCCTTTTTAGCATCAGTTATAACAGGTGTTAAAAGGTGAGGAATTCCGTTATATGTTGTTAATTCCACAACTTTAGGGTCTATAAGCAGCATTTTGACTTCATACGGAGATGCCTTATAAAGAATGCTTATAATAATGGTATTAATACAAACACTTTTTCCCGATCCTGTAGCACCGGCAATCAATAAATGAGGCATTTGAGACAGGTCTGCCACAACAGGATTTCCGGTTATATCTTTTCCCAAAGCTATAGTAAGTTTGGACTTGCTTTCTTTAAAAGCTTTTGTTTCTATTACTTCTCTACAATGAACAAGCGATATTTGTTTGTTTGGAATTTCAATACCTACAGCCGCTTTTCCAGGAATCGGTGCTTCTATCCTTACATCAGGTGCTGCCAAACTAAGAGCTATATCATCAGTCAAAGAAACTATTTTGCTGACTTTAGTACCGGGTGTTGGCTGTATTTCATATTTAGTTACTGCAGGCCCGCAATTAACTTGAATTACTTTTGCATCTACACCGAAACTTTTTAGTGTGTTTTCCAGTGTTTTTGCATTATTTAAAAGCTCTTTTTGTGTTATAGTTGTTTTTTTCCGCATATCTTTTTTTAAAATCGATAATGGAGGCAGTTTATAGTCAGATATCTTTTCATTAACACCGTTTATTTTTATATCCAAAGTATCATTGTCTTCTGTCTCGGAGTTCATTTCTGATTTTGTTTGAGGGTGAACTTGAATTTGCCCTTCCGTGTTAGAAATATTCAATTCTTTTGGTTCAATCACAGGTATGTTTTCTTCGCTGTTTTCTTTTAAGTTCTTTAACACGAAAACCAATACGTTGTTTTTAACAATCAAAAAAAGATTATATAATATTTTTAAAAAAGCTTTTATCAAGGAAGTTATGGTAGTATTTACTGTTAATAAAAAACCTATCAAAATAACAGCACTTAAAACAATTTTAATCCCGGACATGCCAAAAAGTTTATAAAAACCTATAGTTAGAATCCCGCCAATAAATCCACCTCCTTTTCCTTCAATGCCAAGGTCAATGCTGTTTTTCAGGTTTTGAACAAAAGAAAGTTCTTTCAGGTTTTGTTCATAAAACGGAATATGTAAAAAAGTTAATATTGCCAAAAAAATAAGCATGATACCTAAAAATCTGGTATTTATATTATTAAATTTGGAACGAAATATTATGACCATAACCCCAAAAACCATAATTAAAAACGGAAACAGTACAGCTCCTTTTCCGGTCAAACCTTCCAAAATTTTACTCAAAAATCTGCCTATATTTCCTCCCTTTTGGGATAAAAGACTAATATAACATAAAGCGGAAAAAGCAATCAAAATTATTCCAAGTATTTCTGATTTTATATCTTCTTTAATTTTATCTTCAGCAGACATAACAATCACCCCATGTCTAATATTTCTACACAAAACAATAAATCCCTTTTAAAACAAAGAACACAAAGAACATAATAAAAAGACACAGAATATAATTTCCATGTCTTTACTAAGCAAATAATATAACTAATAAAGCTAAAATCCAACAATAAATGGAAAAATAGTATAGCTTCCCACGATTAAGAATATTAATCAAAAATTTAATAGCTATTATTCCTGAAACTGCTGAAGTTATAACACCCGCAACAAGGGGAGTTACAAAAATATTATTAATACCTATATCTAAAACATCTTTTGATTTTAATAAAGCTGCACCCAAAACTGCCGGTAAAGAGAGCAAAAATGAATATCTAACAGCATTTTGGTGGCTTAGCCCCCGGAGCAGGCCTGCAAATATCGTCGCTCCTGATCGAGAAATACCAGGGGTTACTGCAAGCCCTTGAAAAAAACCGATAAAGACAGCATCCCCAACTTTCATATCTGAAAAAGATTTATTCTTTTTAGGTATTTTATCGCTTAATAAAAGAAAAAATCCTGTAATTATCAACATGAATCCTACAAATGAAGGTGAGTTAAACAGTTTTTCAATGAAATCTTGAAAGGTAAATCCGATAACTGCAGTAGGTATACTTCCTACTATTATCATAATTATCAAATATTCATATGTATCTATTTTTAAACTTTTGATTTTTAGAAAACCAGCTAAAATATTTACCGTCCCCTTAACAAGATTTTTCACATCTTCATAAAAAACTATAATTATCGAAAACAATGTTCCTAGATGTAAAGCTATTTCATATAATGATCCGGGTTCTTCGACTTTTAATATGCTTTTAATTATTACTAAATGACCTGAACTGCTAATAGGCAAAAATTCTGTTAATCCTTGAAAAACACCTAAAATAATCCCTTCAATAAGTGTCATGATATCCCTTCCCTAAATTTTTTTGATGTGCACACGATTATTATATCTTTTTTATTATCAATTTACAATGTGTTTAAATCATTCATGATCATTCATGTAATTGTCATATAATCACCTAATGGTTTTTTTTAAAAAAATTATGTAGTAGTCCAAAAACGGCAGAAACAAAATAACGTTTATAATATTAAACAAAGTATGGAAAACAACCAACTGGTGTTCAACTCTAGATTTTATGATGAGATTAATCAGGTCGCTTAAAGGTTTAATCAAAAAAATCGCCCATATTATACCAATAAAATTAAAAATAATATGGGCTGCCGCAGCTCTTTTACCATTTTTATTTGAAAACAATGAAGCCAAAAAAGCAGTAATACATGTTCCTAAATTCTGACCTAAAATAACAGGTATTCCTGTTTTTAAATCAATTAATCCTTCGGAAGCCAAAGCCAAAAGAAATCCCATTGTTGCACTGCTGCTTTGAACTATTAAAGTAAGGATCAAACTCGATAATACACCTAATACAGGATTAAATTTAAATTTTTCAATCATATGTCCGATAAATTCACTATTCCTCAGTGGATAAAGAGATATCTTAGTTATATTTAATCCAAAAACTATAAAGCTCAAACCAAGTAATATATCTCCTACGGCCTTTGTTTTAAAATTTTTACTGACCAATTTTATAACTAAACCTATCAAAAGTATAAAGGGCGCAAGGTCATCCAAGTTTAATATTAAAATATAAGAAGTAAAAGTTGTTCCTATATTTGCACCTAATATAAGACCTACTGCCTGAGTAATTTCAATTATATTTTCATTTAATAAACTTATAATTATAACTGTCATAGAACTGCTGCTTTGAATTATAGCTGTAATAACTGTTCCAAAAAAGATAGCTTTAATATGACTGTCAGTAAATAATTTGATAAGTTGTTTTATATGGCCTGAAACTACATTTTTAAAACCCAGCCCCATCTTTTTAAAACCAAACAAAAAAAGGATAAGACCAACAATAATCAGCAAAACCAAACAGTTTCACCCCCCAAAAAACCTATGTGTTATATCTATTCTCATAAAAACAAAAAATGCGCCTTCGCGCAAAAAAAATAAAAGACCAGTTAAAATTTTATGACGGCCCCAGGCTGAAACAGAGGATTAATATAATCTTGAGGATCAGAACTCAATATTTTTATAATTTTGGCTTCCCTAAAATTGATCGGCTCGACAATCATTCTTATCCCTTGATAAAATATTTCTTTTTGTGATTTTGCTTTGTTTTGATTGAATTGACCGAAAATTAATTCTTCCGGAATTGCCGCATAATGCACCATCAATCATCGCCCCTTTTAGTTTTTGTTAATACAGTTCTTCTTTTTTCCTTCAATCAAGTCATTCAATTTGTCTAATGCTTCTTTTATCCCACCTACTTCATTGATCAATTTATAATCAACTGCATCTTGGCCTACTAAAACTGTGCCAATATCTCTAGCTAATTTCCCAGAGCTAAACATAAGCTCTCTAAAATCTTTTTCTTTTATTCCAGAATGTCTCACCACAAAGTTAATTACCCTATCTTGCATTTTATCTAAATACTCATATGTTTGAGGCACTCCTATTACTAACCCTGTTAAACGTATCGGGTGTATAGTCATTGTTGCAGTGGATGCTATAAAAGAGTAATCACTTGCAACCGCAACAGGAACTCCTATACTATGCCCGCCGCCTAACACTAATGATACTGTAGGTTTGGACATGCTTACGATCATTTCTGCAATTGCCAACCCTGCCTCTACATCCCCGCCAACGGTGTTAAGAACAATAAGCAATCCTTCGATTTTAGGGTTTTGTTCTACTGCGATCAATTGGGGTATTATATGTTCATATTTTGTAGTTTTGTTTTGAGGCGGCAAAATAAGATGGCCTTCAATCTGGCCAACAATAGCTATACTATGGATATTGCTCTCGTATTTTGGTATGTTTAATTGGCCTAATTGATTAAGATTTTCCAAAGATTCGTTTTGCTGTTCTATTTTTTTAGTTTTCTTTTTACGAGCTGTTTTCTTGGGTGTTTTAGGATGCAACGTTTTCGGAGGTAACAACAAAATCATCCTTCCATTATTTATTACTTCTTAAAATAGTATTAGTTAACTTAATAAAAATATGCAATAATAAAAGGCGGTTTTAACCGCCTACATGATATGCCTAGATTAATCAATGTTTATAGCTGCTTTTATCTATCTCATTAGTTCTAATTTTGATAAAAAACTATGGATTCTGTTGATTATATACATTATTCTTTATTAATTACAATTTCCCCATCTTTAATTACCATCCGTATATCTTCCGGTGTATCCGTCTCTATTCCCGGCAATTTAGAACACACGATAAAATCAGCTCTTTTCCCTTCTACGATACTACCGGCTTCATGATTCATTCCTAAGATTTCCCTTCCGTTAATAGTAATAAATTTCAGGCATTCTTCATTAGAGACTCCTTTTTCTTTAAAGTACTGGAAAATGGGATAACAAATTTTCAAAAAATCATCAGGCCCAATAAGTTTGCCCTTTGCTAACTTAATCCAATGGGCTTCCGGGTGAAGAGGAAGGTATGAATCACTTGCCAAAGCAATCTTTACTCCGTGTTTATAAAACTCATAAACTTCATGGGGAGAGGTAGGAACAGAACTGGTTCCGCCATGAGGAGTTATAACCAATGAAATATTTTTGTCAGCCATAGTTTTAACAATACTTGAGCCAACTCTGTGACCGTGATGTATAACGTCTCCTCCTGCTTGAATAAACATTTCAGCTGCTTCATCACCTTCAATATGTGCCCCGATCTTTTTGTTGGAAGCATGGAATATACCAACAATTTCCTTCAGTTCATCCATGGTAAAGGTTATTTCGCCTGCCCTGGGAGCAGCAGATAAAGGAAGATTGGCTACTGTTGCGTTAAGGAAGATGTTCTCACCGGGGAACTGAGATTCAATTGCCATTTTTTTATATTCCTCCATGGAAAGTTCATCTTTTGATACAACCTTTCCCGGAGCAGTTGAAGAAACCACGGTTAAAAGCTCTGTTCCTATAAAACAGCATCCAACTGCAAACTTGACATCTATTGGAATGTTTTTTACGATCCCCTTGTAATCCTTGGTTTTTTGAGTTAATAGTGGATGACCCAAGTGGTGCTCTCCTAAAGCAACTATTCCAGATTTTAAGGCTGTAAGCAAATTAGATATACCTGATAGTTTTTGAGCCTTTCCCAAAGTTTTATGCAACTCAAGGGCAGCATATTCCATGAGATGAGTATGGCAGTCTACCAAGCCAGGCATAACAATTAAGCCTTTAGCATCAACCTTTTTTTGAGCTTCTAAGTGTTTGGGAAGGCTTCCCTCGGCAATTTCAACAATTTTCCCCTTATTAATCAAAATGTATCCTTTTTCTATGCTACCCATGTTATCATCAAGAGTAACAATTTTTGCATTGTATAAAACCATATCAAACATAATAATCCCCCTTTTTGCTGTCTATTGTTTTATATTCAATGCCATGTCTTGCTTTCCTTTTTATGGCCAAAATTTTTTTTGTATAGGCACAGGCACACAAATAGTAAACTGTTCGTTCCTTCTATTACAAGAAGCTCCCTAACTGAATTGGACACTTATAGTCTTAACAAATATAACAAAAGAGTTAGGGGGCTATATAGATACGGTGATTAGAATTGCTGATTTATGGTTCAAATTCCTCTATGGTCAATGGTTACGACTGCGGAATCCTGTCCTGTTTCCTTCCCTACTCCGTTCAAATTCCTCTATGGTCAATGGTTACCCCGAGCATAGATAATTGTTATGATAGTTCCGGGTAATTCAAATTCCTCTATGGTCAATGGTTACTAGCTCGGGTTCGCTACAATGCGAACCTCGACTACGTTCAAATTCCTCTATGGTCAATGGTTACATATTGCGAGCCAATAAAGCATTTAAAAACAAGAAGATTCAAATTCCTCTATGGTCAATGGTTACTCAAGAAACATTTAACGAAGCGATAGATACGTTGTTGTTCAAATTCCTCTATGGTCAATGGTTACTAACTTGATTAAGTGCATACATTACGACGTTTTTTTGTTCAAATTCCTCTATGGTCAATGGTTACACCCGGAATTCGGACCAATCCGAATGATAGAAATTGAGTTCAAATTCCTCTATAGTCAATGGTTACGAAAATAGGCTACTTCGCCTTCATAGAAACATTGAAGTTCAAATTCCTCTATGGTCAATGGTTACTTCAACCTCCAGAAGATGCTTGTGAAGCAATTTGTATGTTCAAATTCCTCTATGGTCAATGGTTACCAGTTTATTAAAAGAGAGATTGAGGGATTGAAAGGGGTTCAAATTCCTCTATGGTCAATGGTTACTTCCTGAATTGAGAGGGTTTTCTTCAACGCCTCCTGCGTTCAAATTCCTCTATGGTCAATGGTTACTCGACTCCGCCGATTCACGAGTCACTTCTGATACAGGTTCAAATTCCTCTATGGTCAATGGTTACAGGGTTTGAAAAGGTTGGAGGATTTTAAAGATATGCGTTCAAATTCCTCTATGGTCAATGGTTACAAGGCTAGAAAGCATGTTAGAAGGATATTTGATTAGTTCAAATTCCTCTATGGTCAATGGTTACCATCAACAATAATAGCATTAATTAAGGCAGGATGTTTGTTCAAATTCCTCTATGGTCAATGGTTACTTGTCATTAATATAAAATCCAGTTTTTATACTCCTGAGTTCAAATTCCTCTATGGTCAATGGTTACCAGTTTATTAAAAGAGAGATTGAGGGATTGAAAGGGGTTCAAATTCCTCTATGGTCAATGGTTACAATAATCCGCTAAAGCCTTGATACAATTGACGTTAAGTTCAAATTCCTCTATGGTCAATGGTTACGCGGTTGCGGTGCAGGCGGAGGAATATATCAAGGTGGTTCAAATTCCTCTATGGTCAATGGTTACAATTAGAGGAGGTAAAAAATCAATTAATTTATTTACGTTCAAATTCCTCTATGGTCAATGGTTACTCGTAGCCTATTTCCTGTATCGGCAGGAGAAGGTCAGTTCAAATTCCTCTATGGTCAATGGTTACCTTTTGCAACATCGACTATTGAAGGATTCTCTGTCGTTCAAATTCCTCTATGGTCAATGGTTACAGTAGGTGATATTCATGTTGCAAGAACTTACTTTGTTGTTCAAATTCCTCTATGGTCAATGGTTACCATAAAAGACGCTAAAGGAAGGATATTAGAAGTTTTTGTTCAAATTCCTCTATGGTCAATGGTTACTGTCAAGCCTCCTAATTGGTTTATCTCCGCCTTCAAGTTCAAATTCCTCTATGGTCAATGGTTACTCTTACTTTCACCCGATTCACCTACTTACATCAATTGTTCAAATTCCTCTATGGTCAATGGTTACAAGAACAGGGATACCCTTTGAGTTTATCCTTGCTCAAGTTCAAATTCCTCTATGGTCAATGGTTACAAGAAATACAGAAACGTATAGCACAATTATTACCAGGTTCAAATTCCTCTATGGTCAATGGTTACTCGTTGGCGAGTTGCCAATACGATATACATACAAACTGGTTCAAATTCCTCTATGGTCAATGGTTACCCTATTCTTGCAGTGCAGAATATCGAAGGGTATGAAGGTTCAAATTCCTCTATGGTCAATGGTTACATTCAGTATGTCGCCGTTGAGTATGATGAATGCGTTGTTCAAATTCCTCTATGGTCAATGGTTACCAATGTTGGGCCTAATCCTTTTACGTTTTTTAGCCAGTTCAAATTCCTCTATGGTCAATGGTTACGTTCCAGAATCTCCGGTGTAGATACTTCTCTGCCTGGTTCAAATTCCTCTATGGTCAATGGTTACTTGTGCTAACTGTAGATTTAGTGCCGTCAAACCAATGGTTCAAATTCCTCTATGGTCAATGGTTACGCCACGGCCCTTATTTCTTGCGTTGTTCTTGCGTTTGTTCAAATTCCTCTATGGTCAATGGTTACTATTAAATTTTCCCGTGATTTGTCTGATAGTGTCCCGTTCAAATTCCTCTATGGTCAATGGTTACAGGAAAGGTTCAAATTCCTCTATGGTCAATGGTTACTGCTGGCGGGCGGGGCTCGAACCCGCACGGTTACTTGTTCAAATTCCTCTATGGTCAATGGTTACTATTATTCATATCACGTGAAATGTCAAAGATTCAGCTGTTCAAATTCCTCTATGGTCAATGGTTACTTTAATGGACATATCTTCTCTGTTCAAATTCCTCTATGGTCAATGGTTACGCTTTCGCCAAGCCTGCCGGGAAGCCAATCAAGGAGGTTCAAATTCCTCTATGGTCAATGGTTACCGTCACTCCAGTCTACAGTGACGGATTGTATACCGTGGTTCAAATTCCTCTATGGTCAATGGTTACTCAGTAAAAGAAAAAATTCAAAAAATGACAAAAATTAAGTTCAAATTCCTCTATGGTCAATGGTTACATTTTTTGAAAAAAATATAAAAAAAATACCTGCTTTGTTCAAATTCCTCTATGGTCAATGGTTACTAAAACTATGTAAGGAATTAGGGATAAGGTACTCTAGTTCAAATTCCTCTATGGTCAATGGTTACCAAATCCTCTTTTGGTATCAGCTACTCCCTTTTTGGGTTCAAATTCCTCTATGGTCAATGGTTACTTTTAAATCTTCCTCCAATGAAGCAACCAATAACGTGTTCAAATTCCTCTATGGTCAATGGTTACGCTGAAAAAATATTAAATGAAGGCTTCTACTTTTATGGTTCAAATTCCTCTATGGTCAATGGTTACACATTATAAACAAGTAATTGATTTTAATGAAGCCGAAGTTCAAATTCCTCTATGGTCAATGGTTACTCGTGAAGCTAATGCTGAATACAATAGAATTGAAAGTTCAAATTCCTCTATGGTCAATGGTTACCGAAGCAGTTTCAATTCTGTAGTCTTTCATCATATCAGTTCAAATTCCTCTATGGTCAATGGTTACCATCAAAAGGAACTAACTTGTTACGTACTTTTTCAAAGTTCAAATTCCTCTATGGTCAATGGTTACTAAACAGATTTAAAAAAGACGAACAACCAGCGGCTTTGTTCAAATTCCTCTATGGTCAATGGTTACTCATGTTTATTTCCATAAAAGACCAATTTTATCAACGTTCAAATTCCTCTATGGTCAATGGTTACGAGAATTAGATGATGTAATTGATGAAGTTGGTCAAAGAGTTCAAATTCCTCTATGGTCAATGGTTACAATATTGAAATTGAAAACGTTATTTTTTGGGGCGAGGTTCAAATTCCTCTATGGTCAATGGTTACGAAAAAATTTTTGATCTTTTAGAAGACGGTGATTTCGTTCAAATTCCTCTATGGTCAATGGTTACCTGAATCATTTCCTTCTTCTTTCCAGGCTTTCCAACGTTCAAATTCCTCTATGGTCAATGGTTACTTCTTTTGCAATAAATCCTGTTTGACTTGTTCCTTGGTTCAAATTCCTCTATGGTCAATGGTTACAACCCTTCCAACAGATGTTATTGAAAGATGCTTTAAGTTCAAATTCCTCTATGGTCAATGGTTACCTTATTCGGGGAAGGGTGTTTATTGCAAGCTTTTTAGTTCAAATTCCTCTATGGTCAATGGTTACTTCCATACGGAAACCGAATCATCATCCCTATTTATGTTCAAATTCCTCTATGGTCAATGGTTACGTACTTTACGCCTTTGATTTTGTTAATATCAGGCACGTTCAAATTCCTCTATGGTCAATGGTTACCCTTAGGCATATTTGCGTCTTGAAGTCTTTCGTAAAGTTCAAATTCCTCTATGGTCAATGGTTACGAGTATTCATTGCTATATCAATTTGTCCTTTGCCTAGTTCAAATTCCTCTATGGTCAATGGTTACGTCAGGTCCTCTCCAAGAAGTTTTTTGATTGATTCAGTTCAAATTCCTCTATGGTCAATGGTTACGTTTACCTCGAAACGCTCAAATGTCCGGTTTAAAAACGTTCAAATTCCTCTATGGTCAATGGTTACCTTCGGGTCAAGGCCGGTGATGTCGGGTATTGCTCTCGTTCAAATTCCTCTATGGTCAATGGTTACGTCGTAAAGTTGAACCTCCGTCACATTGATATCCCCGTTCAAATTCCTCTATGGTCAATGGTTACTGGAAAGAAACGATCTGCGGAAAAGGAGAAAAGCACGTTCAAATTCCTCTATGGTCAATGGTTACCTTATCGGGTGATTTGGTCAGACTCCTTCCCGGTCCGAGTTCAAATTCCTCTATGGTCAATGGTTACCTTCCGCGAACCGGTCCAGGACTTCTTATAATGCTAGTTCAAATTCCTCTATGGTCAATGGTTACTGGCAACAAACATGGATAGAAAACCACCCTCTTGGCGTTCAAATTCCTCTATGGTCAATGGTTACCGTCGGCAGTCACGGAAACAGATTTGCTTCTACCGAGTTCAAATTCCTCTATGGTCAATGGTTACTCAATAATCTTCCGGCCAGGTCATCCTCGTGCCACCGTTCAAATTCCTCTATGGTCAATGGTTACTTGCGGCGTTTCAGCCCCCGGCTCATCTTGTTCCCAGTTCAAATTCCTCTATGGTCAATGGTTACTTGATAGAAAGAAAGAGGTATTATCCGCAGTTATCGAGTTCAAATTCCTCTATGGTCAATGGTTACACGCTTCTACTGCTTTATGTCTTTCGGGGATAGGAGGTTCAAATTCCTCTATGGTCAATGGTTACCTATTCCCCACAATCGCTTTTGGTGGTTTTATCTGGGTTCAAATTCCTCTATGGTCAATGGTTACGTACTATTATTCATCGGATTGTCTAACCAAGATGGGGTTCAAATTCCTCTATGGTCAATGGTTACCAGAGAGGACAGAAATTGCGACTACGGAATTTTCGAGTTCAAATTCCTCTATGGTCAATGGTTACCAGTGGCGGTAGATTCCGAGAGGGAGGAATCCCTCTGTTCAAATTCCTCTATGGTCAATGGTTACTTTGCCACCGTTAATCGTCAAGCAGTGGAAGCATGCGTTCAAATTCCTCTATGGTCAATGGTTACTCGTGACCTCACGCTAGAGCAGATTAACAAGCTCCGTTCAAATTCCTCTATGGTCAATGGTTACGCTGTTATCGTAGCTGTCCAGTACTTTTTATCAGGAGTTCAAATTCCTCTATGGTCAATGGTTACCTCCCCGTCTTTCGCTTTAACCTTTACAGTAGGAAGTTCAAATTCCTCTATGGTCAATGGTTACTGTTAAAGAAAGCTGTTGCAAGCGGTGATATTAACAGTTCAAATTCCTCTATGGTCAATGGTTACCAAGTCAGCCCAATGCAGATCATTTACCTACCCACGTTCAAATTCCTCTATGGTCAATGGTTACTATGGCAACGACAACAGAGGCGGCCGTAGGAGAGCAGTTCAAATTCCTCTATGGTCAATGGTTACTCCCAACATGATGAAGCGCATGAAGGGTCGAATTCCGTTCAAATTCCTCTATGGTCAATGGTTACTTTATCGAAAGCCCTACAAAGTTAGGGCTTTTATGCGTTCAAATTCCTCTATGGTCAATGGTTACGTTGAACCTGAAATTGAGAACAACGCCCGCGGATTGGTTCAAATTCCTCTATGGTCAATGGTTACTGCCCGTCTAACGTCTAAAAACGGGATGACTATTAAGTTCAAATTCCTCTATGGTCAATGGTTACCTTACACAAATGGCAAGGACGAGAAGCATTAAACCGTTCAAATTCCTCTATGGTCAATGGTTACCTTTTCCTTGGCGGCCAGCTCTGCGATTCTCTCCTTCGTTCAAATTCCTCTATGGTCAATGGTTACCGGGTAGAGCCTCACCAGGCGGAATACCTCGACGACGTTCAAATTCCTCTATGGTCAATGGTTACGTAGAAATGTTCCTAACATCCGGACGCGGCGGAAGACCGTTCAAATTCCTCTATGGTCAATGGTTACCCGTAAGGATTTCGAGATCAAGACCTTACAGCCCGAGTTCAAATTCCTCTATGGTCAATGGTTACGCTCTGTGAGCATGACGTTTTTGGCCTGCTCCAGGAGTTCAAATTCCTCTATGGTCAATGGTTACTGCGGCTTCATATAGCTTCGCGGCGTCCGTATACTGCGTTCAAATTCCTCTATGGTCAATGGTTACCTTTAGGGCATACGAGACCGGCGCGGCCAGTGGGGGGTTCAAATTCCTCTATGGTCAATGGTTACATTTATTTGAACAAAGCAAGAAACGAATACATAGGATGTTCAAATTCCTCTATGGTCAATGGTTACAAGTTGTGACCATAGATTTTCATACTTACCTGCTGTGTTCAAATTCCTCTATGGTCAATGGTTACATTTAATGAATGTATGTAAATTTGCAATTGATAAAAGGTTCAAATTCCTCTATGGTCAATGGTTACTTTGTTTGGCTTGCAATGTCTCTTCCGGTATGAAGCTGGTTCAAATTCCTCTATGGTCAATGGTTACCGGACGTTGAAATCCGTTCCGTTGGTGCCGCTGTGGAGTTCAAATTCCTCTATGGTCAATGGTTACGTGAGAATACCAATATCCAAGTAAGCCAGCCGGCATTGTTCAAATTCCTCTATGGTCAATGGTTACCTTCATTCCATACTATTTTGCTTTGCTCTGTTTTCGGTTCAAATTCCTCTATGGTCAATGGTTACCCTACCTTCTCGACTGTGCCACTCATTATGACATTCAGTTCAAATTCCTCTATGGTCAATGGTTACATCCCGCTTAAATATGAACCGATAGGCGACAATTCTGTTCAAATTCCTCTATGGTCAATGGTTACAATAAATACGCAGACATAGAGTTTTTGACGAAGTTAGTTCAAATTCCTCTATGGTCAATGGTTACACGAAATAGTTCCTCGCTGACCATTAGCACCACCTGTGTTCAAATTCCTCTATGGTCAATGGTTACCTTTGGAGCTGTTGCTGTAAGGCTCCACATACCATCGTTCAAATTCCTCTATGGTCAATGGTTACTGCCACATTTGAGGTTTTCTTCTCCAATGTTAGCGCGTTCAAATTCCTCTATGGTCAATGGTTACGAATAATTCTGCAAGTACAACCGTAGGGATTGAAGTGTTCAAATTCCTCTATGGTCAATGGTTACCGTTTCCGTCATAAATGCGAGGGTAGTTCTTGTCTGGTTCAAATTCCTCTATGGTCAATGGTTACTATGCTATCACCGTCATTTACGCTTGCTGTAATCTCCGTTCAAATTCCTCTATGGTCAATGGTTACAGGAGGGATAGTATGTATCAATTCTTACTCAATATGGTTCAAATTCCTCTATGGTCAATGGTTACGGGCGATAATATGAAAGGTTTTTGGAACGATTCGGAGTTCAAATTCCTCTATGGTCAATGGTTACTACATAGAGATTTACTTGCTCGCTAGCAAGGACATCGTTCAAATTCCTCTATGGTCAATGGTTACACTTTCAATTTCTTTTTGATTATTTTATCGTATTTGGTTCAAATTCCTCTATGGTCAATGGTTACCCGTAGCAATACAGTATTTCTCCTTCATCAGGATCCGTTCAAATTCCTCTATGGTCAATGGTTACCCCGCCGCCGCTACTCCCCGCCATACTACGGCATGCGTTCAAATTCCTCTATGGTCAATGGTTACAATTCTAAGGAGGAATGACAATGCTTCAGACTGATATGTTCAAATTCCTCTATGGTCAATGGTTACTTGTACCGTCCCAAGCAAGTCCAGTCGGATTAGTCGAGTTCAAATTCCTCTATGGTCAATGGTTACCAGCGGATGCGGTATGAGGATATTGTATATGGATCAGTTCAAATTCCTCTATGGTCAATGGTTACCCGATCCATATTGGGCTGAGAAAATCGCCAGGCACAGTTCAAATTCCTCTATGGTCAATGGTTACCAGAGTGGAGTCGCTGCTACTGAGGCAGCAGGCTCGTTCAAATTCCTCTATGGTCAATGGTTACACCTTAGTTAAAGCTCCGGTGCCGGTAAGTGTACCGCCGTTCAAATTCCTCTATGGTCAATGGTTACCGAAATATTAATCGTTCTTCATACTGTATCCGAAAGCGTTCAAATTCCTCTATGGTCAATGGTTACCTGTAAAGGCACTTTAAATGCTATAAAATGATAGCGGTTCAAATTCCTCTATGGTCAATGGTTACTGATCAAGAACGATGATCTTACCGGTGACGATTTAAGTTCAAATTCCTCTATGGTCAATGGTTACTTTTTCTGGTTGCCAGGAAAAACGGAAAATCGACAAGTTCAAATTCCTCTATGGTCAATGGTTACCAAGTGAAAGCCCAATTGCATCTCTCGCAAGTTTTACGTTCAAATTCCTCTATGGTCAATGGTTACCGCATTTAAATTGCTGTAATACTAAGTATTCCAGCACTGTAAAAATTGTTTTTTGCGTCAAACTTTCGGTTTTGTTTTCTACAGTCATATATATTATATAAAATTATCAGTTGGATCAGGTGTATCTGTAAAAATATCACGTTGTATCTTACTCCCCTCGCTTAGAGTATAAATTATAACAAAATCCCGTTTCATATCAACACTAGACTTCAAATCTCTTTTTAAAAGCGCTACTTTCCCTTCTGACAAATCTCCTTCAAATACCGATTTTTGAACATGGGTCAAATATTTTCGACATATTTTCATAGTTTTAACCAGCCGTTTCCTGCCCCTCTTATCCTCAGTATTAATATCGTATACAAGTATAACTCTTATGCTACCACCACACTTTCATAGGAATATAAGTATCTTCTCCCAAGATATGTTTAATCAGCTTGTACAAATCTAGACGTATTAAACTTTTGTACTTTATTTTTCTTTTCAGATTCCGATGCAAAATAGTTTTCTCCATCATTTTTTCAAATTCTGTTACAAAAATCCTTCTACCTTGCTCTGTTAAGTAAGATAAATTTATTCGGGTATCAAAATGTTTCTCGTTCAGTATATTAAGGTTGATCAACTTAAATATCAACCTATCTACAAAAACAGGCTTGAAAACCTCTGCAACATCAAGAGCTAAAGAAAATCTTCGCTCAGAAGGTTCATGTAAAAAACTCACTGTAGGATTTAGCACAGTTCGATGAATTTCTTTAAGTACTGTTGTGTAAGTCATTGCGTTGCCAAAGGAAATTAATGCATTTAATGCATTTCCAGGAGGGCGCTTGCTGCGCCCTTCAAATGCCCAACCCGTAATTTCTTCCCACTTTGAATAATATAGCTTGCGGGTATGCGCTTCCAAACTCATCACCTGTTCTATTGTTTCTGTTTCTTTGAGCATCTTCCTGTAAACATCAATTTTTTTACAGGTATCTTTATCCTCGCGTTTTTCTAAGTTGCGGCGTATATTATGAATAGCCCCTTCAACAAAGGCACGAGCAAGTAACAAACGTTTGTCTCTATCAAGATAATGTTGAACCTGTTTGACTACCAAATATCCAGATAATTGGGCCTCTCGGGGAATGAAACTTCCGGTATAATTACCATAATAATCAAAGAAATGAAGACATATCTGGTTTTGACCTAAAAAAATCAGTAGCTTAGTGTTAAACTCAAGTTCCGAAAAACAGTAAATATGATCAACATCTTCCACTGGAATAATACGGCGGGAAACATCTGTTTCAAAAGCTAGAGTATTATCTTTCCTTTTCAGCTTTCCAACTGAAAACAAATAGTAAGTTCTGCTCACAACGTATTCCTCCATTATACATAACAAAAATCATAATAGGCACATTTTTTACAGAATTTTTTGTTGAGTTTTGCTGGTGGGCACATTTCCTGCAAAATGTTATTAATATCCACTAAAGCTTTTCCCAACAAGTCTTTATCTTCATTTGTAAGTTTAACATCTATTTTTCTCATAGTGGTAGGATAGTGGATTACACCAGCAAAACAGTTCACACCTCGGTTTTGAAGAACGTGAATGTAGTATTTTAATTGCCATATATGGGCCTCTTCAAATTTTTTACTCTTCTTTACTTCGTGGACATATACCTCATCCCCATACTTAAAAAAATCAATTTTGACATTGTCGAAATCGAGGTCACGGCTGCTTTCACGTTTAAACCTCGTTTCATGCAGTATTCTGCCTTTGATAACATCTGCATTACCTGATACATTTTCTAGGTTCAAACCCTTTGCATGCAGCCATAGCTTGCGTCGGCAAATAAAATAGTAGGAAACAAGTGTTCCAGTTATTTTTATCCATTCTACCTCTACCACATTAGCATTACTCATCATAGATCAAACCTTTTTCATTCTCGTAAGGAATATTGACTACATAAATACCCGCCAACCAGCGCCGAAGTTTGTTCTGAACCTTATTATGAATATCGGCACAATTAATAAGAGAAATAATCTTACTGACATCAACAGGTAATGAATCTTCTTTTTGAATCACTTTTCTCCATGGACAATCAACAGTATATTTATATAATATTTTATCAGCAAATTCCATATAAGTTATATTTCCACAACAATTCCTCACCCAATCAGCAACTTCTCTGCAAAAATCATCTTCCATAACAGCAGGTACTATAGTAACATTTCTTACTTCTCTAAAAATATTTTGCGCATCTTTTTTAGATTCTGAACAGTAGCCATTGTCAAGAATATCTAAAGTTTCATCATATATATTCAGATAACTGCCTAAATAAACAGGGAAACCTTCTTCTTTTTTTTGTGCATCATAAAGCAATTGGTAACATACATCCACCCACTGCAATTTCTCTTTCTCAGTAACGGCAAACTCACAATTGTATTTACTGATTAGTTCGTTTAGGGATTTGATAAGTTTTTCATTATTGCGTTTCTTGCTTCCTGAAACAAGAAAACATTTTTTCCATTCTTCTTTTTTAAGAAGAGATATCATATTTTCCTTTATAACTTCCTCTACTTCTCTACTTCCCATGGCAAGAAGAATTACCAGTGAAAGCATCGTCAAATCAAAATCATACACAGCACTGCTGCTAGAACTTCTTATAGTTCCAATCCCCGGAGCAAGCCCCTTTCTGCTACCCGTTTTTACTTTTTGAACCATTATCACTACATTTGCATTGGAAGGAGCATTGTTCCCTTTACTGCGAGCATATCTTCTATATACCCGACCCATTCGCTGGATAAGGCTGTCTGCTGGAGCTGCATCCGTAAACAATATATCTGCATCCAGGTCAAGAGAAGCTTCCACCACCTGGGTAGAAACCACTATACATCCTTTTTCATACCGTTTTTTCTGATTAGGCATATATTGATAAACTTGGCTTTCCAGCTCTTTCCTCCTCTTTCGGGTAAATCTTGAGTGTAGCAACACAGTGTTAAGTTTATTTTCTCCATCCATATTCCTTATTTTTTCAAACACATCCATAGCCGTTCTTACTGTGTTGAGCACCACCAGCACCTTTTTCCCATTCTGGGCTGCTGCAATCATCTCAGGAATAAAAGGGTCATAGCTGCCGTCGTGCATGCCCAACCTTACCCTATGCCTGGTTGAATCAGCTAACTCTTCAAACTCGGGCTCATTCAACAAGTTTATAACCTGGTTATCGGAAATCCCCGTACGATTCATAACCTCTTTCTTAATAAAGACTGGTAAGGTAGCTGTCATAAGTAAAGTTCTACCGCCTAAAAGAGCAGTTTGTTGTATAAGATGAGTAACAATAGCTGCTGCTCTAGGGTCATATGCTTGGACCTCATCTATTACCAAACAACTGTTCATAAGCGATGCAAAAATTCGTTCATAACCCGGGTATCGTAAAACTGCAGGAGCAATCTGGTCAGCAGTACATACTATATAGGGGTTTGCCATATGGCGCGCAAATTCAATAGCCAGTCTCAGCTCACCTTCATAATCTGGATTATCCTTAGTTTGAAGAGTTTCATCTGTATTTTCCCCTTTTTTCATTCTAAGACTGTACATTTCCAAAGCAGCATCTCCGTGAAACAGAGCAACTTTTTTGCTCATACCCTCCTTAATTTCTTCAAAAAACTTACAGGTGCGGCTCCAGATGCCATTAACAGCTGCCCTCATAGGAAGAACTATAAAATTTTTCTTTTCTGCTCCCCACAAGTAAGCAAACTCTGTTTTCCCTGCTCCTGTCGGAGCTATGAGAATAAGATTTTCCCCTTGCAAATCTTTTTTCCGTCTAAAAAACTTCTTCTGCCAGAAGGAGTTAGAACCGAACTTTTCCTCCATAGCTTCTTCTAAAAGACCAAAATCCAAGTATTCAGAAATTTCAATTTCCTGTAGTGCCACCTTATTATAGCTGTCCTCGACATATGAAGCAAAATGATCTGCCCGTATAAGGTTACCGGCAACAAATATCCGCATCTTCTCATAAGTCTCTTTAGTCTCTTTTTTATCTGACATTACCTTTATCCTGGACGGCAAAAATTTCATCGTATATGGCGGCAGAATAAGACCAGAAGCTCCAATATCATTGTAACTGAGATATTCTACATATAAATCGTTTAGACCGATAGCTTCTGAATTTAAGCTGTACTTTTTGGCAACTTTTTTCAAAGAACTGTAAAGTATGTCAGACAACTTATACCATTCAGACTTGTTTTCCATTATGTTATTAGCTATGTTTTTAATATATGTACTACGGCTTCCCAAAATCAAATCTGGAAAGTATTCACGCCAGTGATGAAAAGCCACAGCAGAAAGAACAATGCTTTTTAGTTCTTCATTATCGCTGTGAAAATTAATAAATTCAGGTTTTATAAAAAACAGCGAAAAAAGGCTGTGAGGAATATCTTCGCTTTTTTTGAAACCGTGAAATTTTAACTTTTTTTGAAAAACGGGATTTACCTTTCCTACATCATGGAGAAGGGCAGCATACCTTAACGCTATCCACCATGTTTCAGGGAAAACATCTCGTTTTGCCTTTTTTAAGGCTTCTATACACTGCAGAACATGGTCAATATGTTCGCTTAGTGTGGTGCCGTTGCTTTTGGCCAGTATGTTTTGCGCCATATTTATTTCCCCCCCCTTTTCTCCGCACAGATTTTAGCCAAATACACAGGGGTTTTAATCTCACAATCACAGTATATTAGAGGAAAACTAACTACATTTAATAGAGGAATTTGGCCTTTGCACAACCGTGCCGGTATATGTTCAAAATTTCGAATCGTTGCAACTTGTTGTTTGGTTTTTTTCCCATCTTTTTCAGACCAGTTTACTTCAGTCAAGTGATAAACAGAAGTTACTAAAAAAAGATTCCCCTGTATTTTTTCATATAATCTTTTATAGTTATTTTCAACTTCTTTTTCATTCGGCAAAAATGCATTTTCAGGATGAGGCATCCACTGATAATACTGCTGTGCATTACGAAAATTTTCCGGTTTTTTGCTAATCTGCAGATCAACCATGCATGCACCACAGGGTACTGCCCAATCTTCCGATCGCCCTAGATGCAGGTGGCTGAACCACTTTTCAGGAAGTTTGATGTTTTCCTGGAGACACTTTGTAACCTGCTGAACTGGATGGTAAAGATATATAAACACTTTTACTCCATTTAATACCTGCACAACGACTGGGCTTTGACCTCCAGGATGTTCAGGATTCTCCTCCCATATTCTATTTTCAGTACTACCAAATCTCTTTTTATGCTCATCGGGATTAAAATTCCGTAACCATGTGTATTCATTACTTACAAATTCGTGCTGTGACAGTATCCCCAGGACAAATGGATTCTTTAACATAAGGTCAATTATTTTTCGATCTCCAATTATGTTTGTTAGTATACCTATAACAGTAGAATAGGGCGGCAGTGGATAGCTTTTTCTGGGATTGCTGCTTTGGGCCACTCGGAAATGCGCGCTAGGTGCAGAAAATTCCAATCTTAACACTTTCAAAACAATCACCACCGTTAGTCGTCGGTTTTCAAGCCAATGGCTTCTATAATTTCTTGAATTCCTGCCCATTCATTCAATTTATCATCCAAGGTTCCGATAAGTGGGAGTGTATTATTATGCCAATACCAAGTCTTGATGATATGACTGTTCTCAGCTGTTTTGTTTATAGGTACAGCATTGATGCCTCCGTCTTTAATATTTATGGCCGAATTAAAAACTGGAACGGGAACCTTAAGAGCTGCTGCAACAATAAACACAGGCACCATACCGTAATCTTCTGTACTGGAATGCATAGTTAAACCATCTTTTATCACAGTCAAAACATGTTCAACTCGCCTTTTGTATTCTTCAACAGTTACGAGAAAACGAACTGTTGCAGCCTGCTTCTCTTCTTTTTTCCCCACAAATCCTAAAAGTTTTTCGGCTTCATTAATTTTATACCATTTAAAACCTTCTACTACTTTTTCCTTCCATACAACTTTTTCTCTCACATCTTCAACAACAGTTTCGGAGAGTTTATTGCACCATTCTTCCAGTTCTTTTGGAAGTTTCTTGAAGTATAAATCATGCAAGCCCAAACGCATCAGGTCAAGAGTAAAAGAAACCTTGTAATATGAATAATGTTCTTCCTTAGAATAAGGATTAGGAGTTGGCTCTTCTCCTTTTTTTCCTGCTGTTAGCCCTTGCTCTCGTGCTCGCATAACCATGTCATGATTAGCATAAAAGGCCATATCACCCTGCCATGGCTCAAGGGAAATAGCTTTTGTAATGCCGAGAGGTGCTTTTCTGGTAACCGTATCCGGGCTGGTGCTCATAAAGCCAAATAAATCAAGTTCAGGATATGTAAGAATATTACCCTCGGGGAAGGAAAACTGAATGACACCTTTTTTATTTTTTTTGTTTTCAGTGCTTATCTTAACCGGAGCAGGTTCCCACTCAAAAAGTCGGTTTAAAGTGCTGTACATATGGTGCCGTATAAAAGCCCTGCTCATAAAAGAATACGTTCCATTAAAACGTGACAGTTTCTTTATTGAAGTAATGTTTTCACCCAGTTTTTCATCCCTATTAACTGAAGAACTTTCAAAAACAACAGTAATCGAAATACCTTTAGCTTTCATGCTTAACAGCTCCTTTCTGTTAATTGTCTTTTTCATGCTGATCCAGCCCGGATATATAGGCATAAATACCTGTTTTAAATAATTCGACGTCACTTATTTCAAACAACCGAGCCAAACTGGAAGGAAAAGTTTTACCACTTGCTACATAAGTCCTCATCAACAGATGGTAAACATCAGATTTTTTGTTAAGCCTAGTTAGTTCCAGTAAACGATAAACCAAATTTTTTTTCGAGTTGTCATCTAAAGAAAATGGGCTCTGTTTAGCAGCTTCGCGAATGTGCCTCAGGTTGATGGCACTCACAGGAACACCTCCCTTTTTCTTCTGAAAATATTTTTTTATTTCATAAAATAAATCAATAAGATTATCAATCCTGCCTGTATTTTTGTTATTACGTATTGTAACAACCTCAGGGTCCTTGCCTCGGTTCTCCCCTGTAAGGCTGGCATAAATCGATTTGTATATCATGGTAAGCAAATAATTGAATTTTTCCTTCAATATAACATCCCACACTGTATCGTGGTTAAGCTTTCCTAAAAGAGATGAAATCGTTGGAATCAAGAAAAGTTCCGCTAACCTGTCAGATATTGGGTAATAATTGACTTTCCCTCTTTCAAAAGATATTACCTCCATACTCTGGAGCCCCCAGCTTCCTAAAGTACTCCTCAATTGACTGTTATAGGGCACAGCAGCAAGCAGGGCCTTTTGGTAAGAACCTTTGCTTCTGGTTTCATTCCAAACCAACTGGTTCAAATACCAGTTTACCTTCAGTGAATCGGAGTTGATAAAATATTTCTTTTGATCAATAATGTGAAAACACAGGAAGTAAGAACGGCATTGCTGGCACATTGGCAGGTTAGGATTACCATCCCAAAAATAATTTGGAACTTTATTTGGAGCACTTCCTAAATATTTTGATAACGTCAGAGTAAAAAACCTTTCAAACAACCTATTCATTTGCTTATCAAAATCAAACTTTTCCCCGCAAAAACTACATCGTATTTTCTTTTCTTCTTTGTTTGCTAAAGAAAACCACATATTTAGGAAGTCAATTTTAGATATCTTAGTATTATGTGGAAGCAGATTTGGATAAAATGTTTCTTTTGAGCCTAATAAGCTGTTGCAGGTAATCTCTATCGTTTCTTTCACATTTATTCCATCTTTTTTCTTGCTCTTCTCAACCCACCACCAAACTATTCGTTTCAAGCCCTTTATCTTATCTGGTACTTCGCGGTCATTTGAGCACAAAGGATAGCCCTCAGGCATATTTACATCCCGGGTACTGAACACCGCTTCCATTACCTTTCTCGGTATACTAACCACATTATCGTGAAAAAAACTTTCAACCACATCTTCACCCAACCCCCAGGCCAGTATTTCCAAAAATCCTTGCACGCAAGCGTTGTAATACCAGGTAGAAGGATATATAGTTACATCTTTATTTTTATTCACAGCTATTATTTCACCTCCAGAAAGCCGAATCCCTGGCCGGTGCGTACACCCAAGCCAAAGTCATATAAAAACTGCAGGCTGTCGGGAGACCCCCCTAGAGCAATACTGCCCCGCAGGGTAGTTATCTGACCACCATAATGGCTGCATACACCTTTGTGGTAGCTGGATACGGAAGGTATAATTTTTACTTTTCCTATGCTGTTACTGAAACTTTTTCCATACTCCCGGCAAAAAAACTCGTGCTGTTTTAGAAGGTGTGTGTTTATAGCTTCTTCCAAATCATATATAGTGCACTCAAGTGGATCTAAATAACCATCACGGCCACGCAACACTGCATGTCCCCGAATTTTGAAAACCTGTTGAGAATATTTAATCTTTTTCAAAGGCATCAGGTTGATACGGCACAACTTTAAGCCCAGGATAGTATCTTTTCCTTTTAAACTTATTGCACCGTTACACAGCGCTGTCATGACTTCATAAAACCCGGTAGAAATCAAAAAATATATCGGTGGCTTTACACACATCTCCTTCGTTCTCGTATCAATATCTAATATCTGTTGAAAATTTACTGAAAACACATACGGACTGTAGCCCGGCTTGCTCTGCTTAAAACGGTTAAACACAGGCGAATTCTCCAACATACTCTTGATCAGAGAAATAAAGTGACGCCGAAAATCAAGAGGAAATATTACATTCTGTTTCATTTCCCGAGGTTCAAGTATAATATTTAATCGCAAACTGTCACCTCCATTTCATCTTTTTGTTTTATTGTAAATAAAACTTGAATTCAGCCCGCAAAAAAATTTCTCCTTTAAATGCTAACCCGCACACCTGACCCTGACTTGGATTTCTTCTCCACTCTGACAGCCACTCTCTTATCCGGAAAAATGCCTTCATCCTGAATTACCAACGCCACCCTGCCGTCGAACCAGTCACCGTTTCTGATGTGGAAAGCAAGACTTGACGCGATGGAGCGTGGAACGTAACCGAGGTCAATACCTTCAGGAGTCCATAAGCGGACGGCATTGGGGTCGTGGATGTTATTTGTCTCATGCTGGAGAATAATATTATCCCCTACCTTTAAAAAAGGAATTGAGAAAATTCTTTTCTCATGCTTTAGTCCGGCAGGATGAATATAAAATGGCTTATCGCCAGAAAATAATTTCTTGGGGTTTTCCTCGGGTATATTGAGAATAAAAGTATTAAGAAAATCGTTATTCTTAAAATTGTTGTTCCCGTAAAGGTATTCAGCATAAATGTTTACTCTCAAATCCTCAGATAGGGTTTCTGCAAAAAACAGGCTGTCACTCTGGGTAAGATCCATATCATCGAGGTAAGATAGTCCTAACCCTAAAGCCCCTGAGTAAAAATATACAGAGGCCCTGCCGAGTCTTTCGAAATGTTCTAGCTGTGAATTCGCAGGTTTTATGTCTTCCCACGAGAAGATATAAAAACCCTTTACATCGTTTAAAAACCCCCCTTCAAAAAGCTCACCAATCTTTTTGTTTGTTAAGTTTTTGTAACTGCCTTGTGATAATTCACCCTTAATGGTTTGAACTTTTTTCTCCAAAATCTTATATGAATTTTCATTTATAATCTGAATTTCAAGTTCTAATATTGTCCCTTCATTTTTCAAAAAATCTGTAGCTCCCAATAAAAACGTAGCTTTAAACATAATAAACCAGCCCCTTTTTTCTTTGCTTATATATATCCTATCATGAGAGCTGGTCATACCGTGTCCTTTTAAGATAAATTTCAGCCATTTTTTCTGCTTCTTTGATAATTTTTTCCTTAAGTTCCACAGGTTCTATAACTTCTACTTCTCCGCCAAAGCTTAATACCCATGAAGATATCTCTTCAAGACCTGCTACCCTGCGTTCAAAAATTATAGAACCATCAGACAGTTCTTCGATTTTATGTGCTTTCGTTCTGTAATATTCTTTAATAAATCGAGCCTTCCCGGGTGAAAATTTTAATTTAACATGATATATTTTTTGGCTCTTTAATATTTCCCAGGAATCTTTTATGTAATCTCTATAAGAAAAGCCGTCATCTATGACAAATGTTTCGTCTTTTACTTTTAAATCCTTTATTCTAGATATTCTAAAATCTCTAATCTCGTGATTTTTACGGCAAAAACCTGTAAGGTAGAAGTTCTGATTTTTAAAAGCAATACAATAAGGTTCTACTTCTCTCCAAAGCAAGGTGTCTGAGCTAAAAGAGTAGTATTTCATTTTTATAACCTTTCTCTCGTTTATGGCTGTCTCTAATGCTTTAAGAACTTCGCTTGATATTTCTGTAGTAGGGTCTAACAGTCGGAAATCTACTTTAAAGAAATCTTTAACATCATCTATAAATTTCTGATTTATTTTAGGAAGGTTTGTTATTATCTGAGATATAAAATTATAAGCATTCTTTGTAATTGGCAGATTTGAAACAGGTGAAAGAATCTCTTTCAAAAAATAAAGGCTTATTAGCTCTTCTATTGTAAACTGAAACCTGGAAATTTCGATTTTGTTTAATTTAAAACATAATCCTTTTTCTGTTTCTTCTTCGTAAATGGGAAAATTTAAAATGGAAAGAGTATCCAAATCTCGTCTTATGGTCTTTTGAGAAACAACTATACCTTCGTTTAAGAGCCTTTTATGCAACTCATTTGCGGTATAGCCATCCTTTTTCCAACCTAAAAGGGAAAGGATAAAAAGTTGCCGTTCTATTTGTTTTGAATCCAATTTTTAACCCCCCAGGCTTCTTTATCCAGGTTGTAGACAAAAGTTAAAATCTCAGCAATAACCCTGTAAAGCTTTTCCGGGACCTCATCATTAAGATCGATGTGTAACAAAGCATCGATCAGTTCAGGGTCTTTATACAGAGGCACCTGGTTTTCCCGGGCAATATTGATAATTCTGCGGGCTATATCTCCTTTACCCCGGGCAATAACCTTCGGAGCGCTATCCACTGAAGGGTCATATCCAAGAGCTACCGCTTTATCAATTGACTTATCGTTGCGTTTTTTACTCATCAGATATCTTCTCCTAAACCTTAATATCAAATAAAATCATTTCTCCAAAACCTCTGATTTCTCTATTAACCCTAATTTTAAAATCTACCATCTTATAATCGAGCTCTTTTAAACGTTTTTCTAATAAATCTAATTTTTTTTCGATTATGTATTTTGTTTCTATATTAGTCACTTGAATCTCACCGTTAATTTGCTTGTTAAAAATCTCGGCTGTGATATAAACAGTGTTTAGGTTTTTCGTGGTAATGGAAAATTCAATCCTCAACCTGTGTGAATCAACAGATTTATTCTTACGATATGGGCGTTTTTGAATTTTTATGTTTGCTGTATGGTATTCTCCGTTAAAAACTACAGGAACCTGCAGGAAAATGAAATCAGAAGAAGAGGCGTTCTTTTTATTTGATAAAACCAAAAGAGGCTTTTGTATGTCCTGTTTTATTCGAATCTCAGATATATCTCTCTCAATCACAGGAGGTTTCGATTTGTTTTTAGTAAGGCGGAATTCCACAGCTCCTTCTTTTGAAATTCCACGATAAACCAGTTCAATCTGCTGGCCCTTTTTAAAGTTTATCCTAGTTTTTGCTGAAATCAGCTTTCCCCTTAAATTCAGAATCACGGAATCCTGCAGAACTTCTACCACGCGTGCCTTTAAAACAGCTCCCGGTTTTATACCAAACGGATCGTTCAAAAGCTTTAACAGGTTTGGGCCAGCGTTTACCAAACCAGAAACATCCATGGGAACTTCCCTCCGCATACATTGTTTTTATCAGTTCCAATTGTAATAATAGCACATGATCTATGAAAGGTTATAATCTATGATTTCTTTTAAAGATCTTAAAGTATAATCTATTTCATCTGTTGTGTTAAAATATCCTATACTAAACCGTAAAGTGCCTTCAGGAAAACTGCCGATGGTTTTATGTGCCAAAGGCGCACAGTGAAGCCCTGAACGGGTCATGACACCATATTGGTAATCCAGCATAAAACTCAACTCGCCCATATCTAAACCTTTTATACTTATGGAGATGGTAGAAGTTTGAAGCTCGGGATCACCGGGACCGTAGACTATAATGCCGGGAAGTTTTTTTAAACCCTCGAGAAATCTTTCGGTAAGCTGTTTTTCATGATTCCGTATGTTCTGCAGCCCTGTTTTGTTTATAAATTTCAGGCCTGCATTAAGCCCTGCTATCCCAACAGTATTCATTGTCCCGCTTTCAAACTTATCAGGCAGCATATCAGGCTGATACTCCATATCTGACCTGCTGCCGGTTCCCCCTTCAATCAGGGGTTCCATCTGTTCTGCAGCGCGCCGGCTGATGCAAAGCCCCCCGATACCAGGCGGACCCATTAAAGATTTATGACCGGTAAAAGCAAGGACATCTAGCCCCAGATTTTCAAAATCTATTTCATAGACTCCGGCGGTCTGGGCGGTGTCCAGGACATATAACAAACCCTCTTCATTGGCAATCTCTCCTATTTCTTCAACTGGCATTAAAGTGCCTGTGACATTAGAGGCATGTGTTAATACAATCATTTTGGTGTTATGTTTTATTTTATCTTTCACCAGTTGTGGATTTAATAACCCTTTCTCATCACACTTAACAAAATCTACCTCTATACCTTTTGTTTTTTCAAGGTTTCTCAGAGGGCGCACAACAGAATTGTGTTCCATACTTGATGTTATAACATGGTCCCCTTTTTTCAATAATCCCTTTAAAGCCATATTTAATGAATGTGTAATATTCTGTGTAAAAATCACCTGTTCAGGAGATGGAATATTAAAAAAGTCCTTAAGCAGCACCCTTGTTTCAAGTAGAATCCTTCCGGCTTCAAGGGAACACTCATACCCTCCCCTGCCCGGGCTGCAGCCGATGTTTTTCATATAGTTCTCCATCGCCTCCCATACAGCGGGAGGTTTAGGCCTTGAAGTTGCGGCATTATCTAAATATACCTGTCTCATAGTATTTTTTCTCCTTTTTTTTGAATCCAACACATCGTTTCCATGTATTTCTAATTTTAGTATTGCATATGAATATATTAAAGTCAATATGATATTCGCGTTATAATAATATTTTAATTGTAAAAATTTATAAATTGGCTTCTCTTTGCGATATTTGAGTAAACACAACATAAAATCCCTACCAGAATTGATAGGGAGTTTATTACAAAAAAAATCAAAATTCAGATTCCTTGTTTACAATCTTTCTGGAACACCCTCTGTTGACCATCCTCTTAAACTATAATAATCTGATAACATTGTTTCCAATTGTTCTCTTGTAATAACCTTGCTTTTAGAACCTATAGGCTCTTCGAAAAATCTTTCAGGCAGGGTATCATCTTTTTTAGTAATGCCTTCTCTTATGTTAAATATCCGTGTGGCATCCACTATGTTTGACGCTATTTTTCTAAGCTCTTCTGTGTTTAATTTTAATCCCGTCGTAGCTTGAATTATCGTAGAAAGGTCTTCCCATAACACTATATCTCTATAAAACCGGCATAAAATTAGTGCATCGTACAAAGCCAGCCTATCTTCATATTCTATAAAGAGTTTTGCTTTTCCTTCCGTTGTATCAGGGTCTATTATCCCTGCTAATTCCGGTTTGTAAAAGGTTGATCTCAAATGACACGCTCCTCTGTCTGAGGTAGCATAAGCTAATCCCATCCCTTTCAGTATTCTTGGATCATATCCTGCTGGTTCCAAACCCTTTACATGTATAGCTATATTTTCTAAACCCAGCTGTTTGCTTGCCGTTTTAATGCCTTCGGCTAATACTGCTCCGGCACCTCTCTTATAAACGATATCTTCAATGAGTCTAGCTATTTTATCTACCTGACCATAATCTATATCCAAATCAAGCTTCCCGGCCTTTGATGCTTCTATTGCAAATGCTACCATATTACCTGTTGTTATTGTATCTATGCCAAACCTGTCACAGAGGTCATTAAGATAGGCTATTGCTTTTATGTCATCTATGCAGCATAACCCACCGAAGGAATATATTGTTTCATATTCAGGGCCTTCAATAGTTAACCCTTTATATGGCCCTTCTTTGATTTTACTTAACTTACCACAAGCAAAGAAACACGGTGGACATGCTCTAGGGGTTACTTCCATTTCTCGCTGCATTTTTTCTGCACTTATATTTTCCCATGTATCCAGGCTACCTTTATGCCAGTATTGAGTAGGAAACCCTTCAACTTTATTCATTATTGCCACAAGCATCGGTGTTCCTGTATTTTTATATGCCTTAGCACCCGGATCATTTTTTCCTCTTTTCACCAAATCCTTCACATAGCTATCTAATAAATCTTGATCAGCCAGTTCACACTTAGAATTACCGTGAAATACTATTGCCTTTAAATTCTTTTTGCCCATAACGGTTCCTACTCCTGTTCGCCCGGCTGATCTCCAGTAATTATTTTCTATGCAAGCATATCTTACCAGATTTTCTCCTGCCGGGCCTATTACTACAGCCTGGGCGCCTTTTTTCGCTACCTCTGCTAATACTGAATCTTCCGTTTCATAGGTGTCTTTCCCCCACAAATGAGATGCATCATGAAATTCTACCCTTTCATCAGATATCTCCAAATACACTTTCTCTTTTGAAATCCCTTCAATAACTATAGCGTCATAACCGGTCTTTTTAAGAGCAGGAGCTACATTGCCTCCCGAATAGGATTCAGAGTAAATTCCAGTTAGAGGAGATTTTGTGAAAACTCCATATCTGCTTGATCCCATCATTTTGGTATCTGCTATAGGGCCGGTGGTAAATATTAGCTTGTTATCTTCAGACATAGGACAAACACCTTTGGGAATTTCTTTTAAAAGCAAATAACTCCCAAGGCCTTTTCCACCTAAATATTTTTTCAAAATTTCATCGGCTATCTCTTCAACATGATAGGTTTTATTTGTAAGATTTATCTTTAGCAGCCTATTATAAAATCCATACATTGTCTTTAACCCTCCTCTCAAAAATCAGTTTAAGGGGCAAGATATATTCCAAAAAATCTTACCCCTTAATCAAGAATCTATATTACGAAATTACGAACCTGCTGATACCTCTGAATCCACTTTTGCTGCTATGGTTTTTCCTGATTCAATTAACAGATACATAATAATCCCTAATCCTAAACCCCATGCAGCACCTTTCATTGCCAGAACCGCACCGGTCACACCTGCTATTCCCTTTTGCTCATTAGTTTTAACCATGTCCATTGCAATCCTTGTACAGACAAATCCCTGAACCAAAAGGGTAAGCGACAGAGCAATAGGCAATGCCGGACGCACCAAAGAAACTATCGGCATCAGGCTTACGCCTACAAACGTCATAATCCTAAACGTTCCCATTCCACTGTATATAGAATCCATACCATCTCTACCGTCTTTATACCTTTCGGAAACAGCAGCTGTAACTGCTGCCCACAGCGGTCCACATAATTGTGTATATGGAGAAATAAATGCCTGTACTAAATTCCTTATACCACTTATAAGATTTGACCTGTCGGGGTTAAAATCTATTTTTTCATCTTTCCTAACCACATCAGCCTCAGTAATCAAAGCTTTGCTTGTTACAAAATCACCAAAAGCGATAATATATGCTGCAAACATCATAGGAAGAGCTGCAACAAACATATTAAACCCAGGGAAACCAATCCCAAATGGAGTTACTTCTTTTATAAGTCCGCCAAATTGCGGTACAAATATTTCCCATTTAATCTGAGGTACCGGGAGTTCCTTAACTATCGGGCCTAAAATTAATGCAATAAGTATTGCCGGAAGCATACCATATTTAGCTATATTGTTCATAAGCCTGCTTTTTTGTCTTACTTTTTTAAACTTGGCGGAAAATAAAAGGTAAAAAGACAAGAGCCCTCCAACTAAAATAGTTATAGGAAACTGTTCGAACCTGCCCCCTGGTTTTAATTCACCCATAATAGCCGCAATTCCTGCCCCCAGTAGGATACCAGCTTTAATTGAATCAGGTACTCGGGAAACAAGTTTTTGAGCAAGACCTGTTATACCCATTATTAAGAAAAACACACCAACTAAAAGCTGTAAAGCAATTAACGCTTGAGTTCTTTCCGGTCCTATTGGGTATTGAGTAAGATAAGCTATAGTCAGGGGAATTGCTGGAGTAATCCATCCCGGAACTACAGGATCTCCTAAAAGAACGTGCAAATTGTATAAAAGTCCATTAATAATAACCATTGTAAGCGCAATCTCAAAAGAAACACCGAGAACTTCCGTTAATACCGGAATAGCTCCAAGACATGTCGCACACATAAGTAGTGCCTGTAAAGCTTCAGGCCATTCCCACCGGTAGTGAATTAAAGGTAAACGAATCTTAAAAGGCCCAAAAGGTATAAACGGTTGTTCCTTTCCATATTCTCTAACTGCCATATACATACTCCTTTCTTTTTGTTTTTGTTTTTTAATTTTTTAAACTATTTCATAACATCACCTCACAGCTTGCTTTTATTGTCAGCTAAAGACCCGAAATATTTTTTAATATTTCAGGCCTGCTTTTCTCACCTTTACCATGCATTAGTATAAATCTGCGTAATATCTTCAAGGGTTAAAACTCTTGGGTTGTTAGAAAGCAATCGGGTAACCTTTACCCCGGCCTCAGCGAGCTTTGGTATTGCAGCTTCAGGTATGTCTACCTCTCTTAATTTTGTTGGAACCCCGATGTCTTCAGCTAAGGCAATCATGGCATCTATTGCTTTTTGAGCAGCCTCTCTAATAGATAAACCTTCAATGTTTTCTCCCATCGCTTCGGCAATTTTGGCAAACTTCTCCATACGGCTGACCACATTATATTCCATCACATATCTCAGCATTAAAGTATTGGCCATTCCATGCGGGATATGGAACTGACCACCCAGAGGGTATGCAAGTGCATGAACCGCCCCTACACCGGCGTTTGCAAAGGCAACACCAGCCATAAGACTTCCCAATGACATGTTATATCGGGCTTCTATATTTTCTCCATCGGCAACTGCCGTCCTGAGGCTTCCGGAAATTAATTTAATAGCTTCAAGAGATATGCACTCTGTAAATTTATTGGCCTTTTTAGCTATATAAGACTCTATAGCATGGATAAGTGCATCCATACCGGTATTTGCCGTTATTTTAGGCGGAACTGTAATAGTCAAATTTGGATCCACTATAGCAACATCTGCATAAAGATAAGGACTTACTACGCCTTTCTTTAATTCTTCTTTCACATCTGTTAATATTGCTATTGGAGTTACTTCTGAACCCGTGCCTGAAGTTGTAGGTAACATAATTGTTGGTAAGCCGGGTTTTTCAACTAAATTTGTCCCAACATATTTATCTATAGGGCCTCCATTTGTCACCAATATTGATACTGCTTTTGTTGCATCTATAGAACTTCCACCGCCAAGACCAATCAACAAATTATAGCCATCCTGTTTTACTGCTTCTGCAATATCTTCAACTGTATCTATTGGTGGTTCCGGAATAACTTTATCAAAATAACCAACCTCAAAGCCTTCTTTTTCAAGAATTCCTTTGACTTTTTCTAATATCCCCGCTTTAGCAATTCCTTCATCGGTAATTATAAATACTTTTTTTCCCCCTAGCTTTCTAGCCTCACTACCCAATTTTTTTAATGCTCCTACTCCCATAATAATAGAACCTGCTGTTGAAAAATTAAATATGCCATTCACAAAAAATTCAACCTCCTTTGTAATTTTATTATTTTTTTGATAACTTTTAATGCTTTAACGTTGCAATTTTCAGACCAACGTTATCACCAAAAGGCTAAAAATAAAAAATCCCTTCTAACAGGGATTATAAAAGTTTAATCTTTTTTATAATTTTTCACGGTAGCAACAATGCACTAATTTTTCATGTCGATATACATTTAAAACTTTAAAATTCTTACTTTTATACAAGATTCTCTATATGTTTACTTCTGCATCTTTGTAGTGCAAGCCGGAACTTAAATGTTGTATTTCCGCTTCTTTCTTATAACTGTCGTGCGATGAACACCCAATGCTTCTGCTACTTTTTTTAAACTTTTATATTTTTTTATTGCTTTTTCAATAAGTTGTTTTTCCAGTTTGCTGATTGCATCATCCAAAGGAATAATGTCTTTTATAAACACATCAGTTCTTTTGTTTTTGAAGTTGTCTTTTAAATAATTAGGTAAATGTTCGATATTAATATAATCATCTTCAGCTACTACCACCAATCTTTCAATTATATTTTCCAATTCTCTAACGTTACCGGGCCAGTCATAATCAATGAGCTGATTAATAACTTCTGAACTAATTGTTTTTTTCAAACCATATTTTTTACTAAATTTCTTCAAAAAATGATATATAAGGGGAACAATATCTTCTTTTCGTTCTCTTAAAGGAGGAACACAAATCGGAACTGCATTTAATCTATAAAACAAATCCTCTCGGAATTTGCCTTGTTCTACCAACTGTTTCAAATCTTTATTTGTCGAAGCTAAAATCCTAACATCAATTTTTCTCTCTTTTATTCCACCTACTCTAATTATTTCTCTTTCTTGAATTGCCCTCAAAAGTTTTACCTGCAATTTAAAAGATAAATCAGCAATTTCATCCAAAAGAAGTGTTCCGCCTTCGGCGACTTCAAACAAACCTGGTTTTCCTTCTTTTTTTGCACCAGAAAATGCTCCTCCTTCATATCCAAAAAGTTCTGATTCTAACAGGTTTTCTGGAATTGCTCCACAATTTATTTTTATGAATGGTCCTTTACATCTATCACTTTCTTTATGTATCAATTTCGCTATCAGTTCTTTACCAACCCCGGATTCCCCCGTAATCAGAACATTTGAATCAACTCTTGAAACACGTAAAGCAAGAATAATTATCTGTCTCATGCTGTTACTTTTTGTTATTATATCTTCCATCTCTATTTGCTGTAGTCGCAGCTCAGATAATTGGTCATAATATTTTTTTGTCAGCTTCTTGGTTTTTTCCAGTTCATCTTTCAATCGGTTCAATTCTGTTATATCTCTAACATTAGTTACAACTCGGGTTATTTTCCCATTCTCATCAAAAATTGGATTCCCTGTAACAATAACATCTTTCTTTCCTTTTATAGTCTGCATTATCGTCATCGGTTTCTTCTTTTCAAGCACCAAAAGGGTTACAGATTGTGAATAAAAACCTGCTTTTTCCAGATCACGCATATGCCTGCCTATTACTTCTTCGCCCATAACGCCTGTTATTCTTTCATAAGCCGAATTTACCCTTAGTGTAGTTCCGTTTCCATCAGTAACATATATTCCATCATATGATGACTCAATTATAGCATTTAATTCTGCATTAAGCTCTTTAACACTGTTTAATTCTTTTGAAATGGTTTCCAATTCTGAAATATCCTGAAAAACAGCAACAGCTCCTACGACTTCTCCATTTTTCAAAATAGGGGTTCTATTTGTAATAACTGTTCGATTGCCTATCAAGAGCTTTTGACTAAAATTGCTTTCTCCTGTCTGTAGCACATCAATAAGAAGGGTGTTTGGAATGACACAAGAAATATGTTTCCCTATTGCATCAACAGCCTTTTTACCTATAACTCTTTCAGCGGCTGGATTTAATATAGTTATATAACCATCTTTATCGACAGCCACTATTCCGTTATGGGTGGAATTCAAAATGGTATTAAGTTCAATTGATAAATTGTCAACGCTTTTCATTGTTATAAAAATTCTCCCTCCCATCCCAGATATGTTACTCTTTGTAAAATTTTATAATTTTCACGATTTGTTGTTTTTTTGCAATATTCTCTCATGATAATAATATATCATATGTTAAAAATGATTTCCATTCACTTATATTTAGGTCTTCCCATATATTTCTAATTCAAGCATTTCATTGGAATATATTAAAGTCAATACGATATTCGTGATATAATATATTACATAAATTTATTAAAGTTATAATTGAATATTTATATTGTAGAAAAATATTTGAAAACAAAAAGGAGTCAATTTTAATGAAAGAAAAATTCTATGTTATTACTTTTCCTACAACACATCACGCACTTAAGTTTGAACAGTTTATAAAAGAAAAAGGCTTTAATTCTAGGCTTATCCCTGTTCCCAGGGAGATAAGCTCGAGCTGCGGGCTTGCAGCGCGTTTTGAAGAAGATAATTTGCATGAAATCAGCCAACTCGTAAAAGCCAACAGTATAGAATATGAATCGCTGTATTTTATAGACAGGACCTCCAATAAAAAACCTGAAAAAACAGATTTTTAAAAATCGAGAAGAATCCCGTTTTAGGGATTCTTCTTATCATACACCCTTATTTAACCGTTTTTTCGTTGGAATTCCTTCATAAACTCTGCCAAAGCTTTACATCCTTCCACAGGCATTGCGTTATAAATAGACGCCCTCAACCCTCCTACGGAACGGTGCCCCTTAAGGCCAATCAACCCTTTGGCAGCAGCCTCTGTTACAAATGTTTTTTCTAAATCTGCATTAGCCATGGTAAAAGTTACATTCATCAATGAACGGCTGTCCTTCCGTGCATGGCCTCTATAAAATCCGCCGCTGTTGTCTATAACTTCATAAATATAGCCTGCCTTCTCCTTGTTAATCCTTTCTATAGCAGTCAGACCACCGTTAGATTTTATCCACTTCAACACTAGATTAACGATGTAAATGTTAAAGGATGGAGGTGTATTATATAAAGACTTCTTCTTTACATGAGTGCTGTATTTTAACATTGTAGGCAGAGAATCATTTGCTTTTTTCAAGAAGTCTTGTCTGATCAATACCACAGTAACCCCGGAAGGCCCCAGATTTTTTTGAGCACCTGCATATATTAGACCAAACTTGGAAACATCAAAAGGCCTGCTGAGCATATCAGATGACATATCTGCCACTATCGGAACATCTCCGAAATCCGGGAATTGTTGCCACTGGGTACCAAAGATTGTATTGTTTGATGTTATGTGCACATACACCGGGTTTTCGCTTAACGTAATTTGGTCCATGGAAGGAATGTATTTGTAGTTATCTTCCTTAGTTGAACCTGCTACATGGACTTTCCCCATCATTTCTGCTTCCTTTAGAGCTTTTTCTGACCAACTTCCTGTAAGTATATAATCTGCAGTGTTTTCTTCAGTAAGGAAATTCATGGGGACCATAAAAAACTGTGTACTTGCACCGCCTTGCAGAAACAAAACTTCGAATTCATCCCCAATACCCAAAAGTTCCTTCATCAATGCCTCTGTCTCAAAAATCACCTCTTCAAAATCCTTGGATCGGTGGCTTATTTCAAGAATAGACATACCTGTGCCTTTATAATTTAAAAACTCTTCTTGAGCTTGCTCCAAAACTGGCAGCGGTAGGGTTGCCGGACCGGCGTAAAAATTATAAACTCGTTCAGTCATTATATTCATCCTCCTAAAAATTTTTTCCTCATAAAGTTTTTAAAATCACAACTGCAGAATAATTATAATTAATTATGGTTCGACATAAATTACTTGTTTCCTGCAAAATTTAAGCAAAAACTTGATTTTATAACGAAAAAATATTTTACAAATGCTCAAAACAATATTATACTAAAATCAGAATATTTTTAAGCAAATAACAGAAAGGTGGTTAGAAAACTATGTCAATTCTATCAAATATCGGTGAGGTTGATTGTGTTCAGGTAACACCTCTTTTGGATGATTACTGCGGCTTTGGTTCAGATTTTCTTGCACAGCACGGCATATCAATTTTAATCGACGTATTTTATGAAAACAGGCACTCCAAAAGAATACTTCTGGATACGGGTAACTCTGCTGAAATTGTTTTACATAACATGGAACTAATAAATATTGACCCTAAAACCATAGACATGATTTTTCTATCCCACTGCCATTATGACCATACAGGAGGGCTTATAGAAATCCTTAAAACGATTAATAAAAACATTCCTGTTGTAGCCCATCCCCAAATATTCAGGCAGAACTATAAATTAGAACCCTGTTTAAAAAACATTGGATTAAAGGAAAACGCCAGGGAAGAAGTTGCCAAAGCCGGGGGACATCCTGTTTTAATCGATAAACCGTTCAATCTTATGCCCGGAGTCATTTCTACCGGAGAAGTGGAAAGGGTTACAGGATTTGAGGGAAAAGGGATAGGAACATATAATATTGTAAATAATGAATTCGTCCCTGACCTGATTATAGACGATATGGCACTCATTATAAACATCAAGAAAAAAGGTCTGTTAATTGTATCAGGATGCAGCCACTCAGGAATAGTTAATATAGTAAAACATTCAATAAAAATAACGGGGATAGATAAAATCCATGGAATAATGGGAGGCCTTCATCTAGTTAACGCATCTGATGAAGTTATAGACAAAACAGTAGAAGAACTAATAAAGCTTAATCCTGAACATGTAGTTGCCGGGCACTGCACAGGTCTAAAAGCATTGGCAAAACTTATGACAGCCTTTAGGGATAAATTCAGCCAGTTGAGTATAGGCAGAAACTTTTAAAGCACATTTTCTAAACTTAACTTTTCGTTTTCAGGGATATGTTTTAAAAACAGCTTCATTCCGGCAATCTCTGCACGGGCTTCTGAAGTGTTTTTTGATTTTATGTATTCTTTGATATGAGTGATGCTTAATTCTATATTATCTATTTCATGATGGTTTATTAAAATTGACCAGTATGGTTGATTTTGCCTCCATTGTTTTTCTAAAACGCTCAAACTTTTGTTTGCATCTGGCCAGTTCTCTTGAACAACAGCTTTTTCAATTTTGTTTAAAATATCAGCCATACTAGATGATGTTTTATCAAGAAATGATACTGTATAGAATCCTAAAGATAAAAACACACAAAACAAAATAAAAGTAACAATTATAACACGCATTTTATCACCTCAATTGCTGGATTGATATTGAGATTTATCACCTTTGGCCTGTGCATGGAAATTGCCGTTTGTATCAAGTATCGCAATAAAAGCATCCTCCGGTTTTTGTATGCTGTAGGCCTGCAGCTGGTTTAACAGCCATTCTTCACTTATGTTTAAAGACTTCATGTTTTTTGTCTGTACAACACCGTCTAATACTAAAGTAGTTGGGAGCTTGGGAGGAGGATGCTTAATGTTGATGTCCTTCACCACAACAGGAGTATTTTCACCCTTAGGAATAACACTTATCTCCCCATTTGTTTCCAAAATTGCAAATTCTATCTCATTTATGTTGGGATAATTTTTTATCCTTAATTGTTCCAGCAGGTCATTAATGTTGTATCGAAGCCGATAAAGTTCCTTTTCTATGATTTTACCGTTTTTTATTAACACACTTGGAGTACCGCATATTAAACTACGGGAGGGTTGATGTTTGAGGGTTAAAAACGATATTGCCACATGAGCAGCCAGCAGAACAATTATAGGGGTTATTCCTCTTATTAATGGAATGCCCGTTTCCTCCATAGGAATAGACGCAAGTTCTGCAATCATAATAGTAACCACAAACTCAAAAGGCTGCAGCTGACCTATCTGTCTTTTACCCATCAACCTTGTAACTATTACGATTGTTATATAAAGAATAATTGTCCTAAAAAAAGTTATTAACATGTTATCCCCTTGCTTTCTTTTTCCATAAAAGTTGTAACAGGTTTTATTTTTTTATTTTTTCCTGTTTTATAGAAGTTATATCATCAGATAGTACTACAAAATATGCCAGTTTGCCAAGGGTAATACAAACAAAAACCACCTTCTTATAAATAGAAGATGGTAGCAGCTTATAAATCAATATAAAAATTTTCAAACCGCAAGCATATATACACATGCATTATGAACAACCTTTAGCCCGGCCTGTTCAGCGGATTTTATGGCGTTTTCGCTTTCAGCGCCTGGCTGCATCCAGAGGTATTTGATTCCCAGTTCTATGCATTTTTCTACTGCTTTTTCCGTGTGTTTTGGAGGAATAACAAGATTTACTACTTCAGGGACTTCAGGAAGCTCGTCCAAGCCCTTATAACATTTATCGCCGTCTATTTTATCTGCTCTGGGATTTATCGGGTATACCGTATAACCTTTGTCCTTAAGCTTTTTGTATATTTTGTAACCGTATTTTTCAGGGTTAGTAGAAGCTCCCATCACTGCCCATACCTTTTTGTTCAGCATTTCCTGTATTATATCTTCCATTTAAATTTGTCCCTCCTGAGGGTTTTTTTATATTATAACATATTCTGGACCTTTTGCCATAGATTTTTTATTTCAGATGCTGTTTGGCTTGTTTCTTCATATTCAACTATGGAAAGACCTTTAATCAGCGCATCTATTACTTTTCTATCAAACGGAATTTTGCTTATAACATCTACTCCTATACTTTTACAATAGTTTTCAATTTCTAAAGTCTTCCGCTCATCGAGGTCGTATTTGTTTATACACACGGCGGTCTTTACATCGAAATGGTTTGCGAGTTTTATTATCCTTTCAAGGTCGTGTTTCCCGGCTACCGTTGGTTCTGTAACTATCAAAACCATATCAACCCCGGTAATTGACGATATAACAGGGCAGCCTATTCCCGGAGGCCCATCTATAATTATTAAAGATTTGTTCTGCTCTTGAGCGATTTTCTGGGCCGCCTTTCTAACTTCAGTTACCAGTTTACCGGAGTTTTCTTCAGCTATTCCAAGTTTTGCATGAACCATAGGGCCATGTTTAGTTTCAGATACAAACCAGTGGCCTGAAAGGCTGTCTTCCATAGTTATGGCGTTTTGAGGACAAATGCGGTAGCAAACACCACAGCCTTCACAATAAATATGGTTAATTTTGAAATCTTCTATAGCATCAAACCTGCATGCTTCTATGCATTTACCACATCGAACACATTTATCTTCGTGAATTTCAGCCACTTTTGATGCATAGAACTGGTGTGTCTCTTTAACATCGGGCTGGAGAAGCAGGTGCATATCAGCAGCATCGACATCACAATCTGCAATAACTTTGTTATCTGCTAAAGCAGCAAAAGCTGCCGTTATAGATGTCTTCCCTGTCCCTCCCTTGCCGCTTATTATTAAGAGTTCCTTCACTTCTCCACCCTCCTCTCAATCTCTTTCCAGAGGTCGTTAAATTTTTTATACAACTCCGGGAACTCCTCTACAACACAACCACCACGTGCGTAGCACTCAGCATATCTGCGGTCAAATGGTATTTTTAAAAGGATCGGGATTCCTTCACTGTCACAATATTTTTCAACTTTGTCATCACCCAAACCAGAACGATTTATAATTACACCAAACGGGATTCCCATTTCTCTAACCATTCCCACTGCTAATTTAAGGTCATTCAATCCGAAGGGGGTTGGCTCGGTAACCAACAAGCAGTAGTCACTTCTTGAAAGTGAAGCTATAACTGGACATGAAGTTCCCGGAGGCGCATCAATAATTACTACGCCGTCGTTTTTTGCTTTTTTCTTTACCGCCTTAATCACAGGTGGAGCTAAAGGTGAACCTATGTTTAGTTTTCCGTGGACAAAACTAAAACCTTCTGAACATCTTCCTGACTCTACAACTCCAATTTGTTTAGGTTTATCTGTTAAAGCACCTTTAGGGCAAAACTTAACACATCCTCCACAACCGTGGCATAGTTCTTCAAACACCAGCACATTTCCGGCCATAACGGTTATTGCACTGAATTCACATACTTCTTTACAGTAGCCGCAGCCATCACACAACTCTTCATTAACAGAAGGAACCGGCAGAGTTACCGGTTCGATAACGTTTAGTTCGGGATTGAGAAACAGGTGAGCGTTTGGTTCTTCAACATCACAGTCTAGAAATTCTACTGATATTTTATCTTTTACAACTAAAGCCAGATTTGTAGCTACAGTTGTCTTTCCGGTGCCGCCTTTACCGCTGGCAACTGTTATTATCATCTTCTCATCACCGCCAGTTTATAGTATAAATGCTTCGCTAGAATCGCATTTAATGTTCACATGTGCTTTCCCCGACTTCAAGCTGACCCTTCAAATACGCATCTATTACTTCATCTACCAATCCCCTGGCACCGACAACTGTTTTTATGTTTTGCTGTTCAAAAAGCCCCTGTGCCCTCGGGCCCATACCTCCTGCTATTATACAGTTAACGCCGCGTTCAGCAAGGTAGCGGGGTAGAAATCCGGGCTCATGTCCCGGGTTTGGAATAACGATTTTGCTCTCAATTTTTCCATCATTTACCGTAAAAATAGTGTATTCAGGGCAGCGCCCGAAATGTTCTGCAACCCTAGCACCATCAGTAGCAACCGCTATTTTCATCAATAAAACCTCCTTATCTCAAACCAAAATGGGAATTTACTGTTGCACTTGAAATGGTTTTCAGTTCCCCCTGTTTATACATCTCGAAAGCCTCTGATACTTTTTTCCCAGAATCGGTTATATATATTTTTATGCCTGCTGCTTGAAGCCCTCTAACTGCATTTGGGCCCACATTGCCTGTAATTACTGCTTTAACACCTTTGTCAGCTAAAAACTGTGCAGTTTGAACACCTGCTCCTGAAGCAGGAAGGTTTGAATTTTCAACAGCTTCAAAATCACCGCTGTCTTCATTTATAAAAATAAAATACCGGCATCTGCCAAAACGAGGGTCAATCAGTGATTCCATATCTTTCCCTTGAGATGTAATTGCAATAGTCATTATCTAACCTCCAGATATAATTTATTTGTTTAAATATGTAAATATCAGGGTAAGGTGGAAGCAAAAAACACAGCTTTTTTTACTTCCACCTCAAAAAATGTTTATTCTTTTTCTTCTTTGTCATCTTTTGAGCTTTCCAGTTCTTTCAGTCTTTCCTTGATTGCTTTAAGTTCCTCTTCAAGGTAATCGGCTTCTTCTTTTAGCATCTCAGCTTCCTGTTGTTCTGAATATTGAGGAGCAACCGGTTCAACCCAACGAGGACCATAACCGAAACGAGCCCAACCTGGAACACCTGTCATATAATACATGTTTCTCCATCCTCTGCCGCGGCCCCACCAGCCCCGGCCTCTGCCAAAACCAAATCCTGGGCCTGGATTCATGTAGCCTGGCACAGGAAATCCAGCACAGTAACCCATCCCTCTACCTGTCATTGGGCCAAGACCTCTTGGTGTAGCCTGGCACAGGAAATCCAGCACAGTAACCCATCCCTCTACCTGTCATTGGGCCAAGACCTCTTGGTCCGGTTCCATCACCACGTGGCATTTATAACCCTCCTTTCGGTTTATAGTCATATGCTCATTATATAGTATAAGATATTTTTGGGCATATGTCAATATTTTTTTTAAAAAATTTGGTGTTCATTCACTGTTAAGCCTTCAATTAAAAACCGCATTAATCAGGGCTCGCTATCATCTGGTTCAAACTCAGTTAAACATACATTCCTTATTATCAGAAACAGCACTCCCAAAGCTATCACACCTAACAAAATCTCCCACATTGTTTTGGTTTCCACCAGAAGTTTCCGGGCAATCGCAAACAGAAGCACCTCAACAACACTTAAGGGAGAGTGTTTTACAAGCATTAATATGAGTTCCAGCCCTATAACTAAAAGCAGGACTTGACCCAGAAAACTATGAAACACTGAATATGCCTCTTCAGGAGTTGCATTATAGATTATATCTAAATACTTAACCAAATCATATGTTGCGATTATCAAACCTAAAATGATAAATAAAGATAAGCCTGCCTCAAGAAACACAACAAGTTTTGCCAGATCTTTTTTGAATTTTTTTATTTCTTTATAGTTCATAATATACCTTCCCTTTTATTTAGTCTGTGTCATAAAAACTCTTGATATTCTCTTTAAAACTAAATATATTAATTGAAATTTTTATATATTTTCTTTTAGATATATATAAAGTAATAAAGCTGTTGACTTATGAAGCAGAGTAAGTCAACAGCTTTAAAGATTATCTTCTTCTCAAAATCTTCAATGCTTCTTCCTTGTCTATATCCATGACATAATCTATTCCAGACACATCAGCAGCTTCTTTTGTTAATGCAGCAATATCTGATCTATCTATATGTTTCAAGGTAAACTTTCTTGCTCCACACATTAACTGCTGGAGGCCAACTTTAATCCTGTCAAAATAGGTATATACACCAAGAGCTGCAGGAGGTATTTTATCAAAGTCCTTTCCATAAGTCTTCTTCAGCGTCTCAGCTAATACAAATACCTGTTCATAGCTTGTGCCGTATTTTCTGGCTAAATCTCCTGCCACTTTGCCTTCTTTGATCAAATTCCCTAATGTTTTGCCAACCATTGCGGCTGTAAGCGGAGCTCTTGCCATTCCAACAACATTAAAGTATGGCGCACCTAAAGCTAAACCTTTAAATATCTGGTCTTCCAGGGCAAATCCACCGGCTATAGCAACACTCGGCACGTATCCACCCTGCATGTCAATTTCTTTCAAATACTCATATAACAATGAAGCTATATAGACAGTAGGTATTCCCCATTCGTTCATCATTCTCCAGGGGCTCATACCGGTGCCGCCGCCTGCGCCATCTACAGTCAGCAAATCAATTTCAGCTTCTGACGCAAACTTTACAGCTCTGGCCAAATCAGTCGGCCTATAAGCACCTGTTTTAAGGAAAACATATTTTGCTCCAAACTCTCTTAGTTCTTTAACTCTTTTTATAAAGCCTTCCCTTGATACCATTCCAACTCTTGAATGTCTTTCAAACTCCTTGAAGGCTCCTTTTTTGAACGCTTCCTGGACTTCAGGCAGTTCAGGATCAGGGAAGACAAGGTATCCTCTGCTTTTGAGCTGTAATGCCCGTTCAATCGAGTGAAGCTTTACTTCTCCGCCGATATCTTTGGCTCCCTGCCCCCATTTTAATTCAACAGCTTCTACTCCTAATTCCTTTATAGCATATTCCAAGACGCCTAACCGGTCATCTTCCACATTTGCCTGAACCACAATACAGCCATGGCCGTCAGACCATTCCTGGTATAGTTTTACTCTTCTTTCCATATCAGGTGATTTCTTTACTTTACCGTTTACAATTTCAGAATCAGGATCCATACCGCAAACATTTTCACCTATTGTTAAAATCACACCGCTTACTGCAGCCCCTATGGCAAGTCCATCCCAGTTATCTTTTGCTACTTTGGTAGAACCTAAACCTGGAATGACAACAGGAAGTTTTAAATTGATTTTGTTTTTCCCGCCTATCTGTGCTGAAACATCTACCGCAGGAAAAATGGCCTTATCGCTGTCAGCTTCTATTCCGTAAGCTCCTGCCGCACTGCCCATGATATTAAAATGGGAAAGGTCAACAGGATAATCTTTCTGTCCTGCAGTTGTCATAGTCCCAAACGGCTGGGGATAAATCATCTCCCGACCTCTTAATGCAGAACTACCAACTTCACACAACCCCGGGCAGCCCTCAATACACACACTGCAAAGACCGCTGAATGGACACACGCTTTTTGGTGTTCGGTTTTTTGTCCTTGTGGCGTCAGTAGCATTTATGCCTAAACTGTAGCTCACTATATGTACCCCCTTGCACAAGTATATTTGTACACAATTATACTTGTATAGATCAGGAATGTCAACATTCAGGCAATCTTAATTATATTAAAATCTCAAGAAAATAATATTAATAATTTATCTGACTGTTTTTGACCAGATAGATATTTCAAAAAAATAATTGCCTAACTTGATAATTCGTTGTATAATTATAAAAAAACAATCGCCCAAGAACGAGGCTTTTGCTGAGTTTAAGGGCACATGTTTTACCTGAAGCTGAAGAACTGCTCTGAGGTTGAGGGGGGATTATTGTGAAGTTTACTTATATGCCTCCTTAAATGGGGTATTATTTTTTGGAAAAACCATTTTAAGGAGGTCATTTAAATGATTGAAAAAGATTTTATAAATGATGCAGAGATTTGGGATATTCTGGAAAATGCTAAAAATCCTGAACCCCAGGAAATAAGAGAGATTTTTGCAAAGTCCCTTGAAAAAGTCCGTCTTGAACCTGAAGAGACTGCAAAACTTCTTCAACTAGAAGACCCGGAACTCATTGAGGAAATGTATTCCCTTGCCCGGAAAATCAAGGAAGATGTTTATGGTAACCGGATTGTATTCTTTGCTCCTCTGTATATTGGCAACAAGTGTGTTAACAACTGCTTATACTGCGGTTTTAGAAAAGACAATCATCTGACGAAAAGAAGGACTCTAACAATGGAAGAACTAAAAGAAGAAGTAAGGATTTTAGAAAGCCACGGGCATAAGAGGCTTATCCTTGTTTATGGTGAACATCCCGATTATGACGCCGATTTTATGGTTAAAACAATCGAAACCGTATATAACACTAAGTTCGGAAGAGGAGAAATACGGCGGGTTAATATAAACGCCGCACCGATGACTGTTGAAGACTATAAAAAGTTAAAAGAAATAGGAATCGGTACATTTCAGATATTTCAGGAAACCTACCACCATAAAACCTATGAAAGGCTTCATCCAAAAGGGACGTTAAAACACGACTACCTGTGGAGATTGTACGGCCTTGACAGAGCCATGGAAGCGGGGATTGATGATGTTGGAATCGGAGCTCTGTTCGGCCTGTATGACTGGAAGTTTGAAGTTATGGGACTTTTATACCACACGATTCATTTAGAAGAAACTTTCGGTGGTATAGGCCCTCATACAATATCCTTCCCGAGGTTGGAACCAGCTCTTAACACACCTTATGTTGAAAATTCTTCATATAAGGTCAGTGATGAAGATTTCAAGAAATTAGTTGCTATAATAAGGCTTTCAGTTCCTTATACAGGCATGATTTTAACAGCAAGAGAAAGCCCGGAAATACGCAGAGAAGTCATACCCCTGGGTGTATCACAGATCGATGCGGGTTCTCGAATCGGAATAGGAGGGTATAAAGAAGCAGAGCGTGGATATATTCCTGAAAAAGAACAGTTTCACCTGGGTGATATAAGGTCTCTGGATGAAGTAATCAGAGAAATATGTGAAATGGGCTGCATCCCTTCTTTCTGTACAGCAGGCTACAGAGCCGGCAGAACCGGAGACCATTTCATGGCCCTAGCAAAACCAGGTTTTGTTCATAAATTCTGCATGCCGAACGCCATACTAACATTTAAAGAATATCTTCTGGATTATGCATCTCCTGAAACTAGAAAAGTTGGTGAAATCGCAATCAATAAAGAATTAGAAAAGTTTGAACGAACTGATCCGGAAAGAAAACAACTTATTCTGAATAAACTTGCGCTTATTGAAGAAGGTCAGAGAGATGTCTACGTGTAATAATTCTATGTTTAAACATTGGCTAAAAAACACATTAAATAAAATTTTGCAGAAAGAAAGCCTTTTGGAAACATTAGAATGCCTTTCCGAGGAAATTACCCAAAAATATCCCAACATCAAAATCTGGTTTACAAGAAAATACGGTAAAAGGTTGTCTTACATTACAGGCAATGGCAGAGAACATTTCCTCCCGCCTGTTAAAATAGATATTTCAAAAAACTATTCTGCATTTATCGAAAATCTGTCAGTTGTTCCAGAGAAAGAAGCTGAAATTTTGGTTTCACTCTTTAAAGTAGTTTTAGGTCTGTATGATGCTGAATAATTATTTTAAGAAGCTCTTCCGGCAAAGTGTAGAGCTTTTTTTTTATTTTCTAACTTCCAAAACATCGCCGATGCTTACACCAAGTCTTTCCAGAGCCCCTGCCGGTAATTCGATAACAAAACGCGACCCCCGGACAAATGGGCCCAAACTATTGGGCCGAAGGGGCCTAAGCATGCGGCATATTTCTCCGTCACCGTTGACAAAGGCTACGTCTATTGGATAAAAGAGACCCAGGCTGTGAACCGCAGAACACGGTTTTATTATCATAGCTTCTCCATGCCGCAGGGGTGGCCGGCCGATTAAACCTCTGGCTCTAAGGTAAAAGGTATCGGCAACCCAGGCCTGTTCCGCTATTACTATCTTTTTTGTAATATTGATTATCCTGACAGCTCTCATATCGGTTCCACCTTAACCTTAGTTTCAAAACAAGTAAAGGCTACATATATTTTCTGAAAAAAGTAATAAACTGAATAACCACTGGGCCTAATATCACAATAAATACCGTTGGGAAAATGAAAAATACCAGAGGAAACAGTATCTTTACCGGCATTTTCATGGCCCTTTCCTCCGCCATCTGTCTCCTTTTGTTGCGCATTTGTTCAGATTGTATTTTTAAAACCTTGCTAATACTCACTCCTAACTGGTCAGCTTGAATAATTGCTGCAGTAAAGGTTTTCATATCATTTATATTCACCCTCCTGGAAAGAGCCCTTAAAGCCTCCGCCCTTGATTTGCCAACACGTACCTCTTTTAAATAATTGCCAAACTCTTCTCCTATCGGCCCCTTAAATTTTTCACTAACCTTCTGAACAGCTCCATCAAATCCCAGCCCTGCTTCAACCGAAATACACAATAGGTCCAGCACATCAGGCAGTTTTTTCTCTATCTCATTCAGTCTTTTTTTTATCTTTCCCTTAAGCCTGACATCGGGAATAAAGAACCCTAAAACCATGGAAAAAGAAGCTCCGAAAAGTAAGAAAAGCGTTTTTTCTGCAGGAGGTTTGAATAGGGTTAAAAGAAGTATGTAAAAGAATAAAATAGAAAAAGACACCGTAGCCTTATAAAACATAAATACTACAGGGTCTGTGGAACAACCTGCTCTTTTTAACTGTTCTTCTAATTTATCTTTAACAGCTTTTGGAGCAGCCCAGTTTATTGCTTTTGTGATGCTGTGAATGAGGGGAATTAAAACTCTCTCTTTAAAGGGCCTTGATGTTTCTTCTTCATACAGTGTTTCAACAGAATAATCTTTATATCTTATTTCTTTTAACCTTTTTGCTATTCTTCTTTCTTCATCTGATGCAGTCAGGAAATAATAAGCAAATCCTGCCGAGGTTAAAAACACAAACAGTAAAAATATTTTTTTCAATCCACAACACCTCTAATAATCTATATTTACAATCTTTCGTATTAATATAATTCCTAAGAGTTCCATTACCAAAGCTCCTGAAAGAAGCATCCAACCAATAGGATGTGTTATTAAAAGAGAAATGTAATCTGGTTTTATTAAATATATTATCAATCCTAAACCTATCGGCAGCAGGGAAATGATTATTCCTGAAATACGCCCTTGTGCAGTTAGAGTTCTTATTTCGCCCATGATTTTAATGCGGTTTCTAATGGTTTCATTGATATTATCCAAAATTTCCGATAGGTTGCCTCCTGTTTGCCTTTGAATGTGTATAGCCGTTACCACCAGGTCAAGGTCTGGGCTGTTAACCCTTTTCAGCATGTTGTTTAAAGCGTCTTCCATTGATATGTTTAACCGGCACTCTTTTAATACCTGATTGAATTCTCTAGAGATGGGAGGCGGCAGTTCTTTTGATACTACATCAAACGCCTGAAGGAGAGAAAACCCTGACTTTAAAGCATTGGATATTAAATTCAAGGCATCGGGAAGCTGATTGTTAAACTCCTTCAACTGAGCCTTCTGCTTCAAATTTAAGTAAAAACATGGAAACCAGATGCCAAACATCAGTAAAATGCCTCTGACGATCAGGTTTTGTGTTATTAAGATTCCAATAAAAAACAAACAAGCAATAAACAGCACCACAATGAACATAAATTCAGATGGTTGTAAAGGAATATCAGCTTTTTTCAACTCCAAAACCAGTTTAGCTCTGAACTTCCTTTCTGCAAGGGCTTTATCGAAAAACTCGAGAATCTTTTCCCTTAAACTTAAATATTTCTTTTTTGATTCTTGATCTGCAACACCTTCAAAATCAACATCAATAAAGTTTTTCTGCCGGGTCGGCCTGTTTTTAACAATTTTTCTTAACCTGTCCTTGATTTTCTTTTTATTAAACATCACAATAATATTTACATATAAATAGATAATAATCGTACCGATAAAAACCAATGATAACACAAACAGTTTCATTGTCTTTTCACCCCATAAAAATATCAACAGGCAGTTCAATGCCCGAATGTTTGATATGCTCATAGCATATCGGTCTTATTCCTGTGCTTCTGAACTCGCCTTTAATCTTGCCGTCAATGGACGTGCCCTGCTGATAAAACTTGAATATATCCTGTAAAACTATCACTTCTCCTTCCATCCCCTGAACTTCAGTAATATGGGTTATCTTCCGGCTGCCATCTCTCAACCGCGATTGATGAATGATAATGTCAATAGCTGATGCTATCTGCTGCCTGATGGCCTTTATAGGAAGATCCATTCCCGCCATCATTACCATCGTTTCCAAACGGGATATAAGGTCACGGGGGTTGTTAGCATGAGCCGTCGTCAAACACCCGTCATGCCCTGTATTCATGGCCTGCAACATATCCAGTGCTTCACTGCCTCTAACTTCTCCCACTACGATTCTGTCAGGCCTCATTCTCAGCGAATTTTTTACAAGCTGGCGTATAGTAATCTCACCTTTGCCCTCTATATTTGCCGGCCGGGTTTCAAGAGAAACCACATGGTCCTGCATCAGCTGAAGTTCAGCAGCGTCTTCAATAGTTACTATCCTTTCATCATGAGGAATAAAGGAACTCAAGATATTCAAGGTTGTTGTCTTACCGCTTCCGGTACCTCCTGAAACTATTATGTTTAATCTCGATTTTACACAAGCTTCAATGAATCTGGCCATGTCATCAGTTAAAGTTCCTAGGTTTATAATATCATCGATTTGGAGGGGAACCTTTGAAAATTTTCTTATGGTTACACAGGGCCCTTTAATTGCAAGAGGGGGAATTATGGCGTTTACCCTTGAACCATCAGGCAGCCTGGCATCAACCATAGGACAGCTTTCATCGATCCTCCGTCCTAAAGGAGTTACTATTTTTTCTATAAGGTGATATACTTCTTCGGCATTTCTAAACCGTATCTCGGTAAGTCTGAGTTTCCCTTTTGATTCTACGTAAACCTGATCTTCTGAGTTGATCATAATTTCGCTGATATCGGGATCATCTAAAAGCTTTTGTATAGGGCCAAATCCAATAATTTCAGAATATAAATCCTCAGCAATTTTTTCCCTTTCCAGCGGGGAAATGCCTTCTTCATCCCTTAATAATTCTTCAATTTTATCTTTAATTTTCTTTTTTTCGTCTTTTGTAAGGGTATCACTTTTCAAGAAAAGTTTTGCATCTATTTCGTTGATAAGCCTCTGCTGTATTTTGTTTTTTAAATCACGGTTGGCGTCTTCAATTATAGGTTTGTTTAAACCTTCATTGCTTTTTGCAGTTTCCTTTTTAGCCCTAAGCCTTTGATAAAGAGTTGCCATTTACACCCCTCCAACTAAGAATTTGCCTTTTGTTTCTCAAACAATCTTTGAAAAAAACCGATTTTTCTGTGCTGCGGTTTTCTGATTTCTTTTATCGAATCACCGAAACTTGCAGCAATTGATTTTGACAGACGATCTATGCTCTGAGAGATAGGCTTCTGGGGAACACTACATACAAAAGGTTCACCTAAATTTGCAGCTTTAACAACTACTTTTCCGTCGCTCGGTATTTTATAGCTTATCTGATAGTCAAGACTTTCGCTAATTTGCGTTTCGGTAAGGCCTATCGCTCCATCAGAGCGGTTTAAAACTAACTGTATTTTTTCTTTATCATAATCCAGTTTATTAAGCAAAATATCCAGGCATTTCCCTGTGTTTTGAAGAGTCGGAATATCAGGAGTTGTAACCAAGAGTATTTTATCCGACCGGTCCAGAGCGGTAAGATTTGTTTCTCGAAAATTTGAAGCGGTATCAATGATTATATAATCATAATTCTTTTCCAA
>JARRCM010000032.1 GCA_029982205.1 Thermosediminibacterales bacterium
GAAAAAAACTGAAAGATTTCAGTGACTATGTGATTATTTTTGCAGGTGAATTCTATGGAATTTTTCATTTGGAAGAATTAGCTTTTTTTACAGGTATAAAAGTCAGACAGAGTGCCTTAAATATAAAATCCAAAAATGATATTTACAGGCGCCGTGGCCTGAAGCCTCCCAAATAAATATAGGAAATGTCTTGCCTTACAGTAAGCCTTATTTTTACAGCACTTGTACTTTTTGGAATTTTATATCAGAATTTCAGTATTATAATTTTATGAAGGTTGACTTACTATATACAAGGGTTTATAATAAAACTGGAAAATAAATAAAACAGGGAAAGCGGTGAGAATCCGCTGCAGCCCCCGCTACTGTAATTGAGGATGAAACCTGCTAAAGACCACTGGGGTTTCCCGGGAAGGTGTAGGGAGTAAGATGATCCGTAAGCCAGGATACCTATTTTTTTTGAAACCTTCGGTGGGAAGGCCGAATATCACTTCCAGCCACTAAGGTTGGAAGTTTTTGTTTCAAAAATATCATATTAAAAGTTTGATGGTGAGGGAAAGCGGTGAGAATCCGCTGCAGCCCCCGCTACTGTAATTGAGGATGAAACCTGCTTAAAGCCACTGGGGAGTTTCCCGGGAAGGCGCAGGGAGTAAAGTGAATCATAAGTCAGGATACCTTACCATCATACTAAAAGAAACGCCTTCGGAGGGAAGGAGGGGTCTTAAATGAGGAAACTTGACAAACCCTAACCTGCTATGAAGGTTGGGGTTTGGTTTTTTGGATGACAGTTACTTAGATACTGCAGGAGCTAATTATAATATGGTCTTGGGAGTAAAAATGTGTACTTATTAGATAATTTGGAGGTATTAAGTAATATGAAAAGAAGACTGTTAAGTTTACTGTTAATGTTATGTATGATCATTATTTTTATTTCAACTATTAATGTTAATGTGGAGGCAGCAGAACCAAGTATTAATGACCTAGCAGCGCAGGCAGTAAAGAACAACTACAGGCTGTATCAGGAAGGCCGGGCGGTAGATGCAGCGTATGGAAACTTTGGAGCGTATGATGCATATATTCTGACACAGGCTGGGGCAGACCTTTCAACATGGGAGCGAGACGGAACAAACCTTAAGACTGAAGTAATTGCGTTGATAGATGATACAATAGCCACACCTGATGGAAAATCCTCAAAGCGAATAGCCCAGGAATACCTTGTGGCCAAAGCATGGGGAGAGAATGAAAAAGCAACAGCACTACTTAACATACTAAAGGACAGGCAGACAGCCAGCGGTAACGGTTCATTTGACAATAACGGGTTCAGTGACCTTCCGGCATTTGAAGCACTTGGTAGAGCAGGAGACATAGACCAGATAAACACAGCAGATGCTATAACATACATACTTTCAATTCAGGATGGTAGTACAGGTGCATGGACAAGCAGCTGGAATGACTTTGTATCAACAGCCGAGGCAGTAAGAGCCCTTAAATATCTGAAACCTTTTGCGGATGTGGATACACAAACAACAGTACAAGCTGCAATAGACGCAGGTCTAGCATGGATGCAGGGTATGCAGCAAGCAGACGGTAGCTTGAAGAACGGAGACTTTGACGACCCTGCCATAGACACATCAGAAGCCATATATACATTGAACCTTTTAGGAATAGACCCTAATACATGGGTAAGCGGGGAAGGCAAGACACCGGTTGACTACATGGAAGATAATGCACTAAACAGTGAAGATAACACCTTTGGCAGCAGCAAAAACCTTGCGGATAACACATGGGTGCTTGATGCATACATAAAACTTGGAGCGAGTGTGCCGGGAGATACAGTACTGGGCATAACAGTAACTCCCGAGAGTGCAACTATTGAAAGAGAAGAAACCCAGCAATACACAGCAACAGTATATGAATTTGTGTATGGTGAATCAGATATAAGTGTCAGTGCAAGCTGGTCAACAGGTAATGAAGATATAGCCACAGTAAACGGCAGTGGTCTGGTGACAGGTGTAGCAGCTGGTGAAACAAATATAACTGCAAGTTACCAGGGCTGCAGTGGTGTTGCTAATATAGTTGTAGAAAGCGGTGACAGCGGTTTAGGCAGTTTACCAGAAAGAGCAAAACTATATATAGAAGGCTATGATGGTGTAATTATACCATGGACATGGATAGATATTGAAGAAGGTGAAACTGTTTTGAGTTTAACTTTAAGAGTACTTGATGATAGAGATATTCCATATGAAGTAAGCGGTGGTTATATATCAAGTATTGATGGACAGTCAGAATTTGATAAGGGGTCAAAAAGTGGTTGGTTGTATCGTGTCAACAAGAATTTTGAGAGTCATGCCTCAGATCCTGCAGGAACTGTTCCAGTGAATGACGGTGATTATGTAGAATGGAGATATACTGCTGATTTTGGAGAAGATATTGGGTGGGTTGATTCATCAAGTGATTTTGATGGAAAAGAAGATATAGAATCACAAGGTATAGACAAGGTAATTGAGAATGCTAACGAAGTTTTGAGTGATAAAAATGCTAGTGTAGAAGATATTGAAGAAGCTATAGATAATTTGATTGCGGCATTTGGCGAGGATATGGAGGATGATCAAAATTACGAAGTAAATGATAAGATAGTTGAATTAGCCCAAAAAGCAATTGAGAAAGCGGGAAGTGTTAAAATTGATGCTTCACAAATACAAGAAGATAAACAAAAAGCGATTGCAAATCTAGAAAAAGATAAATTGTTATTTGCAGCAGATAAAGCATTGAAGAAAGCGAAGGAATTGGAAAAGAAGATGTATGAAAGTAATGTAGATACTTATAAAATTCTTGAAAAGAAAGTATCTATTGAAGTTCCTACAAGCGGAAAAGAAGAAGTAGATGTAAATATCCCTGCAGGAGTACTTGGAGATATTTTTGAAAAAGAAATAGACAAATTAGAGATAAAAACTGAAGTTGCAGCTTTTGGAATAACTTCAGATATCTTTGACGAGCAGATAAAAGAAAGAAAAATTAAACTTACTGCTAAGAAGGTTGATAATGCTCAACTTCCGGATAACGCAAAGAATAATGTGCCAGAGGATAGCGTAGTTGTTGATCTTGATTTGTCTGTTGCGAACGAGAAAGTAAGCAAATTCAGTAAGCCTATTGAAATAAGCATACCCTATAACGGTTCAGCGGAAGATGGTGATAAGATAACAGTATTTTTACTGAAAGATGATGGAACGATTGAAGCTGTAGGAGGCTTGTATGATCCTGCAACAAATTGGATTAAATTCATAACAAATCATTTCAGTAAGTATTTTGCAAAACCATCAATAAAGGAATTTGATGACATGACTAGTTACATATGGGCTAAAGAAGCCATATCAATTATGGCAGGTAAAGGTTTTATTAAAGGAAGAAATGGGGAAGTATTTGACCCAGGAGCCAATATTACCAGAGCAGAATTTGCAGCAATAGTTGTGAGGATGTTAAAATATGAGTCTTTGGATAGAGAGGTAATACCATTTAAAGATGTAAAGAAAGATGATTGGTATTATGGTGTTATATCAGCTGCTTATCAAAATAATTTAATAAATGGAAAATCGAATGAAATATTTGACCCGAATGGTAATATTACGAGACAAGAAATAGCAAAAATAATTGCTAATGTTTTAAATGTAAAAGCATACAAACAGGTAGATAAAGATGAACTTGAAATGTTTATTGATAAAGGCGATATAGCAAACTGGGCAGAAAATGCAGTTGCATTAACTGCAAAATTAGGTATTGTAAAAGGTATGGAGAATGCAACTTTTGCTCCAGCAGAAAACGCTAATCGGGCTCAGGCAGCTGTAATGCTTTACAGATTGTATAAAGTATTAATGAGCTAGCTAATAGAGCATATATAGACATATATAAAATAAAGTGGTTAAACAAATCAGAAAATAATAATTGAATAAGATGCTAATACTATTGAAGCAAAAACAATTAAAGTCGTAGAAAAAGTACTTGAAAGCAGCAACTTACAGAATTACAAATACTACAAGGGCACAGGCAGCAGTAATACTGTATAGAGTTTTTAATTTATTGCTGTAATAATTTCCTGTTGCTGCCCCTTTTAAAGGGGCAGCATTATACCCTTTTCAAAAATTGAAGGGAGGAAACAAAAACGATAAAAAGGAAACGGGTAATAGTTTTATTAATATTAATGTTGATAATATTTACGGTTTCCGGCTGCGGAGTTAAGGGAGTAAGAAAAGATACTTCATCTAATGAACCTGCTTCAGTCAAACTTTGGGTAACCAAAGATTTCGGGAACAAGACGATTTATGAAAACGAGGTTGATATAAAACCCAACCAGACAGTAATGGACTTATTAAAACAGAATTTAGATATAGAGACTTCATATGGAGGCGGGTTTGTCAATTCCATAAACGGTCTTAAGTCAGGTTATACCGGGGTTTTCGGAAAACAGCGCCGAAAAATGGATTGGTTTTATTATGTAAATGGTATAATGAGTTCAAAGGGTGCTTTAGACTACATGCCTCAAGCAGGTGATATAATATGGTGGGACTATCATCCATGGGGTAACGGCCTTTTTAAACCGGCTGTAACAGGTGCTTTCCCCCAGCCATTCCTCAGTGGATATAACGGCAAAAACAGCGGAACACTTATAATGTACGTTAAAGGTTTTGAAAAAGAAGCTGCAAAAATCAAAAAAGCATTTGAGAAAAACGGTATTAAAAACCTGGAAATACAAGAAATTAATGATGAGCAAATTACAAATAGAGATAGAATCACTGTTGTTTTGGGATTATGCAAAGATCTAATAAATCTTTCCTCTATCAAAAAAATGATGGATAACAGAGACAGAATTGGGGTTTTCCTAGAGTTTGATAAGAACAAAATCAGTTTACTAGATCCGGAAGGTGAGGCGGTAAGAACTTTTGATAAAAAAGCAGGTGCCATATTTGCAACAGCTACAGGCCTTGGAGATAAAAATCCCCTCTGGATAATTACAGGAATTGATAATCAGGGATTAGATTCGGCAATAGACATTATTGCTGATAACAATAAAGCTATTAAACAAAGCGCAGGTGTGGTAATAACACAAACTGAGGTTTTTAAGACCCCTTATTATAAAGAGCAGGTGGTTGAAAATTGAGCTTTCATCCCATTTCAATAACATTATATATAGGTGTTCTGCTTTTGCTGTCGTTTTTGACTGTTCACCCTGTTTTGCTTATACTATTTTTGCTCGATCTAATCTTGATAACAGTTAGTTTTAACTTGATAAGTCATTTGAAAAGTTTTATGAAGTTCAGTTTGCTTATGGTTTTAACTGTGGTTGTTTTAAATCCCCTATTGAGCCATTCAGGTCAAACGGTTTTAGTATTTGGCCCTTATATACCAATAATAGGCAGATTAGACATTACATTGGAAGCGTTGTTATATGGCATTAACATGGGTATCAGGATGTTTATCGTGCTTTTGGGGTTTTACATATATGGCAGTGTTGTTAATTCAGATAAAATGTTTTCTCTGATTTCGCGGTTTGCAGGAAAATCAATACTGATTACTGCAATGGCTTTTAGGATGGTTCCTAAAATGGCGAAAAAACTAAAAACTGCTTCTGAAGCACAAATGGCTAGAGGTGTTAAGTTTCAAGGCAGAGGAAAAATTGCTAACGTAAAAAACACACTATCCCTTGTAAAAATAATTGTAGTCTCGGCGTTAGAAGATTCGATAGAAACTGCTGAATCTATGTATATAAGGGCTTACGGTTCAGGCCCCAGGTCTAGCTATTTCTACGAGAAATTCGGATTGTTGGACGGTTTAATAAGTATTAATGCTGTTTTTTCTTTGTTCTTAAGTATGTTTGGCCTTTTTAAAGGGTGGAATAGCTTCAGTTTTTATCCCGAGTTATCGACTATACTGAAAGACCTGGATCAACTTGTTTATTTTTTCTTAGTTTTCATCAGTTTGACATTACCTGTATTTTACTGTTGGGGGTATAAAAGATGGCGATTTATGAAATTAAAAACCTAACGTACTGGTATCCGGAAAGCCACAAACCTGCATTGAGAAACCTCAGTCTGGACGTGAAGCAGGGTGAATTGCTTGTTATTACGGGCAAATCAGGATGTGGAAAGTCATCACTTCTAAAGGTGATGGCAGGACTGATTCCGAGTTTCTATGGAGGGCGGATAGCCGGTCAGGTGCTCTTTCAAAATAAAGACATAAGACAATGGAAAAAAGAGGATATGGTTCGAAGGGTAGGGATGGTGTTTCAAGACCCTGAAAATCAGTTTATTTTAAACAATGTAGAAAGAGAAATAGCCTTTGGCCTTGAGAATCTTGGATTAAACAGAAAAACAATGGCTGTTAGAGTGGCTGAAGCTTTAAGCCTTTTTAACATATCTCATCTTAGAGAAAAAAATGTTGAAGAACTGTCCGGAGGAGAAAAGCAAAAGGTGATTATTGCTTCTATTATGGCTATGCAGCCGGAGGTGCTGTTTTTGGACGAACCTACTTCACAGCTGGACCCAACTGCAGCAGAGGAAATTATTAACATTATCAAAAGGATTAACGAAGATCTAGGCATTACGGTAGTAATGGTTGAACAGAGAATGGATCGCTGTTTTAGTATTGCTGACAGGGTTGCAATAATGAAAGAAGCTGCTATACAGGAAATCGGTCCCCCATTAAAGCTTCTAGAAATGAGGAAAAAACAAAATTATTCTTTTTTTCCACCGGTTTCAAGGTTTTTCATGTCAATCAAATCTCCCAGAATACCTATTACAGTTAAAGAAGGGAGAAGTTTTATTAAAGAATCAAAAAGAGTTTTTACGTCTGTAGAAAGCCGTAAAATTAATCAGGTAATATCAGAAAAGGAAAATCTGCTTAAAATGCAGAAAATCAGCTGCAGTTACCCAAAATCCAAAACCGATGTATTAAAAGATCTAAATTTAGAAATTAATAAAGGTGAATTTGCTGTTCTAATAGGCCCAAATGGTGTCGGCAAAAGCACCCTGCTTAAAACTATAATCGGCTTTATTAAGCCTTACAAAGGGAAAATATTTTATAAATCCTCTGAGATTACCTTGACACCTACACAAGAACGTGCCAAATACATTGGTTATTTATCCCAAAACCCCGGAGATTATCTTTTTAACGATACGGTAGAAGAAGAAATACGTTTTACTCAGAAGCACCTGGGGAAAAAAGATGATAAGTTAATGGATGAATTAATTAAATGGCTTGATCTGGAGAAATGCCGGTATAAAAACCCAAGAGATTTAAGTGGTGGTGAACGCCAGAGGGCAGCCTTGGCTGCAGCACTGGCAGGCGACCCGGATGTGTTGCTACTTGATGAGCCTACCCGGGGGCTTGATAATATGCTAAAAGCTCAAATAGGAAATTTTCTTCAAACACTAAAACAAAAAGGAACATCTATTTTACTTGTGACACATGATATTGAGTTCGCAGCAGAATATGCTGAAAAAGTAATTATAATGTTTGATGGCAGGATAGTTGCAAATGGTTTTAAACATGAAATATTAGATGGTTCTAACTATTATTCTCCCCAAATAAACCGCCTTTTCAGGGGGAATTGCAGGGGTGTAATTACGATTCAAGATGCATTAAAGGTCTGGAAGGAGAATAAAATTGAAGTGGTTTAAAGGTATCGGGCTTTTAAACGACCTGAACTGGCCTGTATTAAGCTGGTTTGTTCTAATAATATTAATTATTCTTTTTTATTATAATTACGAAAAAAAAGGTTCAGATTCAAAAACAGTTGCAGTGGCAGCAACCCTTTCGGCTCTTGCTGCTGTTAGCCGTGTTCCATTTGCTGCACTTCCAAATGTTCAACCGACTACTTTTATAGTGATTGTATCTGGCTATGTTTTCGGAGCTCAACTGGGGTTTATAGTAGGTTCAACGGCTGCGGTAGTTTCGAACATGTCTCTCGGTCAGGGGCCATGGACTCCATGGCAAATGCTGGCATGGGGATGTGCCGGAATGAGTGCAGGAGTTTTGAAACATTTCCGGCCTAAAATAAGTAAAGCAGGTCTGACGTTTTTTTGCGGTCTGTGGGGCTATATTTTTGGACTTATTATGAATATATGGCAGTGGTCAGCTTTTATTTATCCTTTGACATTGAAGACGTTTTTTGCGACTTATTTATTGGGTTTCTGGTTTGATAGCCTGCATGCATTGAGTAATGTGCTTTTGGCTGTTTTTATGGGGAAAGACCTTATAAAGATCCTTGACAGATTCCAAAAGAAACTTAAAGCCACCTATTTACCGCCTGAATACATTGAATAAAGGAGGATAAGCCATATTATGAAATTAAAACTGAAAAAATTTTTTGCCTGTATCCTTTTAATTACTATGGTGTTGTTTCCAATAACAGCTTTTGGGGAGACCAAACATAAAAAATTAGGGAGTACAATTGATTATGTCCAGGATAATTTTCAAAAATGGGATAAAGTTAACCTGGACTGGCTGTCAGTTGGCCTTTTTGCGGCAGGGGAAGACCTGGCTTCACAAAAATGGAGCTTACTCGTTTCCAGAAATGATGAGATTCGAGATAAACTGCTGAAAGCTGCTCGTAAAACTACTGATATTGAAAGGATTATATTAGGGCTTTTAGCAGAAGGCAAAAATCCCAGAGATTATAAAGGCAGGGATTTGATCAGACTTTTAAAAGATACACAGCTTCCTAACGGAAAGTTTGCGGATTCAATAAGTGGAAAAGGGGATTATCTTGTAAATTCACATATATGGGGTATTATCGCTTTACATGCTTCGGGGGAGAATATACCAAATAGAGCCGAGGCATTAAACTGGTTGTTGAATCATCAAAACGATGATGGAGGTTTCAGTATAGATACAACTATTGATGAATCAGATGTAGATATAACGGGCATGACATTAATAGCTTTTTCGGCCCTAGGCCTTAATAAAAACTATCCTGCTGTTAAAAAAGCACTTAAGTTTTTGAAAGAACAGCAGTTAGATACAGGAGGGTTTGGTTCCTGGGGCTTGGATAATGCAGAGGCTATCGCACAGGTAGTTGAAGGTTTAATAAGTATAGGTGTCGACCCTGCTGATACAGAATGGGTCAAAAACGGGGAAAACCCCATAGATGCACTGCTTTCTTATCAAAAACCTGATGGCTCATTTAGCCATCTAAAGGATGAGTCAGCTGATATTATGGCGATTCAGCAATCCCTTATAGCTCTTTCAGACTATTATAAAGGCGAATCTGTTTATGAAAGGTTAAGAAAGATGAACATAAAATTTGTTGACTTGCCTGAATCCCATTGGGCATACCAATCAGTAAAATCTCTTGTTAAAGCCGGGGTAATTTCGGGATATCCCGATGGCAGTTTTAAACCTGAAAAGAAGGTTACAAGAGCTGAGTTTGCAAAACTTTTGATTTATAGTTTGAATTTAAATAAAGAAATCGGTTCGAGGACTAACAAATTTTCGGATTTGAGTTATTCACACTGGGCAAATCCTGTAGTTAAATTGGCGGTTGATAGAGGATTGTTTCAGGGAGTTTCTAAGGATCTTTTTAAACCTGAGGAATATATAAGTGGTGCTCAAGTGATGACTGTACTTGTTAGGGCTTTAGGTAAGGAAGATGAAGCGTTGGCACACAAGGGTAAAAAATGGTATACTGGTTATGTTAAGACCGCAGAAACGCTCGGTTTGCTTTACTCGGGGTTTAAACCTGAAGATAGTGCAACAAGGGCACAGGTAAGCTATAGCATATATAAAATGAAACAACAAAAGGAGATAAAATGAAACATACTTCCAAAAGGTATAATGCTTATTCAAACTATCTTAAAAATAAATATGGCTGTAAGGTATATAAACTGCCGATAAATTTACCCATTACATGTCCAAACAGGGATGGAACGATCGGCGTCGGCGGATGTATATTTTGCGGAGAAGAAGGAGCCGGTTTTGAGAACCTTTCTGACACCCTTACAGTAACAGAACAGCTCACACGAAACCGTGAATATATTAAGAAAAAGTATGGGGCGAAAAAGTTTATTGCTTATTTCCAAACCTTTACAAATACGTATATGCCATTAAATAAATTTCAATCTTATGTTCTAGAAGCAGCTTCGGTAGCTGATATAGTAGAAATAGCCATTTCTACAAGGCCTGATTGTATTAACGAAGAATATCTGAGTTTTTTAGCAGAGGTTAAAAAAAATAAAAGAGTAGATATAAGTATAGAACTGGGGCTTCAAACTGTAAATTACCATACATTGAAAAAAATAAACCGGGGCCATACCCTCGCGGAGTTTATTGATGCTGTTATAAGAATAAAACGAAAAGGCTTTGAAACATGCTGCCACCTAATATTAAATCTACCATGGGATGATGAACTGGATGTTATAGAAACAGCCAAAATACTGTCTGCTCTAAAAATAGATTCTGTTAAACTTCATTCTTTATATATTATGAGGGATACAGTTTTAGGTGATATGTATCAAAGAGATGAAATAAAAATAATATCAAAAGATGAATATATCAAGCGGGTTATAACCTTTTTAGAATATTTAGACCCGAATATTGTTATTCAGCGTCTGATAGGCAGGGCGCCAGAAGAAAACACTCTTTTCGTCAACTGGAATACAAGCTGGTGGAAAATAAGAGATGAAATCGAGGAACGTATGGCTGTTTTAGACACCTTTCAGGGTAAAAAGTTTGATTATTTAAATGGAAAAGCTGTTAAGATATTAAACAACACCTTGCGTGCAAAATAAAAGGTGTTGTTTTTTGATTTTATGTATGTCAAATAATCGACGAATGTCAATTAATAGACGTCAAAATTTTGACACATAATATAACTGACGGTTTTAAAATAATCCTTCCTATTCTGTAAAAAGCGTATCTGCTTATATTGAAGACTTTATTTTTGTTTGCTGGCACGTAATTTGCATAATTTAAAAGTCAAGCTGTAACAGTCAATGTGCTGTTTTATGAAAAAATTCACTTTAAAAAGGGAGGAATTTTTATGGCAACAAAAAACCCAAAACAAATCCTTGATGAGTTTTTGGGAGGGTTAAACGAATTCGGTGCTAAGGCACCACAACAGACAAAAGCTTTTATGAATCTTTTAGACGCATGTTATAAAGAAGGAGCACTTTCTACAAAAACCAAAGAACTTATCAGTGTAGCTATAGGTGCTTATAACAGGTGTGAATATTGTATAGTGTTTCATGTATATAAGGCTTTAGAAGCGGGAGCAACCCCGGAAGAAATCATAGAAGCAGCCATGGTTGCAGTGGCTTTTGGTGGAGGTCCTTCAATGGCTTATACTGTTTCCCTTGTTAAAGATTCAATTGATGCATTTGCTCCACAGTTTAAAAAATAAGATAAGGCCAACTAGTTAGAAATTGTTTTACATTCTGGGTAGCATATGCTACCCAGAAAACTTTTATAGATTTATTCTTTTACTTTTTAAGGGGGTATTCTGAAATGGATTATCAAATTAAAATGCCAAAATTGTCAGATTCAATGACAAAAGCTACTATAGTAAAATGGCTTAAAAAAGAGGGTGAAATTGTTAATGCTGGAGAGATTATAGTAGAGGTAACAAGCGGAAAGGTAAACAATGAGATAGAGTCTGAAGTAAGCGGGACTTTAAAACAGATATTAAAAAGCAACGGAGAAGAGGCATCTGTCGATACTCCCATTGCTGTGATAGATTGTAGTGAGGAAGAACTGAGAAAAGTTGTATCGGAGAGTCAGTCTATAAACGATGATGTAGGCAGCAGTTATTTTGGCAGCCTTTTAAAGAAGAAAAAAGAAAAAAAAGATGCTGATATTTGTGTAATAGGCGCAGGCCCGGGGGGTTATGTTGCTGCAATTAGAGCTGCACAATCCGGTGCAAAAGTTGTAATAATAGAAAAGGATAAGCTTGGAGGTACCTGTTTAAACAGAGGATGCATTCCAACAAAAGCCCTTGTCAGAAGTGCTGAGATTCTGGATAACGTAGAAAAAGCAGAGGAGTTTGGTATAAGTGTTGAAAAATTTGAATTAGATTACAGTAAAGTTGTTAAACGAAAGGACAATGTTGTATCAACACTGGTGGGCGGTATTGAACATCTTCTGCGAAAAAACGGTGTTGAAATAATTGAAGGAACAGCTCAAATAAAGAATATGAATACAGTTTTTGTAGAAAGTTTAAGGGTTGATACCGAGATTAATGCCAAGAACATCATTATTGCTACTGGATCAATACCTGCCAAACTCCCCATTGAAGGTATAGACAGTAAAAATGTTATGAACAGTGACTCGATTTTAGATACTAAAAACCTTCCTAAAAGCATTGTAATAATCGGTGGCGGAGTAATTGGAATGGAATTTGCGTTTATCTTAAGAAAGTTTGGAGTAGAAGTTTCTGTGGTTGAACTCATGGAAAACGTTCTTCCAAACATTGATGAAGAAGCATCTGTTCTGATCAGAAAAGCAGCTGAAGCCAAAGGAATTAAGATATTTACTGGGGTTAAGGTTGAAAAAATTCAGGATGTTGAAAATGGCGGCAGTATTGTAGTTACAAATCATAAAGGAACGATTAAAAACATTTATGGTGAAAAAGTGTTTGTTTCTGTAGGCAGGCAGTTTAATACAGAAAATCTGGGTCTTGAAGAAGTGGGTATAGAAATGAACCGTAAAGCAATTAAAGTAAATGAATACCTTCAGACAACAGTTCCAAACATTTATGCCGTTGGAGATGTGATCGGAGGTATCATGCTGGCACATGTGGCTTCAGAAGAAGGAATTACTGCGGTCGAAAACATTATTTACGGTAATAAACAAAAGGTTGATTATAATGTTATTCCGAGCGCAATCTTTACAGACCCCGAAATCGCAGTGATCGGTCTATCAGAAAAACAGGCCGAAGAAAAGGGTTATGACATTAAGATTGGCCGATTCCCATATGCTGCTAACGGTAAGGCCTTAACTCTGGGCAAAAATGAGGGTTTTGTAAAAATAATCGCTGATGAAAAGAAAAATATTATTTTAGGGGCATGTATAGTTGGCGTTCATGCTACAGATTTAATACATGAAATTGCAGTGGCTATGAAAAACAAATTAACCATAGAGCAACTGGCAATGACCGTTCATGCACATCCAACCACAGCAGAAACGGTCATGGAAGCATCTCTTGATGTATTAGGAAAAGCAATACACTTTTAAAATGAACTACTGACAAAAAGGATAAGCCTTAGGGTTTATCCTTTTGTTGTATAAGTTTTCTCCAAAAGAGGAGTTTTGTTAAATATGTCGAAGCTTAGTATAGCAAAACCATAATTTTGTTAACCTGCGAAAGGGTGAAAGTATGAATTCGTCTTACTTAACAAAGATAAAAACATCAGAAGCAATGCGAAAAGAAGTTGTAACAATTTCACCTGATACTACAATAGATGAGTTGAACGAAATAATGCTTCTTCAAAAACAGGAAGAAGTGATAGTTGTTAACAATGGTAAGATTGTCGGAATAATAACTAGAAATGACCTTGCAAAAAATCTAGCCCGGGGAATTTCGATGGACACAGCAGTTAAATATATCATGACACCTAACGTAATATGCCGTAAACCTGATGAAGATTTGTTAGAAGTTAGAGAAGAAATGCGAAAAGCAGGGATAGGTAGAGCTCCGGTATTGGATGAGGAAGGTAATATACTGGGCATCTTAACAGTGAAATCGATATGTGACGGTTTTTCAAATAGGCTTTGGAATGTGGTTGATTATCTTCAGGCTATTCTCAATACATTAAGTGAAGGGGTCTGTATCATAGATAATGAAGGTAAAATCATTTACTGGAACAATGCATTAGAATCAATGCTTGATTCCATGGGTGAAAACTTAAAAGGCAGAAATATAGAAGAAATAATTCCTAAACAAACTTTAGAAAAAATATTGTTTTCAGATGATGATTTAGAAAACACTGTTTTTGAAACTTCTGGCAAAACCCTTGCAGTAAATGCAATTTCTTTTCATTTTAATAAAAACCAATCAAACAAGGTGATTACCATAAAAGACCTTTCAAACATTTCGGAACTCACTAAGAAACTTACCAAAGCAAGCAGCAGGCTTAATTATTTAGAGGAAAGAGTAAGAGAAATGTCAAAGGAAAGATACACATTTGGCAATATAGTTACTATTAGCAAAAAAATGGAAAGGGTCATTTCTATTGCACAAAGGGTTGCACCCACATCGGCAACAGTTCTTATTCAAGGTGAAAGCGGAACGGGAAAAGAACTTCTGGCAAATGCGATTCATGAAAACAGCAATCGTAAAGATTTTTCCATTATTAAAGTAAACTGTAGTGCGATTCCTGCAAATTTGTGTGAAAGCGAGTTTTTCGGTTATGAGCATGGTGCATTTACCGGAGCTTTAAGATCAGGTAAACCCGGGATATTTGAGGTAGCTGATAGAGGAACACTTTTTTTGGATGAAATAGGTGAACTCCCGTTAGACATGCAGGCAAAATTGCTGCGGGTGTTGCAAGAAAAAAGCTTTTTAAAAGTAGGTGGGGTAAAACCTGTTAAAGTTGATGTGAGGATTATAGCTGCTACTAATAAAGACCTCAATAAAATGGTTGCAGAAGGGCGCTTCAGGGAAGACCTTTTTTATCGAATAAATGTTGTGACCATTGAGATTCCGCCTTTGAGGGAAAGGCCAGAGGATATAATGCCACTTGTAAACAAGTTTATTGAAGAGTTTGCCAGAATCCATAACAAGCCCATAAAACGAATCGATAATGAGATTCTAAGATTACTTGAAGAATACGATTGGCCGGGAAATATAAGGGAACTTAAAAATGTAGTAGAGAGATTAGTGGTCTTTTCCCAGGGAGGAATGATACACAAGACCTATCTACCATCACATATTTTAAATAACAGTAAAAAACGATTAAACAAAAACAGTAAAAACGATTTAGGCAAGATGGTTAATGAGATTGAGCGGCAAACAATAATAAATATGTTAAAGAAACATTCATACAACAAAGCCAGGGTAGCAAGAGCTTTAAATATACCACGAAGTACGCTTTACTATAAAATGAAAACACTGAATATAGACTACTAAATTTGTCTGGGCTGTTTCGTGATCACATATACGCATACTAATCTTTATCATTGAATTTGTAACTAAAACCGAATATAAAATTTCTTTTTCTTTCATAAAATAAAATAATTAGGGGGTGATGAAATGGAGCAAAACAGTTTAAAGACTGCAAAGATAGCATTGAATATGGCTATGTCCAATAGAGATGAAGAAAAACGATTAAAAGAACAGTATAAGAAACAAAAAATTAAGGTTGCCGCAGTGGATTATGGTGGTGAATTCAATGGTGCTATAACGAAGATCATAGAAAGAGCAGTGGTAGCAGCTACAAGAGAGGGAGTTATTGAAGATACCCATGTTTATCGTGGAGCTTTGATTGGCGCAGTCCATGAGGCAGTTACTCAAATACTACCTAAAGCGATGGGTTTAAATATCGGCGGTAAAGTAGGTATAGCAAGGTTAGGAGAACATATGAGTGTTGCGGTGTTTTTTGGTATAGGCCTTATAAATCTAAATGATGTAGCTATAGGTTTAAGTCACAGGTCAGTGCCCGGAAATTAGATTGTTGTCTTTATCTTATAATACGTTCAAAAATCCACATAAGCGGATATCCTATTATATAACATGCAATAAACTCCCCGACAGCAACATTTAATATAGTGATTAATAATGGAACATTTAAAATAAAATGAAGCATTGCACCTATCACAATACCGTTTACAATTACCGGAGGCAGTGGCGCGAGAATCTTTTTAGGCATCATATATGTTAAATAGGCTGCTATAAGTGTGGCAAGACTGCCAAAAATAATATCATATATACCGTAGCCCCCATAAATGTTTGCGGCTATACATCCCAGGAACAAACCGGGTATAGCAAGGGGGGTAAAAAAAGGTAGAACTGTTAAAGCTTCCGAAATTCTAACCTGCATTGGGCCATAGCTTATTGGAGCAAATACAATCGTAATCACAGCATAAATAGCTGCAATCAGTGCTATTTTTACAAGATTTTCTGTATTAATTTTCATATATTTATTTCCTCTCCTTTAATAATTTGTTTTGAAATCTATACATTATGAGTTTATCTTAACATGTTACAATTTTCAAGATATATCACTAGCATTGCATAAAAATTTTTTGACAGAATAAACCTCAAATTTTATGTTGTTCTGTCTTTGGAAAAAATCTTGACTTTTTGATTTAATAGGTTCATAATTATATTACAGTAAAGAAAAATATTTATCAAAAGTAAATGATTGTTAGTCTTCGGGGCTAGGTGAGGAAAGGCTTTCCTTTCCAATTCCTGACCGGTGGTAATGCCTCCAGCGAGGGGACGAGTCCAACAGCCTCAACAGTTGATCCGGTGAGATTCCGGAACCGCCAGTAAAGTCTGAATGGGCGAAGGCTTAAAACTATGGGAATATCTTATTCTGATAGTTTAAGACATTAAAAAAACCCCGAATACTCGGGGTTTTTTTAATATATTGGTCTGTTGGGTCTGTTGTAAAAAAAATAATAAAAGGAGGCAAGACTTATGACATCAAAAGCATTGAAAAAGTTAATCATCATGGCTTTGTTTACTGCATTAGTAACAATTGCTACAATGGTAATTCAGATTCCCACTGTAGCTACTCAAGGTTTTATAAATGTAGGAGATACCATGATTTTTGCTGCCGGTATTATAATGGGACCAAAATTTGGTTTGGTTGCCGGAGGTCTGGGTTCAGCTTTGGCTGATATGCTCTCAGGTTACTCCCATTGGGCCCCATGGACTTTAGTAATAAAAGGGGTAGAAGGTTTGATAGTAGGTATTTTGGCACATAAAAGGTTTGAAACCGGAAAAAGAGTTTCCGGTATAACCGTTTTGGCAACTCTTGTTGCAGCAGTATGGATGATTTTTGGATACTATATTGCAGGTGGAATTATGAAAGGTTTTCCTGCTGCTTTGGCAAGTATTCCTGCCAATGTAATTCAAGGGGTCGGAAGTGTTATCCTGGCGATTCCACTTCTACATGCATTTTGCAAGATAAATATACCTAAAGATTGAATTTAATTCACCTTTCGAGCAGGTTAAAACATAATAATTGTAGAATAATAAAATCAATTAATCGTAGTATAATTTATGGGTGAAAGAAGGTGAAATTATGCCTGAAAGGGAGAAACAGATAGTCATTAGAAACTTGAGCCTTGGAAGAGCAGCCATGCTTTTGGCTTTGAGCAGTACAAGGGAGGAAGAAGAAAACATAAAAATTTTTTTAATGAAACATGGATTCAATTGTGTTGCTACTGAAATAGGAGGATTGTCTGATAATATCAAAAGTAAAATATTAAATGCAGCTATTGGGGCTGCATTGAATCGGGGAATTATAAAAAAAGAATCTAAAGAATTACATGCACTAATTCATGCATCTATAGAAGCAGAACGCGGCCTGATGCTTGATATGCCTGTAAATGCCAGTATTGCCATAAAATTGGCTATAGTTAGAGATGAATCCTGGATTGCCGTAGCAATTTTCGGACAGTCGGCAATCCATACACTTACAAACCATGAAAGAGCAGGGTTGGGTTTTATGCATATTGGTTGAACAAACATTTTACCTAAAAAAATTAAAAAAAAGAAGGATTTTTGAAATTGTTATAGAATGTAATCTAATATAATTAAAAAAATTGATTTAAAACATCAAAATTTAATATTATTGGCTAATGTGTTAAAACATTAGAGTGAATGAGAGAATGAGAGAGCCTAAATTTATGGGAATACGATTATTCCTATTTATATAGGCTTCTTTTTTTTAAGTTAAGTCTATAGAGTATAAGTTTTACCAAAAAAACCAAAGGAGGATTAAAAAATGAGACAACCCTTAAATGGAGTTAAGGTTATAGATTTAACCAGGGTTTTAGCAGGTCCATATGCGACGATGATTTTAGCAGATCTTGGCGCAGAAGTTATAAAAGTTGAAATGCCAGGGAGGGGAGATGACTCAAGAGCGTTTGGTCCTTATATTAAAGATGAAAGTGTATATTTTATGAGTTTAAACAGGAACAAAAAAAGTATTACCCTCAATCTGAAAGCTGAAAAAGGCAAACAAATTTTTAGAGAACTTGTGAAAAAGGCAGATGTGGTTGTGGAAAACTTTCGACCGGGAGTTATGGAGAAACTGGGATTTGGTTATGAAGCATTAAAAAGTTTAAATCCTGGGATAATCTATGCTGCTTGTTCCGGGTTTGGCCATACAGGTCCTTATAGTGAAAAACCTGCTTATGATGCTATTGTTCAGGCTTTAGGCGGCATCATGAGCATTACTGGCAATCCGGGTGGTAAACCCACAAGGGTTGGAGCATCTATTGGTGATATTATTGCCGGAATGTTTACATCTATAGGTATTCTTGCAGCTTTAAATAGAAGGAATAAAACTGGTGAGGGTGAAAAAATAGATGTAGCTATGTTGGATTGTCAGGTTGCTATTTTAGAAAATGCCATAGCCCGTTATTTTGTTGAGGGAGAGATTCCTAAACCTATAGGAAACCGTCATCCTTCTATTACTCCTTTTGAGACATTTGAAGCGGAAGATGGAGATATTATGGTGGCTGTAGGAAATGATAACCTTTGGGTGAAATACTGTAAAACTATAGGGAGAGAAGACTTGATTGAAGACAAACGTTTTCAAACAAATGTATTAAGAAATAAAAATTATAAAGTACTTCGCCCTATACTGGCTGAAGTCATGAAAACAAAAAAAGTAGAAGATTGGATACGAATTTTTGATAAAAATGGAATTCCTTCTGCTCCGATAAATACAATTGACAAAGTCGTTAAAGACCCTCAGATTTTGGCAAGAAAAATGATAGTTGAAACAGAACATCCAAAAGCTGGCAAGTTAAAGATTCCAGGTGTTCCCATTAAATTTACTAATTCTTCTGCTGAAGTTAGGGCACCTGCACCTTTACTGGGGCAGCATCTTATTGAAGTTTTAAAAGATTGGGTAGGTTTAACCGAAGAGGATATTGACAAACTAAAAAGTGAAGGGGTAGTGTGAGAAAGTGGTATAAATAAAAAGTAGTATAAATAATAAGAAAACTTAAAATACGTGGTTTGTGGAGGATTTTAAAAAAAAATGTAGAAAGATAATTTTTATAGGGGGAAATACATGTAAAAACAAATGTTATAAAGAGGAGGGAAATGCCCTGTGAACAATCAAGAAAAAATCAACGAATTATACGAGAGGCGTAAGAAAATAGAACAAGGTGGAGGGCAGAAAAGGATCGAGAAGCAGCACAAAAGCGGCA
>JARRCM010000033.1 GCA_029982205.1 Thermosediminibacterales bacterium
TTTATGTGATGCCTACCGCGAGGAAGAAGTTAAAGGTGAAAAGCGTGTTGTAATGGGATTCCATCCTGAGATAGCCCCAATCAAAGCAGCAGTGCTTCCTCTATCTAAAAAAGAAGAACTGGAAACTGTAGCAAAAGACATAACTTCAACCCTCAGAAAATACTATCCTGTCGAATACGATAACACCGGAAGCATAGGAAAACGTTACCGCCGTCAGGATGAAATCGGCACACCGTATTGTATCACTGTTGACTTTGACAGCTTAGAAGACAAAAAAGTCACCGTAAGGGACAGGGACACCATGGCACAGGATAGAATAGCTATAGAAGATTTGATTCATTATTTACGAGAAAAACTTGGTTTTTAAACTTTGCAGGGTGAAACAAAAGGAACCGTCCCTTTTGTTTCACCTTTTGTTTTAAGCTAGGAGGGCTAAAGGGTTTTCCAGGTAGTGTTTTATTCTCTGTAAAAACTCTGCGGCAAGGGCACCATCTATAGTCCTGTGGTCATGTGATAAACTCAGCCACATCATCGGTCTAAGCAAAATTTCACCCTTTACCCCGACTGGTTTTTCATTTATTCCACCAACACCTAAAATGGCGCTCTCTGGCGGGTTGATTATAGGAGTAAACATTTCGACACCAAACATACCCAGGTTTGTTATCGTAAAAGTTCCACCGGTGACCTCGTCAGAATTAAGTCTGCCTTCTCTGGCCCGTTTCACCAGATCTTTTCTGATTTTGCTGATTTCGTGGATGGTCTTTTTGTCTGCATCTTTAATAACCGGAACTATCAAACCTTCATCAAGAGCCACAGCAATACCTATGTTGATGTTTGAGTGTCTGATGATGTTTTCTTCTATCAGCGAACTGTTGACTGCGGGAAAATCCAAAAGCGCTTTAGCAGCGGATTTTATTAAAATATCTGTGTAGGTAATTTTTATTTTAGATTCTTCAAGCTTTTCCTTTATTCTTTTTGCTTCAGTCATATCAACTTCCATTGTTATTGTAACATGTGGTGATGTAAATGCACTTTGGCTCATGCGCTGGGCTATTACCTTTCTCATTCCTGCAAGAGGTATTTTTTGCGCTGATTCGTCAGTGGTCTCTTTCTCGGGTTCTGCCCTGCTCTTTAGAAAGTTTTCAACATCCTCTAAAACTATTCTTCCTCCAGGGCCTGTGCCTTCTATGTCTGCAAGGTTTATACCTTCTGCTTCAGCCATCTTGCGGGCTGCCGGAGATGCCTTTACGTGAAGAGTTTTATCAGTCTTTTCCTGTTTTGGAGCTGTTTGTAAACCTTTGTCTTCTACAGGTTTAGATGCCGTGCTTTTTTCAGGCAGGGACACTTCTTCTCCCTCCTGTGCAATAGCGCCTATCACCTCTGCGACCTTTACGGTTTCACCTTCATTAACAAATATTTTCAATACTCCAGATTCCGGCGCCTCCACCTCGTTTGTTATTTTATCAGTTATTATCTCTAAAACAGGCTCTCCTTTATTTACAGCCTCACCGTCTTTTTTCAACCATTTAGAAATTGTTCCTTCGGTCATTGTTAAACCGAGTTTCGGCATTACAATGTTTACAGCCATGGTAACTCCCCCTCTCTTTGAAGATATACACTTAGAAAAATATTACTAGGCTGTAAAAAATCCCTTGTTTACGGCAGCATTCATGACCTTATTTACATCGACTACCAGCGGGCCGTCTCGAAGCAGCCGTATACTTACTTCGTCATTTTCACTGACTTCAACTTCTCTTTCACCATCAAGTGCAAGTATTGATGGTTTCTGTAAGACCCTGACTGAGTCTCCCACACTGATAACTTCAAATTTTTCAACATCAACCCACTCAACAATACCGGGAGAAATAGGTGCTTTGACCTTCAAATTTCCTTTACCAATCTTTATTGAATGGCCCTTGTCTTCAAACACGCTGATGGGGTGGAAAAATCCTCCGATTGCAGACATGCCTATATTTGTAGGCTCACCTCGGGTTGTAACAATTCGGAATATTTTATTCATGTCCCAAATCGCCCTTGAACCCACAAAAACATCTTTACATACCACAACATCAACAAAAGCAGAATCTACCTCTTTTTTGTTTTTTATAATACTCAATCGTTTACTCTGGAAACAGACCTCGTCAAGCCTTACCAGTCTTCGGGCCACTACTCCGGCAGCAAGACCCATAATAGTCCCTTCCATCATAGTCGGAAATACGTTGTTTGTACCTGTAGAAACCGGGGCTATGGGAACTCTGCCACACCCCCTGGCAACTACTCTGTTTGTTCCATCGCCTCCGAGGGTGATAATACAGCCAACATCCTCTTCAGCCATTATTTTCGCAGCTTTCTGTGAATCTTCCTGGCTGCCCTCTATCCTCATTTCAAGCACAGATGTTTTTGTTTTTAGGCTGTATTTTTTTCCTAAATCTTCAATAGCTCTTTCACCTATGCAAAAAGTGTCAGGCATGATTACAACTTCTTCAATTCCCACAGCTTCTAATCCTAAAATGAGCCTTTTCACAATATTTACCTTCTCCAAATTGTCAATAACCGTTCCGTGTGCCACAAGCCTGCGAATGTCTTTCCCTGATTGAGGGTTTGCGATTATTCCCACTTTAGCCATTTTACTACCTCCAGAAGTATCATATTCAATGATGCCTGAGGCATGAACCTCAGGCATCATTGAGGCCTATTCTGTTACAGCTTTAACAGCTTTAATTATATCTTCGGTACCGGGTATTACGTAGTTTTCCAGTTTGCCGTTGAAAGGTATTGGAACATTAAGCGCCCCTACTCGTTTTATAGGAGCATCCAGGTAATCAAACGCTTTTTCAGTGATAACTGCAGCTATTTCGCCTCCGAAACCGCCCCGTACACATGCCTCATGGACAATTACCGCTTTATGAGTTTTCTTAACTGACTCGAGGATTGTATCCTCATCAAGAGGAAACAGCGTTCTGGGGTCCACAACTTCAACACTTATCCCTTCTTTTTCTAGCTGTTCAGCTGCCTCAAGTGCTTTATACACCATCAGCGAAGTAGCCACTACGGTAACGTCTTTTCCTTCCCTTTTTATATCGGCTTTACCAAGGGGGATAATGTCCAGGTCATCGGGTATTTCACCTTTTATGGAATAGAGGATTTTATGTTCAAAGAACATAGTGGGGTTATCGTCCCTTATCGCTGCTTTTAAAAGGCCTTTGGCATCGGAAGGTGTTGAAGGCATCACTACTTTAAGACCGGGCACGTGAGTAAACCATGCTTCAAGGGATTGAGAATGCTGAGCTGCAGCTGATAAGCCTGCACCTACAGGTACTCTAACTGTCATCGGAATCTTTGCTTTACCTCCGAACATGTATCTGATTTTTGCAGCTTGGTTCACCAGCTGGTCCATACAGACAGTCAAAAAATCCGCAAACATGATTTCAGGAACCGGCCTCATACCTGTCGCCGCCGCACCAACTGAAGCTCCTATTATCGCCGTTTCAGAAATGGGCGTATCCCTTACTCTTTCTTCTCCGAAAAGCTCCCAGAGGTTTCCTGTCACACCGAAACATCCTCCAAATTTTCCCACATCCTCACCCATTACAAAAACCCTGTTGTCATTTTCCATTTCTTCTTTTAGCGCCTCTCTGATGGCCTCTGCATAGGTTAAGCTTCTCATTACTTCCTCACCTCCTCGATAATGTCGGTATAAACATCTCTTACTGCTGATTCTAGTTCAGGTTCAGGGCTGTTAAGAGCAAACTCCACGGCCTCGTCAATAATTTTGACTGCCCATTCATTGATTTCGTCAACTTCTTTTTTGCTCAGAACTCCCATTTCGGTAAGTTTTTCCTCAAATCTTGGAATAGGGTCTTTTTTCAGCCACTCGTTAAACTCATTCTCACTTCTGTATACTACCGGATCACCTTCAAAGTGCCCCCGATGGCGGTATGTCTTACATTCAATCAATGTAGGCCCTTCACCGTTCCTTGCCCGCTTAACAGCTTCATTAACAGCTTCATAAACCGCCACTACATCGTTTCCATCAACTGTAACACCCGGAATTCCATATGCGACAGCGCGATCTGAAACGTCTGCCACGCGCTGATGCCTTGACTGATGTAATGATATGCCGTATTGATTGTTTTCACATATAAACACAACAGGAAGATTCCAGATTGATGCCATGTTTATTCCTTCATGGAAAGTGGTTTGATTTGATGCTCCATCACCGAAGAAACACAAAGTCACCTGATCTGTCCCGCGCATTTTTGCGGATAATCCCGCTCCTGCAGCTATTGTAAAACCTCCTCCAACTATGCCGTTAGCCCCTAGTATGCCCAAATCAACATCTGCTATATGCATGGAACCGCCTTTGCCCTTGCAATAACCGGTGGCTTTACCTAGAATTTCTGCCATCATGAGGTCTATTTTCCCGCCTTTAGCTATCAGGTGGCCATGTCCCCGGTGGGTACTAGTAATATAATCCTTCGGTTCAATCGCAGAACATGCCCCAACCGCGATTGCTTCTTCTCCAATATAAAGGTGAACAAAACCAGGAATTTTGCCGTCGGCAAAAAGTTTTACAACACGCTCTTCAAACTTACGAATTTGAACCATTTTTTTATACATTTCAATAAGCTGCTCTTTTGATAGCTCCATGAAAACACCTCCTTAAAATTTTTAAACATCGATATACACTGTCAAAGCAGCATTTACCACAACTATGTCCTGGCAACCATCACCCAACTCTTTTACACATAAGCCCTCTACAGACATACCCCCTTTTACCGTTTTGACTTCAATAGTCCCGAAAGGTATCACCTCCTTGACTTTATTTGGATCAATTGACTCAGGTGCCGGAGAGGCCAACACAACCTCTACCTGCATGTCGTTTAAATTCTCCATGTTAAAAATTTCTACAAGCCCGCACAGGCAGCTTCTGGAAATTGCATCTTTAACCGCTTTGACAGCCGCCTTCGTATAATCCTGGCCGTGAAGATCGGCGCCCCAGCCCAGCTCAACTATAAAACGCTTCATTTTTGATTTCTCTCCCCTTGAATCACAAATTTTCGTTATGTATTTCAGGTAATATATGTTTAATACATGTCATTCGCAATTATTATTCCAATATCATGGTACGTTGTTAAAACCATTGCTAGACAAGAAAAAAAGAAGGCCTCTGCATAAAGCCTCCCAAAAACATTATAAGCATTTTTGTTTCAGTTCGAAACATTTTTAATTTTCGGGCTTGTCATAATGTGGTGCCATAAACATGTTTCATCTTGAAACATGTTTCAGTTTGATTCAACTGCTAAATTGTATTTTTTTATTTTTCTATAAAGTGTTGTACGACCTATTCCTAATGCTCTTGCCGCCTTTGATATGTTCCCTTTATAAGATTTCAGGGCGTTTAAAATCATGTTTTTCTCAGTTTCTTCTAATGGATTTATCTGATCAACAGAAGGTTTTTCCTTAAAGTCAGTTATCAAATAATCCGGCAGATGTTCTTGAGTTATCAAATCTCCTTCTACAATGTTAACTGCCCTTTCAATCACGTTTTCAAGTTCTCTCACGTTTCCAGGCCAGTTATAATTTTCTAGTATATCAACAGCTTCCCTGCTGAATCTGATTTTTTTATTTGTTGCCAATTTTTGTCTGTTTTTATTAAGAAAATGCTGAATCAGCAGTGGAATATCTTCTCTCCTTTTTCTCAGTGGAGGAATCTTTATATAAAGAACATTCAATCTATAATATAAATCACTGCGGAAGTTTTTGTTTTTAACCTCTTTTGCAAGGTCACGGTTTGTTACGGCAATAACCCTAACATTGACAGGAATAGCTTTTAGTCCTCCAATCCTTGTAATGCTTTTTTCCTGCAACACCCTTAAGAGTTTTGCCTGAAGTTCCAGAGGCATATCACCTATTTCATCAAGTAAAATAGTTCCTCCATCAGCCAATTCAAACTTGCCCGGCCTTCCCTCTTTATGCGCGCCTGTAAAAGACCCGCTCTCATAACCGAACAGTTCGCTTTCAAGAAGCTCCCGGGGTATTGCTGCACAGTTTATAGCCACAAACGGACCGCTGTTTCTCAAGCTAGCATTATGAACGGCCTGTGCAAACAGCTCTTTGCCTGTACCGCTTTCACCTTCTATCAAAAGGTTAGAGCTGCTCTTAGCGGCAAGAATCCCTAGCTTTATACAATCTTTTATTTGTCTGCTTTCTCCGATTATATCGTTAAATTTAAAGTTGGCTTGAGCCCCCACAACTTTATGAACCAGCTTTGTAATCCTTTTCATTTCCCTTAAAGATGTAACAACTCCAATTACATTGCAGTTTTTATCAATTATAGTCCTTGCAGTTACAGTAAAATACATTGTTTGACCGTTGACATCTATACTCATCTGCCTATCCATATATCCCTTTCCCGTCATCAAAATCTCTTCTAAATCAAGACCTTTAATAACAGTTTCAGATACATGTTTTCCAAGCAATGATTTAGCTTTTACTCCTAACATTTTCTCTGCGATAAAGTTTAAATCCGATATGTAACCCTTCTCATCCAAGGAAATTAATCCTTCTGTTATAGATTGAAATGTGGCTTTTAAGTATTCATTAAGGTTAAAAACCTTTTCTGATTCCCTTTTAACCCTTAATTGATTTTCTATAGATTGAACAGCTGCAACCACCATACCCAAGGTATGAGAATGTACTTTTGAATAATGTCCCGACATGTTCAACATTCCTATCAGTCTTCCATCAGGGTCATGTATAGGAGCTGCTGAACATGTCCAGGTATGATGGTATTGACAGTAATGTTCTGCTGCAACTACTTGTATAGGTTGATCTTCTACAAGAGTTGTCCCTATTGCATTGGTTCCCACATACTTTTCACTCCAGTTAACCCCTTTTACGAAGTTTAGGCCTGCTCCCCTTTCAACAACTTCCGGATCCCCAATTACTTCTAATAAAAATCCATCTTCATCTCCAAAAATGACTACAAACCCGGAACCCTCCACCAGCTTATATAGATTTTCCATCATTGGTCTTGCTATTTCAATAACCTCTTTTCTTCTTTCCCTTCTTTCTTTAAGTTTTTCATCTGTCAAAAAAATTGTGCCTCGCCCGTTGTAAGGATCTACGTTTAATAGCTTACATCTTTTCCAGGACCGTCTAATAATAGGCCTAACTGTGTTTTCGTCAATTATTCCCCTCTCAACGTAGTTTTGCCACGCCCTTTTGATCTTATCTTTAAACTCCGAAGGTTTTAAAAGCAACGCCATTTTTGACCCTCCTTTTTCTAAGGGGTTTAGACAGAATGCTTATTATCTTATTAAATATATTCGGTATTTTAAGAAATTTCCCTCTATAACAAAGCAACCTTTACTCTTGTATCAGATCCCGGGGGAAACACCTTTTATTTTTTAATTTTCATCGTTCCTGTCTCCAGGAACCTTACATGCCAGGAAAATGCTTCCTGAAGTATGTGTGGCGTATGTTTACCTGTTTGCTTAACAGCCCTGTTAAAGTAATCCCATAGTAATGGCTTATAATCCGGGTGAGCACAGTTTTCTATGATAACTTTTGCTCTTTCTCTTGGGGCCAGCGCCCTCAGGTCAGCTACTCCCTGTTCTGTAACAATAACATCTATGTCGTGTTCGGTATGGTCAACATGTGAAACCATAGGCACTATTGTGGATATATCTCCATTTTTAGCAGTAGACTGTGTCAAAAAAACTGTGAGGAAAGCGTTTCTGGCAAAATCTCCGGAGCCGCCGATGCCGTTCATCATTCTTGATCCCATTATGTTTGTAGAATTCACATTTCCGTAAATATCCACTTCAATTGCTGTATTCATGGCTATGGATCCTAGCCGCCGGGCAACTTCCGGATTATTGCTTATCTCCTGAGGCCTTAATATAATTTTTCCCCTGTATCTGTTTATGTTTCTATAAAACCTTATCAACCCATTTTCTGAAGGTGTAAGAGATGTTCCTGAAGCAATCCTTATCTTGTCAGCATCAATAAGGTCAAACACTGAATCCTGAATTACTTCAGAATAAAAATCAAGGTTTTCAAAGTTCGATTTAACAAGCCCTCCCAAAACGGCATTTGCCACACTGCCTACACCTGATTGAAGAGGCAGCAGGTTTTTTGGCAGTCTTCCGTGTGCAACTTCATTTTCAAGGAATTCTATGAGATGACCTGCCATTCTTTCACTGATTTCATCGATGGGAGCCAATGGCCTTACATTGTCCTTTATGTCAGTAATAACCACAGCCTCTATTTTATCAACTCCGCAGGGTATATATGTTGTGCCAATCCTGTCATCAGCTTTTATAATAGGAATCGGCTGTCTGTTCGGTGGGTCTTCGGGAATATAGATATCATGTATTCCTTCTAATTCAAGAGGTTGGCCTGTATTTACCTCAACAATTACCTTTTCAGCTTCCTGAACAAAGGTAGGTGAATTGCCCACTGAAGTTGAAGGAATAATATGGCCATCTTCGGTTATTGCCACAGCTTCTATAATCGCTATATCAATTTTGCCGTAAAAACCGTACCTAACCTGTTGAGCCATATGACTTAAATGAATATCAGAATACAACACCTCCCCTGAGTTGATAGCCAATCTTAATGATTCGTTCGTTTGATAGGGATAGCGTTTTGCTATAACTCCTGCCCTTGAAAGTGCTCCATCAAGCTCATCACCAACCGAAGCACCTGTTAATAAATTAATCTTCAGTTTTTCCCCGCTTGTTTCAACTCTTTTTGCAAGGGCCAGTGGGACTGCTTTCGGATAGCCTGACGGCGTAAATCCGCTTGTGGCGATATTCATATCGTCCTTAATAAGGGCAGCAGCCTCTTCAGGAGAAACAACTTTTTTTAAAAGTTCATTATTTCTTATCCTCTCCCTCATAAAATCTCCTCCTTATCGATTTGATTTAATAATTAACCACTTTACAGCAACAAAAAACCCGGCAAATAAACTGATCCATAACAGGACAAGTTATCTGCCGGATTTTACCTACGTTCAAAACAGGGGAGAAACCTGTTTTTGATAGGTAAAAAGGCTTAAATATAAAATTAATTAAAATTAAACCTCTCATTCATCATAACATTCTGAAACATCTGTATAACCATTATCCTTGTAACAATTATATTTTTGATGAGCACTTTTAAGGGCGGAAATTATTGCTTTTTTGGCATGTCCTAGATAGTTTTTCTCAATCTGTTTTATTATCACATAAATATCATCTATATTGTGGCCTGCAACGGTTTCTTTAAAAAAGGCCTTTCCCGTTCTAGTTACCAGAGAAATATCGGCATCTAAAATCATACCTGAATGTTTGTCTATTATTAAACCAACGCCCACAACGCTGTAGAGCTCATTTGCAGTAATACCCTGCGGTAATCTTGCATATCCCGTAACAAAAACCTTTTCAGAGGAATGCAATGATATGATTCCTCCTTTCATATGAAACTTATTTTACAATCGCTGTAAACTTTTCTTATTTAATAATAATATCATATTCAATGTTGATTTACAACCAATGTTGATTTACAACGCTGATTTCAAAAAAATATTTTTAAACGTGCTTATTTTTAAAAGAAGGTCTTACTTCAGAGAACAATCGGTCTGATACATGAAGAGTCCCGAAGGATTATCACCACAAAAAGTATAAATAATACATTGGAAAAAGTTAAAAATGGCGGGCTTTATAATCAGCCCGCCATAAAGGTAATTATTAAATTCTTTCAATTAGAATCTATAATCAAAATAATCCTGGTAATACTAGTAGGCCTATAGATGTTACTATAAACCACCCGAACCAAATGAAAGCCATAAATCCCCAAACATCTTTAAGTTTCATGCCTACAAGCGATAATGCAGGAATGACATAAAGTGGCTGTATCAGGTTTGTTGCTTCATCACCATAGACAAATGCATTTATAATTAATGGCAAGTCAGCATTCATTGTTTTGGCTGCCTCTACTAAAATCGGCCCTTGGACTATCCACTGTCCACCTTGAGACGGAACAAAAAGATTAACTATTGAAGCTGATAAGTATGAAAAGAATGGTAGTGTTTTCACTGTAGCAACTTGAACCAGTGCATCAGCTAATACATGTGTCAAACCCGAACCTGACATCATACCCATAATACCACCATAAAAGGGGAACTGCAGCATGACTTGAGTGGCTGGCTTCATAGACTCTCTAATGGCTGTCACAAACTTCTCTGGTGTGTTATACAAAAAAGTATTTAATGTCAAGAAAATGAAAATCACAAAGTTAAAGTTTAATGAAGGTATAAATCCCTTAGTAACAAAAGAATGAATAATATAAACAACCCCTGCAATCCCTATGATAATCATCAAAAATCTACTTTGATTCATTTTATCGGCAATCGTTTTTTCTTCAGCTTCATCTTCCAATGTTGCTATTGATTCAGATTCAGAAGTACCTTCATACACAACAATTTCATCCGGAGATGGCTTGGTTAAAAAAGCACATAATAAAATGGTAAAACCTACCAAAATAAACCATAATACAGTATTGACAGGATTATAAGTCGTCGTTGCCTGTGTCAAAATACCAATAGATTCTTCCATAAAATGCCCTTTTGAGGCCAGCAATGCATACACTGAAGCACTGGGGCACCAACATTGCCCTAAAACCATAGTAGAATAACCTGCCGCAATCATTAATGGAAAGTGTAAACCTTTAACATTCTTCGAAAGTTGCATGGCAAGAATTGGAGTTATAATAAGTGAAAATGCCCAATTAATTAAACTTGAAATAAATCCAAAAACCAATAAAATGACCATAGCCATTGATGAAGACTTTGGTAACTTTGCAAGCTTACTTAATAATCTTTCGATTTGTGGGGCCTTAGCCGCAGCGCCGCAACAAATAACCATAAAAGACATTTGAAAAGCAAAAGCAATCATACTCCATAATCCGCTATACCAATGTAATACCATATCTAAAGGACCAGTACCGGTTAATACTAACCCTAATACAAAAACAATCAAGGTCAAAATAATACAAAAGACAAAAGAATCCGGAATAATCTTATCGGCTGCAAATTGGAATTTTTTTGAAAATTCCCATAACATATTAATATTCCCCCTTTATAAAATAATATAATCAAACATTTAACCTTAATTTAATATATAAATCCACACTAATTTTTTTGTAAAACCAAAAAATAGGCTTCTTTATCCTTTTTTAAATATAGAATTTAGATGCTTTTAATTGATGAATTAATTTTCTGGTATACTTTTTCTTAATTTCATTTACTTCAGAATCATTGTACTTATAAAATCCTTCACCTGATTTAAGCCCTAATTTGCCTTCCTTTACTTTTTGCCTTAATAAAGGATTTGCACATTTTGAATTGTCCATTACTTTTAGCAAATTATCACCAACAATACACCAAATATCTAAACCACCAAAATCAGCAATTTCTAATTGTCCGGTTGTTGCATATCTAAATGCTGGTCCAAATTTTAAAGCTTTATCAATGTCTTCAGGAGCAGCTACACCCATTTCTATTAACGAAAACACTTCTCTTGCAACGGCTTGTTGAATTCTGTTTGCTACAAGCCCTGGAACATCTTTTAGCACCTTAACTGTTTGTTTGCCTATAGATTTATATAATTCTTCAACTTCTTTATAAACAGCTTCATCTACGTTGCCGAAAAAAGACAGTTCTGCAATAGGCATCAAATGAGCAGGATTATACCAATGATTTATCATAACTCTTTTTTTGCGGTCTTTAGATACATGTTTCATAATTTCATCTAACTTTAAACTTGAAGTGTTAGTTGCTAAAATAGTATGTTTCGGGCAAAACTCATCTAACATTTTAAATATTTTTTGTTTAAGTTCAATAATCTCTGGTACAGCTTCTATAACATAATCTCTGTCTTTAACAGCCTCTTCTAATTCTGAGTATAATACTATCCTGTCAAGTATCAATTGTATTTCTTCACTTGTTATAAGTTCTTCTTCAGCAAGTATTTTCAACTCATCTTCGATTTCATATTTAACTACATTTCTTCTGTTTTTATCTTCTTCATACAAGTTGACTTCATATCCGTACATCGCAAAGGCTTCTGCGATGCCATGACCCATAGTACCTGCTCCGAGTACTGCAATTTTTTTTATCATTAATTCAACCTCCTTCCATATCTTTTAAGCACTTCAGTTCTTGAAGAGATAAAACCTACCTTTAATGACATTTTAAACACAATATCTTTCTAGCTTCATCAGATGTAGCTATCTCTCTACCAAATTCTTTTGCTAATCTAACTACTTTTTCCACAAAATCAGCATTAGACTTTGCTAACACCCCCTTAGCTAAATATACATTATCCTCCATGCCAACTCTTATATGACCACCCATAGATAACGCGGTATAGATCATGGGAAGCTGATATTTTCCTATACCAACAACAGACCAGGTAGAACCTTCAGGTATACTTTCAACCAGGTGGAGCAGGTTTTTATGAGTCGCAGTTATTCCGCCAGGTGCACCTAAAACAAACTGGAAATGATATGGTTTGTCTATAAGGCCTTTTTGGGCAATATAAAGAGCGTTGTAGATCATTCCCGTATCAAAAACTTCAATTTCTGGTTTAACATTATTTTCTTTCATTTTTCGGGCTAAAGTTTCTAGAAATTTTGGCGGATTCAGGAAAACTGCGGTGTTCATCCAGTTCATCGAACCTGCATCAAAAGAAGCAAGTTCCGGTTTGAGCTCTATAAATGGTTTCATTCTGTCTTCGTCGGTTACATCTAATCCGCCTGAAGTGGTCAGATTAATAATAATGTCACAACGTTCACGGATTAGTTTTACAGTTCTTTCAAACTTCTCAAACTCCATTGATGGTTTACCTTTATCGTCCCTAACATGAATATGTGCAATTGCAGCTCCGGCTTTCCATGACCTATACACTTCATCAGCAATCTCTTCAGGTGTTAATGGTACATAAGGTGTGTTTTCTTTCGTAGGCCATGCACCAGTTGGGGCTACGGTAATGATTAGTTTTTCCATTTAAATCCTCCTTTTTTTATTAATATTTACTGCAATAATTTATAGCAATAACTATACCAAACTCAAAATATAATAAAAAAAACCGCATAAGCAGCGGAATAAAGGATTATTTAAATATATTAGTTTTTGAAATACGTTTAAAAACATTTAAATATGTTGTTTGATTTTCAGACATTGTATGAATTTTATACATTTTATATATATTCCTGCTATTTATCTAAATCATATTTCTTTATTTTTTCATATAAGGTACTTCGTGCTATGCCCAGTACCTCTGCAGTCTTTTTTTTGTTTCCATTAAAAAGTTTCAAAGTGGATATGATTTTTTCTTTCTCAAACTCCTCCAAACTATTATAACCGTTATAACCGTTATCTTCATAACTATTCTTACAAACAGACTTGTTTTTATAGTTTAATATCTTACCAGGCAGTAAATCTGGCGAAATCACGTTTCCTTCTACTAAATTTAAAGCCCTTTCAATTATATTCTTTAATTCCCTAACGTTTCCGGGCCAAGAATAGTTCATCAAATGAACTTTTGTTTCCTCCGCCAACATAATATTTTCTTTTCCTATTCTTTTTCCAATTTTCTTTATAAAATATTCTGCCGTTGGTATTATGTCGTCTTTCCTCTTTCTTAAAGGCGGAATATGTATATTAATAACATTCAGTCTATAGAACAAATCATCCCTAAAATTCTTTTCTTCTACTTCTTTCTCGAGATTTCGGTTAGTGGCAGCAATAACTCTAATATCAATTGGTATAGGGACATGGTCACCAAGTCGAGTAACTGTATGGGTCTGAAGCACTCTCAAAAACTTCTTCTGTACATCTGGAGACATCTCACCAATCTCGTCAAGAAATATGGTTCCGCAATTTGCCATTTCAAACTTTCCTGGTCTCCCACCCCTTCGGGCTCCTGTAAACGCTCCTTCTACATATCCAAAAAGTTCACTTTCTACTAAATCATGAGGAATTGTTGAACAATCAATAGTAACAAATGGCCCATTTCTCCTGGGACTAAAATCATGGATGGCATGAGCAAACAGTTCCTTGCCGGTACCGCTTTCTCCTTGTATTAGAATTGATGAATCGCTTGCAGCTACTTTCTTTGCAAACTTTATTATTTCATGCATGGCTTTACTTTTATAAACTATATCTTTAAAAGTAAAGCTGGCTTTTGCTCCTGTCATTTTATTGACAAGATTCCTTACTTTTTTAATTTCTTTAAAAGTATCTATAACTCCCAGCACATTTCCTCTATCATCAAAAACAGGAATTGCCGTCTTTACAAGATGGAGATTTTTCTTCCCTTTCATATCTATAATAAACTCCTTGTCTACCCAACCCTTACCGGTTTTTAATACATCAAAAAGTTCAGGTTCAAAATCCGTAATTTCCCTTAAGTTTTTACCTATTACGTCCTTAGTAACCCCTAATATTTCAAAACCCTTTCTGTTTAGATATGTAATAACCCCTCTTTTATCAACAGTCATAAATCCATCAGATATGGATTCAACTATAGCCTTTTCATATTTACTCTGTTGACTAATCTGCTGTTCTAAGGTTCTATAAGCTGATTCTTTTGATATAGACTTTGAAATAATTTTTATAGCTCCAAAAATCTCTTCGGTATAAATTGTTTCAGGACAAAAAACTCCTATTATTCCTATTATGTCGCCTTCTTTATTAATTATTGGTACAGCAAGACCCACAAGACCTCTCAAAGGTTCGACTTTTGTCTTAACAGGTTCTTTTATATTTAAAACCTCCCGAAGCATTTCACAATCGTATTTTTCCCCAGAAATCAAACGCTCCCCTAAAGAAAATTTAGAATCAATAGTTTCACTTTCGAATTCACCTTTTTTATATAATATTTCACAATTACTATTAAACAAAATAATTACCATGTGTTTTTTATTAATTGTATTGTAAAACTCATTAATCAAAATTTTAGCATTGTTTAGAAGATTATAGTCAGTATCAATTATTATCAACACTATCACCTCCCTCTATAATCTCCTTATATAAAAAATTAATAATATTGTCTAAAATTACTCACTATAATAATTCAATGATTACTCCCTTTTCTCCTGCTAAATCTACTGTTATACAATTAAGTTAAATAATCTTCCAAATCAAATAAATATCCCTATCACCAATATTAATTTTTCTATAAGGTTGATTATTTCATGTTACTATGTTCGATTTTCAAACATTTTTTATTTTTTGTATTATAGTAACACTTTGCCTGATGTTAAATATAATAATATTATCTATAAAGCAGGCCTGCTCTAAGATGAAAATAAGCAAGGAGTTTCCATGTTGAAGTAAACAGGGCGCGGGGCATGGGAATTCCAAAAATAAACCCGGAAAGGAGGGCAATTATGGCCACCGGCAAAATCAAAAAAATGTTCCCTGGCGGGAATACCATCTATGGCTTCTACTCCTTTTTCGACTACATAGTGGATCCTGATGCCACCAGGGTATTTATTATTAAAGGAGGTCCCGGAACGGGTAAATCTACTTTTATGAAAGCTATAGGTCAAGTGCTTGTTAATGAGGGCCTTGATATAGAATACCATTACTGCTCATCTGACAGCGAATCTCTTGACGGGCTTGCCGTTCCCGAACTCAAACTGGGAATCATGGATGGTACGGCTCCACATGTAAATGATCCTAAAACTCCTGGTGCTATAGACGAAATAATAAATCTAGGTGACTATTGGAAAACTGAAAACATAATAAGAAGTAAAAACGAGATAATCAACATAAATAAAACTGTTAAAAAATTATTCGGCCTTGTTTATTTAAGCTTAAAACAGGCCAATGCAATACGGGATGAGCTTGAAAGCTATTACATTGACGTAATGAATTTTAATGAAGTTAACCGAGTTACAAATGAAATATCAGAAGAACTGTTCGGTGGAGTCAAACCTCAATATCGGCATAAGCCAAGAGAGCGTCATCTTTATGCTTTTGCAATCACACCTGAAGGTGTGGTAAATCATATTGATACCCTATTGTCAGATGTAGAAAAGCTATATCTTATCAGCGGTGGGCCCGGAACCGGAAAAGCTACTCTCATAGGAAAAATTGCTAATAGAGCAAAAGAAATAGGTCTTGATACGGAGGTGTATCATTCCGGGTTTGACCCAAAAGAAGTTGACCTTGTTATAATCCCATCAATCAAAGCCGCTGTTTTAAACAACACAAAGCCTAGAAACCTTGATTCTGTGTTACTTGAAAACAAATCTGTAAAGGAGATTGACCTTACAGAATTTGCGAACAAATCACAATTTGACTCATATGAACGAGATTTTATGTCTGCTGATCGCCGTTTTTGGAGCGCATTTAACAGAGCAATAAAATACCTTCGTACAATAAAACAGAAACGAAAGCCTCTTGAAGCGGCATATATAAGAAGTATGGATTTTAAAGCTATTGACAAAAAACGCGATGAGCTTATTGAAAAAATTTTAAGTTATAAAAAAAGCTTTAAGTAGTGTTTTAAACAAGTGCCCGGGTTTATCAAACTCCCGGGCTCCTTGTTATTATGCTCAATTTTAAACAGCAACCACTTTTTTTACTTCAGGAACTTCATTTTTTAAGGTCTTTTCTATGCCCTGAGTGAGGGTCAATGTTGCAAACGGGCATCCACCGCATGCTCCTGTCAGTTTAACCTTCACAACCCCTGCGCTCTCGTCTACATCTACCAGTTCTACATCTCCGCCATCTGCCTGAAGACCTGGTCTGACTTTATTTAAAGCTTCCTGCACTCTTTCTTTCATGTTAACACTCCTTCCTTAAGTTTATTATAAACATGCTTTATTAACATTATAACATAATTTATTATTTAAACAATCAAAATCAAGATATTCTCATAAATAAAGTAAATTGCTATAATTAAAATGGGGAGGTGGTTAGTTTGCCGAAAGTAGGTGTAATAATTCCTGCTTTTAATGAAGCGCCCCGTATTTCTGATGTGCTTAACAGGGTAATTAAAATGCCTTTTTTTGATAAGATAGTTGTAGTAGATGACGGGTCCACTGATGAAACTTTTTCTATTGCCAGGAAATATCCCGTCAATACTCTAAAACTTGAAAAAAACCTGGGGAAAGGCGCGGCTCTACAACACGGGCTGAGTTTATTAAAAAACGTGGATATTTGCGTGTTTTTAGATGCTGACTTAATAAATTTAAATGAGAATCATGTTCAAGCTTTAATATCTCCACTACTTGAAGACAGTGAAATGGATATGAGTATAGGTGTTTTTTATGACCGTCGAAAAAAGTCAGTGGATCTGGCTCAAAAATACTTCTCTATATTAAACGGCCAGCGTGCTTTAAGCCGTAAGTTTATTGATACACTGCCTGACCTTTCGTGGTCTCGTTTCGGAGTAGAAGTGCTTCTTTCAAAGTACGCCAAAAAAACAGGCGCTAAAGTAACATATCCTCCCCTTGAAGGGATAAGCCACTATACAAAAGAAGAAAAACTTGGATTTTATAGAGGGTTTATCTACCGGCTGCAAATGTACAAAGAAGTTTTATATACTCTTTTTAATTACAACAGATATATTTGAAACTACGGAGAAACATGTCATTGAAGATGTTTAATTTTTATGATAATATTGTTATGAGAAAAATTCAACAACTAAACTGAAGGGGTATTTTAATATCCCAACAGGGAGGTTGATTAAAAAAACTTTTCCTAAGATGAGGGGAGCGTTGTTCCCTGAAGTCAGGGGAGAAGTGGCAGTTAAAATGCCTGCTTTTCCTGCTTCAGGAGAAGACAGGCATTTTTATATTGAAGTATCTTCGAAATAAAGAAATATAATTTTTGGGAGGTAAAAAAGATTGAGAGAAAAATTCGTTCAACTGGTTGACAAAGCAGCAACAAATCATGAGCTAACAAAAGATGAGCTGGTTTATGTTTTGCAGCCTGAAACAGACGCAGAAAAAAACCTCCTCTTCAAAAAAGCAGATGAAGTTAGAAAAAAATACTGTGGTGAAGGTGTGCATTTAAGAGGAATCGTAGAATTTTCTAACATATGTGAAAGAAACTGTCTTTACTGCGGGCTCAGAAAAGATAATCATAAGTTAAACCGCTATAGAATCCCTGATGATGAAATATTTGAAACAGCGCAAAAAGCTGCCAGCCTTGGATACAAAACTATAGTCCTTCAATCAGGTGAAGACAGCTGGTATACCACTGAAAGACTGTGTGAAATAATTCGGAAAATAAAAAAACACCTCGATGTTGCTGTTACTTTATGTATAGGGGAAAGAAGTTATGAAGAATACAAGGAGCTAAAAAACGCAGGAGCAGACAGGTATTTACTTAAACACGAAACGGCCAACCAGACGCTTTATAAAAGACTCCATCCGGGAATGTCGTTTAATGAAAGGTTAAAGCGGCTAAACTGGCTTAAGGAAATAGGTTTTCAGGTAGGGTCCGGCAATATCATAGGTCTTCCATACCAAACAATTGAAGATTTGGCAGATGATATTTTGTTAATGAAAAAAATCAATGTTGATATGGCAGGTATAGGGCCGTTTATACCTCACAAAGCCACTCCTATAGGGAATTTCCCGGCTGGAACGCTGGATCTGACATTGCGGGTAGTTGCGTGTGCAAGGTTGCTGATGCCGGATATTCACCTGCCTGCAACCACAGCCGTGGGTACAATTGACCCGTACGGCAGGGAAAAAGCCCTTAAATGCGGAGCCAATGTTGTAATGCCTAACATAACACCACAGAAGTATAGAAAAGATTATGAAATTTACCCAAACAAAATCTGTATAGGTGAAAAACCGGAACACTGCAGAGGCTGTATTCAAAAAAGGATTGAATCTATAGGGAGGTTTGTGGCTGAAGGATACGGCCACAGAATCCGCAGCTCTCTTCAAGGCTGATTACAATGGCTCACTCAGAATAATATAAAAAAGAAATACTGCTTATAGGCCCCATTGTGATATAATAGACATGAATAAGCCTAAATTTTAAAGATATATGGGAAGTGAGATTTTTGAGATACCGCGTCGAACACGATCTTCTTGGTGAAAAGCAAATACCCAAAGACGCCTATTACGGCATACATACCCTGAGGGCAAAGGAAAACTTTCCCCTGACCGGCCGACCTATTCACAGGAAACTTATCATGGCCCTTGTCACGGTAAAAAAGGCGGCCGCCCTTGCCAACATGGAGCTTGGCTTTCTTCCGGAAAAGGTAGGCAGAGCGATTTTATGCGCCTGTGACGAAATCCTGTCCGGA
>JARRCM010000034.1 GCA_029982205.1 Thermosediminibacterales bacterium
TATAAAAAACAAATCTTTAATAAATTATAATAAAGTGCTGGATATGCTGGAAAGAGGCCAAATTACAACAGCAGAGGCCTTTGTTTTATTTAGAGAACTAGAAGAAGAACAGGTTCCCGTCAGTTTAGAAAAAAATGAAGAAAAGTCAAAGAACTTGGATGAAATTATGAAGGAACTGGATTCTTTAGTCGGATTAGACAAGGTAAAGAAGCTTGTTAGGGAGATCAAAGCTTTTGTTGAAATACAGAAAAAGCGAGAAGAGGAAAAGCTAAAGACTGAACCAATTGTTTTACATATAATTTTCGCCGGGAATCCTTTGATTTCTCCGGTGAAAAAAATTAATCCATTTCAAACAGCCCGTTAGATAGAACACAATCAACAACTCGCCCATCCTTTACAACTATTTTATCAAAAATAATTTTAAGCATATTCCGGATTAAAGGGAGCTCTCCGTTATCCCACAACCAGTGAAGCTGTTTTGCTTCATTCCTGCTTTCAGCAGGTGGTAGTCAAGTGATTTTGAATAAAATTTCCTTCAAAATGATTAAACTTCTACGAATAACTGGTTATGTATGAGGACAAATGTTCTAAATGAAAAAATATAAAGAACTTTAAAAAGGAATTTTTAAATATTTATCGAATATTATATATAATAATTATTGTTATAAAACATTTCTATGTTTTTAGTTTTTGAAGTTTTTTTAAGCAAAAATTATTAAAAAAAAGAAAAAATATTTTTAAAAAAAGAGGAATGAAAGATTTTATGTCGAAATATATGTATACATGAAGAACAGAAATACCTATTTAACCCTAATTATGTATACACGCACAACAATAACACAAAAAACGCTTTTGAATAATCAATCAATTCAAGGTTTCAATGTCCTCAGTAATGCTAAGTCAGTAATGCTAAAAATTTAATATTCAAAAAGTATTAAAAAAATTTTTAATAACAAAGGAGGGAAATTAATGAAGCGTATTAAAGTAAATGAGACCAAATGTGCCGGTTGCAGAGTGTGTGAAAGCTTTTGTGCCTATAATCATGAGAAAGTAATAAACCCAAGTCTTTCAAGGATAACAATAATAAATCCCGGCATATTAGAACAAAAACCTATTGCAGTAGTATGCAGACAGTGCGAGAAGCCAAAGTGTGCAGAAGCGTGTCCCACAGGGGCGTTAAAATTTAGTGATGAAAAACAAATGGTAGTATTTAATGAAAATGAATGCATCAATTGTGGAGCATGTGCAAAAGCCTGTCCATATGGTGCAATAACTATGCATTTTGAAAAAAGAATACCTCTCAAATGCGATTTATGTGGTGGAGATCCAACATGTGTTAAACATTGTACAGCTGGAGCAATAACATTAGAAGAAATCCCTGATGAAATAGAAATTAAAAAGAAAAGGTTTGAAATATCTTGATGGGGGGTTGTGAAGATGACTAAATACAGTGGATATTGCGGCAAATTTTTAAGGGTTAATTTGAGCAAAGGAATTATTACTGAAGAAGAACTACCAGGTAAGGTTATAGAAAAATATATTGGCGCTAACGGTTTAGGAGCCTACTATTTGTATAAAGAAACAGAAAAGGGAGTAGATCCACTGGGAGAGAACAACAAGTTAATCCTGTTCACAGGCCCATTGACAGGAACAATTTTTCCCAGTTCACCCAAAATTGGTATTTTCAGCAAGTCTCCTTTAACCGGTGGTTTTATGGATAGTTATGCCGGAGGTCATTTTGGAGCAGAACTTAAATTTGCAGGATATGATGGAATGATAGTTGAAGGCAAATCAGAAAAACCGGTATATATATGGATAAATAACGGTGAAGTGGAATTACGTGATGCGGCTGAATACTGGGGCAAAAGTACTACTGAGACAAGAGAAGCCATTAAAAAAGAAGTAAATGATGACCTGATTAGAATAGCAGTAATAGGGCCAGCTGGAGAAAAAATGGTGCATTATGCTTGTATCATGGTAGATGGAACACATGCAGCAGGTCGAGGCGGTCTTGGTGCAGTAATGGGCTCAAAGAAATTGAAAGCTATTGCCATTAGAGGGACAAAAAACAGTATTAAAGTGGCAGACGAAGAAAAAACTAATGAGATTGTTGAATCAATATTTGAAGAGGTTAGGACAAACAAAGTAATGAGTGAGACTCTGCCGACTTTTGGAACAACTACAGCTACTTTAGCAAACAATTCCACGGGAATTTTAGGAACCCGCAACTGGCAGACTGAAGTTTTTGAAAACGCCGAAGACATATCCCACATAGCTTTAAAAGAACAACTTTTTGAAAAGACCTTAAGCTGTTTCCAATGTCCGGTGAGATGTGTTCACTACTGTAAGATAAAAGAAGGCGAGTATAAAGGGCTGGAAACAATGAAACCTCAGTACGAAACAGTTTACAGCTTGGGTTCATTATGTGGGATTAATGATCCAAAGGTAATAGCTAAAGCAAATTACATTTGCAATGAAGCAGGCATAGACACAATATCTGCAGGTGTTTCTATTGCGTTTGTGATGGAATGTTTTGAGAAAGGGATTTTAACAGAGAAGGAACTTGAGGGAATAGAGGCGAGGTTTGGTAACGGTAAAGCAGTAATTGCTTTATTAGAAAAAGTAGTGGCTAAAGAAGGAATCGGCGAGTTTATCAGCCTTGGCACCAAAAGAATGAGCGAAAAACTAGGTAAGGGAACAGAAAAATTTGCGATACATGTAAAAGGCCTTGAACTAGCAGGTCACAGTATAAGAGGATATAAGGGGATGTCCTTGGGTTATGCTGTAAGCAACAGAGGAGGCAGCCATCAAGATATGAGACATATTCCTGAAAGAAGCGGGCAGTTTGACCGTAGGTCTATAGAAGGTAAGGAACAACTGGTAGTAGATATAACATCAACCACAGTAATCAGGGATACATTCACTTACTGTGCAATGGTAGAAGGAGTAATAGGGAGAGTAGGTCTGACTGAAAAACATGTGAATATTATTAATGCCGTATGTGGTTTTGACTTTGATTTAGAAGAGCTTAAAACAATAGCGACAAGAATATTGAATTTAGAAAGATGTTTTAATATTAGAGAAGGTATGGATAGAAAAGATGATACGATACCAGGACGCTTTATGACAGAACCAATACCGGAAGGGCCATCAAAAGGCATGTATACACCTAAAGAAGAATTAGATGAAATGCTTGATAAATTTTATAAATTAAGAGGTTGGGACGAAAACGGAATTCCACTTCAGGAAACGATAAAAGAGCTAGGGTTGGATGATATAGTTAAAGACAAAGACTTACGCAGTTAAGAGAGCAGTTTTTTGATTAAGGATAGAGGAAGGGAGAAACAAATTGAAGGAAACAAACGATCATAAAGATTATATAGAAGTAACAGTAGAATTTTTATCAAGTCTCAAAGAAGGCATTGGCCTAAAGGATAGAAAAGTAAAAGTTCAGCTTACTAAACCTTACACATTGCAACATTTAATTGAAGTATTAGAAAAGCTTTATCCCAAATTGCAAAACAAAATAAAAGATTCTAACAAACTCCTGCCCTATCTATTGATTGCTGTAAATGGATATGAAGTTATGCCTGGAACATTAGACAAAAAAGAATTATCAACTGGCGATGAGATTATGATTTCTTATCTTGGGGTAGGTGGATAAATATAGGAAGAAGGGATCAAAAAATGAAAATAGGTTTTATAGGTCTGGGGAACATGGGTAAGCCCATGTCTACCAATATTTTGAAAAACGGATACGATGTTACTGTTTATGATATAGATAAAAATTCGGTTGAACTGCTTGTGGGTCAAGGAGCAAAAGCAGCGACTAGTCCAAAAGAAGTAGCAGCGGCATCTGACATAATTCTTTTATCATTGCCCAATCCTCACATAGTTAAAGAAGTAGTAGCTGGTAAAAACGGTGTTTTAGAAGGCATCAAAGAAAATGCTATTATAGCTGATTTGAGTACAGTTACCCCGAAAACGATAATTGATTTAGTTCCATTAGTCGAAGAAAGAGGCGCTAAAATCTTGGATGCACCTGTCAGCGGGGGAGTACCTGGAGCAAAAGCAGGCAAATTGACGATAATGGTTGGAGGAGATGAAGAAGTATTTGAAAAATGCAAACCTGTTTTTGAAACAATAGCAAAGAATATATATTACGTGGGACAAATTGGTTCAGGCTTGAAAGTTAAACTTATTAATCAGTATTTATTTGCATCAAATCTTGCATCTGTAGTTGAAGCATTTGCTCTAGCGGCCAAAGCAGGAGTAGACGCGAAAAAATTGGTGGAAATAATTTCAAACAGTTCTGGGAGCAGCTATGCATTAAAAACTAGATATAACTATATTTCCCGAAATAACTTTGAACCTGGTTTTCAGATAAATTTAATGCTTAAAGATTTATCTTTAGTGCTATCCATGGCTGAAGATAATGATATGCCGCTATTATTAGGAGGAATGGTTCACCAACTTTATCGTTTAGCTAAAAGAAAAGGGTTTGGAGAAAAAGACGTATGTGGATTGCTTTTAGCAATGGAAAATATCAATGAAGTAAAATTTCCAAGGTAGGTGAAAAATTGAGATGTTAATAAAAGCTGAAAACTGTATCGGTTGTGGGATGTGTATTCCATTTTGTCCGGTTGGAGCAATAAAACTTAAAGATAAAAAAGCGCATATTGAACTTGATGAATGTTTAGAATGCGGAACTTGCGGTCGCAGTTTTATAGTAGAGTGTCCGAAAAAAGCAATAGAAGAAAGCCCAAACGTCTATAAAAGACCTAGATCAATAAGGAAGTTTTTCAGTGACCCAATGGCATATCATCCGGAAACAAAAGTACCAGGAAGGGGAACAGAAGAAGTTAAAACAAATGACGTAACAGGGAGGGTTAAAAAAGGAGAAGTCGGTATAGCTATTGAAATGGGAAGGCCATGTTTGGGAACTAGCTTTGTAGATGTTGAGAAAGTAACAAAAGCTCTAACAAACATAGGTGTTGTTAAGTTTGAAAAAGATAATCCTTTAACTTTTCTGATGAAAGACCCACAAAAAGGCCTATTCTTTGATGAAGTAAAAGAAGCAAAAGTAGTTTCTGCTATTATTGAATTTACAATACCTGTATCACAAATGGAAAAGACATTAAAAACAGTGAAAGAAGTTTCTAAAGAGATATCTACAGTTTTCTCACTTGACCTTATATCCAGATTAGAACCTGATGGAACGATTCCAGTTGAGCCTGAACTAAAAAGATTAGGTTTTGATTATAGACCAAACGCAAAAATCAATCTTGGTATGGGAAAACCCCTAAAGGAGGAATAGAACATGACACATTCATTGCATAGAAGAGGAAATTTAGAGAACTTAAAAGACGATTACGTAGTTCTTGTAACTCCTGCAGTTGGAATAAATCATAAAGATTCAAAAGAAAAACTCAGGAAAATAATTGATAAGATTTTTGAACTTGGTCCTAACAACATAGGATCATATGAAACAGGTACAGTTTTCAGTGGTGCTACCATCGAACAAATCAAGGAGCAGCTTTCAGAAACACCAAGGGTAAGATGCTGTTTTGATGACAAAGAAAAGGTAAAGAAACTAATAAAATTCATCAAAGATAACGATTTTGGTCTATCTGTGACAATAAGCGGATTGATTGATGATGTAAAAAGTATGGCAAAAGAAGAGAATCTATCCCCACATTCCATCAATTTATCCTTGGGTATATATGGTAAAACAGATGAACTTCCATCTGAAGAAGTATTAGAGTTTGTAACTATGTGTGGCCACGGTATGATTTCAAGATACTTAGTAGAGAAATTGATAGATGATGTAAAAAAAGGCAGAAAAACTCCCCAAAAAGCTGCAGAAATTATGGCCAAACCATGTGTGTGTGGAATATTCAATGTTAAAAGAGCTAAACAGCTTTTAGAAAAATACGCAAAATAACGGAGAATTATCTTAGCTGGTTATTAAGAGTTGTTCTGGGGAGGCAATAAAGATGAAAAGGGAGAAAGTTAAAACAGATGTATTGGTAGTTGGAAGTGGGCTTGCAGCTTTATCAGCAGCGATAGAAGCAAAAAAGAATGGAGTTCAGGTTAAGTTGGTTAGCAAAGGGAAAGTTGGCAAATCAGGCAATACCATAATATCCGGAGGAGGCTTTTCCTTATGTCTTCCAGATGATTCAAACGAGGATTCTCTTGAAAGCCATTACCAGGATACGTTAAGAGCAGGGGTATATATAAATGACCGCCAACTACTTAAGAAAATGATTTCTGAAGAATCAAAAACTTTTTATGAGTTACAGAAATACGGATTAAGGTTTCAAAAGAATAGAGAAGGTTTAGTTAAGAAAAAAGCACCCGGTCATTCGTATGCACGTTTCCATACAATAGAAAAAGGTAATGGGAAAGCAACTTCCTTACAATCTCAGGGAATAATACTGCCGCTTAAAAAGAAAGCAGAAGATATGGGAATTGACCTTATAGAAAACGTTACCATAGTAAAACTGCTTGTAAAAGACTCAAAAGTTATTGGTGCTATTGGGATAGACAGCAATGATGAAAAAATATTAGTTTTTGAAGCTAAAGCAGTAATTTTAGCAACTGGAGGCGGAGGAAAGATATTTTCCTGCACAAATAATGTCAGGGGAATGACTGGGGATGCTTATGCACTAGCTTTAGAAGCTGGAGCTAGATTAAGAGATATGGAATTTATCCAGTTTCACCCTGCAATGTTAGTCTCCCCAAGAATTACCTTTCCAACCCCGTTGTTTAATGAAGGAGCCACTTTGAAAAATACAGATGGTGAATCATTCATGAAAAAATATGACCCCTGTGGTGATATGGCTACAAGAGATATTATGGCACGTGCAATTTTTACAGAAATAACTCAAGGTAAAGGGATAAACGGCTCTGTTTATATCGACTGTTCAGAAGTAGATACTACTATTCTTGAAACAAGGTATGAATACTTCTACCGTCTTGTAAAACGTCAAAAAATCAATTTTCAGCGAGATTACTTCCGGGCTCACCCGGTAGTACATTTCATTATGGGAGGAGTATTAATAGATACTGAATGTAAAACAGATATCGAAGCTCTTTTTGCAGCCGGTGAAGCAGCAGGTGGAGTTCATGGAGCCAATAGGCTTGCAGGGAATGCCTTAACTGAAGCTGCAGTTTTTGGGAGAATTGCCGGTCAAAAAGCTTCAGAATACGTTTCAAACAGGAACCATTATAGTAATGAGGTGGAAATTGCTGCCGAGCCACTTATTAAGTCCTGGGATAAACTTCTGGAAGCCTCAAGAAATGATTTCGAGCTAGAAGATATTAGAAAAAGTATTGGTGAAGTAATGTGGAACAAAGTCGGATTAATCCGTTCAGAGGCGACATTGGTAGAGGCCAAAGAAGACATTAGCAGTATAAACAGCTCTCTGATTAAATACCGACCTAATAATATTAAAGAATTAAATTCCTGGCTTGAACTGCAAAGAATGATTTTGGTATCAAGAGCAATAGTGGAATCATCATTAAAGAGAAAGGAAAGCAGGGGCGCGCATTACAGAACTGATTTTGCTTTAAAAAATGACGATTATTTCGGAAGCATATTAATAAGCAGAAAAGATGACGATACATTTTCTCTACTACTGCAAAGAATATCATGAGGTGGTGAAACGAAATATGCCTCCAATATTCATGTTGGTTGATTTTGGAAGTACCTTTACAAAAGTAACAGTTGTTGATATTCACGAAGAAAAGATTTTAGGGAAAGCTCAGGCTCCAACAACTGTAGAAGAAGATATAACTATTGGTTTTCTTAACGCAGAAAGGGAAATAGAAAAAACAACAGGTTTGACCAGAGATTCAATAGATAGCATACTTGCCTGCAGCAGTGCTGCAGGTGGGTTGCGTATGGTAGCAATAGGTCTTGTTCCGGAGCTGACCGTTGAAGCAGCTAAAAGAGCTGCATTGGGTGCAGGAGCAAAAGTTGTTGGGACTTATTCTTTTGAATTGAGCAAACAGGACTTAGAAGAGATTGTTAAAATAAATCCTGATATCATACTCTTGGCTGGAGGTATTGATGGTGGGAACAAAACTACTATCACTCATAACGCAAAAATGCTTGCAGCTTCTGAATTAACCACACCTATCATAGTTGCAGGCAATAGAGTGGTTTCTGAAAACATATATGAAACTTTAAAAGAAGCTGGAAAAGATGTCAGAGTTACTGATAATGTTATGCCTGAACTTGGCAAACTTGAGGTCATAAAAGTCAGAGAGACAATAAGAGAGGTTTTTGCAAGTCATATTGTCAAAGCTAAAGGCCTGGATAAAGTTAGAAAATACCTTGATGATATAGTCCTGCCAACACCAGCAGCCGTTTTAATGGCAGCAGAATTGCTGGCTAAAGGAACAGAAGATGAACCAGGGATTGGGGACTTGATAGTTGTAGATATAGGTGGTGCAACTACAGATATTCATTCAATATCATCAGGCGAGCCTTCAAAACCAGGTGTTATTGTTAAAGGATTACCGGAACCCTATGCTAAAAGGACAGTAGAAGGAGATTTAGGTATTCGCTATAATGCAGCAAATATATTAGAAAAAGCAGGATTAAAAAAGATTATTAAGGATACCGGTTTGTCACAGGAAGCTGTCGAAAAAAGAATACAGCAAATCACAAAAAATGTTAATGCTATTTCTACAAGCGCGGAAGAAAAAATTCTTGATAAAGTTCTAGCAGTATTTGCTGTTAAAACTGCGATGGAGAGGCATGCAGGAATTATAAAAGAAATGTATACACCGACGGGTGAAGTGTCTGTTCAATACGGGAAAGACCTTACAAAAGTTTCGAAAATGATAGGTGTTGGCGGTATTTTCTGTTATGGGAGTGACCAATCAGAAATTTTAAAATCAGCACTATTTGACCCTCAAAACCCCTGGTCATTAAAACCGCAAGGTGCTGAACTGTTTATCGATAAGGAATATATTATGGCACATATGGGTCTATTGGCTTCAAAACATCCAATAAAAGCATTTAGAATTCTAAAAAAGTATTTATATAAATTATAATCCCGTTAGTTAAATTAATAATATTTATTTGATTTAAAAAGCAAAATCTTTAAAACAGTAACTAAGTTTTGGGTTTTTAAAAAGTAATTAGTTTTTAAATAGATGAGGAGGTTGTTTTATGAAAGAAATAAAAGTTTTAGCTCCCAATGGCCTGTTGGGTTACGGTTTTCCCAAAGAATCTTTTGAAGAAGGGATGAAACGTAAGCCGGACGTAATAGCAGTGGATGGCGGTTCAACTGATCCAGGGCCATACTATCTAGGTGCAGGAAAATCTTTTACCAGCCGTGCGGGAGTAAAAAGAGATTTAGAGATAATACTTAAAGCCAGGGATGAGGCAAAAATACCTTTTATTATTGGTTCATCGGGGGGTTCAGGCGGTTCTCCACATCTGCAGTGGTTAAAAGAGATTGTTGAAGAAATTGTCTCTGAAAAAGGCTATAAATTTAAAATGGCTTTAATCGAAGCAGAAATAGATAAAAACGTTCTTTTAGAAAAATTTGAAGAAGGCAAAATAAAAACATTTGAAAGTAAACAACCGCTAACTAAAGAAGCTATAGAAAAAAGTGAACACATAGTAGCTCAGATGGGAGTTGAACCAATCATAAAAGCACTTGATATGGGGGCTGAAGTAATTCTTGCAGGAAGGGCCTATGACCCGTCAAGCATGGCTGCATTACCTATAAAAGAGGGCTTTGATCCCGGTTTAACATTTCACATGTGCAAGATTTTGGAATGTGGTGCAATTGCTGCTGTACCAGGAAGTGCTAGAGATTGCCTGTTAGGAACCCTATATAAAGATCATTTTGTTGTTGAACCTATGAATCCAATACGTAAATGCACAGAGATATCAGTAGCAGCCCATACCTTATATGAAAAAGGAAATCCATTACGTCTCCCGGGTCCAGGTGGTGAACTGATACTTGACAATGTGAAATTCGAACAATTGGATGAAAGGCGTGTAAAGGTTTCCGGAAGCAAATTCATACCTAAAGAACCTTATACGGTTAAACTTGAGGGCTCTGCTCCGGTAGGATTTAGAACCATATCAATTGCCGGCGTCAGATGCCCGAAAATGATAAAACAAATTGACGATATTTTAGAAAACGTCAACAAAATTACTAAAGAAAATTTCGACATGCCAGAATCTGACTACAATATAATTTACCATATTTACGGTAAAAACGGTGTTATGGGAGACTTAGAACCCCAGAAAGAAATTACATCACATGAACTGGGAATAGTGATAGAGGTTGTGGGCAAGACACAGGATATAGCAGATACTATTTGCAGTTCTGTGCGCTCAACTCTCCTTCATTATGGGTACCCTGAAAGAATTGCTACTGCTGGAAATTTAGCACTGCTTTATTCACCATCTGATATAAAAATGGGGCCGGTATATGAGTTCAGCGTATATCATTTATTGGAACTTGAAGACCCAACTGAGGTTTTCCCTGTGACAATTTATCAGTTTTAATAAGGGGGTTATCGAATGAAAACCAAAAATATTACCGAATTAGCAGAAGTTATAAGAAGTAAAAACTCAGGGCCTTTTGAATTAACCTTTGACATTATTTTTAAAGACTATGATACCTATTATAAGGTTAAATCAAAAGGGGTTATCAACAAAGAATTAATAGCAAAGTTATATAACATAGACCCAAGTCAAATAGTAACTTTTGTTGAATTTGATGCTGCTAAAGCAATAAAGGCAACTATTACCCGTCCTGTTAGTTCCGGAGCAATTGGTGAAACTGATGTATATGGGGCACAGCAGCATGCACCTCTGCTGCAGATAGAAATCCCGTGGGATTAAATTAGATAGTTGAATCAGTTTTGAAGTGAGTTATTTGGGGGTGGTATATATGTAAAATAAATGTAATTAGATTTACTGTTGTAGTGTAGGCTAGAGCAAAAAACACTTTAAAAGGGGGCAAAAAGAAATGACTAAAAAAATTGTTGCTTTGGCAGTTGTGTGCCTGTTGGTTTTTACATTACTTAGTGGGTGTGGAAGTTCTGACACGGCTCAACCTAAAGAAGAGCCAACTAAAGAAGAAACTAAAGAGCCAGCAGCCGGTAATGATTATCCAAATAAACCAATAGAAGTAATAGTTGCTTATAGTGCAGGGGGACCAACAGATGTTCCTGCAAGGGTTATAGCAAAATATTGGGAAAAACAGTTAGGACAACCCTTAGTAGTGGTAAATAAGCCTGGGGCTCAAGGCCAGATAGGCTTTACAGAACTCGCCAAGAGCAAACCTGACGGATACACAATAGGTTTCATAAATGTTCCATCTGTCAATCTAACAAGTATTAGGTCTGACGGGCTATTTTCAGTCGATGATTATGACTATATAGGTGTTAACATAATTGACCCAGGTGCGATTATAGTATCAAAAGACAGTAAATATAAAACATTAAAAGACCTTTTGGATGCAGCAAAAGCCAAACCAGGTGAAGTATTAATGACATGTAATGGTCCGGCAACAGATGATTATCTGGGCTTGTTGGATATTCAGGACGAAATGGGAGTTGAATTTGGATATATGCCTCAGACAGGTGATGCAGAAACTATAACTGCGGTAATGGGTGGCCATGCTGACGTAGGTTTAGCAAACTTTTCAAACTATGTTGCACATAAAGATGATTTGAGAGTTTTGGCAGTTATGGATGCAAGAAGACCTTCCCAGTTCCCAGATATACCTACATTTGAAGATGAAACAGGGAAAAAGCTGACATATGCTTCATTGAGAGGAGTCGCAGCTCCTAAAGGTTTACCACCAGAAATACTCGAAAAACTAAGAGAGACTTTTGAAGCTACTGCAAATGACCCCGAAGAAGTTGCTGCCCTGGAAAAGATTGGTTTCGATAAGAATTATTGGTCCGCTGAAGAGTTTGAAAAATACACTAAGAATTTAACTGCATCTATTGAAAAGAGAAAAGACAAGCTCGGCTTAACAAAAAAATAAATTTATAGACCAACATGATTTAACAATAGATCACTAAGTTAAATATTTTAAGCTCTTTAACATATTTTCAGCAAGCATTTATAAAACAGTATAAAAAATTATAAGATTATTCGGTTCTTCTCCATTTTAGTTGAAATAAAAAAAAGACATTCGCACATCACAACGTAATTAAAAGTTGAAAGACTTTAACTAGGAGGTTTTACAAATGTCTACTATAAGTATTATTATACCACTTTCGTCGATTAAAATTTGAAAGTTTCAAGCAAGTTAATTTCGATCATGGTTTAGGTTTAGTCAGCAAATTCAGACCTGATGGGCGATATAATCCAATTCTATTTGTTCTTTTTGTAAAACCAAGGGGACACATCGACATTCTCAGCAATTTAACCAACTGTTTTGGAGAGGAACCGATTATTTTAATACAAGTCCTCCTAGAGGGTAATGTGAGTATTTCTTCACGACACAGTTTAGATAACATAGAAGAATCAACAACGTGGGTTTCATGTAAATAAGGGATTACCTCAAATAATCTTTAGGAGGGTTCTTAGTTAGGAGGAATTATGTATGGGAGAAATGGTTGGTTCATTATTGGTTTTCTTGGTGTGTACTTTTTATTACTACATGAGTGTTGAATTGCCTCCTCAAGCAAAATTTTTCCCGCAAATAATACTTATTATTACAGGTGTATTATCTTTGTTATGGTTTGCTGATTCCATCAGAAAATATGCTAAGAATAAAGATGATGAATCTAAAAAACCGAAATTTAAAATGCCTCCGGAATTAGTAAAAACCATTGTTGCAGTTTTGGCTGAGTTAGTTTTGTACGTTACTTTAATAAGTAAACTAGGTTACTTTATCACTACCTTTTTATTTTTGACTATAACCATGTATACATTGAAAATGCGTCGACATGTAGTGATTTTTGCGACATCTATTTCAGTTATAGTTGTGATAGGATTGGTATTTGGAAAGTTTCTGCACATACAGCTCCCAAAGGGCATTCTGTTTTAGCTCTTTTTTAAGGGAAGGAGGATATAAATGTTACAGGGGTTAACAGCACTTTTAAATCCAGTTCCTTTACTAATGATATTTTTAGGAACAATTTTAGGAATTTCGATTGGTGCCTTACCGGGCTTAACGGCTACTATGGGTGTTGCTCTACTGGTCCCTTTAACTTTTGGTTTAAGCCCGTTAGTGGGTTTATCACTTTTAGCAGGTATATATTGCGGAGCAGTTTACGGCGGTTCTATATCTGCAATTCTCCTGGGCGTTCCGGGGACTCCGGCTGCAGTAGCAACTATGTTAGACGGTCATGAATTGACCAAACAGGGGCAAGTTACTAAAGCTTTAGGAGCTGCAGTGGTAGCTTCAGCCATAGGCGGGATATTTAGTTCCATGGTTCTTTTATTTGCAGCCCCAATTATTGCCAGATTTTCTTTGAAATTCGGTCCACCTGAGATGTTTATGCTGGCAGTACTTGGCTTAACATTAATAGCAACTCTTAGTGGTAAAGATGTTGTAAAGGGGTTAATAGCAGGGGGGCTTGGTTTGGTAATATCAACCACTGGAATTGACCCATTTACTGGGACTTTGAGATATGCTTATGGTATTCCTGCTTTATATGATGGAATTCCATTGACTGCTGCATTGATAGGGCTGTTCTGTTTTCCACAGCTGATCGGTATAATTGAAGATAAATTCAAACAAGCATCTGACTCAAACCAGGATATAGAAATAAAAGGAATAGCGATTTTGCCCTGGCAGGAAATCAAGAGATTATGGAAAGTCATGTTAAGGTGTTCAATTATAGGGACCATAGTAGGGGCAATTCCGGGAGCAGGAACGGATATAGCAGCATTTCTCGGTTACAGTGAAGCCAAAAGAAGCTCAAAATACCCCGAAAAGTTTGGAACTGGGATAGTTGATGGGGTAGTAGGACCTGAAACAGCTAACAATGGAGTTACCGGAGGTTCAATAATTCCGCTCATAACCTTGGGTATTCCAGGAAATGCAGTTAGTGCCGTTCTCTTAGGAGGGTTGTTGATTCAAGGCTTAATCCCCGGTCAGGAACTTTTCACAAAACATGCTACTATCACGTATGGGTTTATGTTTGCTATGATTGTTGCAAATATATGTTTCTTAATCCTCGGAAGCACCTTAATAAAATATTTTGGATATGTTCTTAAAGTTCCTGATAGTATTATAATACCTGTAATAGCATCGCTCTGCGTCATAGGTTCCTATTCGATACGAAATAATTTATTAGATTCAGTACTTGCTATTATCTTAGGGATTATAGCATACTTTGGGAAAAAATTAAAGGTTCCTATGGCACCTGTTTGCCTTGCATTGATTCTTGGGCCATTAGCCGAATCCAACTTAGGAAGATCATTATTAATGGCTCAGACAAAAAATATAAACTTCTTTGTGTTTATCTTTTCAAGGCCTATTGTTTTGGTGCTTTTTGCAATGGCAGTAACATTACTAGTTACAACTTATAGAATGATGAAAAAAGTAAATGCTGAGGCTGTTTCAAAAACAGCTGGAAATTAAGGGAGGTTGAATAAATGTCTAAAACAGTAAAAGAAAAAAAGGGTACTCTGGTTATGGGAGTAATTGGATATGATTCACATGTAATCGGAAACCGTATTCTGGAATACGCATTTCGAAAAAAAGGATTTAATGTGACAAATCTTGGGATATTTGCTTCACAAAAAGATTTTATAAACGCTGCAATAGAAGCCGATGCAGATGCTATTTTAGTGGGTTCTCTTTATGGCCATGCTGAATTAGACTGCAAGGGCTTCAGGGAAAAATGTATAGAGGCCGGAATTGGAGATATTATCCTTTATATTGGTGGAAACTTGGCAGTTGGTGAAAAGAAATGGGAAGAAGTTGAGAAAACATTCCTAGATTTGGGTTTTAATAGGGTTTTTCCACCCCAAACGCTACCAAACGATGTTATTGAATGCTTAGAACAAGATATTAAAATAAAAGAATAATACTTTTAGACTTAATAATTAAGAGGTATCTTATATGTTGAATAACAACAAAAAGAATAGGAGGAAGAGTAATGAATACATCAGATTTGAGAAATAAAAGATTGACAGATAGTGAATTTGATGAACTTCAAAAAGAGGCCCTAGTGATGTGGTCAACGGGGAAAGAAATTGATTTTTCTGAGGCAGTTGAATACCGTAAAGGTTTGTCCGAAAGCCGAAATGGTGCCAAAAAACTTATGGAAGCAAAAAAAGCCGGCAAGATTTTACTTGAACCCCGCGGTGGCGTTGCCACAGTAAAAGAACAGATTGAACTTTTAAATTATCTATTAGAAGTTGGCAAGGCAGATATTTTACCGGTAACTTTTGATTCTTATACCCGTACCCAGCGTTTTAAAGAAGCTCAGCGGGGCCTTGAGGAGAGTATAAAAAGAGGCAAATCTATGTTAAATGGTCTACCTGTTGTTAATTTAGGTGTAAAGAAATGCCGTAAAATAGTTGAAGCAGTTGATGCTCCTATTTGTGCCAGAACTGGTGTAACCGATGGAAGACTTTCGGCTGAGGTAGTTTTTGCTGCAGGTTTTGCAGGATTTCAGGGAAGTGCCATTTCACACAACATAGCTTATACAAAAGACATACCTTTAGAGATAACTATAAAGGCATGGCAGTATATAGATAGACTGATAGCGAAGTATGGAGAAGAAGGAGTAGACATTTTCAGGGAAGATTATTCACCCCTTACAGGAACACTAGTACCACCATGCATTTCAATAGCAGTATCTATAGTGGATTTGATTATGTCTGCCGAGCAAGGAGTTAAATATTTCTTACAGGGATACGGCCAGGGCGGCAATTTAATACAGGATGTTGCTGCTTTAAAAATGATGCCTAAATTAGCTAATTATTATCTTGAAAAACTGGGGTATAATCCAGATAACATAAATGTTTTTACTGTCTTCCATCAGTGGATGGGTGCATTTCCTAGAGATGAAGCCCAGGCGTTTGGTGTAATCTCCTACGCTGCAACAGTAGGAGCCTTGGGTGGAGCCAATGTAATTATTACCAAATCACCTCAAGAGGCAATTGGTGTTCCAACAAAAGAAGCAAACGCAAGAGGATTGAGAGCCACCAGACAGGTAGTACAAATGGTTGATACGCAGAGAATGCCTTCAAATGAGGAATTAGAGCAAGAATGTTCTATTATAGAAAAGGAAACTAAATGTATTGTCGATAAAATTTTAGAATTAGGCGATGGAGATATTGTCATAGGAGTTATTAAAGGCATTAAAAGTGGAATTCTAGATATTCCTTGGGCTCCCCACGTATTAAACGCTAATAAAGCATTGCCTGTTAGAGATAACAACGGTGCTATAAGATATTTGGATACCGGTAACTTGCCATTTACAGATGATTTAAAAGAATTTCATAGAGAAAGAGTAGAATCGAGGGCTAGAGTAGAAGGCAGGGAAGCAAATTACGAAATGTTGATAGATGATGTTTATGCAATAAGTAACGGAATGTTAAAAGGATAATTTTCCAGTTTAACAAAGCATATAGCCCTATGGCTGGGAAAATTAATATTGTTTTCTCAGCCATAAGAAACGGTTATAAAAGGGATGTCTTAAGCAAAGAATTAGAAGTTATTGATAAATTTAATATCTATTGTCAATAACTTGAGAAAATGTCACCCCAAAAATGGATTAATTATCGTGAGAAAATGTCACCTTAAAGAGTAACCCTAACCGGGCCTGTGCAATTATAGTTATTCCGTTCGGCCAGTCAAGGGTAAAGTGAACGGGCTTAGCCCGCCCTTGACAGGCCTCACTCCATAACTTGATACAAATTAAGCCCGGTTAAGAAAATCATATTTAAGCATATTTCGTAAGGAAGATTTCCTCAAGCATTTTAAGAATATCCCTATCGCTATCCTCAAAAGTGACCTTTTTTACCAAGGTATGCCCATACTTGTAATAATGGCTGTCAGGTGGCCTGTAAGACTTTTTCTCAGCAGGTTTAGGCTTAGTTTTTTGAGACCTCTTAGGCTTCACATAAGGTATCGTTTCAAACACAGTATCCTTGTATTGTGCCTTCACATCAAAGACAGGACTTACCAAGATCTCTATTCTTGCCCGTGGAGGGATAGCACCGTCACAAACAACTTTAAAATAATTGCCGTAGAAAGAAAACACACCGCCGTTATCCACAGATCTTTGATGTTTAACACACAACACATGGGCAATATCAACATCATCCGAAATAGGTCTGTAAGCCGATTCAGAATCTTGAGCTTCAACAGCAAACAGAGAATTAAATTTATCTATATACTGCAATAAAAACACATTAGCCTGATCCACAGTAGTAATACCAGCAATCTTAAACTCAACAGGGAGCCTGCTTTGAAGAGTTTCCCAGAGCCGTTCCACCCGGCCTTTGGCTTGAGGGGAACGTGCGAGAATAAGGGTTATGCCAAGTTCATTCATAGCCCTGCCGAACTGAGTATCATTGACCACTTTACCGGCAAGCTGATCCTTGACCGTAAGTTTAGAAGCATTGGGGGAACTATCAGCGTAGATACTTACAGGGATACCGTATTTAGTTAAGATTTGCCAGGTAACCTCAAAATACCCTTGCAGGCATTCATTTTTGGCCAGGTAAAGACCGACTATTTTACCGGTAGCATCGTCAATAGCACCGTGGAGAGTGAACTTTTCATTGGTGCCAAACCATTCAAAAGGTGTAGCATCCATTTGGATCAGGAGGCCTTCCTGAGGCTTTCTCTTTCTGCGACGATGTGGTTTGAATCTTCGACGTTTCTTGGGGCTTTTGATACCCGCATTAGTCAAAATGGTGTGTAGGCAGGAATAACTTATGCTTATACCCTCATGTTCAGCAAGGAGTTCCATAAAATGCTTGAAATTAGCGTCTTTGTAAATA
>JARRCM010000035.1 GCA_029982205.1 Thermosediminibacterales bacterium
ATTTTTAACCAAGAAATTCAGATTAAATAATCTTACGGTTTTTAAGTCAGATTATTTAATCTGACATGGTGTCGCAAGGTGGGTTTAATTTGCGGTTTTACATATGTTTTAGGTTGATATAGTGTGCAGTATAACAGAAAAGCTCAAAGACGGCACGCACATCTACAAAATAGGTGTGCTATACAACAACGAATACATGATGTTCTTTTACACTGAAGCCGGCCAGTTCGACCAGGAGGTAGAAAACTGGCTGAAAGAACAGGCCCAATACTCCAAACCCTTAACCTGAAACAGGAGGTTGAGGGTTTTTTTAATAGATGCAGGAAACATAAGGGACGGTTCTTTTTGTTTCATCCAAGTTTAAGAAATCAGCGGGGATAACCCTGTTTTTTTGAAAATAAGAGGGACGGGTTCTTATTGTTTTATTAATGTGGTTCCGCCCATAACTATTGTTCCGTTTATGTCGGTCCTTAAAATTTCTATATCCCTTTCGGTCAGCCTTTTTATTGTTTCATAGTGAGGATGCTTGTAGAAACTAGAGTCAAAACATAAAGGTGTTGTGAAGCTGATATTGAAAAATTTATCTGTTTTAATTGACAACACAAAAAAAACAAAATAGAATATAATATACTAAATTAGAATTATTCGGTTTCGAAATATTCGAAAATGAAGGAGGTTAAACTTTGGAACATTTAAAAAATGATGGGATTTCCCTTCGTATTTCGGTAATTAAACTATTATTCATGTTACAAAAAAAAATATTTAAACAGCTCGGTTCTGTATTTAAAGAAGAAAATTTGACCATAACCGAAATGATGATTCTTTTTTTATTAAGAAATCAGAATTATAAGGTAACGGATCTGGCCCATGAACTTGGAATACCTTCAAGTACGTTAACAGGTTTAATTGACCGTATGGTTCAAAAAGGATTGGTAGACAGATATAGAAGCAAAAAAGATAGAAGGGTGGTTATTATTACCTTAGGAAAAGATTTTAGTAAAAAAAAGGCTGAAATAAATTCAAAATTAAAACAGTATGTCAAAAAAATAGATGGTCAGTTATCAGAAGAGTGGTGGAGAAATTTTAAAAGTGAGTTATTAAAATTAGAAAAAGTATTGGATTCAAAAGGAGCAGGGTTAGATGATTGAACAGAAAGACATAAAAAAAGAAAAAAATGGGTCTTCCTGGGTTTTATCAATCTTTGTTATTTTGATAGGTGGATTTATGGCGATTTTAGATTCCAGTATTGTTAATGTTGCAATACCTTCATTAATGGCTGATTTTGGAGTTAGTCATTCCGAAATAGAATGGATAGTTACTGTTTATATGTTGACCCTGGGTGTTATAGTGCCAACGAGTGGCTGGCTGGGTGATTATCTGGGATACAAAAAGCTTTATATAGCATCCCTGGGAGTTTTCACTTTTGGTTCGGCCCTTTGTGCGATAGGCTGGAGCGTAGAATCGCTTTCTGTCTTCCGGGTTATACAGGGCATAGGTGGAGGAATGATCATGCCCACAACCATGGCAATGGTTTACCGCATTGTTCCCAGGGAAAGGATTGGAACTGCAATGGGAACTTTTGGATTGACCATGCTCCTTGCACCGGCCATAGGACCAAGCTTGGGGGGGTATCTGGTTGAATATGTCAATTGGCACTGGATCTTTTCAATAAATATACCCATTGGGATAATTGGTATGTTTTTAGCGAACATCTTTATACCCCAATTTGAAAAAGTTGATGCAGGTAAATTTGATTGGCCGGGAGCCCTAACAGCTGCAGTAGGTCTGTTTTGTTTGTTGTTTGCCCTTTCAGAAGGGGAGTCCTGGGGATGGGGTTCCTATGAAATTGTAATGCTCTTTTATATTAGCTTTATGGCCCTTGCCATTTTTGTTTATTTAGAACTAAATGCAAAACAACCACTGCTGGATTTACGATTATTTAAATTGGGAACTTTCACCGTTGGAAACTTAATGCTGGTAATCATTACTGTAGGAATGTATAGTGGGCTGTTCTATATTCCATTATTTTTACAGGCTATTCGAGGCCTGGGGGCATTTGAAACAGGTTTGTTGATGCTCCCTCCAGCCCTGGTGTCGGGAATAATGATGCCTATAAGCGGTAGAATTTATGATAAGGTTGGGCCCAAGTTTCTAGTTCCGACAGGGATTTTGCTGTTATCTTTCAGCACATTTTTGTTTACCAGAATAGACATAAATACACCGCTATCCACAATAATCTTATGGAACATGGTGCGTTCCATCGGGATGGGTATGACCATGATGCCCATACAAACTTCTGTAATGTCAGTGGTACCTACAGAAAAAGTAGGAAGGGCATCTTCCATTACTAATATAATTAACCGAGTTTCGGGTTCGTTTGGAATAGCGGTACTGACAATGCTCTTAAACAAAAGAATAACCTATCATTCAGCCATGCTGCACTGGAATATACGTTCTGATAATTTAGCAATTCATGTTTCTAAACAAATGTCCGATACAATTTTAGAAGGAATTATTTATAAAATGTCTTTTGTTCAGGCACTTAATGATATATTCTTGATAATGACAATTTTAATTCTTATTGCGCTTTTTCCGGCGTTTTTGTTGAAAAAAGGAGAGGTTTCTAGTAAAGCAGGACATGGGTTAATAGAATAATTAAACGGAGGTATGAGTATGAGAAATAAGAAAAAGTTTCTGATAATGTTTTTAGTTGCAGCAGTTCTTATAGGGGTTGGAATCACCTATTATTATCATTACCAATCCGTAAATTACGTTACAACTGAAGACGCTCGTATTGAAGCAGATACCGTAGTAGTAACACCTCAAATTCCCGGTAAAATACTAAGCTGGGATGTCAAAGAAGGAGATTACGTAAAAAAAGGTGAAAAATTGGGTTTGTTGGATTTGTCTTCAATAATGAATACAGCAAATGTAAACGTTCAGGCACTTAATGAACTCGGAAGTCCTGCAGCTTCCAAAGCTGAAATTACAGCTCCTATCTCAGGACGAGTAATAAAATCTAATGTAAGAGCTGGCCAGACAATTACTCCTGGTCAGACCATGGCAATTATTGCAGATACTGATGATATGTATGTAACGGCAAATATAGAAGAGACTAAAATTTCTAAAGTTAAAATGGGACAGAAAGTTGAAATCAAAATTGATGCTATACCGGAAAAAAAATTTATAGGATATGTGTCAGAAATCGGTGAAGCTACTACCTCCTACTTTTCACTAATTCCAATACAAAACTCCAATGGTAATTTTACAAAAGTAACTCAATTAATACCGATAAAAATACGTTTTCCAGAAATTAATAAATTAAATATTGTACCCGGAATGAATGTTGTAGTAAAGATTCATATATCAGATTAAAATATATTGAGGAGGAGAATCTTATAATGCGAGAAAAATTTCATTACAAAAGAATGATTGTTTTTCTTTTGATGTTGTTTATCACAACGCTAATAGTTGGTTGTAATAATTCAGTAGAGACCAATGCAACAGAAGGAAAAGAAATTCAGGTATTCGAAGCTAAACAAGGAGAAATAACTGGAGAGATTAGTCTTACCGGCATACTGGCTCCATCTAATAGTGTAAACGTTTGTCCTGAGCTTTCGGGCAAAGTAACAAAGGTGCTGGTTCAAAAGGGAGATTTTGTTAAAAAAGGCCAACCTCTAATTAAGCTGGATGACGAAGACCTGAAAATAAAATATCGCAAAGCTCTGGCCAGTCTTGAGGAGACCAGAGATTCTATTAATCGAGCAAAAATAAATTATGATTCTGCAAAAAAAGATTTTGAAAGAATGAAAATTTTATATGAAGAAGGAGCAATATCAAAAAAGGAATACGAAAACTATTTAACACAGTTAGAATTGACTAAAATCATTTATGAATCTGCAGAAAGTTCAGGTCTTGATGCTGCAGAGGCCGGTATTGAATCTATAAAACTTCAGTTATCTAAAACAACTATAAAAAGTCCTATTAACGGTGTTGTCGTAAGTGTTAATGTTGAGAATGGCGAAATGGTTTCTGCGGGAATGCCGATCGTTACAGTAACCTCAATTGATTCCATTATTTTTAAAAGTAATGTTATTGAAAAGTATTTGAATTATTTAAAGGTAGGGCAAAAAGCTGTCGTTTATTCTGAAAGTATTCCCGGAAAGACATTTGAAGGCAAACTTTCTTTTATAAGCCCAGTTTCTACTACAACCGGTCAGCAATTTCCAATAGAAATAACTATCGTTAACTCTAAGGGTGAACTTAAAGGTGGAATGACAGGCAGCGCAAAACTCAAAATAAAATCATCGAATTCTATTGTTGTTCCCAGAAGCGCAATTTTGGAGAGGGAAGGTTTGTATTATGTATTTAAGGTTATAGATGATAAAGCCGTTAAAAAGAGAGTAAAACTGGGAATAGAGAATGAAAAATACGTAAGCATATTAGAAGGGGTTAGTAAAGGCGATAAAATTATAATTGAGAATGTAGACAAGGTAATTGAGGGTGAAACTGTTGCAATTAAAAAGGCTTCAAATTAAGGCTAAATTTAGAAACAAAAGGGACGGTTCTTTTTGTTTCCTTTTTGTTTCATAAGAATATATAAAATTAAGTAAGAGGATAGCACCTTAGCTATCCTCTTTAAATTTATTATTTAATATGGCCAACTTGATTGATTGTGTAAACTAAAAAGTAAATAAAACTTTCAGTTTATTTCTAACATCTTTTAGGATATGTTTTTTTACACAACCGAATTTTTTTATAACAATATTTTGTGAAAGAGTATAAAGTTTATCCACTCTTATACAGGATTCAACTTTTAGTTTACCGCTCTCTAAATCGTTAGTTGAAATTAATACGTTATAGGGTTTTTCTGTTAAATTAGATGTAATAGCAGCAACGATAATATCATTAGTATTTTTATTATATTTACTATTTGATAGAACGAGTACCGGCCTTTTCTTTTTAGAAGTTAAATCACTAAATGGTATTGGAATAATTAAAATATCGCCTGGCTTATACATTATTCCATACCTCATCATCTATTTCATTATCCCAGAAATCTAAACTACTTTCACTTGCTGATTCTAAATCTTTATATATTTGGTTTTCTTTTTTTTGCTTTAAATAACCAATAAAATCAATGATTTCAGGTATTTGGCTATCAGGAATCTCTTCGATTAGTTTTAATAAAATCTTTCTTGCAGTATTCAAGAAAATCACCACCTTGTACAATATAGTTGTAATTAAATCACGGCTTTTTAGCCGGAATAACTACCAAAACTTAGTACTTTACATAATACTTAATCACCAATCTTTTCTAAACACTGAGCATATCATTTAGCTTTATACATTAGCCATTAACACCAGCAAGATACTGGTCTGACTCTTGACAATCATGTATAATAGTTATCGGACTTGGAGGTTTGTTGTATCTCCTCCTTAGCCCTTGCAAACATCCGTAAAAAGCGAAACAGCGAAAAAACCAATCCTGTGCTGTATGACTTTTATCAACAAAAGTGTCAGCGCAAGGCAAAAGGCGTTGCTTTAGGTGCTGTTATGCGTAAGCTTGTTTGTATCATATTTGCAGTTATGAGGGATAAAAAGCCTTTTGAGCTTAGAACCCCACAAGAGCATGTAAAACTGCTGGCTGCCGAAAAAACAGCGGCTTAAAACAATAATCTAATATGCTCAATGTTTAGTTTTCAAGGTTCGTTTCTCTAAACCAGCCATAATTTTATGTCAACTTCTCTAGGGTGGTTTGGTTGTCATGCATTTGTTTTGTCACTCAATTTGTTTAACTTTTTTCCAAAAAAACCTTGACAACTATTAGCTGGTCTTAATTTTTTTAGTATATTTATTTGTAATTATTATATTATAATTATTGCTTCAAATCAAAGCGAAACAAAAGAAAACAAAAGGGAAGACGGTTCTTTTTGTTACAGGAAATGCACCATCAAGGGGCAGTATATTCGAAAAGGCGGCAATGGTGGCGGTGGGAAATATTGATGTGACTGGGCTGGAATAAAAATACCCCTGTTGCGTCGGGCTATAAATAATTAAAAGGATAACAAATAAATCGAATTAAGAAAGAAGAAAAAATATTTTGATTAAAGTCAGATTTTCTATGTTATAATAAAGAATAGGAAATATAAGGATGTGTTGTATTTTGAAAAAAAGAAATTTTATACTTGTTTCTTATTGCTTAAGCTTGGTGAAAGGATATAAAACAATTAATAAACGGGTGAGATATTTATGAATAGAGAACAACTTGAGAAAAAAATAAAAGAAATTAAACCTATACTTAAGGAAAAATATAAAGTAAAAAAGATAGGAATATTTGGATCATACATTAGTGGCAAAGCGACTGAACAAAGTGATGTAGATATATTGGTAGAGTTTTATGAAAACATAGGTTGGGATTTTATCGATTTAAAAGACTTTTTGGAAGAAGTCTTAGGTAAAAAAGTAGATCTAGTAACAAACAACGCCTTAAAACCTCAATTAAAGAAAACTATATTAGGTGAGGTTGTTTTTCAATGAGAAGATACCAGTTATATATTGAAGATATACTTGGATCAATTGATAAAATAAATAGATATATAAATGGTATGAATAAAAACGAATTTGTTGCAAATGAGTTGGTAGTTGATGCAGTTTTAAGGAATATTGTTATATATGAATATTTTGGAGTAGATTTAGATATTATAGAAAATTATTACTGTAAATCTACCTGTAAATCTACCTGGAAACAAAAGGGACGGTTCTTTTTGTTTCAGAAACTAGCAAGGGAAAGCCTTTTTTTATTTACTATTTAGAGGAAATTGAAGGGAAATATAGAAGATAAAAATAAAGACAAAAAACAAAAGGTGAAAAAGATGCCGAGGAGACCGAGAATAAAAAGTGAAAATGCAATTTATCATATAATTCAGAGAGGCAATGAGAAGCAAATAATATTTAGGGAAGAAGAAGACAAAACAAGGTTTTTAAATACGCTGAAATTGAAAAAACACAAGTATGGATTTGAAGTATACTGCTACTGTTTAATGGACAACCACATTCATTTATTAGTAGGGTCTGAAGGTGCAGATGTATCTGAATTTATGAAGAGCATAAGCGTTAGTTATGTAATGTATTTCAACAAAAAATATGAAAGAATTGGCCATTTGTTTCAGGGAAGATTTAAGAGCGAAATAGTAGATACTGACAAATATTTTTTACAGGCCAGCAAATATATTCATAAGAATCCGGTAAAGGCAGGCATAGTTGATTTACCAGAAAAATACAAATGGAGCAGTTATGGTATTTATCTGGGTGTTGCAAGAGACGAATTTAGATTAATAGACAGAGAATTTCTGTTAGAAATAATTTCCGAAGACAAAAAAGTGGCAGTAGAGGAATACAAAAAGTTTGTTGAGTTTGAAGATATAACGGATGAGAGTTATAAAAGGTTTATAAAGTTTGAGGAAATACAAGATGAAATAAAAAACATAAATTGTGAGTTGATTGAAGAAATAACAAGAAAATACAGCCTAAAAAAAGACCAAATGATTGTTGAATTGAGAAAAAATACAAACTTATCATTAAGGGAAATTAGCAAACTTGCGGGGATATCTGCTTCAACTGCTCATAGAATATTAAAAAATAATAAAAATAAAGCTTAAAAATGGTCCAATCATTTCTATATTGTTTTGATGAGTGCCTATTTACAAATCCTAAATTTATCTTTTTCTACAATAGTTAGTTTATGATGAATTGTCTTTAAATCGTCTATTTCCTGCAAAAATTTTTTTAAAATACTATTAATATTTTCGACTGTAGGCGGATATGCTCTAATTACAAGAATGCCAGAATGTTGATTTAAAGGAAATCTTAAAATATTAGAAAAATCGAGATCACAAGTTATAATGATTCTATCTTCGCTCCGAGCAAGATTTAAAACCTGTTTATCTTTGATTCCACTTAATCCTTCTTCTTTAATGTCTTTAATATCAAGACCATAAGAACGCAGAAAACTAACAGTTTTTGGAGAAATATTTTCATCAGTTAAAAATCCAATCAATTTATTGCACCGTCTTAAACGGAATAACATTTTCTTCATATTTCATAAACCTAGAAGCGTAATTTAGTGCTGATATAATGTCCGCTTTTTCCAACTGTGGATAAGTTTCTAAAATTTTATCTATTGTATATCCGGCGGCTAAAAGTTCTAAAATTAGATAAACAGGGATACGAGTACCTTTAATAACGGGTTTTCCGCACATAATTTCTGGATCGACAAGAATTCTGTTTTCCAATTCGATAACCTCCTTAATTTTTTTATATTTATTTGTAATTATTATATTATATTATTTGTAATTATTATATTATAATTATTGCTTCAAATCAAAGCCAAAACAAACGGGACGATTCTTTTTGTTGTTTTTTGTTTCAGAAACTAGTAAGGAAAAGCCCTTTTTTATTTGTTATTAAAGGAGATTAAAAGGTAAAGGAAATTAAAAAGGAAATATAGAAGATAAAAATAAAGATAAAAAAATAGAAACAAAAGGGACGGTTCTTTTTGTTTCCTTTTTGTTTCTAAGTGCTAGATACCCTGATTATAAACAGAGTTTTTATAAAAGATGTACATACGATTTTACCCTTAAGAATATTAAAAAAATAAAGGGGTTGAAAAAATGGCTGATGTCGCTGTTAGATCACAAATAGAACATATAGCCAGAGAATATGCTAAGCTTATATCAAAGGAAATGAAAGTTGAAGGTGTATATTTATTTGGGTCATATGTAAAAGGTGATTACTCCGAAGACAGTGATATAGATATAGCTGTAATCTCAGATGAATTTGTGGGAGATATAATAGAGGATACATTTAAACTTATGAAACTTAGAAGAAAGGTTGATAATAGGATAGAACCACATCCTATTAAAAAAAGCGATTTAAATGACCCTTTTATTAAAGAAATATTGGAAAAAAGCCTGAGGATAGCCTAGCAGGGGCAGTTCTTCTTGTTTCAAAACCCTCAAATAGACATTCCTGGTTTTAACCCTTGAAAAGTTGCGTGTAGCCTCGGTTGCTGTATGCCGTTGTTTTCGCTTTGCCTTTTTGTCTTCATTCAGCCACGAATCGATTTCCGACTTGTAGGGGTCAAGCTTAGGATAATCTGCCTTTTTAATCTTTGGTGGTACAGCGTAATTATCTCTTTTTAGATAATTTCTGACCGTCTTACGGTCGTAGCCTGTTTTTTTAGATATTTAGCTAATATTTTTGCCTTCCTCAAAGTATAATTTAAGTATAATTTTTTGATATCATGTACTTGGGCCATTGTTAGCATCCTCCAAATTCCTCCTTATAATTGTTTGTTCTCAACTACAAGGATAATATTTTGTTATGGTGCATGCAATGGCCTTTTTGCAAAAGCGGGGAATTTCTTTTGCAACTTCGTACTATTTTATTTTACAATGAACAGAGTTGATTTATATTAGTATTGATGTTAAGATAAAAAACAGGAAGTGAATTTTATGGGATAGAAAGTTGACAATAAAAATATGAATTAAATTTGGTGGTAGATATGGGCATGGGTGTAAAAGACATAAAAAAAATTAATCTTACAAGGCAAATGGATGCTAAGTGATCATGCTTTAAATAGAATGTTACAAAGAAAAATTCGCGTAATTGATGTTTTGACGTCTATATTAAATGGCGAAATTTTAGAAAATTATAAGAATGATCCGCGCGGTGAAAGTTGTCTCATCTTGGGATATAGCGATGGAAAACCAGTACATACTGTATGTGGATTTAGAAGTGAATATGTAAAGATGGGTTAATGAAAGACAAAGAGGAGGAAAGGCTAATGAATAAATCAATAGAGTTAAAATGTTTATGTGGAGGAAAATTAATTAAGGAAGAAGTAATTATCGAAAAATGGATTAAAGACAAATTGATTGTGATAAAAAATGTTCCTGCTTTAGTATGCGAAGTATGTGGAGAAAAATATTACGATGCCAAGACTTCTTTGAAATTGGATGACTATTTTTATAATGAAAAGCCTGATGGAATTATCAAAGTACCGGTTTTCAGATATAAGGAATCAATTGAGGAAGCGGAAGGGATGGAGTCAGGCACCGAGCAATTCTGAAGAATTATGAAAGGAAACAAAAGGGACGGTTCTTTTTGTTTCACCAAAAAAGAATTAAATAGGGAGGCATTATTTCAAAATGAATAAGCTGGAGAACCTTATCGAGAGAATGAAGGATGATATCGTAAAATCTACACAGGAACTCATAAAAATCAAAAGCGTTGAAGATGAAGCCAAACCCGGGATGCCATTTGGAGAGGGGGTTAACCAGGCCCTTGAATACAGCCTTCAATTGGGTAGAAAACTGGGTTTAAAGGCAGAAAACGTGGACGGTTATGCCGGGCATATCGAATACGGTGAGGGTGATGAGATAGTAGCGGTACTGGTCCATCTGGACGTTGTTCCTGAAGGCAAAAACTGGACATATCCTCCTTACGGCGGGGAAATCCATAACGGCAAGATCTATGGGAGAGGCGCCATTGACAACAAAGGCCCTGCTGTTGCTTGCATATACGGGCTTAAAGCCATAAAGGATTCAGGATTGAAGCTGAATAGGAGAATAAGGATAATTTTAGGCACTGATGAAGAAAGCGGCTGGAAGGGTATTAAGTATTACTTTGATAAAATAAAGGAAAAACCCGTGTGCGGTTTTTCGCCCGATGCCGAATACCCCATAATCAACAGAGAAAAGGGAATCCTCGTGTTTAAGATGGTAAAGGATTTGACCGGGGAAAACCAGGGCAGCATTGCTGTTAAAAGCATAAAGGGTGGAGACAGGCCTAATGTGGTTCCCGATTACTGTGAAGCAGTGTTGGAAATAAAATCCGGAAAGGATGCTTTTTTGGAAGCATTTGAGGAATATAAAAATCAGGGAGAAGCTGACATAGAAATAGATAGGGAAAACCAGAACTATATAATAAAATCACGTGGAAAATCTGCCCATGGCAGTCTGCCCCATAAAGGGAAAAATGCGATAACTCAATTGTTTGGTTTCCTTTCGAAGCTGGATTCCATTGAAGGTGATACAGGTGAAATTATAAAATTCGTTTCGCAAAAGATAGATGATGAACATGACGGCAAATCTCTTGGGATAGATTTAGAAGATGATGTTTCCGGTAAACTAGTGTTTAATCTAGGAACAATATCACTGGATGAGAAAAGATGTGAACTGGGAATAAACATAAGATACCCCGTTACCTTTACAGAAAAAGATGTACTTGAAAGGCTTAAAGAAACCTTAAAACCATACAGTATTAAAATTGCAGATGTTGAACACAAAAAACCCCTGTTTGTTCCGGAAGACAACTTTCTTGTAAAGAAACTGCAGAAGGTATATAAAGAGGTTACAGGGAAAGAGCCCTATCTTATAGCCATCGGTGGTGGCACATATGCCAGAGCGATTGAAAATGCTGTTGCTTTTGGCCCCCTTTTCCCCGGCCAGGAAGAGCTTGCTCATCAAAAGGATGAACACATCTCGATTGATGATTTAATAACGAACGCAAAAATCTATGCCAGGGCAATGTATGAACTGGCTAAGTGAAACAAAAGGGACGGTTCTCTATGTTTCATCGGAAGAACCGTCCCTCTCGTTTTGCCTTTGGTTTTAACGGATGTTGATTCGGCGCCCTCTGCCTTTTCCGGTATCTTTCTTTGGCAGGATTATTTTCAGGATGCCGTTTTCATATTTGGCATCAACCTGGTCCTGCTTGATATTGTCTACAAAAAAGCTGCGTTTAAACGAACCTGACCTTCTCTCCCTGCAAATGTAATTTTCTTTTTCCTCTTCTATTATTTCATTCTGTTTCGCTGATATTATAAGCTGGTTGTCATAAAGTTCAATCTCAATGTCATCTTTGTTGAAACCGGGAAGTTCCGCTTCGATGATGTATTCTTTATCGGTTTCTTTTATATCTGCTTTAAAATCTCTACCGAAAGAGGGGAACAAATCTTCTCCAAAAAATCTTTCCATTAGAGACTCCAATTCATCGCCGAACCTTCTGATGTGCCTATGACGGCGGAAAGGAATCAAATCAAACATAATCAAACCACCTCCTGAAAATCTAATTATTTTTTCTAAGCTTATTATAAAAAGAAAGGTCAAAGAAAGTCAAACAATATATTGCTGCGATATTTGGATTTTTCAAAAGATTTAAGCTGAATTAAAAAAGTAATTTCGAAAAACTATAAATTTTAACCAATAATAGTCAAAAATAGTCAAAGTCAAATCAGCCCACAGAGAAAACAATGAAAATTTTATATAAAAAAGATTTACATATAAAAAATTAACATATAAACTATTTACTAATAAACAATCAATTCATATAATAAATATAGATAGAAAACATACAGAAACTTATTTGAGAGGTGAAGTCCATGGGAAAGCTTAAATCTTTTATAGAAAGCTATGAATGGGTTGAAGAAATATCAAACAAGGCTGTTGTTGAACTCAAAAAGACGTCAGATATGCTTGAAGAAATTCACAGAGAATTTTTTGCAAGGTTTAATATATCACATGCAAAGTTTAACCTGCTTGTAATTTTATACAAAGGCCCGAAAGAAGGGATGATTCTTTCGGAAATAGGAGAACAGATGCTGGTTACCAGAGCCAATATCACCGGGCTTATAGACAGGCTTGAAAAACAGGGCATGGTGTCAAGGGTAAGAGATGATTTGGACAGAAGAAAGGTAATGGCTGTTATAACGGAAAAAGGGAGGGAATTCACAGACAGGATTATCAACAAATACAGGTTGTGGACCGGTGAGATTATGTCTGTTCTGGAAAACGAAGAAAAAAAGCAGTTGATACAGACGCTGAAAAAACTGCAGTATGGGCTTATAAATCTGAAATATTTGTAGAAAGGCGGGGTCTCAGTTATGAAAGCGAAAGCAAACCTGTTTTTAACAGTTATTGTTGTTATTGCTGTTACAATTTCAATATTTAATCCAATACGGTTAAACATAATTAATGCAGAAGAAGACGTCATAAAAGCTGAAGGAAAAGTTGAAGAAAAAGCCGAAGAAGATGAAGGCGTGATGAGGCTGACCTTGGAGGAAGCGGTGGAACTCGGGCTTAAAAACAGCATATCTTTAAAACAGGTAGAAAACGAAATAAATTTAAGCGCTGTTGCAAAGAAGAGGGCACACTACCTGAGTGACAAATTAAAGGATGCAGATGAAACCATAAGCGAAGGCTGGAGCAAAATCAACAGTGCCGAAAACTATATAGACAGCGGTATAGCTCCTCAGGATATCCAGCTGCCTGATGGCACTGTAATACCTGAGGGAACCAATATTAACGAACTTCCGCTTGATTCGGAAACAAAAGAACAGATTATAAACGAGATAAAGCAGAACATAGCCGACCAAAAGGAAAACCTCTTAAACGGGGAACTGACGTTAATTGATTCGCTGCAGGAAGCAGGGTCAACGCTGTCAGACAAATTAAACTTTGAAAGCCTGGATTCGCTGTCCCTTGATTCCACAGCGGATTTAATGGAAGCGATGGCTGACATATCATATGAAGTAACAAGTGCTTCATACGGTATATACAAAAATAAGATTGCGCTGCTTATTCAAAACAGCTACTATAATGTAATCAAAGCCGAAAAACTTCTAGAAGCAAAGAAAAAGGCGATGGAAAGAGCAAAAAAACAGTTTCAGTTTGCAAAAGACGGTTTTGAAGAAGGCATGAAGTCAAAAGACGAAATGCTCCTGGCAGACCTCTATTACAAGGGGGCTCAAATTGAGTACCAGAAAGCAGAGGGAGAACTTAAAAATGCCCTGATCGAGCTGAAGAAAGATTTGAATATACCCCTTGATAAAGAGGTCGTTTTAGAATATGTACTGGCAGATAATATTGAGGAAGTTAGTTTAGAAGAAGGCCTGAAAAGCGGGCTAAAGAACAGGCTTGAAATTAAAAAAGCGCTCGGAGAAGTTGCGGTTTATGACTTGAACTTTGAGCTTACGAAGAGAAAATATCCGCCTAACACCTTTCAATACAAAGAAGCCAGCCTCTTAAAAGAGAAGGCGAGATTAAATTATGAAAAAACGAGGCTTGAAGTTGAAAGTTCAATCAGACAGTCGTATGAGACGCTGAAAGCGGCGGGAGAAATGCTTAAAACTTCAAAAGAGATGGTGGATGAGGCGAAAGAGAATCTTGAAATAGCAGAGTTTAAATACAAAGAAGGATTCGGGGTGGAAACGACTTTTCTTAAAAAACTTGATATAGAATCGGCAGCAGGAACAATCGTTGAGGTTCTGGCCGCAGAGGAAAACCTGGCGGATGTAGAGGAAAAGGTAGTGAATATCATGTACGGGTACAATCTCGCAAAGATGAAATACTTTAATGACATAGGAAAGTTAATATATTAAAAGATTAAAGAAATAAAAGAGGGGGTTTGTTGAATGTTGAAACACAGACGCATGTTTTACATATTAACTGCAGCAGCGGTATTGGCGATAATTTTAACAGGCTGCAGCTCAAAAGAAGGAGAAACGTTTAAAGTGTTTGATAAAAGCAGCGGGATAGTATATCAAGGCATGATTGAGGCAAAAGAGGTCAGTATAAACAGTAAGATTCCCGGCAGAATAGTTAAATTACATGTTAAAGAAGGCACGGAAGTTAAAGCAGGCGACCTGCTTGTGGAAATTTCCAGTGATGAGCTGAGGGCTAAAGAAGCTCAGATGGTGGCATTGGTTGAATCCGCAAAGGCAGCCTATGATGCTGCGAGGGGACAGGTCAAGGCAGCAAACGCATTGCTCCAAAAGGCGGTTAATGGAGCGAGGGAGCAGGAAGTAGCCCAGGCAAAGGCATACTATGAACTTATGGTAAAGACATATGATAGGGTTGAAAGGCTCTACGAAAAAGGCGCAGTGTCTGAGCAGAAAAGAGATGAAGTAAAGACACAGATGGAAATCGCCCGACAGAAGTATGATATGGCAGAAGAAGGCGCAAGAAGTGAGGACATAAGCAGCGCAGAGGCACTGCTTTACCAGGCAAAGGCGATGGAACAAGCTGCAAAGGAAAAAGTTGAACAGGCAAAGGCGGGGCTGGAAGAAGTAAGGGCATATCTTAAAGATACTAAAATAACTTCCCCAATAAACGGGGTAGTTACTGAGCTAAACTCTGACGAGGGAGAGCTTGTTTCCACAGGGATGTCTATTGCAACTGTAACAGACCTGGAAAACGTTTGGATTGAAGTAAACGTAAAAGAAAACGAATTAGACAAAATAACTTTGGGCCAGGAAGTAAACATCAAAGTTCCTGCTTTTTCACAGGAAGTTTTCAAAGGGAAGGTTGTTAGAATCAATAAAAAACCTGATTTTGCAGTGAAAAGGGCAACAAACGACAACGGGAGTTTTGACGTTGTATCTTTTGGTGTAAAGATTGATATAGACGACAAAGGGAAAACACTGAGGCCGGGCATGACGGCCTTTGTTCAGTTTCCCTATTAGGTGGTGGCCGAAGTGCTGTACAATTTCATAGAAACTGTGCGAGAAGAATGGAACTTAGCGCTTAAACAGAAAATGATAATTATAGTTATATTTGTTATTCCATTATTGACAAACATCCTGCTTGGTTTTGAGCTGTCGCAAAATCAAATCAAAAACATACCAATGGCTGTATTTGACCAGGACAATTCTTCTTTAAGCAGGATGATTGTTCAGCAGTTTGTTGAGAATGAGACGTTTGATGTAAAGTATTATCCGGGAAGCAGTATTGAAATGGAAAAGCTGTTTAATAAGAGTTTAGTTCGAACGGGAATGATAATACCCAAAGGATTCGGCAAGGATGTTGTAGAGCTTAAATCACCGACAATTCTGATGATCTACGACGGAAGCCACATGCCTGTAACCAGTGCCGCTAAAAGCAGGGCATCTGAGATCCTGCTGACGCTAAAAACAGGTATACTCATCAAACTGCTGAAGGCGAAATTAAACGTGCCAGACTATGTTGCAGAAAACATGGCACAGGCCGTTAAATTCAGCAGCAGGACTCTTTATAACCCTACAAGAAGTTTTAAAAACTTCTTAAATCCCGGGCTTGGAGCAGCTATAGTTCAATCAGGAATTGCATTAATGGCTGCAGCGGCAATAAGAAGAGAATCGGAAAGGGAGAAATTAAAAAGGGCGGGATACGTAGCCGGCAAAGTGATTTTTTACGGTATGTTAGGAACTATATCCCTGGTTGTAAGCATATTAATACAGAGTATGCTTTTTGGGATTCCTTTCCGGAGCAATATGACAGACGCTGTTATATTAAGCGCCTGTTTGGGAGTATCTGTAGCGGCAGCAGGAATCCTTATTTCTTCACTTGTTAAAGACAGTAGGATTGCTACGGTTATTGCTGCAGTAATATTTGTCCCAAGCACGGTTATGGCGGGGTATACCTGGCCCGTGATGGCCATGCCGGGCCCGTATCAGACGGCAGCAAATTTTCTGCCGTTCTACCACTATGCAGATAATTTAAGGGACATTTATTTAAAAGGGCTGTCGATTAAATACTTATATGACGATGTTTTATGGTTTTGCTTATTCACACTTACAGCTGCAGCAATCGCTGTATTCAGCTTGAAAATCGAACACAAACTGAAAGACAAACCAACGGTAAGAGCAGGTGAGCATGATGTTTCTGGTTAGAGAGCTTTTAGCAGAAATAAAATCTACCTTTAGAGATAGAGATGTTATCATACTGCTTCTTGGAGGCCCTATATTTTTAACACTGCTGTTTGGAGGTGTGTATTTACATAACTATCTGGAAGACATACCTGCAGCTGTATTGGACGAAGACAATTCAAGCATAAGCAGGATGATAATTCAGCAGTTTGATGAAAATGAGAGATTTGATGTGAGATTCCATGCAGGCTCTAAAGAGGAACTGAAAAACTATATTGATTCGAGAAAGGCCCATATGGGTATATACATTCCTCATGGTTTTTCAAAAAAAATTAGTGAGATGAAATCGGCAGAGGTGCTGATATTTGTAGATGGAACGAACATGATTATAGGCAACAACAGCTACGCTAAAGCGGCGGAAATCGTTCAAACCGTTTCTGCAGGTATCCAGATGAAGATTTTGCAGGCAAAAGGTTTAATGCCGCAGACTGCTGAAGACATGGCTCTGGTGTTTAACTTTAATGACAGAATTTTATATGACCCAAGAATGACATATATGAATTACCTGCTTTTAGGGTTTGTGGCAGTGTTTTTACAGCAGGTGATGCTTTCAGGTGTTGGATTTACGTTAATAAAAAACAGCCAGAGCCTGGCAAATGAAAACAGCTTTATTAAAGTTTTTAAAAAAATAATTATAAAAATACTGGCATGTGCGCTTTTTGGCCTGATATCAACCTCTGCTGCCATAGGAATAGCAGGTTATGTTTTTAAGGTGCCGATAAGAGGCAGTTTTCTAAATGTAATACTGCTGTGTGTTGTGTTTGTGTTTGCAATCAGCTGCCCGGCCATATTACTTGCATCAATTCTTAAGGAAAGACTTAAGTTTTCCCAAGTTTCTTTCATGCTGTCTCTGCCTGCGTTTGTAAGCTGCGGATATGTTTGGCCGCAGGACCAGATGCCGGGGTTATTGACATTATTAATAAAAATTTTTTGGCCGCTTATATACTTTGCCAGGCCTTTCGCCGAGCTGATATTTAAAGGGATACCGTTCGAAGCGGTAACTACCAACCTTATTCAAATGATCATATACATCCTGTTCTGGATGCCGACATCCATATTAATTTTCTATGGTTCATTGTAAAATTAAATGCAACAAGACAAAAAAGTAGAACCAAAGCGAAAAACCTGGTATGATATTGGTGTCTAATCAAATACATACGGGAGGTT
>JARRCM010000036.1 GCA_029982205.1 Thermosediminibacterales bacterium
GCCTAAATAGCTGAAATTTTTGTGTACGTTATTGTAATTTAACATGTCGTTAAGATAAAAAAGTGTAATCGTCCTATAAAACCGATAAAGTACCTCAACCGTTTACTGAGCAGTCAGCCTATACTACAATAGATATTGTAAGAATTGAAAGAAGGAAAAGGAGGGAACGATTTATGGAAATAAATTCTTACGAATTCCGTGCTATTTGGTATTATTTGACTTGCGGTAAAGCTCCAAAATACAATTACGCTCTTCAAATAATGAAAAACCTCGGTGCAAAAAAGAAAAAAGACAGATACTATATAGAACTCAAAACCGCAGCCCGTTGGTTTTATCGCAACTTTAAAAAAGTTATAGATTATCGAAGAATAGATACTCCAATTCAACTTCTCTACAAAGCACTTGATTATGTTGATGACTACAATAAAAGTCTTTTATTAGAAAATTAATTTAACTTATACCTAAAAGAGGCAGGTGAAGTTTTTTATGAAAAAAAAAAGAAGAGATACAAAAATGACATTTTACGATAGGGATACCTACGCAGCTTGCGTTAGAGCAGCAATGACAACCGGATTACCAATGGAAAAAATATCAGAATATGTGAAGCTGCTTTATAAAACCGCGCGTATAAAAAAAGGCTCCGGCAGTTACAAAAAGTTTTTAGAAACAATAAAAAATGATGCAGTTATTGAGAACCTCTGCGCAGAAATACTCGAACAACCTGATTCTGAAGATTTTTTCAAGTTTACCCTTGCTTTTGTAAGTAACAAGAAAAAAGTTGAAGAAATGAGCAGAAACGATAAGAAACCAAATCAAACTGCCTCGGAAGCCATTTTAAAACAGTCGGAAAAAGATTTAGATGAATCACTTTCTGATCTTTTAGGAGAGAAAATAAGAGATACCGATATATTACCATCATCCAATAAAGTACTGGAACTTACAAATTGTAAGCTTGAGACTTGTAAACTAGAAGACTTCCAAGAAATGCAATACATTGAATCACCTGATAAACCTTTTGAAACAATAAAAAAAGATTTTGAACATGCAGAACATCTTGAGGAAGTCTGCAAAATTACAGAAAATCAGGAAGTTCCAAAGCGGCTTTTGATAATATGCAGTAATAAATATACAGGGATGCTAGCTTGTGTGTATTTACGGGCTCGTATTGATACTTCAAACTATGGTTCTTTTTTTGAAGAAGAAAGCGAGTTCAGCTTTGAAGATAAAGTTCCTGTTATACCGGTACATCAGATTGCTCCTCTTTTTCCAAATAGTATCGGTATAGAGTATTCTTTGGGTTTGAACTATCAGTATCATCAGAACCAACATGAGACTCAGCCATGGTGGATGCAGCCAGAATTAAATGATTTGCCGATAATAGTGCTGATTGATAAAGATTCGGCTTTGCCATCAAACTTCACAGAGAAAATGAAATTGTTGGACGGCCATAGTTATATTTTTATAGTATACGAAAGGCCAGAATTATTCAATGGAGAAGATGTAGAATTCAGTTTTGGTTCCAATAACGAACGTATTCTTAATAATCTATGTTTTACGCAGAATTACCAAACAATAATTATCCCAGAACCCCCTATTGATGGAGAATATATGCAAAAAGTTTTAATGAGCGCTGCTGCTGAACAGGGATATTTAATTTCAGATGATGTGAATAAACCCGAGCTTCTAAAACGATTGAGAAACTTTTGTGGAGAAAACTTTGAAGGAAATTCCAGTGTAGTTTATCTTATCAAAAATGCGGTAAGCAGGAAAAAAGGCTGTTCTCGGATATTGACTAATGAAGATTTTTCATTCCTTGACAGAAATCTTTTTATTCATACAAAACGGAAAAAAAGACTAGAGGGTGCAGTAAAAAAATCCGCAGTTGAAAAGCTTAAAACCGAGATATACGGTCTGGAAGAACAAAAACAAAAAATACTGCAAGCCATAAACCTTCTTAAAATCAGAAAAGCGCGGATTAAAGCTGGTTTAAAATCTCCGGATGTTTCGCCGGTGTTCCTGTTTTACGGCCCGCCAGGCACCTGCAAAAGCCGATTTGCTGAGATTATGGGTGAATTAATGTGTGAGGAAGGATTACTGCCCGGCACCCGCATGATCTCAGGCAATGCAGCAACACTATGCAAAGGAGCCTATATTGGTCATACTACCCCGAAAACAAAGGCATTGTTTGAAAATCACGACATCATATTCCTGGATGAAATCTACTCAGTCTCGGCGGAAGGTCCCAGCGGAATTGATGTTTTTTCTCAGGAACTCCTTGCGGAGCTTTGCATACAGCTTGAAAAAATCGCAAAAAACTGTGATAAACTGGTAATTATGGCGGGCTATGCGGGTGATATTTCCGAGGAACATAATATGGTTCAAAAATGGTTGAATGCAAACCCTGGCATTGCTTCCCGCATCACGTTCTACATTGAATTCAATGCTTATTCACCTGAAATCGAGATGCCGGAAATTTTCTACACCCTTGCGAAAAATGCCGATATAGACCTTGAGGACGGCTGGCGTAATATAGTTATACCTTTTTTTAAAGAAAGGGCTTTAAGTGATGATTTTGGAAATGGAAGAGAAGCAAGGCGTCTCCTTAACAATTGCCTATTAATCCAGGCTTCTCGTATTGATCCCGGTAATACAGATACCGCAGCTTTAAGGTTAATTACCTGTGAAGATATTAGGAGAGCTGCTCAAGAAATACTAAAAAGCTGCTCTGGTATTAAAAGCCCAGAAAAGGGCAAAATTGGTTTTTTATAATCTTAACATTAAAGGTTTTAAAGATTTTGGTGTAGAAATTAATTTTATGAGTTGAGGTAAAAATCTCAATGAAATTAAAAACCAATTGACGTCTATCTATAGAGTTTGCCTCCTGGTTTTATTGTTTTACTAGGTATTGGTCTGCTTTTACAATTCAATAAAACAGAGGCAAACTCTATAAAAAACCAGGAGTGATAAAGATTTTTCATAGCTTGAAACCCAGTAAAGACAAGGGCTTTAAGCTATGAAAAAGTCTATAAATATTTTATAAAGGAGGTATAATTTGTGATTTATACTAAAGAACAGTTAGATGATTTTTTAGTTAAGGTAACAGATACGCTTGAAAATGCTCTTTTAGGTTGCAACGTCAAACTCAAGGATTTTATAAAAAGTGAAGAAGTCTATGGTTTTAACAGTATATATACGAATACTGACCTGTTCAAGATAAAATTAAGAATACCATCTTGCGCTTTAAAAGTAGAAGATATCAAAAATGTTTATATTGAAATAAAAATGAATAAAAAATCGAACACTGATATCCTGACAAACCACGATAAACGTAATGATTTCGTAAAATTTTTATACTATCAACACGAGAAGGAATTTCTAGAAGACAAAAACACCGGTATATGGAGATATACCAGTAACAGCGACCCTGGTAACTCTACTATCAGAATATATAAAGAATTTAAAGTAAAAAATGCAGGTTTGCCTTCTGTCGATGATGTAGTTAGATCATTTAAAATACTTGCAAACCTTGATATACCAACTGAATTGAAAAAATGGAGAGAACAATATAAGTAAAAAAATCATTTTTTTAAAAGGAGGTATGGTGTGTGTCTGGAGGAGAAGGTTCTAGAATACCAGTAGAAATCAGAATAAAAAATAGAAAAAACAATTTTTGGCTCGTAAGATTTATATGGGAAGCTCTCGGTAATAATTTAAATGAACTTTATAATATGGAAGTATCAATATCTAAATCAAGTAACGAAGATGTTATATTCAAACCTTTTTCTAAGCATATTTTTTATGAGGTCCGTGAAAGTGGATACATTCCAAAGCATCTTCCCGATAAATATAATAAGATAATTGGAATTGATAAAAGATATTTTGAAGGTGAAAAAGCTTTTGACCCTGGTTTTGAAATTGACGGCAAAAACTACCATGAAAAATGTGATGAATATTGGGATATTGATAACAAAATTAAAGGTATTGACAATGATGGAGGGGATATAGAAAATCTTAAGGAGAAAAGGAAGGAAACGGAAAAGGAATTGCTTAGGTTTGCGGAAAAACTGATAGATATGCTGAATGACCCCAATAATTTTCAAGATAAAGATTTGCTTAAACTTATTATATTTCTTAAATATAATGGAGAGCTAAATATAGATGATTATAAAGTGAAAAATTTAACGGAAAAACTGCAGAAACTCAAACTAGAGGATCTTTTAAAAACCAATATTAGAACTTTAGAAGAATATAAAAAAGTATTGCCATTACAATATAATTTAGTTAATACTGCTTTAATCCTGCTCAAAACTGACAAGAATGAATTAAACAACTGTTCCAAAATATTGTCTGCAGTAGCTAAACAGAAAAAAACTTGAACTTTTAAATTAAACATTTGGATTGGTATTAGTATAAATAGGTTATAAAAGTTAAAATAAAAATCTATATATTACACTAAGTAAATCCATAAATCTAATTGCATATAAATAGAGGTTAAAGTTAATGGAATATTTTTGTATAAGCCGCAAGTTGAACTGGCAGTCCTTGTCCTACAAGGATTTGCGGGTGTAGAGTTAAAACCAAAATAACCCCGTAAAGTGACGGAGCTTACTGGGCAGCCCTCTAGGAATTTTTAACAGCGATGTAGAAACTTATATAAGCGGAAAATATTTTGAACAATGAAGAAAGCGGGTGATAACCATGCCTGTCCATCTCACCTTCTACGACGGCGCCGACTGCATCGGCGGTAACAAGATACTGCTGGAAGACGGCGAATCGTCGCTTTTTCTCGACTTCGGCACCAACTTCAAAGCCGAAGGCATGTTCTTCGATGAATTTTTAGCTCCAAGAAGTACTTTCGGATTTTACGACCTTCTCTGCCTGGGCATCCTCCCGCCACTAAAGGGTATTTACCGGTTTGACCTGGAACATCCCGGCATATGGGATAGATACTCCTCTCATCCGCTTTATAGAGAAACGAAGGTCCAGGGCATCCTTCTTTCCCATTCACATTTTGACCACTGCGGCCATTTTTCTTACATTCGGGAAGACGTGCCTATTATAACTAGCCTAACCAGCGCCCTTATATGCAAAGCCCTTCAGGACACCGGAGGTGGCAACCGGCTGCAGGAAATATGCTACACAACGCCGCGGGAATTAAAGGATGGGCTGTTGAAGACCGGGCACTACCGGACAACTCCCTTCAGACAGCGTCCCTTCAGGATAACAGGAGTTGATACCATCCCTGCAAGCACCCGCGGTTTCTGGGAGAGCGTCGACCATTCACGCGGCATACAGTGCTGTGCGCTGGAGCCCTGCGGCAGAGAAGTGAAAATAGAAGGACTTACTATCCGTTTCTGGCCGGTAGATCACTCCATCCCGGGGGCAGGGGCCTTCGGTATAAAAACCTCCGCCGGCTGGATTGTATACACCGGCGACATCAGGCTCCACGGTAAAAACGCCAACCTTACCAGGCAGTTTTTCGAAGAAGCCGCAAAACTAAAGCCTCTTGCTCTCATCTGCGAAGGCACCCATCCTGGGACGAAAAAGCCTATGACGGAAGGTGAAGTGGCCGCCAACTGCTTTGACGTGGTAGCTAAAGCCGAAGGCCTCGTGGTAGCCGACTTTGGGCCCAGGAATGTAGAGCGTCTGCTTTCGTTCCTCGGCATAGCGGGAGAAACAGGCCGCCGACTGGTATTGACTGCCAAGGACGTATACCTGCTAGAAGTTCTGGCTGCGGCGGGAGAAAACGGTGTACCCGATCCCCGTCAAGACGAGCGCATAATGCTTTATCTGCAGCTCAAGACCCAGAGAAAAAAGTGGGAAGATGTCCTAATTGACCGGTTTGACCCATCGAAAATAGTATCGGCTGAAGAAGTGAAAAAAGCCCCGAGAAACTACATACTATGCTTTTCCTACTACAATTTTCATGCTTTTCTTGACATCCAACCCGAAGGCGGCACATATATATACTCCTCCAGCGAGGCCTACGACGAGGAAATGCTGATTGACCACCAGCGGATTAAGAATTGGATTGATTATTTCGGCTTTGAGCTTTACGGGACGCTGGGCCGGGACCGGGAAAAGTCGGGCTTTCACGCCAGCGGGCATATCCACGGCCCCGGGATAGAGGAGATGGTGGAGATCATAAAGCCGGAAGTGCTGATTCCGGTACATACTCAGGAAAGAGAATTTTTCAAGCGGTTTGAGGGCGGCTGTAAAGTATTATGGCCTGAAAGAGGAAAGAGGATAGAAATTAGCAAAGAAGCCCCATAAACGGTGTTTTTCACCCGTTAAATTCGCTCCTATTTTTATATATTCCTTGGATAAAAATCGTCCAAAAAACCCCTTTGCGTGTGTATAAAAACAACATAAAATTGAAATGGTATACTAAAAAATTAAACCCCCGGCCTCATTGGTCCGAGCCATGTTTTTCTTGCGCTGCTTTAGATAATATTGCCACAACAAAGATAGCGGCGTAGGAGAATTTACCTTCGCTTCCTGGTCTTTGACACCAGGAAAGGAGGTCAACTATTCCCGACTAAAGTCGAAGGCATGAAGCCTTGGAGTTTGACCAGCTTGAGCACCTGACCCGAAGGTCAAGGGAATGACGGTGCTGCGTTAGCAGCAGGTTAAAAACCCACTCTGGGATGCTCCGAGGTGGCAATTATTTTTTACATAGCAGCGATTAGCAGTATAATATTAACGTGGCTGATACTGAGGCAGTATCAATGGCAACGTCTTGATAAAGAATTAAGGACAGAATTGTGAATAAATGAGAAGATAAAGGCTATCGAAAATAAAATTGAAAATCTGAAGCAAGAACTGGGTATCAATTTTTGGAACTGGTTACAGCCCGATAGGTAGAGGTTGTTGTCTTAGGAGACGCGTAGGCGTATGAATGAGCAGCAAAACAATCTAATAAGAAAAATTGAGTGGGTTGAGCAGATTAGGGATGAACACTTTGATGAACAAGAATGGGAAATTGGTCTTTGTAAGCTTGGATTGAAGTATTGCTTGTGGTTGAGTTTATGAAACTGTGGGTATAAAAAATAGACGGAGAAAATATAAAAAACTTTTAGAAAAGGAAAGAATGCTAAGCGATAATTATGGGAACGGTAGAGCGGCAAGGTGTCTTCTCAATAATTGTCTTCTAACGCAATCACAACGTATTGATCCTGATACTGCTAAACTAGAGGATTTGAAAATTATCACCTGTGAAGATATAAAGAAAGCTGCTCAGGAAATACTAAAAAGCAGTTCCGGCATCAAAAGTTCCGAAAAATACGGATTGGGTTTTTATAAGGAAAGCAATCGTATTTACCAGGTTTGAAAATGAAGTTAAAATATGACAAATAAAATATTTTGAAAGGAGAGATATTTATGATATATACAAAAAAAGAATTAGATGATTTTATAATCAGGGTAACGGATGCGATTGAAGGTGTTTACCCAGAAAATATAGAACTAAGCGGTCCGATTCTCGAGCCAAGCAAAATGCCGGTTAAACTCAGAGATTTTATTAAAGATGAAGAAATTTACGGTTTTTACGGTGTTTATACCGATACCGACCTTTTCTGGATAGGATTAGAAATACCTTCTTGTAAGAATAAGGTTGAAGATGTTAAAAATATTTTAATTTACATAGAATTGAATAAAAAGTCGAATACCCATATTTTGACAAATCATGATAAACGCAATGATTTTATAAAATTTCTATACCACCAATACGAGTCGGAATTTAAGAAAGATGAAAGTAATGGTATATGGAAATATACGGAGTACGTTAATCCTAAATCTTCAATAAAAATAGAAAAGCGGTTTTATGTAAAAAAAACAGGCCTTCCTCCTGTTGATGATGTGGTTAGATCATTTAAAATACTTGCAAATCTTGATATACCGGCTGCATTGAAAAAATGGCAGGAACAGCGGCTTGACCCCTAAAATTGGAGAATATACACTTATATCACTAACATTCACAATTATAATTATCCTTATGAATGGCAAGAATATCCATTCCAAATTCTAGCCATTATTCTTACCCAACCTTTCCAAAGTTATATCAGTCTCCCTTATGGTGTCAAGGGTAAGGGCTAACACCTGCTTTGTACCCTTGACACTATTGCTATATAGCCTGCTTTGAAAAACTCAAGAGTTATTTGAGATTGATACTAATAAGCAACTATATATTTAAGCAACCGTGTTTAGAACATGTAATTTGACCTTTTATAACGGCTTGAACTCCTAACATTGGAGAATATCCACTTAATGCATAAGCATTCAAACAAAACTTAGTAAAATAAAAATACAAAAACCTACAGGTAACAGAATACTTGGCTTTTGAGTCCCTTTCAGGTTGGCAATCATTAATTAGGGTGGTAAAAAGTATCGTGTTATTCCTGACATACCCAATGAAGAGTCTCTTGATAGAATTCTTGGGTTGTTAGGTCTTACCCGTGATGTTTATGTTGTAACGCGAAAGTCGCTACTTCGTCTGCTGAAATGATTAAGCCTTAAAAATTAAAGAAGAAAAATACCTAAGGGTGCGAAATGTGCGTTACATATAAAAAAAGACCCCTTTTTTTGACCAATAATTGAATATAATAATCAGACATAACAGTAATTATGTTCGGTTTTTGAAGGATTACACACAAAGCCCCATTATACCTTCTCTTATAGGCACAATGAGGCTTTGTGTCGTCTGTTTATTTTTCCAACGGATTACCCGTGTGGGGATTATCTCCCCCATTGCCCTGCTTGCCGGGGCAGGAGAGTTACCAAACAGGCTAAAAACCTGCTCCTTCGGTGCCGTTTTGTCCTACCGGTATATACCGGGGCAAACGGCTGCAGCTATTCTAGTTATAAAAATTTTTTTGTTGATTTTAAAAAGCTTTTATGTTAAGTTATGTTTTGTGTGGCATTATTTGTATATATTGCCAAAAAAGAAAAAAGGTGGAATAGATATGATAATGTGGCAGCACTCGGTGTGGAAGAGCAGAGATGGCAGCCAAACTATTTTTAGAACCAAGAAAAGGTTAACTTGTAGATACTGTGGAAGGTTAACTAGATATTTGTTTGTTTGCAGTTCTGGAGATTCTATTCCTCTTTGTGGGGATTGCCTGTATGCCCACATTGTTAACAACAAAAGGGCTTTAAGGCTTGCCAGAAAGGGGATGAAAACTACGAAAGAAAAAAATCCAAAGAAGAATCTTTGAGATAAAAAACTTGCTTAATCTTTTTTAGCTGTTTTTTAATTCGTATAAGATGTCTTATCCGAAAAAACACATAGAAATTTTTCAGATAATGCAGGAAAATTTACCCGCTAAGTAGAAAAAAATACTTCGAATAATTATTTATCAGGAAGTAGTGCTGAATGTACGACCTTATTTCCAAGTTTGAAGTTTACCTCAGGGAGAAGGATGCAAGTTCTTTTACGGTACGCGCATACCTTTCCGACCTGAAGAAATTTATAAAATGGTATCGTGATACAGCCGATGAACTACCTAAAGCAGATATAATCGGCCCGCTGGATATAGCGGAATTCAAGAGGCACCTTCAAAATCAGAACCAGAAACCGGCTACAATAAACAGGGCTCTGCGTTCTTTGAAGTTTTTTTTAAATGGGCAGTAGAAAAAGGCTGTATTGCCTGAAACCCTGCAGGGGACATAAAACCCGTATCCGAAGTTAAGAATGCCCCCAGGGCACTCGGCAGAAAAGAACAGCAGTCACTGATGCGAGCCGTACGGAAATCGAGGAAAGAGAGGGATATTGCCATTATTATCCTGCTTATGCATACCGGACTGAGGGTTTACGAGCTGTGTGCATTAAATATAGATGATGTAATGATCAGGGAAAGGAGCGGGTATATTGTTGTCCGATCAGGGAAAGGGAACAAATACAGGGAAGTACCGTTAAACCTTACGGCCAGGAGAGTACTAAAAGCCTGGATTGAGGTAAGAGGAAGCGACCCCGGCCCGCTGTTTCCCGGAAGAGGAGGCAGGCATATAACCGCACGGAGTATTGAATATATGATATCCAGGTATGCCTATGACGCCAGACTGGAGAACGTAACTCCGCACGTTTTAAGACACACTTTCTGCAAGTCTCTTGTGGATGCCGGGGAAAGCTTGGACAGGGTGGCGGTGCTTGCCGGCCATGCTGATTTAAACACGACAGCTAAATATACCAGACCTACAAGAAAGGATCTTCAGAACAGTGTTGATAAGCTGGCTTGGGAATGAATTTTGTTGAGGCATTTGGGAGGAAGATTAGAATTGAATTTATACCAGGTTGTAACGAAACTGAGCCAGGAATGGAGGGGGAAGGGATATCCTTGTGTAAGTTACCCGCTGATTTCTGAGCTTTTAACATAGGTAGTAAAGTATGGGTAAAAGAAAGCGGGCGATACGCAGTCGTCCAGAGGGATGTATATACAACATAGTCGCATATTTTCCAAATATGGAAAGATATCCGACCTGTTTGGATATACCGGAGTTAGGCGGTATAGCCAGAAAAGGAGGTGTCCAATATGATAAATAATATGAATGTAAAGAGTTTAGTAGAGGGGGTATATAAAGGGGAAATAGTTTTACCGGATTTTCAGAGAAGTTTTGTCTGGGAACCCGAAGATGTAAGAGAATTGTTAGTGTCTGTGCTTGGAGACTATTTCATAGGCACTATGTTGATCCTTGAAATCTATAAAGATGATTCTCCCTTTGCACTACGTCTATTCGAAGGTGTAGAGAACGTAAATAGTAATGCTAAAATACAATCAATTGTTAAAATAATTCTAGACGGTCAACAAAGAACAACAGCGTTATTTTATGCTTTATATGAGCCAGATATCCCTTTAAAAGGTAGAAAAAGTGCTTACAGGTTTTATTTGGATTTGGAAAAAGCATTACACGGTGATTGGAATGATGCAGTAATTGGAGTAAATGTAAGAGATAAAAAAAGATTAAAAGAAATTACTTCAAAAAACCTAGTTATCCCTTTTGGATGCATTAAAGAAAGATCTGAAATTTTTAAAAGGTTTTATAAATATCAATCACAGTTTAGTGAGATTTATGATCTAATAGATAATTTTCTTAAAAAACCTATTCACATGATTAAATTACCTAGAGATACAGATCTTGAAAAAATTATTGAAACTTTTGAAAGAATTAATAGGACAGGGGAGCCATTATCTGTTTTTGAACTCCTTACCGCACGACTGTATAAACATAAAATAAAATTAAGAGACCTATTAGATGATGCAAAATCCAAATATGAAATTATAAAAATAATAAAGCCTGAAATTATATTAAAAGTAATAGCACTAATAAGAGGGGAAGAACCAAAACGGAGGAATCTATTAAATTTAAATCCCAAGAATTTCATAAATGATTGGAATAGTGCACTTAGTTCGCTAAATGAAGCATATAAAAGGGTTACAGATATAAGGGATGGTTACGGTGTTTTTGATTTTTCTAAATGGATGCCATATACTACGATGTTAGTACCATTAGCGGCAATCATACACTATATAAAAACTAATAAACTCGAGACTCCTGAGAGTTATAAGAAAGTAACCAGGTGGTACTGGATATCTGTATTTTTAAATAGATATGATCAGGCTGTGGATACAACTTCATATTCCGATTATAAAACTGTAGAGGAATGGTTAAAAGATGATTCTAAAATACCTGAATTTGTAAAGAAATTTAACATTAATGATGTAGATATAGACGTAGATAAGCAAGGGGCAGCAACATATAGGGGAGTAATGAATCTTATTGTTCTCTCTGGAGCCTTTGATTTTAAAACTGGTCAGCCTCCACAATTTTATAAAAAGAAGGTACAGGATGATCATATTTTCCCAAAATCAAAATATAACATAAACTCAGTAATTAATAGAACTTTAATAACAACAAATGCAGCTAAAGGGAACCAAAATCCTTCAAAATATTTTGAAGATAGAATTAACGATTATGGCAAAGACAAATTAAAAGCGATACTAACAACTCATCTAATTCCTGAAGATGCAGTAGATGATTTGTTGACTGATAACATAAATGCTTTTTTGGAGAAAAGAAAGCAAAAAATTTTAGAGAAAATAAAAGACGTTGTAGTATGAATGCCATGTCGCCTAACACATTAGAGATTTATGATGTTCACAGTCCGCAAAACGAAAATGACCCCGCAGCATATATACCAGCAAGGCCATTAAAATTTATTAGAAGTATCTAGAACATCATGAATCTCTGGTTGTACTGAACCAGCTGCCGCAGATAGTTAGTTATGGGAATTCAATTTTCCCCATAACCATAAAATCAGCTTAATACCAGTATATAGGATAGCCTGCATACTCAATACCGGTCCGATAATACAGTAAAAAGTGCATAAAAGGGCGCACTTTCCCCCTCCCCAAATGTGGGCTTGTCAGAAAAGGTATATTATGTTTTGTCGCGTGTTATGGTCCTGCATACGCATTGCCGATTAGACCGGAAAATACCATAATGCCGCCGCATACAGGGCAGGTATAAAGAAGCAGGAACCTACGTACAAACTCTTCAGCTTTAAGGGTCATGAGCTTAACTTTATTGTTATCCCTGTAATCTTTCCATCTAAAGGTAACAGTAGTTCTGTCAAAGTCCACAATCCTTGAATTTGAGATGGCTACCCTGTGGGTATAACGGCCTAAGTAGTTTACAACATGCCAGGGGGACTTAAAAGGCTTTTTACAGTAAACAACCCAATCAGTTTGGTATAAACTGTCTATAAAATTAAGGAAATTGAAACCATGTCCCAGTTCTGCAGTATCGTTGAAAAGTTTGATATCACCGTTTTTAAAAGTTTCTTTGAGGTAATAAAAGAACTTACCTCTGAACTTCCTTGATATCACCCGGACAGGGAGAAAGAACTTTTTACTTGAGCGTATGAAGCGAAGGCCGTCATTTGAAAGACCACCACCTGGCACGATACAGTAGACATGGGGATGGAAGGAAAGATTCTGCCCCCATGTATGGAGTACTGCTGTAACTCCTGTTTGAGCACCGAGGAACTTAGGGTCTTTAGCCAGCTCTGTAATGGTATCACCAGCTGACTTTAAAAGAATGGAATACATGAGCCTCTGATTCTGATAAAGTACCGTGATTTTAGGCATGGGTCTCACCTCCATCCAGCGGACTTTTGGCAGACGAAAGATGTTTGGTGGAAAGATGAAGATGAATACATGTGGTATTAATACTAGCGTGACCCATAAGAACCTGAATGGTTCTTAGATCCGTATTATTCTCAAGAAGATGGGTAGCAAAACTGTGACGAAGAGAATGCACAGAAACGGGTTTTTTAATACCGGCCTTCTCTTTTGCTGTCTTAAACACCTGCTGAATATTTCTTGCAGCAATAGGTTTACCCTTAATCATGCCTGGGAAGAGGAGGTCTTTGAGCTTGTACAACTTCCAGTACTGCCTAAGCAGCTTAAGATTTTCCTCCCCCAGGACGGTAAATCTGTCTTTGCCTCCCTTGCCACAGCGGACCCTTAAGAGCATATTTTCAGAGTCAATGTCTGAGACACGAAGATTTAGTACCTCACTGATTCGAAGGCCAGATGAATAGGCAGTAAGTAGTATGGTCTTATGTTTAAAATTGGTGATATGATCCATGATAGACAGAATCTCATCTTTGGAGAGAACATGGGGGAGTTTACTTTGTTTCTTAGGACGAACAATGACATCATCGGACCAGTTGCGATTCAAAACCGAGTTAAACATCACCTTGAAAGCATTACAGGAAATATTAATATTACTGTAGCTGATGCCTTTTTTAATCCGATAATGAAGATACTGCTTTATTTCATTGGGTGAGATCTGATCCGGAGGTTTGCCTAAGTGTCTTTCAAGTAACCGGACATGACTGAGGTAATGTTTTTGGGTGTGAGGGGAATAGCAGCGTAGTTCCATCTCAAACTTCATTTTTTCATAATGGTTTGACATAAGATAAAACATCCTTTCCTATAATAATTTACAGGAAATATGATACCACAAAACGGGATACCACGTGCCACCGCACAGCGGTTTAGTGCAACATGGTGTTTTCGTCATCCACTTTCGTCATGGCTTTTGCGAATGGTAGATAATCTTGAGTATGAACTTTATATCAGCATTTTATAAGGCCGAAGTCTGCCTTTGAAATTTTCCTACAGTAAATTGACGCTATCCGTTTACCAAGCTGTTGTTTGTGTAAAACAAACAACAGTATATAATTATAAAAAGAAAAGAGGTTACAATGATTATGAAAGAAAATCCACGTTTAAAACAAATGATTTTAAAGGTAGTAGATAATCAACTTAAAGCCAATAATCCGCCTGTAACCAGGAAAACCCTGCAAAGATTAACAAAAAAATATGATGAAAAGACAGCTAAAGAAATGATAGCTTCTGTTTTGGTGGAAGAAATATACTATATTCTTAAAAACAAGCGGGTATTTAATGAGAAAAGGTATGCTGAAAAATTAAACAATTTAAAGTGAAGGGGTATGTAAAATGGTCGATTATGAAAAGTATAAAAAAGAATGTAAAAAGATTAAAAAGGAAAACAAAAAGCTCTTAGAGGATTTTTCAAACTGGCTTGCTGAGAAGGGCCTTTCTTCAAAGACTATTAAAAAACATGTTGGTAATATAGATTTCTATATTAATGAATACCTCTTATACTATGAGCCTAAAACGGCCGCTGAAGGTGCTTATCATATAGATGATTTTCTTGGCTGCTGGTTCATAAAAAAAGCCGTGTGGGCCAGTAAAACTTCTATTAATGACTATACAGCAGGGTTTAAAAAATTCTATAAATTTATGCTGGAAAAAGGGCTGATAGCTAAAGAAGATTATGAAGACGTCTGCCTGACCATTAAAGAGAAAAAAGCAGATTGGTTAAATACTCTGGAACGTTTTGATGATCCGGATATAACCGATCCCGGGGAAATCTGGGACTTTTTCTAGTGATGGATCTTACGAAAATTATTATAGAAAAGGAGAGAGTGTATCAATGGCGAAAGCGTATCAACTAAAAATAACAATTCAGGGAATAAAACCGCCGATCTGGAGAAGGATAGTCATTCCTTCCAATATCACATTTGCAAAATTACATAAATATATACAGGCTTCATTTGGATGGCAAAACTATCATTTATATAATTTTGAGTTTCAGGACTTTGTAGTTGCATTACCATCAGATGAATTTGCACCGGGTGAACTATATGGTAAGCCGGAGAAGAATCCCAGAAGCACAAAAATAGACAAATATATGACTGAAGGCGCAAAATTCACATATACTTATGATTTTGGAGATAATTGGATTCATGAAATTGTTGTTGAAAATGTGTTAGAGGCAGAAGATAAGCATAATTATCCTGTCTGTTTAGATGGAGAGAGACACCGGCCGCCTGAAGATGTTGGAGGTATCGGAGGCTATGAAGAATTTATCAGGATTATAAGTGATAGAAATCATCCGGATTATGAGAATATGCTTATATGGGCAGAAAAGGATACTGGCGGAAGGAAATTTGATCCTGAATATTTCTACCGTAATGAAGTTAACAGGGAATTACGCAAGATTAAGTAATTTTGTAGTTAGATGTTACAGTGGAGGTAAATATGGCAAATATAAAGGTGCTGATAGAAAGCACATAATTGTATAAAAGAAAATGAAGGCGAATTTTATTCCCTCCTTATTAGTAATTCTCTGCGGATGGGAGTATGTGCGTATACAGGTCCTAGAGAAGAAAATAAAGACATAAGGAAGTGGTAATGATGAAACAGATCAAAGCAAACAATTATAAAATTGAAAAAATAGCAGATAAAATGAGTAAGAAATTCGGGAAAATAAAAAAGGGAGAAGAGGCCAATTATAGTCTTGAACTTTTTACGATGGAGTCTAATCTTTTAAAAATTCATCGTAAATATCCAGAATATAAGAGGTTGGCTATGGCAAGGATTACAGTATCTTAAACCTCAAAAAGACCCAGCTGAAAGAATATAATGATAACTTTACTGTTAGTGCCTGAAGTATCCATTCAAAACATTCAGGGTTTAACCAGAATTTTTAAAGGCTTACTTGAACACTTGGAGGCAAAAGATTAGTTGTTTTTCACAGAATCTTAGAAAAAAATAGGAGGAAGATAGTTAAAGATACAATTCACAGTAATGGAGCCGGTAAAAGTAGTTTTGATAAAATTGATACAGAAAAAGTATTTAAAGCATTAGACTTAAAAAAGAATCGCTTCATTCGTAAGATTTATTACCCAACATTTTTTGCTGTCCTAACCTGATAGTTTTTTCAAAACCATGCTTAACTAGAGATTCACTATAAAGCAGTCATGTTGCAGAAAGTCCGGTTAAATATAGAACGGTCAACGATTGTATAAAAGAACATCCTTCTTTTTTTTGGGAAATTTTTTTGGATTTTTCTTAATACAAAAGATGGATTCCTGAAATTGTATTTTTGAAAGTATGTTTGTTACTTTATAGGTTTTAGAAGGTATTTTTTCAGTATTCTCCTGGCTAATTCTAACGAAAAGGGGATGTTTTTGTGAGGTTTATAAGCATTGATAATCTCAAAGAAGGACAGGTACTTGCGCGAAACATCTACAATACCGACTGTGCTATACTTCTTGCAAAAGGAACAACACTAAAGGAATCTTATATAAAAAAACTCAAAGAGAGAGGATACAACGGTGTATATATCGAAGATGAAAATACAGATAGTGTAGAAACTGAACCCGTACGCCAGGAAGTTAAAATCAAGACAATTGCGATTGTGAAGAATGCTTTTACAAGGCTTCAGAAGGGGTATCATTCACAAGAGGACATAGTCAATATCAAAAAACAAGTTGAGGAAATAATTGATGAACTAATAAAAAAGAGGCATGTTCTCTTGAATATGGCGGACATAAAAATTTTCGATGAATATATTTTCTTTCATTCGGTTAATGTAGCGATAATTTCAATGATCATAGGGATAGCTGCGGGATTTGATCGAAAACGCCTATATGAACTTGGTATGGGAGCTATATTTCACGATGCGGGTAAGATTTTTATAGAAAAAGATATTTTGAACAAGAAGGGGAAATTAAACGACCGCGAACGCGAGATAATTAACACACATCCTTTAAAAGGATACCAGTTTTTAAAAGAAAAATTAGAACATGATATTCCGATAAAAAGCAGACTTGATGCAATGATATCAGATAGATGCTACAGAAAAGCCCTGCCGGTGCATGAGGTTGTAGAACATATAATGGGCGGCAGCGGTAGGATGTTTGATCCGGAGGTTGTCAAGCTCTTTTTGCAGAAGATCATGCCTTATCCTGTTGGTTCAAAAGTAGTTCTTTCAAATTCGATGGAAGGGTATGTTGTACGAAACTATTCCGACTGCAGTTTACGGCCGGTAGTTAGGGTTGTGCAGCAGAATGGTATAAAGATAAATCCCGTTGAAATAGATCTTAAAAACGACCGGCGATATTCTTCCGTAACAATAGTCCAGGTTGCATCGGAAGAAGGTTTTAGTGCTTAACATCCTTTTCGGTTTCTGCATATGGTGATTTCAAAGGGGAAGGCAATCTTAATATAACATAAATTTAAAGATTCAATAATTTTATAGAAAAATATATTTCACACCTATCCGTTTACCAAGCTGTTGTTTGCGTAGAATAAACAACAGCATATAATTATAAAAAGAAAAGAGGTGTTGGTTTTTTGAATAAAACGACTTTTGGTATGGGCTGTGTTACTGCATGTTTGGCCGGTTTTGCCTGGTATCGTGGAGGTTTTGGTATGGTTATGGATGGAGTGTCCCTTGGATTAATAACCTTCGTGAGGGTATTACCGATACTTATTTTTGCAATGACTGCAGCCGGGTTGATCCAGGTTGTAGTCTCCAAAAAGGTAATTAAACGCTGGCTGGGTCGGGAATCCGGCCTTAAAGGAATTGTAATCGCTTCGCTGGGAGGGGCCCTTATTCCAGGCGGTCCCTACGGCTATTACCCTATAGTAGCTTCTTTACTGGCTTCGGGAGCAGATATATCAACGGTTATGGCCTTTTCCATGGCTAAAAGCCTGTGGGATCTGGGTCGGCTTCCTATGGAAATAGCCCTTTTAGGTCCCCGGACTACCTTTATTAGATATTCGATAACCTTTGCTTTTCCGATTATAATAGGGTTTTCAAGCTATATTTTGTTTAGAAACTGTGGAGAAAGAGTAAAGGGCTGGATTTTGGAACACACGTTAACTCTTGAAAAAGATTAATTTTTGGTAAAATATAAAATGTGGGGAGAGTTTCCATGATTACGGCTACATTAACTTTAGCGGCTATCAGCTTAATACTTTTTTTGATTGCGGGAAGAAGGCAGGACGGGAGCAATGTAAAGGGAATCAAAATGGGGCTTGTTATGTTTAAGAAATTGTTCCCATTGCTGGTATTTGCTTTTGTTACTGCCGGCCTGCTCCAGGTTATAGTTCCTCCAAATGTGATAAAAAGCTTGTTGGGTAATGAAGCTGGATTCAAAGGTATTCTTATCGGAGCAATATCGGGAGCCCTGATTCCAGGAGGCCCCTACGTGGCCTTTCCGGTGGCAAGTTCTATATACAAGGCCGGTGCCAGCCTAGCAACAATGGTTGCTTTTATAACCGGCTGGGCTATGTGGAGCGTAGGGCGACTGCCCTACGAGATAGTCATGGTGGGACCGCGTTTTAGCCTTTTAAGATATGGTCTGGCTTTGATTTTCCCTCCTTTAGCGGGAGTCATTGCATGGTTTGTGTTTTAAAACCTTTTCAGGGAAGGTTGTTTTTGCGGCAATTGCAGAAATATCTGTTATCCCGACAGGAACTGCTACAACCAGTGTAAGTTCGAGTGTGGTTCAAAAAGAAGTTGGACTATTTTTGCAATTGTTAAACTGCCATTTCTTCCAAACTAGCTTTATACCCCAAAGATTTCAATTTTTTAATTGTTCTACGAAAGGAGGTCACCTTTTTTGTTATCGAAAGAAACATCCCGGTCAACCGAACCTCTCCGTAAAGCTGATATAACCATAAAACTATCAGAATTTGAAATTCCACCCATGCAGGATATAATGCTGGTCGGCAAAAAAGCACCCATAGGCCCAGAAGCCGTAAGACAAATGGTTGATGCGGTATCACCGGAACAA